>CAJYWD010000035.1 GCA_913778505.1 uncultured Chryseobacterium sp.
CGTTTTTGGCTCTTCTGGCACCATAGTTTCGGCTCAGTCCCGGACCTGAATTATCCTTACGGAAAAACTGAATATCCAGTGATTCTCTGAATAAGTCCACCGTCGGAAGCAAAGCCATCTTTGAACCGTCATCTATCACAATAACCTCAAAATTTTTATCACTCTGGCGCGATAAGGAACTCAGAAGTTCGAACAGCTCGTCTTTTCTGTTGAAAATGGCAATGATAATGGAAATTGAAGTCAATGGACAAACGGATTAATGAATACTTAGGCTTACAGTCTTCAAAAATATATAAAAAGCATCAATCCGTAAAATAGCATGCTTGTTTTGGCTAAAGTTTATGATGTTTGTCAAGACAGATTTTTGGGCGAATAGAAAAACAGAAACTTCTTTTTGGCCGTCTCAAAGTCAGTCCAATCATCGCAGTCAATTTCATACGCCACCACGCCGGACGTCGGCAGATTCACGATTTCGTCCGTCAGTGAATTGGCAAAGTTTGAAATGCCATTGTTGTGTGAAAAAATGGCCAGGCTACTGACAGTATTTTCTGTATCGAAAATCACAGACAGAAAATTATCTTCCGAGGGACGATATAGTTTTTCCCTTGTAGAGTATTCTTTCCCGAAAACCTTGGAAAACAGTTCGCATGTTTCTCTGGCGCGCACTGCGGGACTGGTGATAAAACAATCTATTTCAATGTTCTTATGCTTCAGAAGCTCGGCCATTTTCGGCGCATTCGTTCGGCCCAGCTCTGTCAGCGGACGGTCAAAATCATCCATTTCTTCCGGCCAGTCGCTCTTGGAATGTCTAATCAGTAAAAGTGTTTTCATAGGCGGTCGTTCTGTTGAAAAATTCTTTCTGTTATATGAATAATTTTTAAAGTTAGTAAATATTATTGATACTGAAACTTCTGATAATTAAATTGATAAAAAAATACAGTCCGTTATAGGCTGCATTTCAACAATTTAATTTAATATAGACCTATTTCCATCCGCCGCCAAGCGCACGATATAGATTGACAATACTGCTAAGTCGTTGTCTTTTTATGGAAGCTAGGTTCAATTCGGCTTGGAGCGAATTGCCTTGAGCTGTGATGACTTCCAGATAATTGACCAAACCACTTTTGTAAAGCTTTTCAGCACTTATGATTCCTGATTTCAAGGTTGTCACTTGTTCACTTGCTTTTTCTTCCTGAACTTTCAAACTCTCGTTGGAAACCAAAGCGTCCGAAACTTCTCCAACTGCATTAAGAACAGATTGACGGAACGCTAAAACATTTTTCTCTCTTTGTATTTTCGCAACATTAAAATCTGTTTTCAATTGTCTTTTCTGGAAAATCGGTTGCGTAATTCCGTCTAAAGCAGAACCAAATAAAGACGCCGGAATCTGAAACCAATTGTCAAATTTGAAAGAATTCACGCCACCGGTAGCTGTGATTTTCAAAGCAGGATACATATTCGCTTGAGCAATTCCAATCAAGGCATTAGACTCTAACAAAACCAACTCCTGCTGACGAACATCCGGACGGCGGCTTACCATTGCTGCAGGAAGTCCCGCAGACAGATTTTGAGGTAGGGAAGTATCGGACATTTCAATCGTTCTGATGATTTTAGTCGGATTTTCACCAACCAAAATACTCAAAGCATTTTCCTGAATCTTAATATTCTGTTCCAGTTGAGTAATCAGAAGTTCTGTATATTCTTTTTGTGCTTTTGATTGCTGAACGCCGAGAGAAGTTGCGTCGCCGCTTTGCCAGATTTTTTCTGTGATATTAAGCGTATTTTTACTCAGTTCCAGATTCGATTTGGCGATTTCCAATTGTTTATCCAACATCAAAAGATTGTAATAACCTTGCGCAATCGCAGCTACAACCTGAGTTTGAATGGCTTTTGTTGCTTCATACGTCTGCAGATATTGCATTTTGGAAACTTCCTGCTGATTCTTGATTTTCCCCCAGATATCGGCTTCCCAAGATAGATTGAATGCCGCATTGTAATCTTCAACATAACTTTTTCCTAGAAATAAGTTGATACTTTGTCCATTCAGACTATTGTCCGAAGGTCTTGTGATTTGACCGGTGACTCCAAAGCCAACCTCAGGATATTGCATATATTTTGCCTGTTTCAGTCGTTCTTGTGACGAAGCAACTTGTTTCAACGCAATCTGCAAATCATAATTATTTTTGATTCCTTTTTCAATCAAACCTTGCAAAATCGGGTCATTGAAAAACTGTCGCCATTCCAGATTCGCTACGCTTGCCGTGTCAGCCGTTGCCGTATATTGGAAAGTTTCCGGCAGTTCAGGACTTATTTTATCAAGAGCTAATTTGGGCATGCAGGAAACCGCACTTGCAACGACTACTGTGAAGACCAAAATCTCTTTTATTTTAGTTAATATTTTCATTAATTTTTCTTTTTTATCAATTATTTATAATTTAATTTTTGGGCAACTATTTTCACCTGTAGTTTATCCTGAGCTTGTCGAAGGGCTCCCAATTTGTCACTCTGAGGCTCTCGAAGAGTCCACTCAAGTTGGACTGCGTGAGATTCGCTGTTCCAAAACATTTTAATTAATTTAATTTCTGATTTGGACTTTATTGCAAAGACGCAAAAGTTATTATCAAAAGAACCCTTCAAGCCGCAAAATAAAATCGAATATTTTAAAATTTGTGCCTTAAAAATAGAGAATCATTCAAAAAAATCCTTGTGTCTTTGCGTTTAAAACTCCAGTTTAGATTAGATTCAAAGCTGCTTTTTCTCTTTTAAGTCTTCGTTTCTTTTTGCTAGGCATTTTTTCATGCAGATACTGGAATATCACATACATCACAGGAATAATGAAAATTCCTAATACAACACCTGTCAACATCCCACCAACCGTGCTTATTCCAATCGAATGGTTTCCTTTGGCTGCAGCGCCTTGCGACCAAACCAATGGAAGCATTCCGATAATGAAAGCAAACGATGTCATCAGAATTGGCCTTAATCTTAATCTTGAAGCTTGTAATGCAGATTCAATCAACGTTTTTCCTGCCTGTCTTCTTTGGACTGCAAATTCTACAATCAGAATGGCATTTTTGGCGAGCAATCCTACAAGCATGATCAATCCAACCTGGACATAAATGTTATTATCAATTCCCGCTAAACCTGTAAAGGCATATACTCCGAAAATACCGGTTGGAATCGTCAAAATAATTGCGAAAGGAAGAATGTAACTTTCGTACTGAGCCGCCAATAAAAAGTATACGAACAAGATACTCAACATAAAAATGAATGCCGTTTGTCCGCCGGTCGCTTTCTCTTCACGTGTGATTCCTGTCCATTCGTAGCCATAACCTCTCGGCAAAGACTTTTTGGCAGTTTCTTCTACTGCTTTTATCGCATCTCCGGTACTGTAACCAGGTTTCGGAGTTCCGTTGATAGTTACTGCATTGAACAAGTTATTTCTTGTCACAGTTTCTGGCCCGAAAGTTCTTTTCAAAGTCACCAGAGTTTTTACAGGAACCATTTCACTTTGGTTATTTTTAACATAGATTCCTTCAAGCGAATTAGCATCTGTTCTGTAAGGAATATCGGCTTGAGCCATCACTCGATAATATTTTCCAAATCTGTTGAAATCCGAAACGAAACTACTTCCGTAGTAGATTTGCATGGTCTGCATCAAATCATTGACGGAAACTCCCAATTGATTGGCTTTGTCAGCATCCATTTCAATGGTATATTGTGGATTTCCTGCAGCATAAGTGGTGAAGGCGAAAGCAATCTCCGGACGCTTCATCAATTCTCCAATGAATGCCTGCGTAGTTGTTCCCAATTGTTCCAATGAACCGTTGGTCTTATCCTGAAGCATAAACTCGAAACCGGAAACGTTTCCAAAACCTTGAACAGTAGGGAAGTTGAAGAAGAAAGCATTGGCATCTTTCACCTGAGCTACTTTTCCTGTCAATCCACCTGCAATCTGATCCGGGTCTTTTACTGCGCCACGATCTTCATAATCTTTCAATTTTATAAAACCTGCAGAATATGGTGATGCATTGGCATTACTGATGAAATTGAGACCATCTGAAACCCAGAGATGTTTAGCTACATTTTCTTTATTGATGATTTTATCAATCTCTTCTGTCGCTTTATTGGTTCTTTCCAATGAACTTCCCGGAGGTGTGTTCACAGCATATAAAACAAAACCTTGGTCTTCTGTCGGGATAAATCCTGAAGGTGCTTTATTAATCAAGAAAATAGTTATCGCTGTGATTAAAGCAAGTCCGCCAACACTTACCCATTTGTTTTTAATTAAAAATTTGAGACTATAAATATATTTTTTGGTCAGATTATTAAAGCCTTTGTTGAAAGCATTAAAAAACCTGGCACCAAAACCTTTTTTGTGTCCGTGTTCGCCGTGTTCTCCTTGAGGATCATTCAGTATCAGGGCGCATAAAGCCGGACTTAATGTCAATGCATTAATTGCCGAAATTAAAATCGCAATCGCTAATGTGAAAGCAAACTGTCTGTAGAATACGCCTGCAGGACCTTGCATAAAACCGACAGGAATAAATACTGCAGACATTACCAAAGTAATGGAAATAATTGCTCCGGATATTTCACTCATAGATTCTCTGGTTGCATGTTCTACGGGAAGTCCTGTATGTTCCATCTTGGAATGGACGGCTTCTACAACCACAATCGCATCATCTACAACAATACCAATCGCCAGAACCAAAGCAAACAAAGTCAACATATTGATACTGAATCCAAACAGATTCAGGAAGAAAAATGTCCCGATAATCGCAACTGGAACTGCAATCGCAGGAATAAACGTTGACCTGAAATCCTGAAGGAAAATAAATACAACAATAAATACCAACATAAATGCAATCACCAAAGTCTCTACAACCTGATGAATAGACGCATCCAAAAAGTCTTTGGAATTGTACATGATAATCGGTTCCACGCCTTTTGGAAGTGTAGTTTTGAACTCTTCAACTTGTTTTTCAACTTCGGTCAGGATTTCATTGGCATTAGAACCTGCGGTTTGTAAGATTGCAAAACCAGCCACTGGCTTACCATCCACTCTGTTGGCTGCTGTATAACTATATGAACCGAATTCTACTCTTGCAACATCTTTCAGTCTCAGGAATGAACCGTCGCTATTAGCTTTGACTACGATGTTTTCATAGTCTTCGTTCTTGTTTAATTTTCCTTTATATTTAAGGATATATTCATACGTCTCCTTACTTCCTTGCCCGAATCTTCCCGGCGCAGCTTCAAGATTGCTGTTTTTGATTGCAGAAAGAACTTCCTGAGGAGAAAGATTGTTGTCTGCCAACCGGTCTGGTTTCAGCCAAATTCTCATCGAGTAATCTTTAGAACCGAAAACCTGAGCCTGCGCAACGCCCGGAATACGTTGTAATTGCGGGATGATGTTGATCTTCATGTAATTCTGAAGAAAAAGCTCGTCATATTGTTTCGGGTCATTACTGGTAATTCCCATGAACATAATGAAACTGTTCTGAACTTTCTGAGTCGATATTCCCGCCTGAACAACTTCTTGTGGAAGCTGGCTCATCGCTTTTGAAACACGGTTTTGAACATTCACAGCGGCATTATCCGGATCGGAACCTTGCTTGAAATAGATGTTAAGAGTCAAAGATCCGTCGTTGCTGGAGTTGGACGTCATATAGGTCATATTCTCCACACCGTTCACAGCTTCCTCTATAGGATTGGCTACGGAGCGGGCAACAACTTCGGCATTTGCACCGGGATAAGATGCTGTTACCTGAACACTCGGAGGCGCAATATCAGGAAACAAGGTTATCGGTAATTGGAATACCGAGAGCAATCCCAATAATAATAAAATAATCGAAATAACCGTTGAGAGTACCGGTCTTTCTATGAATTGTTTTAGCATAAGAAGTATAGTTTTAAGTCTTCTATTAATGTTTGAATTACAATGGAATAGCTGTCAATAAACTGTCAGAAGAAATCATTTTTGGTTTGATGGATGCACCATCTTTTAAGACTCCCAAACCTGTAAATACGATTTGATCTCCTTTGGAAAGACCTTCGGAAATGAAATAATAATGTTCTGTTTTTCCAGAAATAGTAATAGGTTTGCTATTCACTTTTTTGTCCTTTCCAAGAATGTAAACGTAAGTTTTGTCCTGAATCTCAAAAGTTGATTCTTGCGGAATAACTACTGCATTTGATAATAATTGTGGCATTCTCACTTTCCCTGTATTTCCGCTTCTCAATGTTCCGTTTGGATTAGGGAAAGTTGCACGAACAGTTATTGCGCCTGTACTTTTATCGAATTGTCCATCTATCATTTTCATTTTTCCTTTTTCAGAGTAAGTGGAATTGTCAGCAATTACCAGATCAACCAAAGGCACGTTTCTCATTTTTTCTTCGAGAGTTGCACCAGTATATTTCTTTTGGAAAGCAATAAAATCGATTTCACTGATTGAGAAATAGGCATAGATCTCACTGATGTCTGAAACAAAAGTTAAAGGATTAGGGTCGGTTTTGGAAATCAAGCTTCCTTTTTTATAAGGAAGTCTTCCAATATAACCACTTACCGGAGCAGTAATAGTTGTAAACCCGACATTGATCTTGCTTCCACCCAAAGATGCTTTTGCCTGAGCTGCCGCTGCAACTGCGGCCGCATAATTGGCTTTTGCAGTTTTCAATTGTACATCGGAAACTACTTTATCAGCAACCAAAGGCTGAAGTCTGTCAACTTCCACTTTTGCTTTTTGGATATTGGCATTGGCAGCTTGAAGATTTGCAGAAGCCATATTCAATTGTTCGCCATAAACTCTTGGGTCAATTTTGAATAAAGGTTGTCCGGCTCTCACATAAGCACCTTCTTCCACATAGATCTTGTCCAGATAACCGTCAACTTGTGAACGTATTTCTACATTGTTTTTTCCTTCCAATGCAGCGGGGAATTCCTGATAAGTTGTAGCAGGAGAAGTGATGACAGTATAGACTGGAAGCTCTGGCGTAGGGACGGACATTGCTGTATTATCCGCAGCTTTTGTACAGCTTTGTAAAAAAATAATACCCGATATAAGTACAATAAGTTTAGAATTGTTAGTAATTTTCATTTCAAGTTTTTAATTGTTAATTTTAGTAATAGTGTGATTGAATAAAATATTGTTAATTTATCTAACATTGTTAAGTTTTAAATCAAAATTTCAGCGCTTGAGTTTACATTGTTTCCATATTTTGAGAGTTTATTTGATTAGTTAATTTTCTCTGAACTAAGTTCTTTTTTCTAACAGTGTTAATATTAAGATGAAATATGCTCTCGGACTTATATATAACAATTAAATTAAAATTAATACTGCGTTAATATTCCTAACAGTGTTAATTAAAAATTCAAAAAAAAATTATAACGCTTTTATATAAGCAGCAACAGTCTCATCCAATGTTGTCTTATTCATCGTAGAAGGGATGTCATCATTACGCATCATCATAATCGAGATCAAACCGTGAACCGCTGAAAATAAAGCGTGCGAAGAATGACAGGCATTATCTGGATTTGATCCTTTTTTAATAATGATATCATAAGTACAATCATAAAGCAGATCCTGAAAAGAAGAAAATTCCTCCTTCATCATGCCTTTACCGCTGCACTGCATTCCTAATCCGAACATCAATTGATAGTATTCCTTATTCTTGAAAGCAAAATTCCAGTAAGCATCAACAATGGCAACCAATTGCTCTTCCGGTGTGTCGTGTTTCTTCTGAGCTTTTAGCAATTCGATGTGTAATTTATGAAAACCATTCAGAGAGATCTCAAAAAGAATAGCCTCTTTGTTTTCGAAATAATCATAAACCACAGGAGCACTGTATTCTATAGCATCCGCAATTTTTCTGATAGAAAGAGAAGCCCAACCGTCCGTTTTAGCCAAAGAAAATGCCGCATCCAAAATATTGGCGCGTGTAGATTCTTTTTCTCTTTGTCTGCGTTCGTGTACTCCCATTTTAGTTATCCTAACAGCGTTAGCAAAATTAGGAACTTTTTGTTCTATTTACCAAATCATTTCGCATTTTTAACATCAAAAAAAGATAACAATCTTTATAGTATTGATAATCAAATTAATAAAAAAGACAAATTGCATAATTTGTCTTTTTTATTTTTTAATATTTTCTCAGATTTAGGATTCAATGAACGCCAATAGATCTTTATTGATCGTCTCGTGCTCAGTGGTTGGCATACCGTGCGGAAATCCCGGATAGGTAATGAGTTTACCATTTTTAAGAAGTTTTGCAGATTTGATAGCAGAATTCTCAATAGGCACAATCTGATCGTCCTCACCATGAAGCACCAAGACAGGCAGATCAACAGCTTTCAGGTCTTCTGTAAGATCCGTTTCGGAGAAGGCTTTGATGCCGTCGTAATGCGCCACAATTCCGCCCATTAATCCCTGTCTCCACCAGTTTCTCTGCACGCCTTCCTTTACATCCGCACCTTCTCTGTTATATCCATAGAAAGGAAATGTAAGATCAAAAAAGAATTGATTCCTGTTGTTCATGGTTTGCTCGCGGATGTTATCGAAAACCGACATGGGAACACCGTCCGGGTTGTTTTCACTTTGAACCATTACTGGAGGAATGGCACTGATGAGAACCGCTTTCTTCGCTCTTCCGTTTGCGTATTTGTTAACGTAACGGATCACTTCTCCACCGCCTGTAGAGTGCCCGATGTGTACCACATCTTTCAGGTCCAGGAATTGTACCAGCTCTGCTGCATCCAAAGCATATTGTTCTATGGTATGGTTATAAATATTCTGGCTGGAGCGGCCGTGACCTCTACGGTCATGTGTCACTACTCTGTATCCTCTTTTCAGAAAGAAAATTACCTGTGCGTCCCAATCATCAGAGGATAGTGGCCAGCCGTGGTGAAACATCAGAACTGGTCCTTCGCCTTGGTCTTTGTAGAAAATCTCGGTGCCGTCTTTTAAAATAAGTGTGCTCATAATTTAATTTTGTTTTTATCTGATTAATATTAAATCGTTTAATTCTTTAGCAAATGTAAAACGATAACACCTATTTCATCTTGATGTAAGATAACTTCTCAAATTTTGATAAAATTGGTCAATACTAAATCCTAAATTATATTGAGCATTCCAACTGATATTAATTAGAATTGCTGATACAGATACCGGTCTGGATAGCTCAGTTTTTCACTTTTTCGGTTACCATTCACAATGATATGGATGATATTCATTTGATCATCAAAAATACTATAGAGGAAACTCACGGCAGTTTCTACTTTTTTCGGTTCGGAAACAGGTACAGATTCCAGAAAAACATTGACACCTTCCTTATCTTCTTCGTAACCTAAAAAGTTAACTGTAATGAACTGATTGTTGACCTTAAGTTTCAGATATTCCTGACAGTATAATTTCAAGGTTTCCTGCATCTCTTTTTGAGTTTTCGGATTGAGAAAGTGTAGATTTTTACCATATTTAGCATTGACAGCATTTTCCAGATCATCCATAAAAAACCGTCCTGTTATTTCGAAAGTTTTGGATTTCTGACTGTAATTAAATTCCATGGAACCAACATGGTAAGGATGAAGTCTGAAAGATAAAACTGCAGAAAGTACATACAATACAAGCATGGTGGTAAAGAAGTTCTTGATCATAGCCAAAAAATAAATTCGAAATTAATCATTATTTTCGTAACCGTTTTAAATTTAGGCAGGATGCAGGATTTTATATTTTACTTGAAACTGGGTTGGGAACATATCATTTCGCTGGATGCGCTGGATCATCAGCTTTTCATCCTGGCACTGATCGCCGTCTATTCTTATAACGATTTCAAGAAAATCCTGATTCTCGTTACCGCTTTCACTATTGGACATTCTATTACTTTGGCGCTCAGTTCTTTGGATGTTCTACGTGTTCCGGCGAAGTGGGTAGAATTCCTGATTCCGCTTACTATTGTTATCACATCGCTGGACAACATTCTTATGAAAAACCACCAGAAAAACCTGATGCAGATGAATTATTATCTTGCACTGATCTTTGGACTCATTCACGGGATGGGATTTGCCAATACTGCCAGAATGATGATTGCCAAAG
Source organism: uncultured Chryseobacterium sp. (assembly GCA_913778505.1). Classification (GTDB taxonomy): domain Bacteria; phylum Bacteroidota; class Bacteroidia; order Flavobacteriales; family Weeksellaceae; genus Epilithonimonas. Next base: position 10,089 of record CAJYWD010000035.1, read on the forward strand.
AACAGAGTCTGTTTGTTCCGCTTTTGGGTTTCAATATTGGTCTGGAGCTGGGACAGATTGTTGTAGTGATCGCAATTCTGGCAGTGCTTTTCATCCTGCTGAAGCTTTTCCGGGTCAATCGTAAAGACTGGATTCTCTTTGTGTCGTCCGGTGTACTGGCATTATCTCTGAAGATGGCTTTAGAGAGGCTCCCTTTTTAGAATATTCTTTCCTTCAACAAATCATTGGCCTAAGCAGTAGAATTAATGGCAATTTTCTTACATTTGGTTGTCCGTATTGGACGATCCTCTAATTGTATTGAAAAATGAATAAAAAGGTTTTAGGACTGTTATTATGTTCTGCTGTATTGTCTGCACAGAATATCCAGAATAATCCGGGAAGTAATCATGGCAACAAGTTTGAGCAGCTGGGAACTATTCTCCCAACGCCCAATGTTTACAGAACAGCCTCCGGCGCACCAGGCTCCGCCTACTGGCAGCAGCGGGCAGATTATGACATCGAAGCTTATCTGGACGAGGACAAGCATCAACTGAAAGGCTCGGAAACGATTACTTATTTTAATAATTCTCCGGACGATCTGGACTATATCTGGCTGCAGCTGGACGAAAATGAGCACTCAACTGTCCGAAACGCTGATTTTCCATTTTCAACCACTTTGCCCAAGCGTGCTGTGATCAGCAATCTGAAAACTACAGATCTTCCTGCGCCAGACAATGGCTATGGAGTCAATCTGGAAAAGGTGACAGATGCATCCGGCAAGCTGTTGAATTTTACCGTCAATAAGACCATGATGCGCATTGACCTTCCAAAAGTTCTTAAAAAAGGTGAAGCTATTACGTTTAAGATCAGCTGGAATTATAATATTTCCAACCGAATTACAGAAGGCGGACGCGGTGGCTACGAAAATTTTCCGGAGGATGGTAATGATCTTTTCACAATGACGCAATGGTTCCCGAGAATGTGCGTTTACAGCGATTTTCACGGCTGGCAGAATCATCAGTTCACAGGCAGAGGTGAGTTCGCTTTGGTGTTCGGTAATTATAAGGTCAAGCTTAATGTCCCTGCAGACCACATTGTAGGAGCCACAGGAGAGTGTAAAAACTATGAGCAGGTTTTATCATCCGAACAACTGGCGAGATATAGAAAAGCTCAAAATGCTGACGAGCCAGTGGAAATTGTAACATTGGACGAGGCCAGAAAAGCCGAAAAAAATCATTCTAAACAGCGCAAAACATGGATCTTTGAAGCCAATGACGTTCGGGATTTTGCGTGGACATCATCCAGAAAATTTATCTGGGATGGCATGCGTGTCACGATTCCGGAAAATAACAATAAAGTCATGGCCATGAGTTTTTACGGGAAGGAAGCGTATGGACTGTACAGAAAATTCTCGACGAAAGCTGTTGCGCATACCATTAAAACCTATTCCGAATTTACAATTCCTTATCCTTATCCTGTAGCACAGTCTGTGGAAGCGGCAAACGGTATGGAATATCCGATGATCTGCTTCAATTATGGCAGAACAGAAAAGGATGGAACGTACTCCGAAGCGATCAAGAATGGAATGCTGGGCGTCATCATCCACGAAGTAGGCCATAATTTCTTTCCGATGATCATCAACTCTGATGAAAGACAGTGGAGCTGGATGGACGAAGGTCTCAACACCTTTGTGGAGTATCTCACCGAAGAGAAATGGGACAATAAATTCCCATCCAAGCGTGGTCCGGCGTGGACCATTGTGGATTATATGAAACTGCCGAAAGATGAATTGGAGCCGATTATGTCCAATTCCGAGAATATCGCCAGATTTGGTCCCAATGCCTATTCCAAGCCTGCCACCGGACTGAATATCCTGCGCGAAACCATTATGGGCAGAGAACTTTTTGACAAGGCATTTAAGACTTACGCAAAACGATGGGCATTCCGTCATCCGGAGCCTGCGGATTTTTTCAGAACCATGGAAGATGCCAGTGGCGAAGATCTGGACTGGTTCTGGAGAGGCTGGTTTTATGGCACAGATCCCGTAGATATTGCCATCGACAAGGTGACTGTGGCTACACCTGATTTTGATGCCGTTCCAAAATCTGAAACTGTTAAATACACGGTGGACAAGCCTGCGCTCAATACTTTTGAAGATATTTCCAAGGTAAGAAACCGGGAAGATCAGTCTATAAAGTTCTATGCAGATCAGGATAAAGCCGTCCAGGATTTCTATTACCGCTATGACCGGGGCCAGGAAAACGTTGACACTTCCAAGGCGTATGAAATTGTTGTCAATAATCTGGTGAAGACAGACGAAAAAGACATCAAAAGAGAAAAAAATATCACGGCATATCAGATTGATTTCAGCAACAAAGGCGGACTGGTAATGCCGATCATTCTGGAATTCACTTTCGAAGATGGCACTAAAGCATCGGATAAAATCAATGTGCAGATCTGGCGCCATAATGAGCAGAAAGTTTCCAAAACTTATTACTTTGATAAAAAAGTCAAATCCATTCAGCTGGATCCGATGAAAGAAACCGCGGACATTGATACGTCTAATAATCTTTGGACAGCCAATTCCTCGGCAGAAGCTCCCAGCAAATTCCAGGTTTTTAAACAGAAACAAAAAGATGCTGCGAGAGGCGCTTCCAACGGAAAAGTCAATCCGATGCAGGCAGCAGGAAAACTATAAATCTTAAATTAAAAAAATCATCAAAACGGTTGTTCAGATCCTGAATAACCGTTTTTTTATAATTAAAAATGTTATTGATAATCATCAATCAACCATCAACCATCAACAATTAACTATCAACCATCCTTTAAAGTCTGTTCTGCTCGTCGGTTTTGTTTCCGGCCTTTGCATCTTTCACTTTCTGATTGCCGAAATTAAATTTCAGGTTCAGCATCACGTACTGCGTATCGCGGTAATCTTTAAAGTATTGATTCTGGTCGGCATATCGCGTGGAGATCGTATTCCTGTCGGTCCGGAAAATGTCATTGAAGACCAGACCTGCTTCCAGTTTTTTATCGAGCATCTTTTTATTGATGATAATGTTGGTACGCTGAGAAGCGCTGATATCGAACGAACCCTGTATCGTTTTGGAGTTGTAAATATAAGACAGATTCAAGTCCCAGGTTTTGGCTTGGTCCAGGGTGATCTGTGTGGAGATATTGGCATTATAGAAGAAAACGCCATTTTTGTACAGCATTCTGTCCGTGCCAATGAAGTAATTCTCCTGATATTCGCCCATGGCAAAAAGGTTAACTTTCCAGAAAGGCTTGATGGAAAAATTTTTGGAAACGTTGGCGCCAAGATTTTGCCCATGGTCAATATTGGTGTAATTATAAACGGTCTCGAAGGTCTGCGGATTCTGCACGGAGATTTCCATTGAAGGATCTTTGATGTAACTGTAATAGGTCTCAAAATTCCAGTCTTTGATGGTGTAAGTCAAACTCAGATTGTGGATGATTGTAGATTTCAGATTAGCATCACCTTGAAAATAAGAATATAAATTGTAGTAAGACCTGGATGGATTGAGAAAGTCATAGTTCGGGCGGTCAATTCTTTTGCCATAGGAGAATCCCAGTTGCTGATCGTCCTTCAGGCTGTACATCAGGTAAAAAGTAGGGAAGAGGCCGGTTTTGTTCGTCCTGTTTCTCACCGCCGGATTATCCGACTCAGTATTGATGATGGTGGTTTCGGATCTCAGACCGGCTTTTATTTCCCACTGCTTCCATTTATATTCGGAGGAGATGTATGCTGCCAGAATGTTTTCTTTATAGTTAAAGAGGTTGCTTTTAGCCGCATCAGGAATTAAGTTGCCGGAAGTACCATCCAGGAAATCAAGATCATTTTTATTTTTGACGAAACTGTATTTAATGCCGCTTTCCAGCGTAAGTTTATCATTGGAAAAACGGTAATCCAGCTGCGAGGCCAGAAGAGAAATATCCTGTACACTGTTGCTGGCAAACCGGTTTTGGCTTTCCGGCTGACCTTCAAAATTCAGCTGTGTCGTCACATCCTGTGCTTCCTTAAAACGTTTGACACTGGAGTTGTTAGTCCATGTTAAATTATGATTTCCAAATTTTTTATCATAAACCAAATAAGAATTGAAATGATTATTAAACTGAGTTCTGTTATTGGCAGTCAGATAAAAGGATTGGAGCTGCTGACTTTCTGTGTTGTAGATGCGCGTGGGCACTCGGTAGTTCCCGAAATTATCCGGAGCGTTATAACCATCGAAACCAAACTGCACGGTAGAAAGGCTGTCCACGGTATATTGCCCGGCAAAGTTATAAACGTGCTGCTCATGCGCATGTGTTTTCCGGACCATATCACTTTCCCAGCGTGTTTTATCTTGGTCAAAAGTCACCACGTCAAAGTTATAGCGCACGTAATCTCCTGTTACAAAATTATAGTTGGCCGTCAGCTGACACCTGTCGGTATTGTAGGATTGCGACGTTCCCAGCATTCCTTTGGCGTAGGTAGCTTGCGTGTACCTCGTAGAAATTCTTCCCTTGTAGCCTGAGAGCACATTTTGTTTCATTTTAATGTTAATGATTGCGCCGCCCTGAGCTTCGTATTTGGCCGGCGGATTGGTAATGACTTCTACGGAAGATACGTTATTGCCATCTGTATTTTCCAGCAGCTGTTTTAGCTGCTCCTGCGTCATCATGGTTTTTTTATCATTGATGGTCACAATGATCTGAGAATTTCCGCGAACACTCAGTTCCTCATTCTTCACCAGAATATTGGGCGTACTTTTCAGGATCTCCCAAGCGTTCAGGTTCTGAAGCGGTGTTTTGTCAACATTAAATTCCAGACGATCAATTTTTCTCTTGAGTAATGGTTTATTAGCTGTTACGGTGACGGTTTCAATGCTTTTGACGGTATCTTTTTTAAGGATGATATTGACAAAATCATTCTGTTCCAGAACAATTTCGTAATCCTGATAATCTGGCTTTTTGATGATTAAGGCAGCAGGAAACTTTCCGCTATTTTCCAGCACAAAATTCCCATCTTTGTCAGAATGGATAACCTGTGCAGCATTATTGATTTGTACAGCAGCGCCAGCAACGGCTTCCTGATGCTCATTCTCAATATGACCACGGATGCTCTGCGTCCAGACGGTGATGGGAAATAGAAGGAGCAATGTCAGATAAATCTTCATAGTTTTAATTATTTTGACAAAGTTGAGCCTAAAAGAACGGTAGTTTTGTTAATGAACGGTTAACGCAAGGTTAATGGCTTTCCAGATAGAAATTTCATTGTATTTTTGACAATCAACAAAGGCTTCGATTCTGCTAAGCTTCAATTTTTTTAAATTAATTTTAAAGCAGTGATCCTGAGCGGTTAAGATCAATAACAGATTAAAAATTTCTGTTTTTAGAACCATCAATATGAAGCGGAAAAGAAAGATTACGATTATTTTGTTTGCATTCAGCCTGGTCACTCTGGTTGTGCTGCAAGCGTATTATATTTACAACTCTTACCGGCTGGAGGAAAAAGAATTAAACAGGCAGGCGAGGCTGATTGCGGATAAAACCCTGGAAACTATGGATCGCTATGAAAATGAAACCAATGAAGAAAAGTTGGTAGGCGATTTCCAGAGGCTTAAAAACGGGATTGTCATCCAGAAAGAAAAAATTACACATCCGGAACGTATTTACAACTCCGAAAAACTATACAACCAAAAGCTGGAACAGGAACTAAGAAAGAATATCGGAAATTCAGGATTCGAGATTGCGCTCAAAAGCGAAATTTTTTCCATTGTAGACGAAGTGAAAAAGCAGGAGCTTTTGCCTGCAAACCGCTCGCTTATCTTATACCAAACCGTGAAAAAGATGAGCCAGCCACTCACTATTAATGAAGGCAAATGGTCCAGCCGTCAGTCACGTGAAAATACCGACCTGAAACTTAATGAGAAAGATTATTATCTTGTGAGATCCAGGTCTGCTTTTCAGCTGCTTAATCTTCAGGAGCTGGTAATCAGGAAAATTGTTCCGTTGGTTATCATCAGCCTTCTCATTGTGATTCTGATTATCGTGTTATTCCGCAACAGCCTGCGCAATCTGAACCGCCAGGAAAAGAAGATTTCCCAGTTGCACACCACCATTGATTCCATAGCTCACGAATTGAATACGCCCATTACAACTCTGAAATTTTCAATAGCTCAATCTTCTGATGACGAAACTAAAACCTTATTGGAACGTCAGATCAGGCGTTTGGAAAGTATCGTTTCCTCGATTCATAAGACTGATTCTGAAGATGTTTTGATCAGTAAACAGCATATTGAGAATTATATTTCTGAAGTTAAAAAAACTTTCGACAACATTGATTTTGCAATTAATCTGAATTTCACAAAGAATCGGTCTTTAAACCAAATTGATTTTAAGCAGATCATGGATAATTTGATTGACAATTCCGCAAAATATGGCGCAACGGAAATAGAAATTTCAATTGAGGCAGATAAGAGGATTGACATCAATATTTCTGACAACGGCATCGGAATCCCGAAAGACGAGACCAAAGCCATTTTCCAAAAATATTACCGCATTAGCAGAGAAGAAAATAGGCATGTCAATGGTCTGGGTGTCGGTCTTTATCTTGTGAAAAATATCGTCGCAAAATATAAAGGTGATATTCAGGTTTTCCCCTTGCAGAGAGGTGTTGCATTTAAAATAACAATTCCTGATGAAGCCTAAGATTGTATTAGTTGAAGATGATCAGGATCTGGGCATGGTCCTCAGGCAATACCTGGAATTTTCTGACTTCGAGGTACGTTGGATTTCCAATCCCAAAGACCTTCTGAAAGACTGGAGTCCACTCGAAGACTGCCAGTTGGCTATTCTTGATGTGATGCTGCCCTTCATGGACGGTTTCGAATTATCCAGGGAAATCCGGAAAATTTCCAAAGTTCCGTTTCTGTTTCTCACTGCCAAAGGACAGAGCATTGACAGGATTCTAGGCCTCAAACTGGGAGCAGACGATTACATCACCAAGCCCTGTGAGCCTGAAGAACTGATTCTGAGAATCAAGAATATTCTCAAAAGAACAGAAGTGATTTCAAAGCCTATCATCAAGATTGGTATCTATGCGTTTGTGCCCTCTCAGTTTCAGCTGATCTGTCAGGGCGAAACCATTCAGCTCACGGAAAAAGAATCGGAACTGCTGCTTCTGTTGTCCAGGAATAACGGCCAGATCATCAACCGAAAGGATATTCTGGAGACCCTCTGGGGCGAGAATGATTATTTCCTGGGTCGCAGTCTTGATGTCTTCATGACCCGGCTTCGCAAATATTTTCAGAAGGACAATCGTATTCGCCTGGATTCTGTGCGAGGCATTGGTTTCAGAGTGGAATTTCCCGAATCATAGCGATTTAAAACTTAGGATTTAACTTTTAATGACAGATAGAAAGCGTTTCCAAATATAAGAGACAATGATCTTCCAGGGTTTTTTTGCTCTCTCTGGACAGCAGTATTCAGCGCTTTAGAAGCGCCCAGTCACTGGCATGATGTTCTGTTACGAAATTTCAGCGCTTTAGATGTTATTTTTTCAAACCTCAAACTGTAAAATAAAATCTAAGCTTCGGACAAACGATCTGACAAAAACCCTTTTTTTTCGAAAATATCTTATGAGGACATGGGTAGATAAATCATGTCTGTCGTCAAAATTATAACAATTTTTAATTGTCAAATTAATAATAGAAAGAGTTGTAATGCTTTAATTTTACAAATTGTAATCCATTACTTTTGATTTAATTATAAATTTCTATATTAGCGCCCCCAATACTTAAACGAAGATTTAACTCTCCAGTACTAAAAACTATATGACCAAAAAAGGCCAGATTGTTGAAATTCCTGCCACTGCTTCTTGTTACAAAAGCACAGAACCTGCCTTTCATTCCAAAAAGGACGAGCTGACGTGGAGATCGGCTTCCAAAACCTATTCACTTTTTGACGGCATTTTGGTTGGTGGACATCATGGTGTTGAGCATTTTAAAATTGGTCAGCGCAAGGGTATCAATGTGGGAGGGAAGAAGGAACCACTGTACGTGATTGCTGTTGATGTACCAGAAAACAGGCTTTTTGTGGGTGCCGGAGAAAATCATCCGGGCTTACTCACGGACGTGGTGAGAATAGGTGAAGAGAATCTGGCGCTTGCCGGAAATGATTGGCCACAGCAAGCATTGGAAGCTGGACTTGCAGTCCAGGTAGACATTGAAGGCTCGGAAGAACCTTTAGCCGCCAAACTTTATCATTGGGAAGGGCCCTACTTTCTGGAGTTCGACCGCAAACTGAGTGTCACCATTAAGGAATATATTAAATCAATAACAACCAATTAATCCATCAGGAAAACAAAAAATTAAATATTTTATAGAATGAAGTTAAAGATTTCTTTTTTTGCAAGTATCGTTTCAATGTTCGCCTTCGCACAGTCGGCACCGTCTTATTATTCGGATGTCAACTTTAGCAAGACGGGCAATGCTTTAAAAAGCGACCTTGCATCGTTGATTACATCAACACACACTAAAACCATTTCTTACAGCGAGTTGCAAACGCTGATGAAAACCAGTGATGTAGATCCTCAGAACCCGGCCAATCTATTGTTGATTTACGGCTCTCAGGCATCGGGAACACATCAGAGAAGCCGGCCTATCGGCGGATCATGGAACCGAGAGCATGTTTATGCAAAATCCAAGGGAACACCAAATTTGGGAACTTCCGGTCCGGGAGCAGATGGTCATCACCTTCGCCCTGCAGACAACACGCTGAACAGCACCAGAGGAAGTCTTCTTTTCGATGATGGTACTGGCGCTACTGCCTACAAGACCAGCCGTGGCGGTTGGTTTCCGGGAGATGAATGGAAAGGCGATGTAGCCCGTATTCTGATGTACATGTATGTCCGTTACAATACCAGATGCCTGCCGCTGAATATTACCATGAATCCATCGACTTATTCTTCGGATTTCCCGGATATTCTTCTGAAGTGGAATGTTGAAGATCCTGTGTCCGATTTTGAAAAACAGAGAAATAATGTGGTGGCTAGCACGCAGAAAAACAGAAACCCATTCATTGACAATCCTTACCTGGCCACAGTGATCTGGGGCGGACCAGCGGCACAAAATACATGGCCGGATACCTTCGACGGCGGAACCACTTCGGATACTGAAAAACCGACAGTACCTACCAATCTTGCAGTGACCGGCGTTACCGGAAACAGTGTTTCCTTATCCTGGACGGCGTCCACGGATAATGTTGGTGTTACAGGTTATGACGTCTATGCCAATAACCAGTACAAAATGACAGTAAATACTCCAAATGCAACTGTTATTGATCTGATGTTAGGTACCGACTACATTTTCTACGTGGTAGCCAAAGATGCTGCAGGCAACAGATCTGACAATAGTGATACGGTGCAGGCCAGAACACCTGGACCTGGAAATCCTGGTGAAGCAGAGACCACTTGTGGTACCGAAGATTTTGAAACTATTCCTGCGACAAACTCTTCTTATCTGGACAGACAGTGGGTAAACAAGGGTATTACATGGACTGCGACTTTTGCAAGAACTGACAAGCAGATCCACATTTCAGGCGATAATAACAGAGCGATCTGTCTCAGAAAAGGCTCCTTAAAATCTACGACTATCTCTGGAGGTATCGGATCACTTACCGTCAGAACTTATCTGCCATTCAGTGATTCGGATGGTAGTTATACACTGAAAGTAAACGGAGAAGTAAAAGGTCAGATTCCTTACTCCAAAACAGCCAAGACCTATACCATCAACGATATTAATGTGGAAGGTAATGTCGAGATTGAATTGGTGGACACCCTCACAAGCAACCGTGTATCATTTGATGACCTTTCATGGACCTGTTACTCAAAATTGGCTTTGAACGAAGGTTCTGCTGTATCCGGTAAGGTTTTGGTGTATCCTAATCCTGTAAAAGACCAGGAACTTTACGTTAGAGGAATTGGCAAGAACGAAACTGTACAGATTTACAGTGCCAATGGTCAGTTAGTACAAACAGTGAATAACGTTAATAACAACGAAAAGATCAGCCTGAGAAAACTTGCAAAAGGCGTTTATTTTGTGAAAACAAAATCATCAAGCGTTAAAGTGATTGTAGATTAAGCGAGATCAAAATCAATGTTTACATAAGGCCGGAAGTATTTTTCCGGTCTTTTTTATGGAGTTGATTGACCTCACGGTACTATTTTTGGTCACCAAACATAAACTAAATGGATCGTTGACAAAAGAATCTTCTTTGCTTCGTGAAAATAAACTAAATTAGCGTTTCGAAGGCTGGACGATGGTTAGAGGTAACAATGTCGATCATCCTGACAGGCTTTTAGCAAAATACTAAATTATAGCATTAACTTTTATAAATCTTATAGAATGAAAATACTGAAAATCTCCGCAGCTGCATTTCTTATGGCAGCACAATTTGTCACAGCTCAATTTAAGCAGACACCTCTGCCGTATGCGTATAATGCTTTAGAAGGTTCTATTGATGCTCAAACCATGGAAATCCATTATACCAAGCATGCTGCAGGTTATGTCACCAATCTTAACAAAGCCGTTTCAGGGACGCCTCTTGAGAAAGAAAGCCTGGAGAAAATACTTTCCCATATCTCCAAGGAGAGTCCTGCCGTTCGCAACAATGCCGGCGGGCACTACAATCATGAGTTGTTCTGGACAGTGCTGACGCCTGAGAAGAACACTCAGCCTTCAGCAGCCTTAGCCAAGGCGATTACAGCAAGCTTTGGAGGTCTGGATGCGCTGAAAGAAAAAATGAGCAAGGCTGGCGCAGATCGTTTTGGATCCGGATGGGCCTGGCTGGTGGTAACCGCCGACAAAAAGCTGGCAGTAACTTCCTCTCCCAACCAGGACAATCCTTTGATGGATATTGCCGATGTGAAGGGAACTCCTATATTAGGAATTGATGTCTGGGAGCATGCCTATTACCTTAAGTACCAAAACAAGCGCGCCGACTATCTGACAGCCTTCTGGAACGTTGTCAACTGGAAAGAAGTCAGCAGAAGATATGAGCAGGCGATCAAATAATGAGATCACTAATAGTAAAAGCACAGCCAGGCTGTGCTTTTTTAATGTTATAATTTTCAACAGATTAGTTTAATATTTCCTCCGCTATGCTACGGAAAAACACTCGAACTGACGGCGCTTGTTCCAGTCTTTAAGCGTTATTAGTCCGTCACTTCGAGTGATGCGCAGTCAGGTGCATCGACTCGAGAAGTTCGTGTTTCGTTGACAAAAGGTGCTACAGAGCTGAGTTCTCGATACATTTTTCCTCCGCTGCGCTACGTAAAAACACTCGAACTGACGGCGCTCGTTCCAATCTTTAAGAGTAATTAGTCCGTCACTTCGAGTGATGCGCCGTGAGGTGCATCGTATCGAGAAGTTCGTGTTTCGTTGGCAAAAGGTGCTGCAGAGCTGGGTTCTCGATACATTTTTCCTGCGCTTCACTGCGGAAAAACACTCGAACTGACGAAAAATCAAAATAACTGTTCAAAGTCGAAAAAAAATGACGAGATGACGGCTTCCGGAAAACGGTAGGAATTTTTTGGACGTCAGGTATTCTTAAAAGTTTACTTTATGTTATTGAGATTGATTTTCGGAATTAAATCTTTACATTTGAGTCGTAACCTTACGATAAAGCATTATGTTCTACAAATGGCGGCTCTTGATTTGCGGACTACTTTTATTGATCCTATCGGCATGTTTTGGATTATTATATGTATCCCTGTCGGATCATTCTGACCCGATCAATGATCATATGGCTGCAAAGGAAGTTAACGGAATCTTTAGCATTTATGATGGTAAGCTCTATGCAATGGTTCCAAGCAATGGTTACTATGAAGTAAAGGGTGCCAACGCGTCTACGTTCCAGGCATTTAATGATCAATACGCCGATCAGCACATTGGCTGGGATGATCAGCACGTTTACGCAGGAAATGTTATTTTGCCAGAGCTTGATCCACAAAAGCTCAAAGCACTTGGCAATAATTATTATACCGATGGCAAAACTACTTATTTCTGCGCCAGAAACTCCGAGCGTAATGCCGCACTTGGAACGCTGAAAGAGATCACCCTGTTGATAGGGCAGAGTATAGGATCGTCCGAAAAACCACAAACCTACTGGTATCCGTTCGTTAAGCTTCCTGGGAATAGCGTCTACACTTCCAGGCCTGGAAATGACATTGGCGGAAATGCGCAACAGGCTTTTTATCGTGGTATGCTGATGCCCAAGGCCGATCCCAATTCTATTCGTCCCATTCCAAAAATGTATCCTGACCGGGATGTCCGGGAAAGTTCGGACTATTTTACTGACGGAACACGGGTCTATTATCAAAATCAATTACTACCACTGCCTTATAACAACAGCATTACTGAGCTAGGTATCGATGGTGATGTGCCTTCCAGAACTTCATTTCTGGTAGATCAGCTTCATGGAATGGTTTATGCGGACGGACATACTTTTGATCCCGGTGGCGCGCCATACAAAATACTGAGCTCTGGTCTCAAACATGCCAATCAGGCACTGTTCAGCAGTGCCAAAGGTATTTACTTCTACGATCCCGAAGACCAAAAGGTCAAGAGTGCCGGAAAGAATCCGTTTGTCAATCAAAAGTTTAGGTCTTTGTCGCCGGACGTTGTAACAGATGGGAAACAGATTTATTACTTGTCTGCCTCCGAACACTGGGGTAGAAAGACGGGACTTAGCAGCCGTTCTACACATCTCATGATTCTGAAAGATGTAAAAGCTTCAGAATTAAAAAAAATTGATGCCGGCGTTACACCTTACAACAACATTTGGTATGACGGGTCAGGGTATTTCTATTTTGATAATTTCGGAAGTTCTAATTTCATGTCGTCGGCCATTTATGAGATCCGGGATGCGGCTACAGTGCAACGAATGATGTCCGAATTAAGATACAACGATGTCGAAAAGCTTAAACAGGACGGTGCGCTTTTCTTGCCTTCTAGCGAAGAGGTGATGACCTCAATGGTTTCTTATAGAAGTGACCTGTTACCACCTTATTGGATTATATTAACTGGAATCGGGGTTGTTCTGCTGGCGGTTTTTATGTTGAGAAACAAAAAGATCAAGCCTTATGTGATTGAGGGTGGCTATCTGATGTTTAATAATCTTAATTTTAAACGCTATCCTATTGCAGAAATCGAGAAAGTGGAGTTTGCTATTCTGACTTCCGGAAATAACCACAGAGGTAGTATGCAGATTGTGATGAAGAACGGTAAAAAGAGCTTCAATACCCAGTTTTCTACACGGGTTACTTTAGCATCTGAATCAAAAAATGATGTCAACACTTATATCAACATGTTGCAGGCTGATTTGGAGAGTTACGGGATAAGATCTCAATTAAGAAAAACTTAATTAACGTGAGTTCGATATAATCAATTTACAAATTGACTGCTAATCAATTTATTTTATTTTATAAATTGCGTCGGGCTTCAGCCCGATGTATAAATTTAGAGATTAAAGTAGGCTTTAGCCAAAATTTAAGCTACTTTATTTTTCATCTTATTGTGCTTTAACAAAAACGGAGGATAAAAATAATAAAAAATATTTCAAAACCAAAAAAAATACTTAATTAACGTGAATTCGATTTAAGAATAATGCAAAAATATCAATAGGAATGGGCAATGTCATCCTGAGCTTGTCGAAGGGAGCCCACTTTATAGTAAAAGAGAATGTTAGGCTTTAGCTAAAACCTACATTATTCCCAGGATGATGTCATCATCCTTGTTTTACAGTATATGGATGCCAGTATCCGTTACAGCCGTCAAATGATTGAACTGTTAGAAGAATTGGTCGTAAAAGTTAGCCTGTTTTTAGAATAAGCCGTTATTTACAGAGATATTGCCAAGATAAAAGGTCTTTGTTTATTTTAGTTATTTGTTGTATAATTTAATTGTTAATTGAATAATAATTTAAAAGGTTTAAAAAATGATTTACGGTTACATCAGAGTAAGTACAGACAAACAAACAGTAGAAAACCAAAGATTTGAAATCAACAATTTTTGTAATAATAACGAAACAATTGTCAACAAATGGATTGAAGAAACAATTTCAGGTTCTAAAAATGTGGATGATAGAAAACTCGGTAAACTACTTAAAAAAATGAAGAAAGGGGATATTCTAATTTGTTCAGAGTTATCAAGACTGGGTAGAAATCTCCTGATGATTATGGGAATCCTAAATGAATGTATGAACCGTGATATTCAGGTTTGGACTATTAAAGATAATTACCGTTTGGGAAGTGATATTAGTTCAAAAGTTTTAGCGTTTGCTTTCGGCTTATCTGCAGAAATAGAAAGAAACTTAATTTCTCAAAGAACAAAAGAAGCTTTGGCTAGAAAAAGGGCAGAGGGTGTTATTTTAGGTCGCCCCAAAGGAAGCAAATCCACAAAAACAAAACTTACGGGGCAAGAGAAAAAAATTCAGGATTTATTGGATAGAAAAGTTTCTTATTCTGCCATTGGAAGAATCTTAGGTGTTCATAGATTAACAGTTAGTAGTTTTGTAAAAAATAAAAAGATAAATATTTAATTAATTACGGATTTCCTTTATTATAATTCAATAAATTTTTATAAACTTACCATCTAAATAAAACTAGATAATCTATGGAAATCTTAGGTAATTGCATATAAACTCTGGATATTTCTTTCAACAACGAAACTATTAACTATAAATATTTAAATATTGGATTTACAAGAAGTATGTAAAATTATAAGAGAATCACCTCATACTGACTATATCAACAATATAACGTATGATTTTTCATTGCCACATTTGGACATATTAATATCGTTTGTTGGCATCGTTAATATCTACAAATTTTTCTATGAACAAGATTCTCTTTGGAAAGTTAAATTGGTAGATATTTCAGATAATCAATTCAGCAATTCGGTTACTTTTTTTTCTGCTGCAAATACTTTTATCCAAAAATATATTAATGAAGTTTTAACTAACATTGACTATAATGAAAGTGAATTAGAGTATCATTTTAAAAATTATTTGTCAGCATACTTTAAACCAAATTCTTATGTTTTTTTATCAGATTCTGCAGAAGTAGAATTTCTAATTAGATTATTAGGTAGTGATAAAGAGAAATTTCAAGGCTCCTATAAATTCTTCACAAATCAAAGTTTAGAGTATAGTTCTAGAAAAAGTGTTGAAGGATATATTGCTGCGTACGAATTTGCCAATCGAGAAAGTTCAGTTCTATTTAACCGCAGAGAATCGGAGAAAAGATATGTTAATGATATTAGAAATAAATTATTAAATATTGAATCAGACTATCAAAATGGGGTACTAAATCTAGTAAAGCGAGTAGAAGAAGACTACAATAAAAATACTGCGATACAAGATCAAAATCAAAATAAATCAAGAGAATTATTAGCAGGATGGCTACAATCTAACAGAACTAGATTTACAGATTTTTTTGATGATACTAATTCACAATTTTATCAATTATATAATAATTCTGATGCAGAAGTTAAAAGTTTACTTAATAACTCCACAAAAGAAATTAAGATTATACAGAAGCAATATCGAGATTTATTAAGATTAAAAGAACCAGTAACTTACTGGAAAGATAGGGCAATAGAATTAAATAAAAAAGCTAATAATATATTATTCCTGATTATTAGCATTTCGCTTGTGTTTGCAATTCTAGTATATTGTCTTTTATGGTTTACACCAGAGGGTTTACTAGATTCGATTTTTGGCGGTAGTACGTCTAGAGCTATCAGATGGTCATTTATTTTTATAATTTTTGTTTCTATATTTTTCGTTGTTATAAAAGCTTTAATGAAATATATGTTTAGTAATTATCATTTGGCGAGAGATGCGGAAGAGCGAGAGAAACTAACTTACTTATATATCTCTTTACGCAATGATTCAAATGTATCAGAAGAAGAAAAGAAAATTGTTTTTCAGGCACTTTTCAGCCGTTCAGATACTGGATTATTAAAAGAAGATTCATCACCAACAATGCCGAGTGTTGCCTCCATAATTGAAAAGATTAAATAAATATCAACTTACTAAATAGATTTTATTAAACAGAAAACTAATAACTATGAAACAAAAATCACTCATCCAAATATGGGGTAAAGCCGGAAGCGGGAAAACAACAACAATTAAAATTATCAGACACGAGCTAGAAAAAAAGTATATTAATATTCATCATATTTATTCTCTACCATTACCTGCTGGCGAAATTTATGAAATTTTCAATTGTAACGGTTTCGTAATTGGTGTGTCTTCTATGGGTGACGTACTAGTGCCTTATCTACGTAATCATATCAATGATTGCTTTATACAGTGTGATATCATCATTGCTGCAAGCAGAGTTTATAATGATGTCAGTAACTATCTATCTTCAGAAGCTAAAAAATACAATTATAGACTTGTTAAAGCAACTAATTATAGAATAAATGATGTAAAATCCGTTCAAGATGAATTTAGCCAGGAATCTGCAAAACATATCGTAGAGTTAATTGATAAAATTATGTTGGGAATTCTTTAATAAGTTCTAATATATACTGTATCAAAATTATATCTTCGGCTATAGATTACTAAAAATAATTAAAGTTCTGGTAAAATACTATTCTAAGAAATTTGGAAAAAAATTATTATATGCTCAACATGAAGAAGCTACTCAATCTGGCGGTAGAGCTGCATAAAAAAGGCTTCACGGGCTTACAGGTGATTCCTTCTCTATCTCCATCAGGCGTATATTGGCGTTGTGATTTTGTAAATACTGACGCAAAAGACAGCATTTCGGTTTCCAATTGGCTGCAGGAGCATTTTAATATTCGGAAGCAGGAAATCAGCGTAGCAGATATTGTCACGCGTTTCCAAAAAGATTATCAAGATTTTCTTTCGGGCGCACGCAGTACAGATATTACCTACTGCCAGTGGTTCTCTCACGCCCTAAAACAACTTGAAGCGGACGAGCTGCCTTATGCTTTTTCAGATTACTATGATGATCCCAACTTTTGGCAGACTTCTAAAGGACAAAAAATAAAGACTTTAAACTAGTATAATGTGTCGGATTTCTTCTCATTTGAAACTTTGCACCTGCAGCAAAACTAAAATCTCTTCGTCAGACAGTTATTGGATTCTGTACCGCTGGAAAAAAAGTGATGACTTAATGGTGGGGGATCCTATTTTGCCGTATAATGAATTTTTAGATCCCAATGACGAATTAAGCAATCAGGAAAAATTATCAGCTATCCTCAATAATGAAAATTGCTTTGATAGTGATTTGCAGTTGAAAAATAAAGATTCGCTCGAAATTAATATCAAATGTCCTCGTGAAAATGGGCATACTGTGAATTTAATATATGTTTTTGTGTTTCTTGACGGAGTTTGGAAACCCACAATATATGATCCCTTCGATTTGGAAAGAAAAAAGGAAAAATATGGTATCCTACAAAATTTAGATAAAGTTGAACATTAAAAACTTAAGCGAAACCTATTATACTGCTTTGCAGTATGCGCAATATGCAGAAGAAAAAGCTTTTATCAGCCTTTGTTTTCGAAACAAAATGGAAAAACCGTTTGACACTGTTAAACTTCGTAAAATAATAGCTCAAGTAGTTGAAGCTGCATTCTCCAAATTATAATTCTATGCACCACACCCACCGCATCGCCCTGCTAGAAGACAACCCCAGACAACTGGAAAAACTGGAATCTTATCTGGTTCAGATTCCGCATGTGGAAATTGTATTGAAAAGCAAAAGCTCAGAACATTTTTTTGAGCAGCTAAAAACCATACAACCTGATATTCTGGTTGCCGATCTGGATTTGGGCAATGACAGTATGACGGGGATGGATGTAGCTCAGGACATACAGCTTCCCGTACTGTTTACAGGAGATGTAAAGAATTATGTGAGAGATATCGAGAATTTGAAACGGGATGCAGAAATCAGTGTTGACCATATCACTAAACCGTTTAAAGAAGAACAGTTTGTCAAAAGTTTAAAACGCTTTTTGCAGGAAGTGAATTTCTTTTCGCCTCCGCAATATGTGACCTTGGAATTCAATAAGAAGAAGAACCGTATTCTTATTGATGATATTGTCTATCTCTGTGCCAATAAAAATGCGTCCAATAATAAGGAAATCTATTTCATCAACAGTGCGCCTGCCAGCCTGATCGATTTTTCCTTTACAAGAATGGAAGAGAGTGGTCTTTTGAAATCCCAGTTTGTCACGATTCACAAGTCTTTTCGTGTAAATAAGAAGTATATAAAAGCATACAATCCCAAGACAGAAAAAATTGAGATCAGCATTTTTGACGGTCCGGGAAAAACGAAGTCGGTGACCATCAAAGTGTCCGAGAATTACCAGCCTGCCATTAGAAGAGCATTTGGCTGACCGCTTTCATGACTCAAAAAATAGCTCTTATTCCTGCGCCTCCGATGTTGTTTCCGGAAGCGCTTTTTTTATACAGTTCGGATGTTGTTTTGATAGAGGTACAGGGTAACAAAAAATCTGTTAAACAAACTATGAAAACACCTTTTGAAGGAATTATTCCTTCTGTAAACTATCATCTTTGGGAGCCGTGTAATATGAGATGTAAGTTTTGCTTTGCTCCGTTTTATGATGCCAAAAAGCTACTCCCGAAAGGACATCTGCCAAAAGAACAGTCGCTGCAGCTTGTGAGTGAACTTGCAGCATTCGGATTTGAAAAAATAACGTTTGCCGGTGGCGAACCTACTTTATGCCCATGGATTTCCGATCTTATTTCAGAAGCTAAAAAATGGGGAATGACAACGATGATTGTAACCAATGGAAGCAGGATTAACGAAGCGTTTTTAGAACAGAATAAAGAAATTCTCGACTGGATCATTTTAAGCATTGACAGTCTTACTGATGAAACCAATCTTAAATCGGGGAGAGCGGTAACAGGTAAAAAGGTGTACACAAAGGAAGAGTATTTCAAGTTGATTGATAAAATTAAAAAATACGGATACCGCTTAAAAATCAACACAGTTGTTCATCAATTGAATTTTCAGGAATCGATGAAAGAGCTTATAGAATATGCAAAACCGGAGCGATGGAAAGTATTTCAGGTATTGCCTATTAAAGGAGAGAACGACAAACATATTGATGAGTTTGTGATTACCGATGAAATGTTCAGTGCATTTATTGCAAATCATCATCAGTTGCAGGATGAAGGAATTCTGGTAAGAGAAAATAACATTGAAATGAAAGACAGCTATGTAATGATAGATCCCGCCGGAAGATTTTATACCAATAAAAACGGAATGCAGGAATACAGCGAGTCTATTCTCAGCAACGGTGTTGAAAGGACTTATTTTAAGATGAACTACAACTATCAGAATTTCATCAACAGAAAAGGAGTTTATAACTGGAAGTAGAACAATTAGTCTTTAAATATGAAAACAAAAATTACTTTATCCGGAGAAGTGGCTTCGGGAAAAACAACTGTAGGAAAGCTGTTGGCAGGGACACTTGGTTATGAATTTGTTTCACTGGGCGTCCGAATGAGGAAAAGAGCTGAAAAAGAAGGACTTCACATTACAGAATTTCAGAAAAAATGTAAAGAGAACCCTCTGATTGATCAGGAAATAGATGATGACTTTTCGAATTTCTGTAACCAAAAAGACAGTCTTGTCATAGACTACAGGATGGGTTTTAAGTTTGTTGAGAATGCCTTTCATGTATTTTTGAGGATAAGCGAGGAAGATGCGGTTGAACGGCTTAAATCAGCAAATCGTCCCGATGAAAGTTTTGAGACTGTAAATGAGAGAAACGAAAGTTTTAAAAGTCAGTTTTTAAATTCCTATCAGGTTGATTATACGCAAGAGTATCATTATGATCTTGTAATAAATGTCACCAATAAAACCGGAGAAGAAATTGCACAAACCATTATTAATTATTTAAACTTTAAAAACAATGAAAAAGAAAATTACACCTCAACAGAACAATGGTAATATGCAGAATGCCAACAAAGGTACCAATGGTACCAATGAACATTACGATAAAAACCAAGGAAACCGAGGAAAACAGCTGAACCCTAATCGAAAAAAATAATGAAAAGCCTGAGCACCGTCTCAGGTTTTTTAATTTGTGGGATATAAAAAGTTAAGGGCATCTTCTTAGTTCAAAAACTCCATCGCCTGGATCTTCACACAATACTCACTCCCCAGAAACATGGGATCTCCATGCTTCTCCGACCAGAAGCCGTCTAAAATATTGGCGTTTAGACAGCGGTAGACAGCTACGCCTTTATAGATCTTGCCTTCATCACCTTCGTACCTGAAATTGATTACAAGAATATCATCCTTAAAAAAACCGTAGCCTTCCTGGGTATGCTCTCCAATGATCCACCGGGCCAGGATCCGGGCATTGCTGTCCAGGCTCAGTGTAAGAAAACCATGATAAGTACCGCCGCCCATTTCCTGATTGCTACCTTCTATACTGTAATGCCCTGCAAGTTCCTGTGCTGTCATCTCATAATTTTTTAAAGGCAAGTTACTGATCTCAAATTTATAAAACAAATAACACCCAATTTATTGAGCAAAAGATATTCTACTATCCTCAAAAGTCAATAAAATGTTGCTCCACTAAGTTTCTATTTTGATCATCCTGCATCCTGCAATCACCATTCCTCAACTAGTACCTAAAAACCGAAATCTACTACCTTATCACACAACACCCAACAATTAACAAACTTTTATAATTTAGAGTTTCCGCTGCGGCATCATATTTTCTTAGACACACGCATATTAACACCAAAAAATAATTTATTATGTCAAAGAAAGTAGCCATCCTGGCAACACACGGATTCGAAGAAAGTGAATTAAGTTCTCCAAAAGAACATTTGGAACAGCAGGGTTGGACCGCGCACATTGTGAGTCCCCAATCCGGAACCATCAAAGCATGGGCAGAAAAAGACTGGGGCAAAGAATATCCTGTAGATAAAACCCTGGACGAAGTATCGGCTTCTGATTATGATGCTTTGGTATTGCCTGGTGGTGTAATCAATCCGGATCAGCTGAGAACCAATAAAGCCGCAATTTCCTTTGTAAAGGAATTCTTCCAGCAGCACAAGCCTGTAGCAGCGATTTGCCACGGACCACAGATCCTGATCAGCGCAGAAGCAGTGGAAGGCAGAAAAATGACTTCGGTAGAGTCCATCAGCATTGACCTGAAAAATGCTGGCGCACAATGGGAAGACAGCGAAGTGGTAACAGACAAAGGTCTGGTGACCAGCCGTACACCTAAAGATTTGCCGGCTTTCAACGCCAAGATGGTAGAAGAAATTAAAGAAGGTCAGCATGCTGAACAAACCTTATAAAACTTATTCTTATTAAAAGCGTTAGAAAAGATCCGGACACTAATGTTCGGATCTTTTTTCGTTGATAATTGTCAAGAAAAAACCCGAAGCAAAGCCCGGGTTATGTATTGTAAAGAATTCGTGAGTTTATAATGTCACTTCATTGATGCTTAATTTGTCAATCAGGTTTTGAAGATGTTCAAGATCCTTGAGCACTTTCTGATAAGAGGATTTTGCGTAGTCTTTAAAAGAGTTTCGCTCCGGCTGCAGCTCCGTGTTAAACACTGTGTTCAGCTGCGGCTTTTCTACAATATCATCCTTATAATCATCCAGGCATGCATCAATCACAGACTGCTTTCTTCTGCAGGTTAGTCGCTGTTTCAGTCTCTGGAGCGAACTGATCATGTAAGGATTGTCATTATAAGGATTAATCAGGCTGCTATTGCCCTGGAAGATGAAGAAACCATCCTCTCCGTTCATTTTCAAAAAGTTCTTATCAAATATCATAGCGTGAAAGGGTGTTAAGTTATTTTCTATAAAAAGTGGATATATCTGTTGCATATCAATTTGCAGACCACAATGATTGTTAACGCTTGTCTGCAGCATTTTTTTTGCTTTAGATCTGCTGAATGGTAAACCTAAATATCGAAAACACGAAAATGAATTAATCTTTTGGCAGATAAATTGTTACGACAACAGCAACACACTAAATACTTACCGATATGAAAAATTCAGTATTAAGCCTATTGGCAGTTGCAGCAATGATGGCTTGTAACAAAAAAGACACAACCACCATGAATACGACAGGCGACAGCATGACCATGACCACCGACTCCACAGGAATGGCCATGGACAATACATCTATGCCAATGGATTCTGCTACCACGGCAGCATCAGATGCCAGCAAGGCAGACCTGAGTATCCAGGATAAATCCTTCGCAGATGCCGCTGCAAAAGGCGGAATGATGGAAGTGATGATGGGACAGCTGGCAGCCACTAACGCCAGCAGTACTACAGTAAAAAATTTGGGAGCCATGATGGCGAAAGACCATGGTAAAGCTAACGATGAACTGAAGCAGTGGGCTTCTACCGTAGGCTATAAATTACCTACCAGCATGGATGCCGACCAGCAGAAGATGTACGATGATCTTAAAATGAAAAAAGGTGCCGACTTCGACAAGGCTTACACGGATATGATGGTGAGCGATCATAAAAAAGATGTTGCTGCCTTTAAGGAAGAGGCTTCCAAAGGTACAGAAGCTACACTGAAGTCTTGGGCAGGCAAAACAGTTTCCACATTGGAGCATCACCTTTCCGAATCCCAGAAAGCTATGATGGCTGTGAAGTAGACTCCTCCTTAATAACTAGAATAAAATTGGATCTTTCGGTCCAATTTTTTTTTGTTTTGACCTGAACTCGATGAATAGAATATTTGTAAATATCAATGTTAATGGGCTTTGGCTCCTTTTAATCATGAAGACTAGGAGTTGGCTTTAGCCCAAACCTATTATAAATTTAGCCTAAAGCTCCTGAATCTGGAGATTCTCCAACAGGCTGGAGCCCGACGCATTTAAATCTTTTTTTTAAGAAGCTGATTATCATTGTTTATTGACTGAATCATAATCGAACTAAGGTTTTTAAAACTGAATTAGAATCCGGCGGTGGCTCGAATTTCACTAAAAGTGTTTACATTTGGTGCTTTAAAATTTATCGAATGAAAATACTAGCATTCGGAGCCAGTAACTCCAGAGAATCCATCAACAAAATATTAGCGGAATACGCCGCCAGACAATTCGAAGGTGCAGAAGTAGAAGTCCTTGACCTGAACGACTATGAGATGCCGATCTTCAGTGTAGACCGTGAGAAGCATGACGGTATTCCGGCTCTGGCTTTGAGGTTTGCCGAGAAAATTGACGCTGCAGATCTGCTGATCATCGCCTTTGCCGAGCACAACAGTACCTACACTACAGCATTCAAGAATATTTTCGACTGGATTTCCAGAATCAAAGACAGAAAGCATTTCGGCGAAAAACCGGTGTTCGTTCTGGCTACCGCTACAGGGCCAGGCGGCGGAAAAAATGTAGTTGCAGCCTTCGAAGCTAGAGCCAAATCCAGCGGTGCTACAGTCCTGCAAAGTTTTGTGTTGCCTAAGTACAAAGAGACTTTCGACACAGAAAAAGGTATTGTGGATGAAGAAAAGAATGCTGAGTTTCAGGAGAAATTGGCAGCAGTCAAAAACTTTTTCGGATAAGCTTTTGGAATTTAAGATGAAGATTGCTTAACTTTGTGATCAAATCAGGACAATGATATATCGACAAGTTCAATTTGAGACCATTCCTAATTCTTGCCTAAAGAATTACAGAAACACCTCCGAACTTGTGCACTAAAATAACGGCCGACAATCTACACGATTGTCGGCTTTTTTATTGAGCAAAAGTGAAAAAGTAAGTTTGAAATAAATCTAATGAATTCCAAGATTCTTTCAGGTGTCATTGCCTGAAAGAATCGAAAGAATCGAAATTCTGAAAGTAAAAATGAGCAATACCTATAAATCGGCAGGTGTAGATAAAGAAGAAGGTTACAAAACCGTTGACAAGATCAAATCTGCCGTTGCTGAGACCCATAACAAAAATGTTCTGAACAATCTGGGAAGTTTCGGTGCGTTCTATGAGATTGCCGGCTACAAGAATCCGGTTTTGGTTTCCGGAACAGACGGTGTTGGAACGAAACTGAAAGTGGCTTTGGATTCCAAAAAATACGATTCTATCGGCATCGACTGTTTTGCCATGTGCGCCAACGATATCCTTTGTCACGGCGCAAAACCATTATTTTTCCTGGATTATCTGGCTTGCGGAAAACTGGATTCCGACATTGCTGCAGAAATCGTTTTGGGAATGGTCAATGCCTGCAAGGATAACAATTGCGCTTTGATAGGTGGTGAAACGGCTGAAATGCCGGGAATGTATCAACCAGGTGATTATGATGTCGCAGGATTTTGCGTGGGCATTGTAGAAAAAGATCAGATCATCGATGGTTCCAAAATCAGAAAAGGAAACAAAATCATTGCGATTCCGAGTTCCGGATTTCACTCCAACGGATTTTCTTTGGTAAGAAAGATTTTCCCGAATTTCGAAGAAGAATTCGAAGGAAAACCATTGTATGAGACTTTGCTTGTGCCGACAAGATTATATTACAAAGACATCCACAAAGTATTGGAAGAGGTTCCGGTTTGCGGTATAGCGCACATCACAGGAGGCGGGCTGTATGAGAATGTTCCGAGAATCATCCCGGAAGGACTTTGCGCCACTATCGATGAATCCAAAATCAAAGTTCCGACGGTTATGCTAGAACTGGAAAAACGTGGAAATATCGACAGAAAAGAAATGCACGGCACTTTCAATATGGGCGTGGGAATGGTTTTGGTAACCGATGCCGAGCATTCTGAAAAAATCCTTGACCTTCTGGAAGATGCGTACGAAATTGGAGAAATTACGGAAGGAAGCGAGAAAATAAATTTAATTGTATAAATGTATTTACGTAAAAAGTATTAACGATTTTAAAAAATCATTAATACATTAATACTTTTTACATTTTACAATAATGAAAAATATTACCATTTTAATTTCAGGTTCAGGGACTAATCTTCAGAGAATCATTGACTGCATTGACAGCGGAGAAATCCGAAATGCAAAAGTGAATCTTGTCATTGCAGACAGAGAATGCGTCGGATTGGAAAGAGCAAAAAAACATAACATTCCGACTCAATTAGTCAATCGCGGAAAAGACTTTTCTGATAACTTAGAAAAAGCAATTCCGGAAAATACAGATTTGATTGTCCTGGCAGGCTTTCTATCCATTTTGAAACCTGAGTTCTGCGAAAAATGGGAAGGTAAGATCATTAATATTCATCCGGCGTTGTTGCCAAAATTCGGAGGAAAAGGAATGTGGGGACATCACGTTCACAATGCAGTGATTGAAGCCGGAGAAAAAGAAAGCGGTGCGACCGTCCATTTTGTGACGTCCGGAATCGATGAAGGTGAGATTATTATGCAAGGCAAATTTGATGTGGATGAAAATGATACAACTGAAACATTAGCTCAAAAAGTTCATCAGGTTGAATATGATATTTTTCCAAAAGCCATTGATTTGGTTTTAAAAAATTAATTTAAAGTTAAAATTAATTTTTAAGTTATAAATAATTACAATGCAATTGTTTATGAATTTTAATTAAATTTCACTTTAAATATATGATTAAATCTACTAGCTCTGTTGGAGCGATCTAATAATAGAAATCCGGAGGTGAAAGAACCGGTCAATCACAGTTTGAATAAAGCTGTAAAAAGTAAAATTTGAAAGAAAAGATGAACAAAAAGAGAGCATTGATTAGCGTCTCCGACAAAAGTGGTCTGGTTGATTTTGCCAGATTTTTGGAAGCTAATCATTACGAATTGATTTCCACAGGCGGGACATTTAAACATTTGAAAGACGCGGGTCTTAATCCTATCCAAATTGATGAAGTAACCGATTTTCCGGAGATGCTGGACGGCAGAGTGAAAACCCTTCATCCAAAAGTTCACGGAGGATTGTTGGCAGTTCGTTCCAATGAGGAGCACATGAAAACAGTTCAGGAATACGAAATCGAGCTGATTGATATGGTGATTGTAAATCTTTATCCGTTTTTTGAAAACGTGAATAAAGCTATTTCCCTTGACGAAAAAGTAGAATTCATCGATATTGGAGGTCCTTCTATGTTGCGTTCTGCAGCTAAGAACTTCAATTCGGTTACGGTTTTGACAGATGTGAATGATTATGAGGTTGTTCAAAACGAAATGTCTGCTAACGGAGATTCAACTATTGAAACAAGGAAGAAATTAGCCGGAAAAGTTTTCAATCTGACTTCTGCTTATGATGCAGCGATTTCCAGTATGCTTTTGGACGAGGAATATCCAACTTATCTGAATGCTTCTTACAAAAAGGTTTCTGACCTTCGATATGGTGAAAATCCACATCAGTCTGCCGCTTATTATACTTCGACTTTCGAAAATGGTGCCATGAAAGATTTTGAGATTTTGGGAGGTAAAGAATTGTCTTTCAATAATCTTCGTGATATGGATTTGTGTTGGAAAGTGGTTAATGAGTTCAAAGAAGAAATGGCTTGCTGTGCAGTAAAACATTCCACGCCTTGCGGGGTAGCGGTTGGAACAACAGCTTTGGAAACTTACGCCAAAACTTTCGAATGTGACCCGATTTCTATTTTCGGTGGCATCATCGGAATGAATTATAAAGTGGATGCTGCAACAGCTGAAGAATTAAACAAAACTTTCCTTGAGATTGTAATGGCAACCGACTTTGACGAGGAAGCTTTGGAAATTCTCAGGAAAAAGAAAAACCTTAGAATCATCAAAATCAAAAACGCTGTTACCGACAAACAAGTTTGGGTAAAAATCGATGGCGGAATGCTGGTTCAGAATGCGGATGACCAATTCTCAGAAAATATCAAATTGATGACAGAAACGGCTCCGACAGAAGAACAAAGAAAAGCTTTGCTGTTCTCTCAAAGGGTTGTTAAATATGTGAAATCCAATGCGATTGTCGTTTCAAACGGCGTTCAGGCCATCGGAATCGGTGGTGGACAAGTAAATAGAATCTGGGCAACGCAACAAGCGATTGAAAGAGCAAAATCTAAATTCGAAGGTGAGCTGGTTCTGGCCTCGGATGCGTTTTTCCCTTTCAGAGATGTCGTAGATTTCTGCGCTCAGGAAGGCATTAAAGCCATCGTTCAGCCGGGCGGAAGTATGCGGGATAATGAATCCATTGAAGCGGCGAATGAACACAAAATTCCAATGTTATTTACAGGAATGAGACATTTCTTGCATTGATAAATTAACCACAAAAGGCACAAAAGTTATATTGCCTCTTAAGTTAACCAAAAGCTGAAATCAATTTAATTTTTTCTTTTGTGACTTTTAAGGTTTAAGATAAAATGCCCTTTTTAAGTTCAACTTTGAAAGGGTTTTATTTTTAATAATTAATAACAATTATGCGTGAAAATTATAATTAATTCTAAAGATTTTGAGTTATGGTGAAGTATCGATTTTCTGAAGAATTTATTTTATATTTCTGATAAAATTTAGCTTTAAAATCCATTTGAAAATCGAAATATTATTTACATTTGAGACCAAATTCCGGATATGAGTCTTTTCAATGATACCAAATTGGCTTTTGCCGATAAAACCGACGCTCAGCTTAAAAAAGCCTATTGGATGTTCAAGGCGATTGAACAGCCTGCAGTGACCAATATTGGCGTCTCTCTTCTCAATTTTACAGTTAGGAACAATTTTCCGTTCGTTGACGGGATTGTGAAGCAGACTTTGTTTGAACAGTTTTGCGGTGGCGAAACCCGAGAAGAAAGTATGAAAGTGGTGAAACAGATGTTCAAACGAGGCGTTGGAAGTATCTTCGATTACTCGATTGAGGGGAAGGAAGAAGAGGAAGTTTTTGATACGGTTTGTAAAGAAATCAAGGATATTGTGCGTTTTTCCGTAGGAAATCCTGCGATTCCGTTTATCGTTTTCAAACCGACCGCTTTTGGAAGGATTGATATTTATGAATCGGTTGGAAAAGGAAAAGAGTTGACAACCAGTCAGAAAGAAGAATGGAATAGAGTAGTGACGCGTTTTGATGAAGTTTGCAAACTTTGTTATGAAAGTGATAAAAAAGTGATGGTGGATGCCGAGGAAACCTGGATGCAGGATGCGGCTGATCAGCTTTGTGAGGAAATGATGGAAAAATACAACAAGGAAAAAGCCATCGTTTGGAACACCATCCAGATGTACAGAACCGGCCGATTGGATTATATGAACGCACATCTGGAAAGAGCCAGAGAAAAAGGTTATTTTATTGGTTATAAGATTGTTCGTGGTGCATATATGGAAAAGGAAAGAAAAAGAGCCGAGGAGCAAAATTATCCGGATCCAATCCAGCCAAGCAAACAAGCAACGGATGATAATTACAATGCCGGAATCGATTTTGTGATGGAACATCTGGATAAGGTTTCTGCATTTTTCGGAACACACAACGAGATTTCCTCCGAATTGGTAATGGATAAAATGAAAGCCAAAGGTCTGGAGCACGACAATCCGCACATCTATTTTGGACAGCTTTACGGGATGAGCGATAACATCACTTATTATCTTGCGGACAAAAATTACAATGTTGCGAAATATTTGCCTTATGGACCAGTGAAAGATGTTGTTCCTTATCTCACTAGAAGAGCGCAGGAAAATACGTCTGTTGCCGGACAAACTGGGAGAGAACTTGGTTTGATTAGTAAGGAATTGAAGAGAAGAAAATAAGATAGATTTTAAATGTCAGATATTAGAAGTTAGACATTTTACAATCTTAAAAATGAAAATCCGCTTGCGAGACGGATTTTTTTGTATTCTAATTTATTTAAACCAATCAATTCCATTTTCTAATCGTTCAAAAAAATTAGTGAAAGAATTTCCAATTTCTATGTTAAAAGATTTGTCTAAATCGATAAATGGAGAGAGAACAATTCTATATTCATAATTCATAATTTTCAATTAATTCGATTGCTATAAATTCTGAACTTCCGTTTTCTCCAATTCCAATAGTATTGGTAAGATTTTTAGAATTCCATAATCATTATTTATTTCTAAAAGTTCATCAAAATCCCAAAGTCTAAAAAAGTTATCTCCTATAATACATTCATTTTCAATATAATTTTTTGCGAAGAATTTATAATCTTCAGGAAATATAAAATTTATTTCACTTTCAATTTTCTCCATACTTTCTTTTGATTTTTCAGTTCTTTTTTGGAAGTCGTATTTGTCAAGGATTTGTTGGATTTTGAACATTCAGAAATCTTTATATTATAGTTTTTACTTTTTCTTCTCCGCCTTCACAGCCTGTCTAGCCAGCAATTTCCAGCCGCTTTTAGTTTTTTGCCAAACGTACAAGATATCCAGACTCACTTCGCCCGGCTCTTTTCCTAAGTCTGCCGTTGTTGCATATAAATGATTTCGGACAATTGCTGTTTTATCTACAATTTGGATGGATTGATTGGTGTTGTCAATCGTCAGAAAATTGGATTTTTTACTGACCAGTTTTTCTACAAATTCCTTAGCATCATCAATATGACCTCCAGAGTGGCCGTAAGTTAATTCTGGTAGAATCAAGGATTCTAAAACAGCTTTGTCTCCGCTAATCATTGCCAATCTAAGTTTTTCAGAAGCGTCGGCAACAGATTGTTGGTCATTATTTTTCTGTGCGAAAACCATTGATACAGCCAAAAAGCTGAATGCTAATAATAATTTCTTTATCATAATTACTTTAATATTATAATCAAATATAGTGAAGAATTATACAATTGAAGGTTTGTTTTTCAATCTAAGTTGTATGAATTTAGGCCTTTACTTTTCAATAATTTTCACTTTGAAATATTTTTTAGGTCCTTCAAAATTACTTCCTTCCGTTAGATATAAAGTGTTATCATCCGTCCAAAACGCTCCACTAACAACGCAAAGCCAAACTTTGGTCAATTTTTCAAATTCTTCATCCAACTGAATAATCTTCACATAATCATTACCAATTTTCTTTTGGATGAAATAGGAAGAACATTCCTGACCTCCGAAATGACCATTCAAACGGAATTCACTTTTGGGTGAAAAATTGATGTAGTCAGGGTTTCCGGTTTCCTCGGTTTCTTTTCCATTCGATAAATTAAAACTGATGTCCGTGGTATGTCCGCCTTCACAAAGTAAAATGTCTTCCTCAGGATAATAGGCTACAAAATAGTGGTAATCGTACTCATTTTTATTGCCATATTCTTTTCCGTTTCTGAAATGTATTTTTTTGACAGCAGATTGGTCTCCATCTTCAGACTTATCATTGAATTCGACTATGCCTTTTAACAATTTTCGGGCTTGATTAAAGTCCGTGATTTTAGATAATTTTAGTTGAGTAGTTGTAGATTTTATTGCAAAATGATAGTAATCTACCGAATCTATTTTCTCAACATTGATGATGTATTGAATGTCCTTTTCGTTTTTACCGGCCGAAACAGATTCTGAAGTTAAAGTGTCTTTGGTTTTTTGAACATCAGTTTTGGTAAGACTTTCCTGCTGATTTTCCTTTTTACAAGATTGAACACTGAAACTCAGAATAGCACTTAGCAGTAGGAACGTATTGATTTTATATCTCATAGGCTTTTATATAATTTCTGAATTCTTGGGTAATACAGATTGTCACTTTCTCCATTGGAAACCTTGAGCTTTTTGTGATTGGAAAAATGGATGACAATAACTTCATCTGTTCCGTCAGACTGATATCTTCCGGAGTCAGATTTTATATTTTCAAAAGCTTCAATATCTACATTTTTCAAAAGTTTTTCCCAATTTTCGGGTGTGTTTGCTCTTCTTGTTTTTTCATCGTCTCAGGATTCCAGTTGAAGGTAGTTTCCGTAATACTGTCTCTGGTAAATAAAGAACTATGACTTTTGCAGCCTTTTCCTCCACAAATACTAATGAATTCCACTTTTACAATATCCTCGTTTCCCATTTGACAAGATAAAAGGGCGAATGATAAAAACAATAAACTTAAATACTTCATATTTGAATCATTAAAATCAATGCCTGTTGTCACAATCGATATAAAAATCTGGATAAGACTGGTCTAAAAAATTGATAGAGCTGCATCCGAATGATTCTGACACAAAACCAAACACAACGGGCGGCTTATCCTTGAACAATCTTCCCGTCCATTGCCAATCATCGTAATCATTATTATTGACAAAATTCAACGGACTGAAATCTGCACCCTCGCCTAAGGAAAACGTTTTTGCATAGATTATTTTGCGGTCTTTCAGCACAGCTAGTTGTCTTTTAGAATTGCCGTATTCACCTGTGAAATCTTGAAGATAGTATGTGAAATTTTCAAATTTTGCCGTGTAAGTATCGCCGAGATTTTTTTGATTTTTCAATGACAAAGGATATTCTTCGGCAGTTGTTTTTTTCCAGTGAATTGGAACCATCTTTTCTCCCGAGAATGGATTTTTCTTTCCGAAATATGCCAAACTATAATTCGTTTTATCCATAGCTTTTTCTTGGGAGCTTTCTGTCTGATTCAGTTCGAAACCAATCATATAATCGTAATCGGAAATTTCTTCACCTTCGCTGGTGTAAAGATTGAGATTGGCGACCGATTTCAAATCACGAATAGGAAATTTCTGCAACCTTGCATTTTTATAATCGTAAAGAAACAAGGTGTCAATTTCTGACAGGGAAGTTCCTTTGAGTAATTTTTCACGGTAATTTCCAGTCAATTCAAAATGCTTCAATTCGGCAAATGTCCTGGTTTTTTGATTCTGAATAATATCCTCAGGGATGGCGAGGGAATCATTGTAAATATCAGATAATGAAATGAATGTGTTGTAACTGCCGTCATTTTCCATAGAATACAAATCGAAGATATGGAAATCAGATAGATTTTTCTTCTGGGTATAAATCGTATCAACGGTGATTTCCCGTTTATCAATAGCCGGGACTTTTTCGACTTTCTTTTTGCAAGATAGTATGCAAACTGACATTAGGAATAGTAAAAGCAGTGGTCTCATTTGTTAGTTTTAATTCAAATATAGTTCAAATATTTTAGTGTGTCAAAAGTTCCTAATTATACTTGAGGATATCTGGAAAACTCTCTATATTTAATAATTAATATTTTAACCGTGAATCCAATTCTTGATATCGTTTTGCGCTGCTTGGCAGTTTACTTTTTTATGGTCATCGCCGTTCGTGTTTTTGGGAAAAATCAATTGTCTCAGCTCAATGCTGGTGATGTAATTCTTTTGCTTTTGATAAGTAATGCAGTCCAGAATGCAATGGTTGGCTCCAACAGCAGTTTGGAAGGCGGCATTGTCGCCGCTTTGGTTTTATTTGTGGCGAATTTTGTTGTTAAGAAATTCATTTTCAAGAATCAAAAAATCCGGGAGTTGATAGAAGACCATCCTTACATTTTAGTCAAAGATGGAATAGTGTATCCCGAAATTTTAAAGAAAGTCTCCATTTCCGAAGATGAATTGGAAGAGGCCGTTCACGAACACGGCATCGAAAAGGTCTCAGAAGTAAAGTTAGCGATTCTGGAAGTGGATGGCAATATCAGCGTGATTTCGACTGATAAAGCCTCGGACCAGACGCATTATTCCAGACATAAAACCAAATTGAAAAGGAAATTCAGGAATCAATAAAAAAGACTGAGAAAATCTCAGCCTTTAAATTCAATTTTGTCATTCTGAAAGAATCTAAGCCTCTATTTTAAAGATTCTTTCAGAATGACAAAGAGAATGTTTGTCTATCCTAAAACTGTTATTCCTTTCTCCACCAAATCATAAATCGTATTCCTGGCACTATCAGGCTTTACATTCACGGCTTTTGTACCGTTGAAGTGCAGACAAGTAATGAATCCGGCATTGAAAGCATCAATCGCTGTAAACTTCACACAATAATCCAAAGCCAATCCAACAATCTCTACCAGCTGAATATCGTTGTATTTTAAGTAATCTTCAAGACCGGTTTTCATAAAATGATTGTTATCCTGGAAACCGCTGTAGCTGTCAATCTCTACATTTTTTCCCTTTTGGATGATGTGGGTGACTTTATCACGATTCAAATCTTTATGGAACTCTGCTCCAAAAGTGCCTTGAACACAATGGTCTGGCCACATAAACTGCGGAACACCATTGAGTGAAATAGTTTCTCCAACATTCTTCCCATTATTGGATGCAAAACTTTTATGATTGGCTGGATGCCAGTCTTGAGTCAAAACGATTTCATCATACTCATTCTCTTCCATCAGAAGATTGATGTAAGGAATGACGCTGTTAGCTTCCGGAACGGCCAAAGCGCCGCCTTCGCAGAAGTCATTTTGAACGTCAACTATAATAAGTGCTTTTTTCATTTGTAATAATAATTAGAAAAACCACAAAAGTCACAAAAAATTAAATGATTTTAAATCTTAAAAGTTCAAAAAAGTCTAATGAAAACATCTCCTTTTTGCTCTTTTGAAAATCTAAACTTCAGACAAACTTTTGTGACTGTTGTGGTTTATTTTTTAGACTAAAATTGTTAATTAACCTAAATATGGATATTTATAATCTTTTGGAGAGACAAAAGTTTCCTTGATACTGCGTACAGAAACCCAACGTGTCAGGTTCATTTTAGAACCCGCCTTGTCATTGGTTCCCGACGCTCTGGAACCTCCGAAAGGCTGCTGTCCTACAACGGCTCCGGTCGGTTTGTCATTGATATAGAAGTTTCCGGATGCATTTTCCAAAGCTTTGTACGCTTCGTCAATTGCATATCTGTCTTGTGCAAAGATAGAACCGGTCAAAGAATATTGCGTTGAAGTATCAACTAATTTCAAAGTATCTGCCCAGTTTTCATCTTCATAAACGTAAACCGTCAGGATCGGGCCGAAGATTTCCTCAACAATACTTTCGTAATAAGGATTGATGGTTTCGATAACAGTTGGATGCACGAACCATCCTTTCTTGTCATCGTATTTTCCACCGATGATCACGTTCGCATCGTTGGAAGCTTCAGCTCTGTCGATGTAACCTTTACATTTCTCGAAAGAATTTTTATCAATAACTGCATTGACGAAGTTGGACGGGTCTTCCGGAGAACCCACTTTGATGGTTTTGATTTGAGCTTCCATCACCGCTTTTACTTCATTCCAAAGCGATTTTGGAACGTAAGCTCTGGATGCAGCAGAACATTTCTGTCCTTGGTATTCAAAAGCGCCACGCACCAAACCTGTTGCAACTGCTTCAACATTCGCAGAAGGATGAACCATTACGAAGTCTTTTCCGCCGGTTTCTCCAACGATTCTTGGATAAGATTTGTAGTTGTGGATATTATCGCCAATCATTTTCCACATTCCCTGGAAAACCTTTGTAGAACCTGTAAAATGAAGTCCTGCAAAGTCCGGATGAGCCAAAACTTTCTCAGCCGTTTCTTTTCCGTCTGTAAAGATCATATTGATAACACCATCTGGAAGTCCGGCTTCTTTCAAAACGTCCATAATGACTTTCGCTGAATAAACTTGCTTGTCAGAAGGTTTCCAAACCACCACATTGCCCATCATTGCCATACAAGCCGGCAGGTTCCCGGAGATGGCGGTGAAGTTGAAAGGCGTCACCGCAAAACAGAAACCTTCCAGCGGTCTGTATTCTACACGGTTCCAGATGCCTGCATCAGAAACCGGCTGCTCAGCATAGAGCTCAGTCATAAATTCTACATTGAAACGCAGGAAATCGATGAATTCACAAGCGGCATCAATCTCAGCCTGATGAACATTTTTGGATTGACCGATCATTGTTGCAGCGTTGATCACATCTCTGTAAGGTCCTGCCAAAAGGTCAGCGGCCTTCAGGAAAATTGAAGCTCTGTGTTCCCAGCCCAATGCATTCCACTTAGCTTTTGCAGCAAGAGCAGATTCGATGGCCTGGTCCACGTGGGACATATCGCCTTCGTAATAGAAACCAAAGTCGTGCTGATGGTCCTGAGGCGAACTTAACTGTACTTTTTTATCTGTTTTGATATCTTTTCCACCGATCACCATTGGGATTTCGGTCTTTTCTTTCCACATTTTTTTATAAGTGGCAATCAGGCTTTTTACCTCTTCAGAACCCGGAGCATAAGCATTGACCGGTTCGTTTTGTGCAAAAGGCACTTGAGAAATGGCTTTAGACATATCTATTTTAATTTTAATTGGCTCAAATTTACGATAAGCATTCCAGAACCGCAATTCAATGACATTGTTTTCTTACATCGCACCGTTTAGAGCTGATTAACATAGGTTTAATTGAAGAAAGGAATGAAGGAATGAATGAATCTATCAAACTGACCATATACCGCCACTGGAACATCGACAAAAAAATCTTTTTATTTTAATAGATCCATAATAGAAGCAAAGCTGCTAAGGCAGAATAAAAAAGAAAACCGCACAGAAGTGCATCACGCTGCCACCCAAAACAAAGAGGTGCCAGATGGGATGATAGAAAGGTTTTCTGTCCTTGGCATAGAAATAAATCCCGAAGGTATAGCATAGCCCGCCCGCAATAATTAACGTCAATGCGCCGGTAGAGAGATTCTCGATCATCGGTTTGATAGCGACCAGCGAAATCCAGCCCATCAGTGCATACAGCGAAAGCGAGATTTTTTCATTGCGCCTCAGCGGCGAAAATTTAAAGATAAACCCAATGATGGCCAGTCCCCAGATGACGCCGAACATACTCCAGCCCCAGGCACCCTTCAGGCCCAGAAGCGCCACCGGCGTGTAGGTGCCGGCAATCAAAATATAGATGCTGAGATGGTCGATCTTCTGGCAGATTTTCTTCCACTTCAGCTTATAAACCGCATGGTAGACGGTAGAAGCAGAGTAGAGCAGTATCAAACTGATCCCGAAGACCAGCGAACTCGCAATCGCAATGCCACTACCACTGATCACGGAATAATAGGTCATTAGAACCAATGCGGCCACGGACAGAACAATGCCCAAACCATGGGTGATCACATTATACAATTCTTCTTTTTTACGGTTCTTCTTCGGCATCTTTTCAAATTTGAAGTAAAGTTAGGGATTAAGGACATTATCACTGCTGCGGCAAGGGTATTTAACAAATAATTATTAATACAGATAAGCTATAACCATCTTGCTTTTAACATAATTTTTGTCATTCCGTCAGGAATCTCAGCGAAGTGATTCGGGGGAATCAATCTTAATAGACCTTAACTACACTGTTGAGATTCCTGCGGAATGACAAAGAGACTGCGGAGGTTGCTTTTTAATACTGATGGAAAAGTAGAATAAGCTAAACCATCTTGCTTTTAACATAATTTTTGTCATTCCGTCAGGAATCTCAGCGAAGTGATTCGTGGGAATCAATCTTAATAGACCTTTACTTAAACTGTTGAGATTCCTGCGGAATGACAAACAGACTGCAGATTTTGCTTTTTTATAGAGATGGAAATTAGAATAAGCTATAACCATCTTGGTCTTAACAGCATTTTTGTCATTCCGCCAGGAATCTCAGCGAAGTAATTCGGGGGACTCAATCTCAAAAGGCCTTAAGTAAACTGTTTAGATTCCTGCGGAATGACAAAGAGACTGCGGAGTTTGCTTTTGTCATTGCGCCAGGAATCTCAGCGAAGTGATTCGGGGGAATCAATCTCAAAAGGCCTTAACTACACTGTTGAGATTCCTGCTGAATGACAAAGAGACTGCGGAGTTGTTATTTAATATAGACGGGCACTCAAAAAAAATGGTGTAAATACGGGACAGCAATCCTTAAACTCTGAATCAAACATCGCAGGGCAGAAAACGTCGTTTTGCCCATCAGCAGACGGCCCTGCACCCCTGCAACAGACTTTCCCCATGACTGTGAAAGCGTGCTGCACCCTTGCAACAGACTTTCCCGTGGCAGGGAAATGCTCCTGCACCCCTGCGACGCACTTTCACAGTCACGGGAAAAGCATTTGCTGCCCTGCAGGTTACTTTTACCGAAAAAATAATTACCTTTAAGCCTTAACAAAAAAACATTATCAAATGATCAATTCAATCCTTCTGCGCGAACTGCGCAATGCCAATTACCTTCAATTCCAAAAAGATTTTCTGTCTATTATTTCCAGAAACGACCCGAAAGGCCTGCAGGTGGAGAGTAAGTACGACGAGCTGGCATCCAAAGTGGAGGAGCTGGAAAGCCTCTTCAAAAAGGCGCTGGCCAATCCCATCTCCCAGGAGCTGCTGGATCTGGATACCCGGCGGGATGATGCCATCAACGGGATTTTTTATGTGGCCACAGCCTATGCTTACCACTATGACAGCGTTCTGAAACAAGCTGCGGATGCATTGCTTGCCAATATCAAACTGTATGGTTCCGGCATTGCAAGGCTCAATTACCAGGCAGAGACAGCGACTATCAATAGTTTGATCAATGATTGGGACAACAAACCTGAGCTTACCAATGCCATTGATACACTTGGGCTGAAAAGCTGGAAGGCAGAATTGGCCAGCATCAATTCGGAATTCAGCAACCGCTATCTGGACAGGACGCAGGATTATGGCAATGCCACACCGGAGACACTTAAAGCCAAAAGGGAAGAGACGAATACAGTCTATTATGCTCTGAGAGACAGGATCAATGCACTACATCTTTTGGTAGATACGCCGCCATCGCCTTACAACACGGTCATCAACCAGCTGAATGCCTTGATAGAGCAGTATAATCTGCTGTTGGCAGTGCCGGATGAAACGGGGGAAAATCACGATCAGGAAACTAAATAGATCCAATTATTTTTATAAATTGCAGGCGATAGCAAGCCTTGCCAGCTTATGCAGCTTGGCAAGGCTTTTCAGTTTTAATACTTCCCCCCATGAAACATATTCTGTTATTACCAATACTTTTTTCGCAAACATATTTTACCCAATCTATTTCTGATCAGCTGAACCAATCCGTGAAAGAAATGCTTTCGACTTCAAACGCTGTGGCGGCGAATCTTTCTTTTTATGTTTCAGACGAAAATGGAAATCTGGTTTATGAATATAATGGTAACAAGGGTCTTTCCACCGCCAGCACACAGAAGATCTTCACGTCTGCGGCGGCACTGGAGACGCTGGGAAAGGATTATCAGTTCAGAACCACGGCTTCCTATTCCGGGAAGATATCGAATGGGACTTTGAATGGTAATTTTTATATTATGTCCAATGGTGACCCGACTTTGGGAAGCTGGCGTTGGGAAAATTACAAACCGGAAAACTTCAAACAACAATTATTAGAAGCCATCAGGAAAGCTGGAATCAAAACCATTTCCGGTAATCTGATCGTGGATGATTCTTATTTTGATTTCCAAAGCACACCGGGTGGCTGGCCTTGGAATGATCTGGGAAATTATTATGGAGCAGGAACTTTTGGGGTGAACTGGCGGGAGAATCAATTTGACATCAATATTAATGGCAATCAGTTCAAGAGCTTTTCTTATGATCTTGATAATGTCAATTGGATCAATGAGCTGAAAACCGGCGGCAGCTCAGACCAAAGTCTGATTTTCACCGCTCCGCATTCGGAAACCGCAATGATCAACGGCATGTTGCCTGCTGGAAAAGTGACAACAGTTTCCGGCGCGACGCCCAATCCGCCGATGCAATTAGCCGTTGAAATCAAAAAATTTTTAGAAGCAAACGGAGTTTCAATTTCGGGGAAAACAACGACTTATTATAATGAGAAGATTACCGGGAAATCCATTTCAAAAGCACCAACGCAGAATCAAATCCTTGAATATAGATCGCCAACACTGGATAAAATTGTCTATTGGTTTTTGAGGAAAAGCATCAATCTTTATGGTGAAACTTTGATCAAGACAATGGCCAAAGAAAAGCGGAACAATCCCAGTTTTGAAACCGGCGTTGCCTTCTTAAAAGACTTCTGGAAGTCCAAAGGCATTGATCCAATGATGATCAACTTTGCTGATGGAAGCGGACTTTCGCCACAGAATTATGTTTCTGCAAAAGCCCAGGTGCAGGCTTTATTGTATGCCAAAAAACAAAGCTGGTTCAGTGCTTTTTACGAAGGGTTTCCTACCCAAAACGGCATCAAAATGAAAAGCGGAACCATCAAAGACAGTAAGTCATTTGCAGGTTATCAGACATCCAAAAATGGGAAGAATTATGTTTTTTCCATCATCCTGAATAATTATCAGGGCGGAAGTATCAGCAATGCTTTATTTAAGATTTTGGATCGGTTGAAATAAAAAAAACTGCTGTCGGGTGACAGCAGTTTTAGTTTATATTTTCATCAGCTCAATGGTCTTTTCCGGACTCTCCGAGGAGAAGACGGCATTGCCAGCCACCAGCACATCTGCGCCGGCCTCGAAGAGTTTTCCGGCATTATCCAGATTCACGCCGCCATCAATCTGAATCAGTGCGGTGGAATTATTGCTCAGAATCAGATCCTTGGTCTCACTGATTTTCTTGTAAGTATTTTGGATGAATTTCTGCCCTCCAAATCCAGGGTTGACGCTCATTAGCAAAACCAGGTCCACATCTGCAATAATATCTTCCAGCATCAGAACTGGCGTAGCAGGATTGAGGACCACGCCGGCCTTGGCACCTTTGTCCTGGATCTGATGGATGGTTCTGTGCAGATGGGTACAGGCTTCCAGGTGTACAGAGACCAGATCTGCCCCATAATCTATAAATTCTTCCACATATTTTTCTGGCTCCACGATCATCAGGTGCACATCCACAAATTTTCTGGCGTTCTGCTGCACGGTTTTCATTACCGGAAATCCGAAAGAGATATTGGGTACAAAGCGCCCGTCCATCACGTCCACATGGATCCAGTCGGCCTGGGAGTCATTAAGCATCTGGATATCGCGCTGCAGATTACCAAAGTCGGCAGAGAGAATGGAAGGTGCTATCAGTTTGTTTTTCATTTTTACTTTTTAGGTTGAAGGTTGTCGGTTGATTTAGAATTTAATGGTATTTGAGCTTCATGGTTGGTTCGATTTTCAGTAGGGTTTCGTAGATCAGCTGAATCACATTGGCCACATCATCCTTGGAAACCATTTCTACCGTGGTGTGCATGTACCGCAATGGCAGGGATATCAATGCGCTCGGAACGCCACCGTTGGAATGGGCAAATGCATCGGTATCTGTACCTGTTGCACGGCTGGCTGCAGCTCTCTGGAAAGGGATTTCTTTCTCTTTTGCTGTCTTAATAATCAATTCCCGGATGGTGTGGTGAACGCTTGGTGCAAAGAAAACCACAGGTCCGTCTCCACATTTTTGGTCGCCTTCCTTTTTCTTTTCGATCATCGGCGTGGTGGTGTCATGCGTCACATCTGTCACAATGGCAATGTTTGGCTTGATGGTGTCCGCGATCATATCTGCACCATAGAGCCCCACTTCTTCCTGCACGGAATTGGTGATATAGAGCCCAAATGGTAAATCGTTGCCGTTCTCTTTGATCAATTTTGCAACCTGAGCGATCATAAATCCGCCGATTCTGTTGTCCAGTGCCCGGCATACAAAATAGCGGTCATTAAGCTCAAAGAATTCATCAGGATACGTGATCATGCAGCCGACGTAGATGCCCAGTTCTTCCACTTCTTTCCTGGATATTGCCCCACAGTCTATGAAGATATTCTCGATTTTCGGTATGGGCTCGTTCTGGTTAGCGCTTCTCGTATGAATGGCCGGCCATCCGAAAACCCCTTTCACAATGCCTTTCTCGCCATGGATATGTACCACTTTGGATGGTGCGATGGTTTGGTCCGACCCGCCATTTCTGATCACATAAATCAGTCCGTCGTCCGTAATATAATTGACATACCAGCTGATCTCATCGGCATGTGCCTCGATCACCACTTTAAATTCGGCGTCAGGATTGATGATTCCGTAGGCGGTACCGTAATGGTCGACCTCAATTTTGTCTACATACGGTCTGATGTAGTCCATCCAGATTTTCTGTCCGGCATGTTCATATCCAGTTGGAGATGCGGTATTAAGATATTGTTGTAAAAAATCTAAAGATTGGTTTTCAAATTTCATAGCGAAAGGGAATGATTTTTGATAATACGTTTTGTTAAAATTTATGGAAGTAAAAGTAATGAATTTTGAGAAATTGTTTCCGATTCTTTTGATGTTTGTTGGCACGTTCTGTTTTTCTCAGCAGGATACTTTAAAAGTTAATTCTTTCGATGACATCCCGAAAAGCAAGCTTCAGAAAGATGAATTTGGTAATGAATATTTTTACGACGAGGTTCAGAAAGCAAAAATCTATAAGATCAATGGTGAGCAAGTGATTGTTCTGGACGAATTGACGCTGAGAGCCAATCCTCATTTTAACAATCAGCTGGACCGCAATTTTTATTTCTTTCTGAATAAAAAGCTGAACCGCGTTTATCCTCTTTTTCTCAATGCCCTGGAGCAATACCGCGACATACAGAAAGAGAGTGCAAACATGCGTGGGGCGGAAAGAAGCCGCTATATGAAACAGCGACAGACAGAACTGGCTGCCAGCTACGAAAAACAGTTGAGAGACCTTACCACAACAGAAGGACAGGTTTTTGCAAAA
Source organism: uncultured Chryseobacterium sp. (assembly GCA_913778505.1). Lineage (GTDB taxonomy): Bacteria > Bacteroidota > Bacteroidia > Flavobacteriales > Weeksellaceae > Epilithonimonas. Next base: position 51,587 of record CAJYWD010000035.1, read on the forward strand.
TTGATGAACAGGGCGACAGGAAAAACGGTCTATGATATTATTAAAGAACTGAGAGGTGGCTGGAGTGCCTTCTGGTGGAATGTGAAAGGGAATATTGCAGATGTCAGTCTTAAGACACCTTATGATCCCCATAAAAACAGGGAAGATCTCTTTATAGAATCGTTACTTCAGTCCAACTGGAATCTCGGTTATCTTCAGCCGTATCCCGGTGCGCAGGATTTCAAAGTCAAAAAATAAAAGGCTGTCTCAGATGCGAGACAGCCTTTATTTTTATAGTTCCGTGATGAGATAATTTTTGTATCTCGATCTGTCGAAACCAAAAGTAGATGCAGAAAGTGTCTGATTTTCCCTGTAATCACTGATACTGATAACATCTGTCTGATTATTCGTAGAAACCTGTTCCAGCTTAATGAGCTTTTTCTGAGGTGTATTAACGTATAATGTGACACTTTTAAGTCCGTTGTTTGTAACCGGAATCATTTTGATGACGTCTACTGGTATTCCGCTAATGTTTTTTTTGCCGTTATATGTCACGTTGTAATCTTTTTTGTAGGAATCTAGATAACTTAGCGGAGAGAAGTGAACCTGATTATCGGTTGGCTTGGATATCGTCACTTCCTTATCCTCATCATTGATGTTATAAACCTTGCTTCCGTCGAAGATTTGCTCAATGCCCATAATTTTAAGTTTATAACGGTTATTATCCGAATAGAATATTCCAGTTTGTGTCTGGCTGGATTTCCCGCTACCTGTTGTATATGCAAATTTAAAGTATGAATTCTTCTTGCTTTTGTAGTTATTCGTAATGTCGTCCAAAATGGTTTTGGATTTTGAGTCAATGGTCTGCGCTTTGACCAATAAGCCGGCTCCAACTATTGTGATAGTCATAACAGAATTTAGAAAATTTTTCATTAACTAATTATAATAAGATTGATTAGCAAATTTAGTTTTTCAAGATTGATGCCAATATTTTTTACTGATAAAATTTTGTTAAGGTTTATCAAAAACAAAAACCTTCCCAGGAATGGAAAGGTTCTTGAAAGTTATTGTTTAGTGGTACTTATTCTACAATCAATTTCTGAGCTTCGGACTTGCCGTCTTCCGTCATTACCACAACATAGATGCCTTTTGCCAGACCTTTTGTAGAGATAGACTCCGAGCTGTTTTTCTTTCTTTCAAGAGATTTAACCAGCTTACCATTCATATCCAGGACCTCAACTTTGATTGTTGCATTTCCAACCGTTGGTGCGGTTTTGATGAAAAATTCGCCTTTAGCCGGATTAGGATAGATACCAAACGCTTTATTCTTCACGATATCATTAGTGGCAAGCACACAGCTTTCGGGAATATCAAAGTTCTCCACCTGATCTGTGATGCTGCTCGCAGATCCTGACGAAGCATTGACACCTAAACCTCTTTTGGCAAATACCTCCCATATAAGACAAGTGTCTTGTCCCCCGGCAAGATTTGCAGCTTGAATGATCGCATTTCTGCCGGAAACAAAGTCGGGATTACAGGGCTGCAATTTTAAACCATCCATTACAAGTTGCAGTGTTTTGGCACTACCAGAGTTAGGATTTGCGGTTACATCATAATTATAACCATATTTTTCAGCCATCTTCCAGTGAAGATCCCAAAGCATGGTAGCCCAGATTTGTCCAACTGCATGCGGTTGTCCTCCTGTACTGTTGGTAGCACCATATGTAAAAGGATTTACAGACATATCGGTGGAATAACGATAAGACCTAATTCCAAGAGCAGTAGGAGCAGTGTTGACGCAATACGTCGCAATACCTCGCGCTGTGTTGGAATTATAACTTGGTGTATTAGTTAGCATCAAAGCAAAAAAATCTGACCAGCCTTCTCCCATCTGCTCCAGATTGGTAAGGCAGTTATAACCTTGGGAGGTCAGACGGTTAGAAACTCCATGGCCATATTCATGAATCATAACACCATTATCAAAACTTGAATTTTTGTAACCCACTGCCAGATCTTTCAAATTGACATTAACGGTTCTGCCAGCAGTTAATTCTGCAGTAATAAAGTCGCCCTCATCCTTTCCAATCATGATAGAAGGAATCGATACATTAGTGACATTCGGTACACTCATATCTGTTACCGTGTTGGAAGAGGTTCTGTGAACAATCATTCCGATAGCACCTGCGTCCTGCACGGTTTTTGCCTTGATGTTATAGCCACAGCTGGTGGTGTTCACTATAGCGATTTTTCCGGCTAAGCTTCCGGATGCTAATGCGGTACATCCACTTGGTGTGCTAGGTATTACAACATCAGCCTTGACGCCAGTTTCCATTAAAGGTCTTCCAAAATTAGCCACGCCAGTATTTACAGCAGGACGTTGTGCAAGAGTTGGATCCGTATAGAACAATCGCTGCTTCAGTGGAACAGAATAGTTCCATAGATACATTTGCATTCTTCCAAACTGGGTAGTAAATCCTGTACCATTGGGAATTTCGTAACCGGAAGCAAAATTTGCATTGTTATATCCACTTCCATCGAAAGCTTCTGCACGTACCGCATCATTTCCGCCGCCACCTTTTCCGAAATTATTGGTCTGGAAATTCCTGCTGGCTTCATTAAAACCAAACTTGTACATGATGTCATGAATCATGTTATTGGCATAAAATAAATTAGTAACTGCTGATGAGCGATTATCATATGCGCTCAATGTAGATGACTCAGCAAAAGGAAAATCAAAAGTCAAAGCTCCAGAGGTCGTACTGACAGGCGAAAATCCTGCGTTATTGGAAGCATTATTGTCTACATAAGCAAACACGTTGTTCCCGTAGGTATTCTGGTAATTTGATGTACCGTTAGAATGCCATCCTTCAGGGGAAGCATTCAGATCCCAGGGATTATTGACAATGGCTCTGGAACCAAATGTCGGCGCTTCAATAGGAAACGGAAAAACATTGTAAGAAGCGTCTGTTACTGCCTTTTTGCTTGGAGAAGACTGTGTTTTTGCCCTGGTATGTGTTAGGAAATGTTCGGAAGCATCATGGTTGTCAGCGGCCAGATAGCCATCGCCAAAGCTGCATTCATTAATCATGTTATTGGTTTCGAGAATCTCACCATTGGTAAGGCTTACCATTACGCTGTAGAACTTGTTCGACTTAGATTCATTGATAAAAAACAATTGCGCAGGAATCAGCACGTTATTCTTTTCGAAATAAAATTTGAAGTTGGCCACCTTCTCATCAGGAAGATTGGAGAGTTTCATTTGTGCATCATCTGCCAGCTGGTAATTACCCGATGTAAGTTCGACTGCACGCAGGGCTGCTGCAAAAGCTTCTGACTTGGCCACTTGTTCTGTTCCAATATTATTTGAGCTCACTGCCCTAAAGCTATTATTGAATCCAACCATTTTTCCATCGCGGATAATAGCCTTAGCCATCGACTTATAAATTGGTGTTCCGTTGTAATATTGCTGAACACTGAGGATGTCAGAATTTAGACTTTCAGAATGGTCCTCATGTTGGATTCTGAAATCCACATCTGCAATACTTTTTAATGCCACATCACTCTTGATGTAGTCTTTAATGATCTTTTCATTAGACTGCGCATTCATATTGGCAAAGAGGAAAAACACTCCAATACCAGCACATCTACCTAGTTGATTTAGTTTCATATAGATTTATTGTTTATGAGAAAAACGATTAACAAAAATATTAATTATTTTCATTTTTACTAAAAAAAATATAAACAAATTTAAGATAATTAAATTATCGATAAAAATTTAACATATCTAATGAAATATTTGCAATTAAAATAATTTATTACCGAGATAGACCATGTTAGATTTCTCCAGAATCGGACCGATAGCTTGGCGAAACAGCATCATGTGCGGTGCAGCCTGATGATTCTGTAAATCCTCTTGGGTTTCCCATGCTTCATGGATAAAGAAAACACCTTTGTTGCGATTATCCTCGAAAAGGTCATACTGCATACAGCCTTTTTCTTTCCTGGTTTCGATCACAAGTTTCTTCAGAATTTCAATAGCGTCCATCATTGCATTTTCTTGGACATGAATGATTGCACTTAAATAAATGTTCATTGACTTAAAATTAAAATTAAGAATCAAATTTATAAAAAATAAGGGCTTTCAAATTTTAATTATTAGCATTATACAATTAATAAAAAAAAGTGTACTTTTGGAAAAATTCAAAAAAGCAAAAAATGGCAGAATACAAACTATTACTCCCAAGCATGGGCGAAGGAGTTATGGAAGCAACAATCATCAGCTGGCTATTTAATGAAGGCGATTTTATAAAAGAAGACGAGTCCGTAGTAGAAATCGCAACAGATAAAGTGGATTCTGATGTTCCGACACCTGTTTCGGGGAAGATCATCAAGATTCTTAAACACAAAGATGAAGTTGCAAAAATAGGAGAAGCCATTGCGATTTTGGAAACCGAAGGCGGTTCTCAGGATTCTGAAGCACCGGAACCAAAGTCTTATGAAGAGGTAGAAGACCAGATTCATAAGCCCGAGCCGGAAGTTATCAACGCCTTGGAACAGCCTCTGTCTAATTATTCTAATAGTTCCTCAGCTAATCAAAATTTAGATTTATATTTGTCGCCTTTGGTTAAATCTATTGTTCAGCAGGAAAATATCTCTGATTCTGAACTCAAGTCCATTAAAGGAAGCGGTTTAGAAGGTAGAATTACCAAAGAAGATATTCTTGGTTTTGTTAAAACAAGAAATTCTAATTCGGAGAGTGTCAGTGTGAGGGAATCAGAGAGTTCAAAAATTCAACAAACTACTCCAATATCAACTCCAAAACCCTCCAACGCTCCAACGCTCCAACTCAACGACGGCGACGAAATCATCCAGATGGACAGAGTTCGTAAAATCATTGCGGATGCGATGGTGAACAGCAAACATACTTCGCCACACGTAACCTCGTTTATCGAAACGGATGTGACGAATGTTGTGACCTGGAGAAATGCCAATAAAAATTCGTATCAGAAAAGAGATGGTGAGAAGTTGACCTTTATGCCTATTTTCATTCGTGCGGTGGTGAAAGCAATTCAGGATTTTCCAATGATTAATGTTTCTGTGGATGGCGATAAAATCATCAAGAAAAAGAATATCAATATCGGAATGGCAACGGCGCTTCCGGACGGGAATCTGATTGTTCCTGTAATTAAAAATGCAGACCAGTTAAGTTTGTCAGGATTAGCAAAAGCAATCAATGATTTGGCTTACAGAGCTAGAAATAAAAAACTGACGCCAGCCGATACGCAAGGTGCGACTTATACGATTTCCAACGTCGGAACTTTCGGAAACCTGATGGGAACTCCGATTATTCCACAGCCTCAAGTTGCGATTTTGGCGGTCGGAGCTATTGTTAAGAAACCGGCAGTTATCGAGACAGAATTTGGAGATGTGATTGCAATCCGTCAAAAGATGTTTATGTCACATTCTTACGACCATAGAGTGGTGGATGGCAGTCTTGGCGGAATGTTCCTGAAACACGTCAACGATTACCTGGAAAATTGGGACCTCAATACAGAAATATAATAGCAAAGCCTCAGAATGTTCTGAGGCTTTTTTATTTTAAAATAGTAGATTTTTCTACAATTCATTCAGCTCATCTGCAGAACCTTGTCCTTCATTCATCAGATAAGCTTTCAGGAAAGGCGTCAGGTTGCCGTTCATAACACCATCTACATCAGACGTTTCATATCCGGAACGGACATCTTTTACCAATTTGTAAGGATGCATCACATAATTTCGGATTTGAGAACCCCATTCGATTTTCATTTTTCCGGCTTCGATTTCGTTTCTGGCTTTCATTCGCTCTTCGAGTTCGATTTCATAAAGTCGGGAACGTAAAAGTTGCATTGCTTTTTCTTTATTCTGAAGCTGAGAACGGGACTCTGAATTTTCAATAATGATTCCAGTTGGCGCGTGACGAAGACGAACTGCTGTTTCTACTTTGTTCACGTTTTGTCCACCAGCACCGGAACTTCGCATAGTTTCAAAACTGATGTCGGCAGGATTGATATTGATTTCAATTGTATCATCTACCAGAGGATAAACATAAACGGAAACGAAACTCGTATGACGCTTGGCATTACTATCGAAAGGCGAAATTCTCACCAATCTGTGGACACCATTTTCCCCTTTCAGATAACCGAAAGCAAATTCGCCTTCGATTTCCAAGGTTACCGTTTTTACACCGGCAACATCACCTTCCTGGAAATTCAGTTCACGGATTTTGTAGCCTTGCTTGTCGGCCCACATCGTGTACATCCGCATCAGCATACTTGCCCAGTCGCAGGATTCAGTTCCGCCGGCGCCGGCTGTGATCTGAAGAACCGCAGACAACTCATCACCTTCGTTGGAAAGCATATTTTTGAATTCCAGATTTTCAACTTTCTCTACCAATTGAGGGAAAGATTCGTCCAGTTCTTGTTCAGAATCCGGATCTTCTTTTGCAAATTCTAAAAGAACCTGTAAATCTTCAAACTGAGAATTGATTTCTTCATAACTTTCCACCCATTTTTTCTTGGAACGGAGCTGTTTCAGAAAAACTTCCGCTTCTTTTGGTTTTTCCCAAAATTCAGGCGCAGCGGTTTTTTCGTCGTCATTGGCAATCTCGATTTTCTTTTTCTCAATACCAAGGAATTTATGAAGGTCTTCGATTCTGAATTGAATATCTTTTATTTGGTCTGTGTTTACCACGTTTGTTTTGATTTTTGCAAAAATACGAAGAAAGAGATGAAATTATAAGTCTCTTTGAAAATTAAAAATGACATTTACACTTAAGTTTAAGTATTATAAGCTACAAAGTCATAAAAGAACACATAAGTTTTCTGGAATCTCTCCATTTTAGACTAAATTGAACCTAAAATTTTATTACTTATTCTAATCTTAAGTGACTAAAGTGTTTTTTAAAAAAAATTAAACAGGCTCTAAAATTATAAATTTTAGATTTTAAATTGGATTTTATATTAGTGATAATCAATTGTTAATAGTTTTAATTTAATTAATTTTAAAAGTTGAGGCAACCATTTCGCTATTTTGTCGTCTTATTGTCAGAAAGAGAACATGAATAGAGATTTACAACATATCTTTTCCAAAGCAAAGAAAAATGACCGATTGGCGCAGAAGCGTCTGTTCGAGATGTTTTCCGGGAAAATGTTGTCGGTTGCGAATTCTTATATCAGTAATCGGGTTGATGCAGAAGATGTTCTGATGAATGCTTTCTATAAAGCGTTTTCCAAGATTGAGGATTGCAAGAATTATGAAACGTTTCCGTATTGGCTAAGGAAAATCGTGGTGAACGATTCTATTAATTTCATTCGAAAAAACAAGCATATTCTGTACGCAGAAACCGAATTTACGGATGCGATTGCAGAACAGGCTGAAGCTATAGATGAATTTTCTGAAGACATTGATTTGGATGTGATTTTCAGGGAAATGCCAATTGGATACAAACTGGTTTTCAATCTTTCGGTTTTTGAGGAAAAGAAACATCAGGAGATTGCAGAAATCCTCAATATATCGGAAGGTACGAGTAAAAGCCAATTATGTAAGGCGAAAAAATGGCTCAAAGATTATTTTAATCAACAACAAAACTCCAAACAAAATGCAGAATCTGAAATCTAAATACGAACAGCAGGAAATGAAAGTTTCCGACGGTCTTTGGGACAGATTGGAAGCTAAACTCGACCAAGTTCCTGTAAAAGAAAAGAAACCAAAAGTTATGTGGTGGCGATTTGTTGCAGTCATTATTCTAATTGTTAGCTTTAATGGTGTTTCTTGGATGACTGATATTGAAAATAAAGTGAAAAATTACCAGGTTTTGAAATTTCCTTCTCGAGTTGAAAATCAAATCCTAACTGCAAAGGAACAGGCATTTTATGACCAACAATTTAAAACGCCAACTCCCAAGAAAAATAATATTGACAAGAATCCAAATCTCAAAATTGAGAATCTGAAAATTGCTGAAAATCTACGAACTGAGAATCATAAGAATAACATTCAAACTTCTGAAAAAGAATTAAGTATAAAAAAAGAAGAACCTCCAATTGTGACTAAACCAGAGGAGCAATTGGCTCAATTCGGTATTCAGAAACCAAAAGAAAAAGTTAAATATGTGTCTTCTTCAGATTTGCTTTTCGGCGTGGAAATAGACAAAGCCAAATCTGAAACGCCAAAATCTGCAATGGGAATCAACACACCAAAAATCAAAAGCGAGTCTGATTTTCCCAATCCAAAACGCATAAAACTCTTTGGAATTACGCTGTACGACAAAGATTCTATAACAACTAAATAAACTAAAATGAAATCGATTTTACGATAACATAATTCCTTTAAAAACAATCAACAAATTATTATGAAAATTAAAATTCTACTTTTGGCAATGCTTCCCGGCTTTGCTACAGCTCAAACTACGCTCGATAATCAGATAAAATCCTATACCGAGAAAGTCAATTCAATCGTATCCACCGAAAAGGCGAATATGAAAGATGAAACTGACAAAATTGATAACGCTTTTTCAGACGGTAAGATCACGAAAGACGAGCAACTGGCGCAGAAAGAAGCGGTTTCCAAAAAATATGAAACCATCATCAACGATAAAATTGAAAACGAACGCAATATTCTGGATGATCTGACAAAATCCGCAGCACTTCAATCGGTTTACAAAACGAAGAATGATACTGTGAAACAAAAAGATGTATTCATCTTCAGCACAGGCGGACTGACGATTCGTAAAAGTGGAAAATCCCCAGAGCAATACCTTAAAAGCAGTACGCTGAGTTTGGGCTACGCCTTCACGAACCTGACAAAAGAAAAAGGCAGCTTTAACCCATTTGCAAATGATTCCCAGATGCGAATCGGGAATTCACACAGCATCGAAGTCCAGTTCCGGACAGACCGGCAGCTGGGAAACTTTACAAGTCCGTGGTTTATCCGCTATGGTTTGGCGTACAGAACCGATACGTATATGCCGAAACGTCCGCAGGTCTTTATGCAGGAAAACTCACAATTGTTTCTTGAGAATTTTGAAGATGGCCGACTTAAACGTTCTAAATTGAGAAATGTTTATCTGACTTTACCGATTGAATTCCAGCTTTATCTCAACCCAAAATATACCGAATATGACGGAAAACAATATCTGGATGTCAGAAAAAAAATGTGGAAAGTGGGATTGGGCGCTTATGCCGGAGTTAACACCAGAAGCATCGTGAAAGTGAAATATTATGATGAAGGAAGCAAATTCCAAAAGTACGATTACACTTTGGACGATGGTGTGAATGCGTTCTTGTTCGGAGGAAAATTCAGTCTGGGCTATGGGGGTATTAATTTATTTCTTAAGCAAGATTTTACGCCGATTTTCAATAGCAAAGCTAACTTACCAAACAAAAACGGCATCCAAATCGGAATCGAAATTGCCAATATTGATTTTTAAATTTTCATATAACATTTTTATACACTATTTTCTTATTAAAGCATACTTTTTATCAAGTGTGCTTTTTTTTAAGAATATATTCAGAATGTTTGTCATTCCGTAGGAATCTAAACTGCTGAGATTCCTACGGAATGACAAAGTGATGTTTGAAAATCTTCTTAATTCATTTTTGCACGTCAAGAATTTTTATTTACATTGGCAAGCAAGAATTAAGAATGAAAAATTTACAGTTAATCGGTTTGTTTTTGTTTGTGGCAGGGAGTTTTCTGCCATTGGTTCATATCCCGGTTGTAGGGAACTGGAATTATTGGAAAGTTGATCATTCATTGGCAATGATACTTTGGGGGATTTGTTTGCTGACCCTGGTTTTCATCCTAATGAACAAAAGTAAAGCCGTGAAAATAATGGTATTTCTAATGATTCTGCTTTTTGTTTTCACAATCGTTGCAGTTAAGTTAAAATCTTTGGATTATTTCAGCTTTTTGCCTTTCAAATCCTGGCAATCTGCTTTTGCCGGAATCGTGAGATTATCCTGGGGCTGGTTCATCGAATTTTTAGGAGCATTTTTAATCTTAATCGCATCAAGAAAAAATAGAATTGAACCACAAAGACACCAAGATTTCCACAAGGAGCACAATTGATTTAAAAATTAATGAAGTTTGTGAACTTATTGAAAGAACCTTGTGCTTCTAGTGTTTAAAAAAATAATTTAAAATCAAAAATTAAAAATATTATGAAAGAAGTATTCATTGTATCAGCGGTCCGAACACCAATGGGAAGTTTTATGGGAAGCCTGGCTGGCGTTCCGGCAACACAATTGGGAACAGCTGCGGTAAAAGGAGCTTTAGACAAAATCAATCTTGACCCCAGTTTGGTTCAGGAAATTTATATGGGCAATGTTTTGCAGGCAAATCTGGGACAGGCGCCGGCAAGACAAGTAGCTCTGGGTGCAGGATTATCCAATCATACACCTTCTACAACCATTAATAAAGTCTGTGCTTCCGGAATGAAAGCGGTCACAATGGCTGCTCAGGCCATTAAAGCAGGCGATTTGGATGTTATCGTAGCCGGAGGAATGGAGAATATGTCAAGTGTTCCGCATTACCTGGACGGGAGAAACGGTGTGAAGCTGGGCGACATCAAAATGCAGGACGGCCTTCTGAAAGACGGATTGACCGATGTTTACAACAAAGTTCACATGGGCGTCTGTGCAGAACTTTGCGCCAAAGAAAATGGAATCACAAGAGAAGAGCAGGATGCATTCGCCATTCAGTCTTACAAAAGGTCTGCTGCGGCGTGGGAAGCCGGTAAATTCAAGGATGAAGTGGTTCCTGTAACCATTCCTCAAAGAAAAGGCGACCCGATTATTTTTTCGGAAGATGAGGAATATAAAAGCGTTAAATTTGATAAAATCCCGACGTTGCCAACAGTTTTCCAAAAAGAAAACGGAACGGTAACCGCTGCAAATGCTTCAACATTAAATGACGGCGCATCTGCTTTGATTCTGATGTCTAAAGAAAAAGTGGAAGAATTAGGACTGAAACCTTTGGCAAAAATTGTTTCTTATGCCGATGCTGCTACGGAGCCGGAGAGATTCACAACAGCGCCTTCCAAAGCGCTGCCAATTGCCCTTCAAAAAGCCAACTTAACCAAAGACGATATTGATTTTTTCGAGTTTAATGAAGCGTTTTCTGTGGTTGGATTAGCAAACAATAAAATCCTTGGCTTAGATGATTCTAAAGTGAATGTGAACGGCGGAGCAGTGTCTCTGGGACATCCGCTGGGAAGTTCCGGTTCCAGAATTATTGTCACATTAATCAACGTTCTGAAGCAGAATAACGGACAATACGGTGCGGCAGCCATCTGCAATGGTGGAGGTGGTGCAACAGCTATTGTCATCGAGAATCTGCAGTAAGTTAACTGCAAGATCAATGGATTGCTACTAAAAATGTAAATTATTAATTTCGCATTAATAATAGTTTTTGACTCATTAAAACTTACACATATTGCATTTTGAGCTTGCAATTTACTAGGTCTGCCTACCTAATTGGTAGGCGGACCTATCTTTTTTGTAGCTTAACCTATACTTTTTTTAGGCTGACCTGCATAGTTGCTAGGTCAGCCTGTCTATTTTGTAGGTGAGGCTATACTTTTCATAGGCTGACCTGCCTTTTCCACAGGCACACCTGCTAACGTTGCAGGCCTACCTAAAGATTTGCAAGCCGCACTTTACTTTAAATCAGTTATAACTGTAAACTTGAAACAAATAAAACCATTAATTAATCATTTTATTTAATGGTTTTTTTATTTTTGTCTAAATAATATATTTCCAATGTCAGAAATAGAAACCACGACCCAAGAAAACTCAATCAAGAACAATCCGAAAATAATGCGTGCCTGGGCCTTGTACGATTGGGCCAATTCAGTCTATTCTTTGGTCATTACATCCACAATTTTCCCAATTTATTACTCGATTCTTACAACAGCTTATGAAAAAGATGAGTATGTAAAGGAGACGGGACAATGGATCAAAGTTCCTGTAAGAAATCTGATTAAAATATTCGGCAAAGAATACCAGCCGGATGCGGTCTATGGTTACTCATTAACGTTGTCGTTTGTAATAGTGGTTCTATTGTCACCGATTTTGTCGTCTTTAGCAGATACGATTGGGAATAAGAAGTCCTTTCTTCAGTTTTTCTGTTATCTGGGCGCGACGTCTTGTATGGGACTGGCAATGTTCACAGGAATGGGAACGGTTTGGCTGGGATTGTTATTCAGTATCACAGCGAGTGTCGGATTCTGGGGAAGTCTGGTCTTTTACAATTCCTTCTTGCCGGATATTGCAACGCCGGATAAGCAGGATGCGCTTTCTGCAAAAGGTTATGTTTATGGTTACATAGGTTCTGTGATTTTAGTCGTGATCTGCCTTGTTCTGATTCAGGTCTGTGCGGAGACACCAAAACAGGCAGCCATTTACACCAGAGTTAGTTTCCTTCTCACCGGAGCGTGGTGGTTCGGTTTTTCACAATATACATTCAAACATTTGCCTCAGTTTGGACAGGTTAAAGACCAGTTGCCCAAAGATCTGGTCTTGCTTAATTATAAAAATATCTTCAAAAACCATGCGGAGCAAGGCGGTTTCTTTGAAGTGTTGAAAGATAACATCAGTTTTTATATTGATATCATAAAGCAAAGTTTCAGGGAACTTTTCAAGGTCGGAAATCATCTTTTCGGAGACAGAAACCTGAAATATTTCCTTACCAGCTTTTTCTTCTACAGTGTGGGGATGCAGACGATTTTCCTTATGGCAACTTTGTTCGGGAAAAGTGAAATCAATATGGCTCAGGATAAATTGATAATGACCCTGTTATTAATTCAGATCGAGGCGATTATCGGTGCACTGTTTTTCTCCTGGCTGTCGAGGAAAATCGGCAATAAAAATGTCATCAGTATCACCGTAGCAATGTGGATCGGCGCTTGTCTCGCCGCATATTATCTCAACAAAGAAAATCCGAATGTAGAATATCAATTTTATGGCGTCGCAGCTGTGATTGGTCTTGTAATGGGCGGTTTGCAGGCGATGTCCAGATCGACGTATTCCAAATTGCTTCCAACGGATTCTATGGACAATACGACGTATTTCAGTTTCTATGATGTTCTGGAAAAACTGGCGATTATTTTGGGAACCTTCATTTTTGCCACATTGATTGAGCATTACAACAATATGCGATTCGCAGCATTATCAATGAGTATTTTCTTTGCTTTAGGTCTGATTTTCGTACGTTTTGTGAAGACAAAATCCAATGAATTAAATTAATTTAATATTGAATTGTTAAAATTTAGGCTCGAAAATTGATAAGTTTGAAACGATATTTTTTGTAAATTTGCAATATCAAAACACGATATGACCAACCCTTTATTTTACGCAAAAATTCTTTTGTTCGGTGAGTATGGCATTATTGAGGATTCTCAGGGCCTGACTTTACCTTACAGTTTTTATAAAGGAACTCTGAAGTTTTCAGACCTGGATAATGATTTTGAAAAAAAATCCAATCAATCTCTGGAAAAATATTCTAACTATCTTTCTGATTTAGTATTGCCTTCCGAGTATCGATTGGATGTTAAATCGTTCCAATCAGATATTGAAAAAGGTTTGTTCTTCGATTCTAATATTCCGCAAGGTTATGGTGTGGGAAGTTCCGGCGCTTTGGTTGCTGCGATTTTCGAGAAATACTCAATAGTCAAAAGAAACCCTGAAACAATTTCAAAAGACGAGCTGAAAGATTTAAAAGGGATTTTTGGGCAGTTGGAAAGTTATTTCCACGGAAAAAGTTCTGGAATTGACCCATTGATCTGCTTTATGAATCTTCCGATTCTGATAGAGAGCAAAGAAAGTGTGGACAAGGTTTCCATACCAAAAGAAGAGCAGGGCAAAGGTGCTATTTTCCTGATTGATTCAGGTATTACCGGAGAAACAGGGCCAATGATTCAGATTTTCTTTGAGAAACTGAAAAATGAGGGCTTCCGCAAGACTTTGAAAGAGGAGTTCATCCGTTACAATAACGCTTGTATTGAGGATTTCCTGAAGAAAGATATGAATCCTTTTTTCCGTAATCTCAAGAAATTATCGGTTTGGGCTTATGAACATTTCCGTCCGATGATTCCGGAAAATCTTTTCAATGTGTGGAAGAAAGGTCTGGATTCTAACGCTTACTATCTTAAACTCTGTGGCAGCGGCGGCGGCGGTTATATCCTTGGATTTTCCAAAGATTATGCAAAGGCCGAAAAGATGCTGGAAGGGTTTCATAAAGAAGTGATTTACAGATTTTAATCGAATTTACATAACTAAGTCTTCGACTCCGCTCAGACTGACAGCTCTAAATTGTAGTTAGCATTAGCATTGTCACATTGAGCGGAGTCGAAATGTTTAAGTGCAATAATAACAATGATCAACGAAGCAAAACCGACTTCACGAAATGCTCTTTACCGTATTTCTCAGTTGATGGGTTTTCTTCTGGGTGCCCGTTTTTTCGTCACTGTTCTTCTGACTTTCGCACTTTACGTTTCCACGTTCTTTCTTTTCAATCGGGAGGAAAGCCTCAGGAATTTTGTTTTCGATTATAAAGTTCACGCCATTATCATTTGTTCAGTTCTCAGTATTTTGGCAGGTGGAATCATCAACCGGTTTTATGACAAAGAAAAAGACCATTTGGTAAAGCCTTTTCGTTCCAGATTGCAGAACTTTTTAAAAGAAAAATATTTCCTAACAGCTTATGTTGTTCTGAATACTTTGTCGCTTGGATTAGCATTTTTCGTTTCTTACAGGGTTTTTATCTTCTTTCTGATCTATCAGTTTTTGATGTGGTTTTACAGTCACAAGCTTAGCAAAATTATTGTTCTCAACAATTTCACTTTCGTATCGCTAACACTGTATCCATTTTTCGGCATGCTGATTTACTACCAGACTTTTTCGTTAAAAATATTGTTTTTGGCCATCTTCCTTTTTCTCATGTTGTTTATGATTGATATAATAAAAGATACATTAACAAAAAATGCCGATAAAATGTTCGGTTATAACACTTTGCCCAATCAACTCGGCTTCCAGAATACGCGATCCATTCTTTTGATATTACTCGTTATAACGTTCTCGATAGCAGTAATTCTCAGTATTGGTATCGGCTTCAGAAATATCATGGCTTGGTATTTTTTACTGACATCAGCAGTTTTGGCAGGAACTGTCTACATGCTTTTCCGGAATCAGAAAAATGACAAGTTCAAATCATTGAATCTTCTAAGGCTTTGGATTTTTTTCGGAATTTTAGCGATGTTGCTGGATGGTATTTTTCATAAATATCCATGGCTAATGTAACGATGGAATCGACATTATTTTAAAACTAAAATTAACATTAAGGTAAAAGGCGAAGAGCAACGTCCTCCTAAATGTAAAACGTAAAATTTTAAAATAATGAAAAAAGGAATTTTAGCGATTGCCGGTGTAGCCGTTTTAGCACTGATCGCAAAAAAAGCTCAGCAGAGAAAAGCATTTATTAAAGAAATCTTCGATGAATATGATGTGAAGGAAAAGACGCCGTTTGGCTTTGCAGACCGCATCAGAAGCATGAGTGACGAAGATTATCATGCTATGAAAGACAAGGTAAAAGCACATTTCAGTCACGGATGTTGCAAAACGAAGGTTGCAGAATAAGTACATCAACTAAATTAATTTGTTAAGAAACGGAAGGTCAATTTTCCGTTTTTTTTTAGGTGATCTTAAATGATGTCAGTTTGTAATGCACTCTTAAAGCGCGGGTTTTTACATGAAAATCCTTAAATTTGTTTTGTGAAGGACTACTATTACTTTCTCGGAATTTCGCGTGATGCGTCGCAGGATGACATTAAAAAAGCTTACAGAAAGCTTTCTTTAAAGTACCATCCGGATAAAAACGATAATGACACGTTTTTCTCCGACCGGTTTCGTGAAGCTCAGGAAGCTTATGAAATGTTGACTGACAGTGATCGCAGGAAGCTATATGATCAGAATCTCAGCAGCCAGCAGAGAAATGTAAAAAGTCTTTTACCACCCAAAATCAAAAATTTTTCTGCAAGTAAAATCAGAGCAAAAGTAGGCGAGGAGATCACGATCTACTGGAATACGTACGATGCCGATCTTGTGAAAATTGTGCCTTTCGGGCTGGAAAAGCCAAATGGTGAGCGTACGATCAGGATACGAGAATTCGACGCACAAGGCAAATTTCAGATTTTGCTGCATGCGACCAACACTGCGCTGCATAAGACGATTGTTCAGGGTATCACAATTTCAGAAATGTCTGATTCCGATGCAGACACAGATGTCAAACAAAGCAAGGACGTCGGCCAAAAGAATCCTGGGACTTTAAATAAAAAAGAAAACCAATCTAAAAGACTGGTTTCTGCGTTGGTATTTCTCTTATTACTGATGATGATTGTCTGGCTGATGTTCAACTGATTTTCGCTCGTCCAGGACATTTTTTGCATCTTTTTCCTTTCTTGAATTTTTTGCAACACTTTTTCTTATCGCAATACATGGCTTCATCAATTTTGTACGAAGGAGCAAGCGGTGCAATTTTGAAAGGTATAATCTGCTGAATCATATTGCAAATATAAATTAATTTAGAATAAATACAAATTAAAATATCCAATTAATTGTTATTTGTAATTCCTTATTTCTATTGAAGATACGGAGCCATCACTTCCGCCCAAAGCCGGTAACCTTCCGGTTTCATGTGCAGCATATCTTCCTTAAAAATATCTTTCCGCACATTCCCATGAGCATCATTCATCACTTTCGTTATGTCAATAAAAGCAGTGCGTTTCTGAGTTTTGAGATAATTGGCTATCAAATCGTTCATCGCTTTCATCCTTGGCCAATATTGCTCGCGGCTCGGAGAATACTTTGCGGACACATACGCTACAGGAACCTTTGGATACAAAGCTCTGATCTTTGCGAAGAATGTCTTGAAACGTTCCAAAACTTCTTCGGGAGAAGGATTGTCCGTTGAAATATCGTTTTCTCCACAGTAAATCACGATCTGTCGAGGATGATAAGGCTTGAGAAGATCATCGGCGTAAACGATCAAATCTAAAAGTCTGGAACCGCCAAAGCCCCTGTTAACAATAGTTTTTCCGGGAAAATAATCGTTGACATCAGTCCAGTACGTAAAAGAAGAACTTCCCAAAAACAAAATCGGTTTCTTTGGAATTCCTTCTGTCGCATCAAGTTTTTTGAATTCCTGAATTTCTTTCCAGAACGGCTTTTCCTGAGCATAAAAGATTACAGCGCACATTAGGGACGCCAGAAAAAAGAGCTTTTTGCAAAGCATTGTATGGTTTAACATATAAATATTGGTTTGTTGTTCAATTTAAAAAAAAATCAGCTGCCATGGCAACTGATTGATAATTTTAATATTTGTTTAAGAGAATTAATCAACAATAAACTTCGTGTTCAGGTCTCCAGTTTTCAAAATGTAAATACCTTTCGGAAGATTTTTCAGGACAATGCTATTCCCGTTCTGGAATGGATTTTCAATCGTCTGAACATTCTGTCCCACCAGGTTATAGATGAAGGCTTTAGTGAATTGTTTCAGATCTTTGTTGCCGGTTAGGGTAATCACATTTCCCTTTACAGGATTTGGAGCAATCTGGAGATTTTTTGAGAAGGAAGCATCATCCACAGCCATAACGCTTCCCCAGATTTGTGAAATATATTCCGGATGATCAATGAAAGGATTTCTGTTTCCCTGAGAACTAAAAACAGCATTGTTCCTGTCAATTTCTTTTTGAGATACAGGATCCTGCTGGTGCCATTTCAAAAGCATGGATAGAAATGGTTCCGCAAATACTTTAAAAGTAGATCCGTCGTACATATCATAATGGAAATTGGTGATCTGCGACTGGTATCTGGTAGCAAAATAAAAATATATTCTGGCGATATCACCTTTGAACTCATTGATAGGCTCAAATACAGTTCCGGAATAACCATTCAGTCCACTGCTTCCCAGTTTGGATCCGTTTTTGGAAGTCCAGCTTGCCGTAGCTACTTCACCGTAAGGCCAGTTGCTTCTTTTACCATTCACATAGCCATCGGTAGGCAAGAGGTGGTGATAATCGTTATGCATTGGCGTAGCATCATCAAAAGTAGATTTTGGAATGGTATGTTCCCTGTTGTAGCAAGATCCTTCCCCGCTGTAATTTCCACACTGGTTGGTCCCGATTTTATAAGTATACGGATCCGGGCCTGTTGGATTTTCTGAGTAGATATCCAGAACGGTATTGTCATTCTCATAATATTTATCACGGTCTGCACTGGAAAAAACGGCCCAATTATAACCGAGATCTTTATGACCTTCTGTAGCAATCTGGCTTAGCTTGGTTTTGAGGCTTTGTCCGCTCAGACCGCTGGTGCCATCATAATAACCTGTAGGAATTTGGGCTGTTGCAAAACCCGCCAAACCTACTAATAAAGTAAAAATACTCTTTCTCATTCATAAAAAATTAGGACTCCAAAGGTATCGATTAAATAGCAATTACGGATTTCCGTAATGTTAAAATTATGATAAGCCAGTTATTGCATAAAAAAAAGCAGGATTTTGGTCCTGCTTAGATTGTAAAATTGAAACTAATTTTAGTCTACAATGAATTTGGTGTTCAGCTCACCCGTCTTTAGGATGTAGACACCTTTAGGAAGGTTTTTTAGGGTAATGGTATTCCCGTTCTGAAAAGGTTTCTCAATAGTTTGTACATTCTGGCCAACTAGGTTGTAAATGAATGCTTTTGAAAATTGTTTCAGATCTTTATTTCCTGTTACTGTGATCACACTGCCTCTTACAGGATTTGGAGCAATCTGAAGATTTTTTGAGAAGGAAGCATCATCTACGCTCAATGCCGGTCCCCAGATCGAAGTGATCCATTCCGGGTGATCAATAAAAGGATTTCTGTTGCCTTGATAAGCGTAGACGGCATTGTTACGATCAATTTCTTTCTGAGAAACCGGATCCTGCGCAGACCATCTGAGAAGCATGTTGATATACCAGCTCTGGAAGCCTGGAAATTTGGCACCGTCAAACGGATTTCCAGTAACATTCAGATTATAAAAATCATTGAGCTGATTTTCGTATCGTGTTATAAAATAAAGATGCATCCTTGCCATGTCACCTTTGAACTCATTAATAGGCTCAAATACGGTTCCGAAAAATCCGTCCACTTTGCTTGTCCCGATTTTGGTTCCGTTCAGAAAGGTCTGGGAAGCCGTTCCCACTTCCCCATAATTGAGATTGCCACGTTTGGAATTGACAAAATAATCGGTTGGAATCACAAAGTTGGCGTCATTAGCCATGGGAACAGCACTCTGGCCTCCAAAAAAGGATTTTGGAAGCGAATGTTCCCTGTTGTAGCAGTATCCTTCATTATTCTGATTGGTGCTTCCGCACTGATTTCCGCCGGCACTTGCCTGACCATATTTGTATTCATAAGGATCATTGCTCACGCCTGGAACAGGATTAGCTGCAGGGTTTTCAGAATACATGTCAAGGATGGTATTATCCTTTTCATAATATGTGTCCCGATCTGTAGTCTGATAGGCCTTCCACAAACCTGTACTTCCAGTACCATATCCCATGTCACGATGTCCGTTGGTAATGATGCTGCTTAGTTTGGTTTTCAATGCACTTCCGGTAAGGTTGCCGGTGCCGTCATAGTATCCTGTTGGAATTTGAGCCACCGCTACTCCCATGATACCAATAAAGAGGCTGGATAAATATTTTTTCATTTGTAGGAAAATTAGGATTGCAAAGTTACCAAATAATTTATCAGTCAGTTTGCATGAAATGTTAAATTCTGCACAAAATTAACTGGCTATCAACCAACAAGCAGGATGTGAACATCCTGCTTGTTTAGAAAAATTTAGTTAGTGTTGATATTAGTCAATAATAAATTTGGTGTTCAGTTCACCGGTTTTAAGAATATAAACACCTTTAGGCAAATTCTTAAGTGTGATCGTGTTTCCGGATTGGAAAGGATTGTCAACAGTCTGGACGCTTTGTCCCAACATATTGTAGATAAAAGCTTTGGTAAATTTCTTCAGATCTTTGTCACCTGTCACCGTTATCACATTACCTGTCACCGGATTTGGAGCAATTGAAAGATTTTTTGAAAATGATGCATCATCTATACCCAGGACTGGCGCGCCCCAGATGGAAGACACCCATTCCGGATGATCTACAAATGGATTTCTATTTTTCTGATGTGCATAAGCTGCATTGTTTCTTTTAATTTCACGTTCAGAAACCGGATCTTGCTGATGCCATTGCAAGAGGAGATTCAGTTCCCACGTCTGCAGACCCTGACCCGGATTCGAAGGATTAAGAATATTACCGCTGGAAAAACCGGAAAGCTGAGATTGGTATCTGGTCACAAAATATAGTAAGCATCTCGCAACATCACCTTTGAACTCATTAATTGGCTCGAAAACCGTCCCTGAATATCCGCCGGTACTGTTAGGACCCAGCTTAGAACCGTTTTTGGAAGTCCAGGTAGGATTTGTAACCGTTCCGTAAGGATAGTTACTTCTCATACCATTCACTTTACCATCGGTAGGAAGAATATGAAGTAAGTCTGATACCATAGGACTTTTGCTGCCAAATAAACTTTGCGGCACCGTATGTTCTCTGTTATAACAATCTCCTTCATTACTGTAATTGCCACATTTTTTTTGTCCATGAACAAATTTATACGGATCCGGACCAGTAGGATTTTCTGAGTAGATGTCTAGCACCGAGCCATCATTTTCATAGAAAAGGTCACTGTCAGAACTCGGGTATGCATCATATAAAGCATCATAACTCTTGGTCTGATAACCTGCCGAGATGATTTCGGACAATTTTGTTTTTAGAGCTATGCCGGACAGTCCAGTAGTCTGGCTGTAGTAGCCTGTAGGTTCCTGCGCCTGAGCAAGGCTGAACATACCTGCTAAAAGGATAAAAATACTTTTTTTCATTTCATATAATTAAGGGGCGCTAAGGTAGAAAATAATCCAACAAAATGATTAAAAAATTATTAACAGGGTAGGGCTTATTCTCATCGAAAAGATAAAATTATTGGGAATAAGCTAATCACTGAAGGATATGTTTGAAAATATAAAAAAATCAGATAGAATTGACTGATGTTTTTTTCAATTATTTTAGTTCATACCGAAACACTGTTCAGTAATTTTAAAAATCCTTGATTTTAATGGTCGGAAAGATATCTTTTATTGACTTTAGAAAAGAGAATAGAAATTGTTACGCCAAAAAATAGAGCTGTAAACGTCACAATAAAATAGTTGATCAACTCAATCTTGACCGGAAAAGCGAGGCTTTCACTCGCCATAATCAGGCCTGTTCTGATCTGGAGATAACAGATTACCGAGCCAATGATCAGCCCGCAGAAGATACCCGCCAATACAATCAACACACCTGTGAAAAAATAGATCATCCGGAGATTAGCTTTATTGAATCCCAATGCCACCAGAGATCTCGCTTGTTCTTTTTTATCCAGCTGGAGTATGGTGATGGCTCCTGCCAGATTGAATGTTGTGATAAAAATAACAAGACCGAAGATCAGATAAATCATCAGTTTTTCTGTGTTGATCATTTTCCAGAACGCGGCATTCTCCTCAGACTTTGTATTAACGCTGATCTTTGCACCCAGCTTATTCTCCAGATCCATTTTTACACGGTCCGCCGATGCAGGATCTTTCAATTTGATAACAATCTGATAACATTCGGATTTTGACAATCCCAAAAGCTCCTGCGTGAGCTCAATAGGTGCGATAATATAATTGTCCAGCTGTTCATTGCCGGGAAACAGACCGGTAACATAAATATCCTTTTTGTTAAAAATGTCCGTTTCCTGTTGGATAATTCCCTTGCCAGGTTTTGGCATCAGAACTGTGGCGAAGTCTTCGCTGGAATTGACAGGCAGAGACAATCTGTTGTCCAGACCATTTTCCATAATGACCTCATTGCTGTATTTGAAATCCGGATATTTGCCGTAGAAAAGCTTTTCACTGATCGGATTGACCGAGGTATATGCAGAATCTACACCGCGTAGATAAGCAATCTCACCATTATCGCCATAACTGAGATATACTTTTTCTTCAATCATCTTGGAAAAATGCAGGACCTCTGGATCACTTTTCAGCACCCGATTAATTTTTGAAATGTCCGGTAGTGTTTTACCGGTTCCGGACTTGATGGTGAGGTCTGCATGGAGATTGGCGATCATCTCTTTATTGATATCTTCCAGCCCGGAAAATACAGAGATGATGATAAACATCGCAGCCACCGCAGCCACCATTGCAAAAGCTGCCAGCCAGGTGATAAAAGTTACCGCCGTACTTCCCTTCTTGGAAATCAGGTAACGGGATGCTATGTAAAAAGCATTTTTCAAGACTTATAAGATCGGATTGTCGCCTTCGCCCTTCAGTTCTTTTTCAATACGCTCTACATCGTCCAGACTTGTGTCCAGATAAAATGCAAGCTGCGGAATGATGCGCACCTGTTTGGACATTTTCTGACCGATATAATTTCTGTAGTAAGAATTATTCTCGCTGATTTCTTTCATGATCGCAGTACGAAACTCGGCAGGGAAAATGCTGAGATAGATTTTGGCAATTCCCAAATCAGCCGTTACTTTGACGTCAGAGACCGTAACCAGAAAACTCTGTTTGCTCTCCGATGACTGCTTGCGGAAGATCTCGGCCATATCTTCCTGTATGATCTGTGCTACTTTACGTTGTCTGTTGCTTTCCATAAGTCTGCAAATTTAGTGTTTTTGTTTGGATTTGTAAACGCCGGTCATTCGTTATTGCAACAGCCAGAGAATTGCCTGCCGCAGTTCCCGCCGCCAGTATACTTCCGAATGTGTTCCGTCTTCATCGATTTTAATGTTAATCTGATCTTCCCGCATCTTTTTATGCAGCAGCGATGTTTTCACGCTCCTTATCTCGGGAACCATAGAATCATCCTCATTTTTTCCGGCCACAATATAAAACCTCGAATTCTTTAATGATTTGATGTTCTGATTCAGATATTTTTTAAGATCATCCGAAGCAAACCAGAATGCGGGACTGAAAATGCCTGCCTTTCCAACTACTTGCGGATGTTTTACCGCTGCGTAAAGCGAGATCAAGCCTCCCATTGAACTTCCTAGAATAATGGTTTTGGAAGCCTGTCTCTCGGTCCTGTATGTCTTATCGATATATGGTTTCAGGGTCTTAACCAAGAAATCAACATAGAGATCTCCTTTTCCTGATGTTTTATATCGCTCATTATTCCACGGCGAATATTCGCTGAGACGTTCTGCGCCACCGTTATCAATTCCGACAACAATCGCCGACTTTCCGGTCTCTGAAAACATCCGGTTCAATGTTTCATCTACGCCCCATTCCCCGGAAAAACTGGTGTAATCATCAAAAAGATTTTGCCCGTCCTGCATATAAATCACCGGGTATTTTTTTCCTGACGTGTCATAATCTGGTGGGAGATAGATCCATACTTTTCGCGTTGTCCTCAGTTGTGGAACGCTGAAATTTTCGCTTAAAACTTTTACATTAGGCAAAGCGGTATGCGCTCTGAGCTTTTCCGCTTCCCAACCCAGAATCTGAATCTTCAAAGTGTCATTAGATTTACCGTTCCGTATGTATTTGCGGTTTGGTATCGCTGTTCCGTCGGCAGCAGCCTCCGCAGTTTGCCAGCTTCCCTGCGTTACCTTAAATTGAAATTCTGAAGGAGGATTTTTAACATCAAGAATGAATTGACCATCACTGTCTTTCTTAAAGTGAAAGTTACCGGCTTTCGGATTCCAGTTATTAAGATCTGACGCCAGATAAAGATCAGCATCTGCAGGCGTGTTGAGCGGGCAGCGCGTAATTTTGATTGTCAGATTTTGAGCATGACTCAAAGACGGAAGCATCATCATAAATATTACAAATAAAGATTTCAGCCCAATCATTTCCCGGTGTGCTTTTTTACAAAATCAAGTGTCTTTTTCGCAATGTCTTTTGCTTCGTCCAAGGTAATATTGGTAAAAGAATGTTTTGCACCTTCAATAATGTAAAGCTGATGATCTATCTTATTCTCAGTGAGTTTTTCATCAAGTAAGTATGATTGTGAAGCATCCACAACGTGATCGTCGTCACCCTGAAAGATCAGCGTTGGAACGGTGTTTTTATTGATGTACTGCACCGGCGAATAGGTAATGCATTGATCCTGTGCGGCTTTTTGCTGGCTGAAGATGTTGAAACCTGTCAGTTCCTTGATTTTCTGTGTCCGGAGGTTATAGGCGTCCAGATTCCGCCATTTGAAAATCTGGAGGTAAAAACTGTTGGCATCTGTCCGGAAAAACTTACGCAGGTCAGTAGGTGCAAAAAAATCGATAACAAATCTGGGTTCCACTGCTAATTGCTGATTCTGATAAGCCGTTAGAAGCGCAAGATGAGCACCGGAAGATCCGCCCCAGAGACCAACATTTTCTGTATCAAATTGATACTGGTCCTCATTATCTTTCACCCAGGTCAGAATATCTTTGACATCCTGCAAAGGTTTGTCCAAATGAATTTTGTCGGTAAGCAACGTATAGTCAGCACTGATGACGATGTAATTATTTTTTACCAGATCTGCCAGCACAAATTCACGGAAATTATTGTTGATCAAATTTTTGCTGCCCTGAGACCAGGCGCCACCATGAAGATATACGATCACGGGACGTTTTCCTGCAGGTTTGCCGGGCGACCTGTAGATATCCAGACGCAGGGAATCTTTGCTGAAGCTATTTTTTTTATAAGCAACCCCTTTGTCTATACTGACTCCGTATTCGGGGTTTGGAAGCGTAATATCCGGGTGGGATTTGCCGAAACTTAATGTATAACTCAGGATTGCGAGAATGATCAGTGTTGCAACGAGCAGAACTTTGCCTTTAATATTCATCAATTATTATATATTGCATTTCAAATATAAAAGAAAAATTCAGAAGACCTCCTTTCCAGCCGTAGTTTTTTGAAAAATTTATGAATCAAATCTAGACATACGTCCTTAAGGTTTTGTAAATTTGAATTTCTGCTTCGTAAGATATCGAAGCAGTTGAAATTCTAAAATTTTTATAATGACTACAAAATACGAACAGATTTCAAGTTCACTTTTCGTTAAGAACAGAAAAAAATTCTCGGAAAAATTGTTGCCAAAATCTTTAGCGGTTTTTAATTCCAACGATATTTATCCCATCAGCGCAGATTCTACAATGGCTTTCCAGCAACATCGGGACATATTTTATCTGAGTGGTGTAGATCAGGAAGAAAGCATTCTGGTGATCTTTCCCGATGCTTATTCGGAAGAGCACCGTGAAATTCTTTTTCTGAGAGAGACTAACGATCATATTGCCGTCTGGGAAGGCGAAAAGCTCACTAAGGAAAATGCATACGAAGTTTCTGGAATCAAGACCGTTTACTGGCTCAGCGACTTTGATAAAATATTCAAGACACTTATGTATGAGGCAGAAAATGTTTACCTCAATAAAAACGAACATTACCGCAGCGCTGTGGAAACACAGACTAGGGAAGACCGCTTCATCAGCCGTGTAAAGAATGATTTCCCTATGCACAATTACCTTCGTAGCAATCCAATTCTCCAGCGGTTGAGAAGCATCAAAGAACCTGAAGAACTGGCGCTGATTCAGACAGCCTGCAATATCACGGAAAAAGGCATCAGAAGGCTATTGTCATTTGTAAAACCCGGCGTTTGGGAATATGAGATTGAAGCGGAATTACTTCACGAATTTGTAAGAAACAGAAGTAGAGGTTTTGCTTACACACCCATTATCGCAAGCGGAAACAGCTCCAATGTTTTACACTATATCGCCAATAATCAGCAATGCAAGGACGGCGATGTGATCTTGCTGGACGTGGGTGCCGAGTATGCTAACTATTCCAGCGATCTTACACGAACCATTCCTGTGAACGGAAAATATTCTGAACGGCAAAAGCATATTTATAACGCGGTGCTGAAATGTAAAGAGGAAGCGGAAGACCGACTGGTAGCCGGAAACAACTGGCACAGGTTTCACAAGGAAATGGGAGAGGTTTACACCGCTTCTTTGCTAAATCTTGGATTGCTAGATAAGGCTGATGTCCAGAACCAGGATCCGAAATGGCCGGCTTATAAAAAGTTTATGATGCACGGAACGTCGCACCACATGGGACTGGATACGCATGACTATGGTATTCTGACGGACGACTTCGTAGAAAATATGGTATTTACCAATGAGCCCGGTTTCTACATTCCGGCAGAAGGATTCGGAGTCCGGATCGAAGATGATTATGTGATCCAGGCTTCCGGGAAACCTTTTAACATGATGGCCAACATTCCTATAATAGCTGAGGAAATTGAAGACCTTATGAATGCTTAAGAACCAAAACGTCCGATCATTGACTTTGATCGGACGTTTTTTAAGCTTTCTTAGCAGCAAAACTGAAAATATTATGAAGTTTGATTTCTGAAAAACTGTTGGATTTGATTTTGGATGCCAAGATCATCGCCTTGGCCAGTACAGCAGTAGGCAATGGTTGATGTTCTTTAAACAAACCAACTCGGTTGAAAAAGTGAAGTGCTTTGAGTCCTAATAATTCGGCATTCCTTTCGGAGTCTTTACGCTCTAGCATTCCGGGCTGAAAAATGGTGGTTTTCGGAAAATTAAGATTTCTCACGGCCACTTCCAGTTCGCCTTTCATTTTGGAGTAGAAGATTTTGGAAGCGGGGTTCGCACCATAGGATGAAACCAGAATATAATCCTCCACACCATTCTCCCTCGCAGCCTTAGCAAAATTAAACTGATAATCGTAATCAATGACTTTCTGGTTGGCCTTGCTGCCTGCAGATTTCAACGTGGTTCCGAGACATGAAAACGCCACATCGCCCTGCACCAAATTTTTCCACTCTTCCGGGCGGTCAAAATCTATGATATGGGCTTTAAGTTTTGGATGATGAAAATCAGAGCGTCTTCTCACAAAAATATCGACCTGATCAAAATCAGGATCTTCGCAGAGCTGATGAACAAGATCTTTTCCGGTGGCACCTGTCGCACCAATAACCAAAGCTTTCATAATGTCATGTTTTAGCATTAAAACTATGCAATCACAGACAGAAAATATCGAACCAAATGCAAGCCGAAAGCAGGAAATATTAATTCAGCTGATTAAAATACTCAGCCAGAATAATTTTGAACCATTCTGTAAAATTTTGAGGATTATCAGCGATTTCGTTTTTCAGATCGGCTATGGAAACATATCGGATTTCCGAAACTTCCTCGGAATTCAAATTAAATTCGCCTTCAAAATTTCCTGTGAAAACGTAATCCAGCTCGTGCTCCCAAAGCCCGGCACCCACGTCCGCTTTGTAGATGAAATGGAACTTTTCCTTCAGCTCACA
>CAJYWD010000036.1 GCA_913778505.1 uncultured Chryseobacterium sp.
AATGACAAACTCCCTGTGCATAAGGATTTTTAAATAACCTGAGTTCGGGTTAACGATCACACATCGCAAAGCTAAACAAAAATGGTTCTTCACCAAAAAGTATGGAAATGAATAATAAATCCTGAAAGCAAAAATTTATAGAACACTTAACATAGGTAATGATTTCATTTAAATTACTCCGGAGGAGTAAAATCTGTGTAGATAAAAAATATTCCTGCAAGAAAAAAAAGCCGTAGGTGTTCTATCTTATGGTTCGGACGTATGCCACTCCTCCGGAGTGATATTGTCGGGGCGAAAGGATTTTTACTACACAGATAAAACGCCTAACGGCGTTGAAAAAACTTTCGATATCTGCTCTATAATCAAAGTAATGAAATTCTCATTTCCACAATTTATGGCGAAGAGCCACAAAAATTGATGATTTGATTTTCAATAATTCACACAGAAGGGGTACTTCCACAAGCGCAATGAGTTAAATTTTCCAAGAACATGCATTTTGTCGACAGCCTGAACTGATGATCCTATAACACCTTAAACATCCTAACACATAACTCTGAGCGGAGTCGAAGACCGCACCATTTTTTTAACCGCAATAACTACTGCATTCAACCCAACAGAACAAAGCCTTTTGAATACAGACTTTAAACCATTATCCGGTGATATCTTGTGTACCTGCGAAAAAAAAATTTCACATATAATATAATACGTCAAGTTTTGACGCCACAGTCCCAGATTTTTGTCCTGTCATTCAGCTGATGATATCAAAATCAATGTTCAATTATTAAAACACAAGAATTATGGGAAAGTTATACAACTCTCTATTATCAGGCTCCTCCGGACGCACAGGGCGTATCGTGGTGGCCAATGTCTACGGCAATGAAATCTCCAGGATCCGGCCAAAGAAGCGTTCCGGCCAGCCCACAGCAAAGCAGATGCTCGTCCGAAACAGGATGAAACGCTGCGCCGGTTTTATGCAATCCTACAAAGCCTACGCCTGCAAGTATTATGGAACCCGCAACGGGATGAAGTCGGCCTACAATATGGCCATGACCAACCTGATGGAAAACTTCCAGATGGATTTTGACAAAGGCACCATCACACCGGACTATCCGCAGCTGGCTTTTTCCAGAGGCAGCCTGATGGCAGCAGTACCGCAGTCACTGAACCTGGCTGGTGAAACGCTGGAGATTACGTGGCAGGATAACTCCGGCGGCATCCCGGAACGCACTACCGATCAGGCACAGATTCTGGTGGCTGCTGAAGAAGAACTCCTGACATTTTTTGCAGAAAATGCCGCCAGTCGCGCAGATGGCGCCTACAGCCTGAATCTCCCGGTCAACTTCCGGGGCCGCACCCTGCACGTCTGGATAGCCTTTCGCACTGCTGACGGTAAAATGAGTTCCAACTCGCAGTACGCAGGAACAGCATCCTGACATACAAAGCCAGTCCCTTCCGGGCTGGTTTTTTCTGAATCTCGTCAAAAAAAACTTCCATGGATTTCTCATCTTTTCGGGTTGGCGAAAACAAAAATCACTTAACAATCTACATTTAACTTATTTTTAGACGGACTCTCAAACACATTAACGGTTAAAAGATTATCTTTGCGAATTATTTCCCGGATGAAGAAACTGGTTATTATTCCTACCTACAACGAAAAAGAAAACATCGAAAAGATCATTTCGGCGGTTTTTGCATTGCAGCAGGATTTTCATGTATTGGTGGTAGATGACTCTTCGCCGGACGGCACTGCAGAGATTGTAAAAAGCCTTCGTGAAAAATACCCCATTCAACTTCATCTGACCATTAGAAAAATCAAGGATGGATTGGGAAAAGCTTATATCCATGGTTTCCAGTGGGCCATTCATAACGATTATGATTTCATCTTCGAGATGGATGCCGACTTTTCCCACAATCCCAAAGATCTGGTCAAGCTCTTTGAGGCGTGCCAAAATGCGGATATGTCGGTAGGTTCCCGGTACTCACAGGGAGTCAATGTGGTCAATTGGCCTATGGGACGCGTGCTCCTCTCCTACTTTGCGTCCAAGTACGTACGCTTTGTTTTGGGTCTCCCGATCCACGATACCACGGCAGGATTTGTCTGTTTCCGAAAGGAGACCTTGATTGCCATTGGCCTGGATAAGATCAAGCTGAAAGGCTACGGCTTCCAGGTAGAAATGAAATACCGTGTATTTAAGAAAAATCTGAAAATTGTGGAAGTCCCCATCATCTTCACAGACCGCACGGAAGGAGTGAGCAAGATGAACGGCGGCATCATTCAGGAAGCAGTCTTTGGCGTACTGAACCTCAAATGGAAAAACTTAATCGGTCAATTATAGAATGAAATACGGTTTGTTTTGTTTAATGATATTATTCTGCGCTGCGTCCTGTACGGAGGCGATAGAAAAACCGAAAGATGTACTGCCGGAAGAAAAAATGTCGGAGATCATCGCCGATTTTGCCATCAACGAGCAGAGCTACTCCATCGGCACCAACATCAACACTGAAAATGCGACCCGTTTTATCCTGAAAAAATACAATATCAAAGGCCAGACCTTCACGGACAGCTACAGATATTACATGACCAAACCGGAAACCATGCAGGACATTTTGAGTGACGCGCAGGCGATCATCAAATCCAAAGATCCGAAAGCGGAAGCCTTCATCAACAAAAAAATGAAAGAGAACAGCGGGAATTTTCCGGAACAGGCCAGATAAGACCTCAAACATATACTTCAGTTGTGGTAATAGAATATACTGCAACATTAGAATTAATACAGAACAATGAAATTTTTTGAAATAGAAAAATCATCCGAATCCAAGGCCAGAGCTGGTGTGATCACCACGGATCACGGTCAGATTCAGACCCCGATTTTTATGCCGGTGGGCACGGTGGCCTCCGTGAAAACCGTGCACCAGAGAGAACTGAAGGAGGACATCAAAGCCCAGATTATTCTCGGCAATACCTATCACCTGATGCTGCGCCCTGGCATGGACGTCATGCAGCAGGCTGGAGGACTGCACCAGTTTATGAACTGGGACCGGCCAATCCTTACAGATTCCGGAGGTTACCAGGTTTTTTCATTGGCAAAAAGCAGGAAAATTACAGAAGACGGCGTCAAGTTCAAGTCGCATATTGATGGCAGCGCAAGGTTTATGTCACCGGAGATTTCAATGGAAATCCAGAGACAGATCGGCGCCGATATTTTTATGGCATTTGACGAATGTATTGCGTATCCTAGTGAGTACAGCGCCGTGAAAAGTTCTATGGAACTCACGCACCGCTGGCTGAAACGCTGCATCGACTGGACGGAGCAGAACAAAGAACTGTACGGCCACAGACAGCGTCTTTTCCCTATTGTTCAGGGTTCATGTTTTTCGGATCTGAGGAAAATTTCGGCGGAAGTGATTGCCGAAGCCGGCGCAGAAGGCAATGCCATTGGCGGACTTTCCGTGGGCGAGCCGGAGGAAGAAATGTACCGCATCACCAATGAAGTGACAGATATTCTGCCGAAAGAAAAACCGAGATACCTGATGGGCGTGGGAACGCCATGGAACATCATTGAGAGCATAGGATTTGGTGTGGATATGATGGACTGCGTTATGCCGACTCGGAATGCAAGAAACGCCATGCTCTTCACATGGCAGGGCGTGATGAATATGAAAAATGAGAAATGGAAAACCGACTTCTCTCCACTGGACGAGTTCGGAACCAGTTTTGTAGACCAGGAATACAGCAAGGCTTATGTGCGTCACCTTTTTGTGGCCAAAGAATATCTTGCCAAGCAGATTGCCTCGATTCATAACCTCGCATTCTATCTGGACCTGGTGAAAGTCGCAAGAGAACATATTATTGCCGGCGACTTCTACCAATGGAAAGAACAGATCATTCCTCAGCTAAAACAGAGACTTTAGAAAAAAGTGATAAGTAAAAAGTAAGAAACATAATAAATCAATTTTATAATATTGAATAAATCAGATAACTTCCAACATCCAACATCCAACATCCAACATCTAACATCTAACATCTGACATCTGACTTTATGAAAATCATAGATCTTTACGTCATCAAAAAATATCTGGGAACCCTCATTTTTATGTTGGCTTTGTTGTCTATTATCGTATTGGTCGTAGATGTGCAGTCCAAAACGCCGAGGATTGAGAGCAACGGTTTTACAGTCGGTTATTTTCTCCTGAATTTCTACCCGTTCTGGATCCTGAATCTGATCCTGACCTTCATGTCCATCCTGGTTTTCATCACCGTGATTTTCTTTACATCCAGAATGGCGAATAATACGGAGATTGTAGCCATCGTCAGCAGTGGCACCAGCTTTCACCGGTTTGCAAAGCCTTACCTCATCACGTCTGTTCTGATTGCGTGTATCACCCTGGCACTGAATCATTTTATATTGCCGTGGGCAAACATCAAGAAAAACGTGCTGGAACCTTATACCTATAATGCGATTAACAAAGAGAAACTTCTTGGCAATATGACGATTGCGTCTAACCTTAACCCCAGCGAGTACATCTTTGTGAACAGCTATAACAAGAAAGAAAACCGTGGCTCCGGCTATATGTATCAGAAATTTGACAAAAACAAAAAGCTGATTTACCAGATTACCGCAATGGACATCACGTGGGACGCCAAAAAGAAAAACTTCCTGGTCACCAACTATACCGAGCGCACCGCCGGAAAAAATGACACTGAAATCCTGGGCAATGGCACCAGCAAAATTCAGGATTTTAAGTTGCCGCCGTCAGAGCTATTTCCGGATAAACTCGTGGCTCAGAATAAAACAACACCGGAATTGCTGGAAATGATCAAGCGTGAAAAAATGAAGGGCAACAGCAATGTGACCTCTTTCTACAACGAGCTTTACCAGCGCACTTCAATGCCCGTGTCCATCATCATCCTCACCTTTCTCGGATTGTCATTATCTTCCCAGAAAAAGCGTGGCGGCCTGGGACTGAACCTGGCTTTGGGAATTGCACTGGCGTTTCTCTTCGTATTTTCTTTTCAGGTACTGAATGTGGTTTCCGAAAATAAAACCCTGCCTCCGCTGCTCGCCATGTGGCTTCCAAACATCGTGTTTGCACCTGTAGCAGCGTATTTGTATATCAAGCGGGCTAATCAGTAATTTAGAAAAAAATACTGGCGTCCGGAGCATAAGCTTTAGTAAAGCAATTCGATTTGTTTGTGAAAAAACTTCCGAAGACCTTCCTGCTCCAGATCGATCCACAAAAAACCTTCCTCGTCAGCCTTTTTAATAATGCCATTTTGGCGCAAATTATTTTTCTGAAAAACAGAAATTTCACTCTTGCGGAAAAGCTGTACATTGTACATTTCCATGATCATGTCGTCTTTAGGAATCGCTGTAATTTTGGAGGTAAAATAAGCATCAAATCGATTCGTAAAGTCCATCAGATCAACATCAATACTGGACATTGACTTTACAGATCCTGCTTTGGGAAGCTGCGAAAAATCCGTCTGCAATACATTGATCCCGATTCCGATAATGAAATAATCCGCCGCATCGATCCTTTTTTTCTCGATCAGCATGCCACAGACCTTTTTACCATTCAGTATAATATCGTTCGGCCACTTGATTTTGACATCCGAACGGGTCAGATTGTCTAGAAAATCGCGGACTATGATTGCGGTATAATAATTGAGCAACACAGCAGAGACATGGATTTCGGAAGCGCTGATCCCAAAGGAATAGGCCAGATTCTGATCCGGAATTACCTTCCACGTGTTGCCATACTGTCCGCGCCCTTGCATCTGGTTAAAGGTAAAAACTACTGCTGGTTCGTCTTCATTCAAAAGCGGGAGAATTTCGTCCTGAGTAGAAAAACAATTAGCAAGGTGAAGGATGCGGCGCATTTATGAAAACTTTATGAGATTAAGGGTCACGAAACAAAAGATAAATAGATAAAAATCAATAAATTTGCAATTACACAATTTTTTTGAATGAGTAAAAGTACAGAAAAACAATTATTAGTCGACAAAATCGTTGAGGCGATTCAGGATACAAAAGGTGAAGACATCCAGATCTTCGATCTGTCAGGCATAGAAAATTCGGTAGCAGAAACCTTCGTGATCTGCAGCGGAAATTCCAACACACAGGTTTCTGCCATCGCCGGTAACATCGAGAAAAAAGTAAGAAACGACATCAAAGAAAGACCTTGGCACGTGGAAGGTACGGAAAATGCCATGTGGGTTTTGGTGGATTACGTTTCCGTGGTGGTGCACGTGTTCCAGAAACAGATCCGAGAATATTATGATATTGAGGAACTCTGGGGCGATGCCAAGATCACGACAATCGAAAGCTAAAAGATGCACACACCGCATCATCAATTTATTTAAAAGACTAGAATGAATAATAAAGGATTCAATTGGTTCATACCCGTTTTACTGGGTTTGATTTTACTCATATTTCTGCCCGGACTTCTGGGAGATTCTATGGTAAAAAACATCGATGAAAAAGATTTTTATGGCTTGGTTCAGCAGGGTAAGGTGAATGAAGTATTGGTTTACAAAGACAATTCTAAAGCAGACGTCTTTCTGACCAAGGAAGCCAAAGCAGAACTTCAGAAAGGCGAAAAGAAAAGCGATCCGCTTTCTGCCATCAATATTAAGCCAAGCCCGGACTTCGTACTGACCTACGGAGATTTAAGATATTTCCAGGAAAAATTTGACAACATTAATTCTAAACTGCCAAAACAGGCCAGAATGGAATTTGGTAAAAGCCAGGGATTCTTCTCAGATCTGCTTTTCACCGCATTATTCTGGATTGGGATTATGGCGCTGTTCTATTTCGTCCTGTTCAGAAAAATGGGCGGCGGTGCAGGAGGTCCTGGCGGACAGATCTTCAGCATCGGAAAATCAAGGGCAAAATTATTTGACGAGAAGGACAAGATCCAGGTGACATTCAAGGATGTTGCAGGATTGGAAGGTGCTAAAGAAGAAGTTCAGGAAGTGGTAGATTTCCTTAAAAACTCCGAAAAATATACCAAGCTTGGTGGTAAAATCCCGAAAGGTGTTCTTTTGGTAGGCCCTCCGGGAACGGGTAAAACTTTGCTTGCAAAAGCAGTTGCCGGTGAAGCCAAGGTACCGTTCTTCTCACTCTCAGGTTCTGATTTTGTGGAGATGTTTGTGGGTGTCGGCGCTTCCAGAGTACGTGACTTGTTTGCACAGGCTAAAGCCAAATCGCCTGCAATAATTTTTATTGATGAGATTGATGCCATTGGTAGAGCGAGAGGAAAGGGTAACTTCACAGGTGGAAATGACGAACGAGAAAACACGCTGAATCAACTACTTACAGAGATGGACGGTTTTGGCACTGATACCAACGTCATCGTAATGGCGGCTACCAACCGTGCCGATATCCTGGACAAAGCCTTGATGAGAGCCGGAAGATTCGACCGTTCTATTTACGTGGATTTACCGGAACTTCACGAAAGAAAACAAATATTCGAAGTTCACCTTGCTAAAATTAAACTGGATCCGAATATTGACAGAGAATTCCTGGCCAAACAAACGCCGGGATTCAGCGGAGCAGACATTGCCAATGTCTGTAATGAGGCAGCGCTTATTGCTGCCAGAAATTCTCACGAATCGGTTACAAAACAGGATTTCCTGGATGCTGTAGACCGGATCATTGGCGGTCTTGAAAAGAAAAATAAAGCCATAAAACCTTCGGAAAAAAGAAGAGTCGCTTTCCACGAAGCAGGTCATGCTACAATTTCCTGGTTGGTAGAGCATGCTGCGCCATTGCTTAAAGTAACAATTGTTCCCAGAGGGCGATCTCTTGGTGCAGCCTGGTATCTTCCGGAAGAAAGACAACTTACCACTACCGAACAGATGCTGGACGAAATCTGTGCAACGTTGGGCGGAAGAGCCGCAGAACAGGCTGTTTTCGGAAATATTTCAACCGGGGCTTTATCTGATCTGGAAAGAGTGACGAAGCAAGCTCAAGCGATGGTGACGATCTATGGTCTGAATGATAAAGTGGGTAATATCTCATACTATGACAGCTCGGGCCAATCCGAATACAGTTTTGGAAAACCTTATTCCGAGCAGACTGCTAAACTGATTGATGAAGAAATTTCCAAATTGATCGAGACGCAGTACATCCGTGCAGTCAATATCCTGACTGAAAACCGTGATAAGCTGGATGCGCTGGCTCAGAAATTACTGGATAAAGAAGTCATTTTCCGCGAAGACCTGGAGGAAATTTTCGGAAAACGTGCCTGGGATCCGGAACTTACCGAGAAACCGGTTTCCAGTCTGGATAATCCTGCCGATGCAGGAAACGTCTTGAATTCAGAAAGTTAATCTGTTTTTACAACATAAATGAACATAGAAATCCTGGTTTTACCGGGATTTTTTTATTAAAACAATAATTTGGTTTTTAGAGTATTATAAATATTCTTTACATTTGTAATAATTAATAAAAAAACCCACTTATTTTGAGTCTTTTCAAAAAACTCGTTAACAAAATAATGAATCAGCCCGAGGAGGAAGAACCGGACGTTACCAAACTGGCCGACCAGCTTCGCGATGCCGATTTGGACTATAAGTTTGCGCAACTCTTCACGCATTCGGGTGGTTTTTTTAATTACTGCGCCGATGAATCCGAGGCTTTGCAGACTTTGAATCAGATTATCAAAATCGAGCAGATCAATAATGTCTTCTGCTGGGACCAGGATCTGAGGAATTTTCTGGACGTCATCAAAACACCTTACACGCCGGAACTGACGGAGGATAACGATGCGGCATTTATCACCTGCGAATATCTGATTGCCTTCGATGGAAGGATTATGCTTTCGCACAACAATATTCTGCATTACCACTCCTCCAGATTGCCTGGAAAGATTATCATTATGGCCAATATTTCCCAGATTGCAGGCAACCTGAATGAGGCGATGATGAAGGTGAAACGGGCGGGAAATCTCAAAAATCTGACCTCCATCAGCGGTAGTCAATCCAAACTCGACACGCCGAATAAGGATAATACCAAACTTTTCTTACTTTTGCTGGAAGATTAAATTTCAACTTTGGATAAAAATTTCATTCAGCGTTCACTCTCCGGACTGGTTTATGTCTTGATCATTGCCGTCTGCACTACGCCGCTTGGCGAAAAGATATTCAGCGGACTTTTCCCGGATGTCAAACAGCAGTATCTCTTTTACGGTCTCATGACCTTCTTTCTGATTGTAGGACTGTATGAATGCATCAGAATTATGAAATTCGACAACAGCATTTATAAATGGCTGGTATTTCCCATTGCAGCGCTGATCTATTACCGCTTTACCAAACGTTTTTTTTATCACGGCTTTTTTTTCGATGTCAATTTCAGCGAGATGCTTTCGCTATTGCTGATCCCGATTGGAGCCATCACACTATTCAAATTTCCGAAAGAATTATACTTCGAAAATGGTAAACTGATCTTTACGGTGGTCTATCTCGCACTTCCTTTTGGCTTTGCCCTCGGCTTACCCAGGTTCAGCACCATGGATCCTGACAAATCGTTTACGCTGGAAGTTTTTATGCTTTTCGTGCTTATCTGGAGCAGCGACACTTTTGCTTACATTACCGGAAGATTATTTGGCAAGCATAAAATGGCTCCCAAAATCTCCCCTAAAAAAACATGGGAAGGTTTTGCCGGCGGCGTGGTGCTGACTTTGATTCTTGGATTCTTTGTTGAGCAATATTTTCCGGACCTGCGTGGCAACTGGATAATTGTCGGATTCTTGGTAGCGGTTTTTGCGCCGCTTGGCGATTTGGTAGAAAGTCAGCTAAAGCGTAGTTTTGCAGTGAAGGACAGCGGAAATATTATTCCCGGACACGGCGGCGTGCTGGACAGACTGGATAGCTTCATCCTCTGTGCACCTGTAATTTACCTGTATTTTATTTTAGAAAAACTTTTTTAGAACCGATATATGAAACTACATAAAGAGTCGAAAGGGACACTGATTGTTGCCATTTTGTTCATTGCGTTTATCGCCACAATATCCATTTATTATCTGGAAATATGGTCACTCATAATCCTGATTCCCATGTTGATGATGTTGGGACTGATCTTCTGGTTTTTCCGTGTGCCAACGCGTGCAATTCTGGATCACACAGAAAATGTGGTCGCTCCGGTAGACGGCAAAGTGGTGATGATTAAAGAAGTTTTTGAAGATGAAGTTCTGAAAGCCAATTGCATCCAGGTCTCTATTTTTATGTCTCCGCTGAACGTACACATCTGCCGCTATCCTGTGAGTGGTGATGTCACTTATAAAAAGTATCATCCCGGCAAATACCTCGTGGCATGGCATGAAAAATCTTCCACCGAAAACGAAAGAACGACAGTCGCTGTCAACAGTTTAACCAACCATCAGGTAGTGTTTCGCCAGATTGCAGGCTATGTGGCCAGAAGGATTGTTTTCTACTGCAATATTGAAGATAAAGCTAAGGCAGGACATGAGTTCGGATTCATTAAATTCGGATCCAGAATGGACGTTTTTCTCCCGCTAGACACCGAGATCCTATGCAAAATCGGGGATAAAACCAAAGGCGGAATGGACGTGATTGCCAGACTTCGCGACTAAACTTTAAGGCTTATCTACCGAAATATTTCCGTCAAAGCTGATGGGCTGGCGATTATTGGATTGGATCGATAAGAATCCGCTTCCGTTTTTAAAAATCTCAAGGTTAAAAACATAATTCTCCCTCGCATCCTGTGGTTTGACGATCAGCAGTGTATTTCCCTTTCGCGTTTTGGACTCTGTGATGGTGAAAATTTTGGACTCAAAGCTGATTCCGCCACGCGAAGCATCGGCAGGATTCACATTGAAGGCTCTCCCGAAATAAGGCAGATAAACACTGAAAAGATCTTTCTTCAGGTTAAAACCGTAACCCGGATCCAAATTCATGATCCTGTTGCCCCCTGCACCCGGCATCGAATTGAGGATGTTCGTGGCATCGTTGCCCAGTGGGAACGCCCGCGTGGCATTGTAATTAAATTCTCTGTTTTGGATTGCGGCAGTCAGTGCGGCTGGCTCCATATAGATTTGGGAAGTGCAGCTCATCATGGTGATCACCGCAGCCATCAGTAGGATCAATGGTCTCATTTTGAATATTTTAATTGTCATTGGAAATCAAAAACCATACAAGTTTTAGTTTAGATGGCGAACCGTTCCTAAAGTTAACCCGCTATAAAAGAATTTCCCTCGCAGCATCTGAAAAAATTCCAATGATCTCCGCTTCTTCGTTTTCCCAACAAAGCGTTTCTGCAGCAACATTTAAATTATGCAGATAGGGTGCCTTACCTTTTTTAAGAACAAGATTCAGTTTTTCAGCAAGATGTTTAGGCGAATGATTGCTCAAAATCTCTCCTACACCAAATGTGTTTACGATATGTTTCATCTCCGGGAAGTCGGAAACCACCACAGGAACACGCGACTGGATATAATCAGAAATTTTATTGGGTAATGAGTAGTAATAACTCATACCATTGTTTTCTTCCACACTAATGCCGACTGCTGCCAGAGGCGTGATTGTCCTCAAGTCATCCGGTACCAGCTTGCCCAAGAATTTTACTTTTGCCGACACACCTGTATTCTCTGCAAGAGACCGGAACTCTTTTTCCATAGGTCCGCCGCCGGCAATCCAAAGTTCCGCATCCGGTATATACTGCATCGCCAGAATCGCTTTGTCCAGACCTCGTGAATAATTTAGCCAGCCTTGATAAAGGATAATCTTCGGCGAATGATCCGCTGCTCCATCGAATGCTATTTTTCGCGGAAGATTCCTTACAACAGTTGGACGCTTGATATGATATTCTTTCGCAAACCAGTCGGCGTACGAATCGCTGGCGGTGATCATACGTTTCATTTTTGGAACGAAATTCTTTTCGATGGCTTTCCATATTTTCTTTACCCAACGGCCTTGCAGTGTTGGCATTTCCGTAAAGATCTCGTGGCTGTCAAAGACCATGGGAATCTGCAGTTTTCTAGAAATCAGATAATTTGGCATGATCGTCTCTAGATCGTTGGCCAATAAAATGGTCTTATTGTCAGCATTTTTCCGGATCTCGTGATATAGTTTTCTCTGAAATTCTATATAAGCCATACGCAGCACTTTCGCTTTTAGTGCAATCCTGATCACAGGATATGGCCTGGACAACTCGGGTGCGCCGAGCCAGTCATTACCGATCAATATCACCTGATAACCATTATCACCAAGGGTTTTGCAGACTTTCTCCACACGCTGGTCGGTTACCAAATTATTGAAGACGCTAACGATCACCTTCATGGCAAATCATTTTTTGAAAGTTGATAGATCTGCACGAGTGCCAGAAGAGCGTTCGGGATAATCACGGGCCACAGCAAACCGCTGAAGATACCGTAAATCACAAAGCAGATGCAACCCAGCAGATTGACTACCCGGATTACTTTGATTTTCTTGGAAAGGAAACTGCCCACGATGAAAGCGGAAGCCATATATCCCACATATTCCGGCCAATGGTTCATTGTATCGATTTTGAGGAATACAAACCTAAACAATTTATTAATGGTATAAAAAAAATCAGGTCATAAAGTCCCGTTTTTTCAATTGGCAACTAATTTGCAAAATACTTTTTGTAAATTTTACAATTAAATATTGTAGGATTATTTATAAAAAACATAACTTAGTGAATATTTTTAATTATGGATTATAAATTTTCAGATGGTTTGAACCGCGTGTTCAAGCAAAGCAAAAATGAAGCAAGACGTTTGCAGAGTGAGTTTCTGAATACTGAACATTTCCTGTTAGGGATTATCAAAACTGAAAATTCGGCAAAAGAAATTCTTGAAAACCTGAACGCCGACCTCACCCAGATAAAGAGAAAGATCGAAACGCTGAGTGCTGTAAACTCTAATCCGTTCACGGCTAACATGGGCAGCATCTCTTTTACAAAAATGGCCGATCAGGCTGTGAAACGCTCCGAGCTGGAATGCCGTCAATATCAATCTGCGGATATCAATACTGTGCATCTGCTACTAGGTGTTCTTTATAAGCAGGAAGATCCTACTTCCAGCATTCTGCAGGCTTATGACATCGATTATGATGCGGTGCAAAAAGAGTACAGAAAAATGCTGAAAAACACGGATCAGCTGCCGCAGAACAGTGCCTACGACGATGATGATGAAAAGGATGAGCCCTACAGCCAGATGAAGAAGCCAACCGGCAGTCTTGGTGCGCAAAAAAGCAAAACACCTACTTTGGACAATTTCGGGCGAGACCTGACGTCGCTTGCAAGAGATGGAAAGCTGGATCCGGTGATTGGCCGTGAAAAAGAAATCGAGCGTGTTTCGCAGATTTTATCAAGAAGAAAGAAAAACAATCCGCTTCTGATTGGTGAGCCTGGGGTCGGTAAATCTGCAATCGCTGAAGGTCTGGCGCTCAGAATCCATCAGAAAAAAGTCTCCAGAGTGCTTTATGGTAAAAGAGTGATCACACTTGATCTTGCAAGCCTTGTGGCCGGAACCAAATACCGCGGACAGTTTGAGGAAAGAATGAAAGCGATTATGACGGAACTGGAGAAAAACCGCGACGTCATCCTTTTCATAGATGAGCTGCACACCATTGTTGGCGCAGGAAGTTCTACAGGCAGTCTGGATGCATCCAATATGTTCAAACCCGCTTTGGCAAGAGGCGAAATCCAATGCATCGGTGCAACTACGCTGGACGAATACCGCCAATACATCGAGAAAGATGGCGCTTTGGAACGTCGTTTCCAAAAAGTAATGGTAGAACCGACTTCCATTGAAGAAACAATCCAGATCCTTCATCAGATCAAAGATAAATACGAAGATCATCATAATGTTCATTATTCCGATGAGGCTCTTGCAGCTTGTGTTAATTTAACTTCTAGATACATCACAGACCGTTTCCTTCCGGACAAGGCGATCGATGCTATGGACGAAGCAGGCTCTAGAGTATATATCAAAAACATGAAGGTTCCAACGGAAATCATTGACCACGAAAAACGAATCGAGGAAGTGAAGGAACTGAAGCAACAGGCTGTGAAAGCTCAGGATTATCTGGAAGCCAGAAAACTGAAAGATGAAGAGGAAAGACTTCAGATTGAACTGAACATCGCCCAGGAACAATGGGATAAGGATGTGAAGGAGAAAAAAGAAGAAGTTACGGAAGAAAACGTGGCAGAAGTCGTTTCTATGATGAGCGGTGTTCCGGTAACAAAAGTTGGCAAAAATGAAATGGATAAACTGGCGCAAATGTACGAAAAGCTCAATGGGAAAGTGATCGGTCAGGAAGATGCTGTAAAAAAAGTGGTGAAAGCCATCCAAAGAAATAGAGCCGGACTGAAAGATCCGAACAGACCTATTGGTACGTTCATTTTCTTAGGAACAACAGGTGTTGGTAAAACCGAGCTGGCCAAAGTGATGGCGCGCGAATTATTTGATTCTGATGAAGCATTGATCCGAATTGATATGAGCGAATATATGGAGAAATTTGCGGTGTCAAGATTGGTGGGAGCGCCTCCGGGATACGTTGGTTACGAAGAAGGCGGACAGCTGACCGAAGCTGTGAGAAGAAAACCTTATGCCGTAGTCCTTTTGGACGAGATTGAGAAAGCACATCCGGATGTTTTCAATATCCTATTGCAGATTTTGGACGAAGGTCACGTAACGGATTCATTGGGAAGAAAAATAGATTTTAGAAATACAATTATCATCCTGACTTCCAATATCGGAACCAGAGATCTGAAAGATTTCGGGGACGGTGTAGGATTCGGAACCAATGCGAAAAAAACCAATTCTGATGCACGAGCAAGATCCACCATAGAAAGTGCATTGAAAAAAGCCTTTGCGCCGGAATTCCTGAACAGGATTGATGATATCATTATTTTCAACTCTCTTGAGCAGTCCGATATCAGAAGAATCATTGACCTCGAATTAGGAAAACTTTACAGCAGACTCGAAAAATTGGGTTACGGCGTGGAGCTTACTGATGAAGCCAAAGATTTTATTGCTGAGAAAGGCTGGGACAAAGACTTTGGAGCTCGACCTCTGAAACGCGCCATCCAAAAATATATTGAAGATCTCTTGGCAGAAATGCTGGTCAACAAGCAATTTGGAGAGGGCGAAAAAGTAGTGCTGGAAGTCAATGATGCTAAAGATGGTTTGATTGGCAAATCTCAAAAAGACAAGACAAACAAAGAAAGCGTCAATTAATAACATGCTTTTAAACACACAGATCACCTCTTCAAGGGGTGATTTTTTTTGATCGCTTTATTGATTTTTTCAATGCTCGAAATTATGATGAATCTAAAATTATTTAAATCGTATTTTTGCAACCTCAAACTAAGAACTCCCGTCAAGAGTTTCGTAAAATTGAAAACAAATGAAAATAGTAGTTGGCCTTTCCGGAGGCGTAGATTCCAGTGTGACCGCTTATCTTCTTCAACAGCAGGGTCACGAGGTTATCGGACTTTTTATGCGCAACTGGAATGATGCGTCTGTCACTTTGGAGGACGAGTGTCCCTGGATAGAAGACAGTAATGATGCGCTTCTCGTGGCACAAAAATTAGGAATTCCCTTTCAGGTGATTGATATGAGTGAGCTCTACAAAGAAAGAATTGTAGATTATATGTTCGATGAATATCAGAAAGGAAGAACACCCAATCCCGATGTTCTTTGTAACCGGGAAGTGAAATTCGATGTGTTCATGAAAACAGCTTTATCGCTTGGCGCTGAGAAAGTTGCAACGGGACATTATGCGCGCGTTCATTCCACAACGG
Source organism: uncultured Chryseobacterium sp. (assembly GCA_913778505.1). Lineage (GTDB taxonomy): Bacteria > Bacteroidota > Bacteroidia > Flavobacteriales > Weeksellaceae > Epilithonimonas. Next base: position 15,795 of record CAJYWD010000036.1, read on the forward strand.
ATGAAAATGGCAAAGAGATATTTCATCTTCTGGCTGGGAAAGACAACAACAAAGACCAAAGTTATTTCCTTTGCCAGTTGAGCCAAGACCAATTGTCAAAAGCGTTATTCCCGATTGGAGAATTAACGAAACCCGAAGTCCGTGAAATTGCCAGGGAGCAAGGTTTGGTAACTGCGGACAAAAAAGATTCGCAAGGACTATGTTTCATTGGAAAGGTGAGTTTACCGACATTTCTTCAACAACAATTGGTGCCGAAGGAAGGCGAAATTGTAGAAATCTTCAATGACTTTGCTGAATATTATAAACCTCTGCCAAACTTCAATTCAAAACAAGAAGAATTGGAATATCTGTCGGCAAAAATCCAATATAAAAAAGAAGACGGGAAAGTCATTGGCAAGCATCAGGGTGCGCAGTTTTTTACCATCGGACAAAGCAAAGGCTTAGGAATAGGCGGACACAAAGAGAGCTGTTTCATCATCTCCCGAGAAATGGAGAACAATATCATTTTTGTAGGCGAAGGCAGAAATTTTCCCGGACTTTTCAGAAAAGCCTTGAAAATTGACAATTCTGAAGTTCATTGGGTTCGTGAAGATTTGAGATTGAAAAACGGAGAATTGATGGAAGTAATGGCGAGAATCCGTTACCGTCAGACTTTGGAGAAAGCAACGATTTATCAATTCGAAGATGGCTTTTATATGGAATTCGAAAATCCTCAATCTGCTATTGCTGAAGGACAATTTGCTGCTTGGTATTTGGAGGATGAACTGATTGGAAGTGGAGTGATTTCTTAAATAAGAATTTTGTTATTTTAAATAAAATCGAAAACCTTAAATAAAAATTACCTTATTTAAGGTTTTTTGTATTTTTGTTAAATGAAAGATTTTTAATTTAAGAAAATGAAAAATTTTATTTGTGGTCATTTGATTAATCAGGGGTCTCATAAAAGTTTCCAGCCCAATCATATTAATAGGGATTGGTTCATTAATGATATGTCTATTCTAAATCTTTTGAGCAAAGCCGACCGACAATTAGAAAGATTAGACACCTTTTCACAAAATGTTAATATTGATTTATAATCTTAAATAAAATTTTATTTAAGATTTTTGCTATTTTTCTTAAATTAAGCAATTCTAATTTCCCGCCAGCCAATCTTTAAAATCTTTCACCCGCTCTCTGCTCACTGTAATGTCTTCATTCGGCTGGAAGTCCAAATCAACTTTGTAATTCGGGGAAGTGTGGATGTTTTTGATGTAATCTGAACTGACGATAAATTGTCTGTTCACGCGGAAAAATTTAGAATTTTCCAAAACATTTTCCAGTTCGTCCAACGTAAAATCCGTAGGAAAATTTCGCTCTTTGGTTTGGAGATAGACGATTTTGTTTTCGCTGTAGAAACAGCTGACTTCATTGATGGAAACCACTTTCAGATTATAGCCGATTTTGACTAAAATCCTGGAAAGCGTAGACTTCTCTTTTCGTACGATTTGCCTGATTTCCTGTGAATTAACCGTTCCTTCTTCCGGAAGGAAGGATTTGAATTTTTCAATGGCTTTTGCCAGATCTTCTTCCTCAATCGGTTTCAGAAGATAATCGATGCTATTCAATTTGAAAGCCTTCAAAGTGTATTGGTCAAAAGCCGTGGTGTAAATGATAAAAGCTTTTGTCGAGATTTTATCAAAAATATCAAAGGACAATCCGTCACCTAGAACGATATCCGAAAAAATCAGTTGCGGATGTTCATTTCCCTGAAACCAATCGACAGATCCCTCCACAGAATTGAGGCTTGCAACCAATTCTAAATCAGTAAATAAGCCTAATAATTTCTCAAGTCTTCTGACGGCCGGTTTCTCGTCTTCAATGATTATCGTTCTAATTTTCATATGTGGAGTTTATTGTTTTTAATGGTCATTTGTTATCGCCCATCTTCTTCGGGATTTGCATAGAAGTTCGTTAAAGGCGATTTCATTGGTTCAATAAATAAATGGTATTAATTTTTTTGTGGATTTTCTATAGTCGATATAGTCTTGTCCGAATTGCTCGATCAATGCTTTTTCTTCAATTTTAATTCTGTATAAAAATGCTAAAAATGGCGGAATAAAAGCAATCGCTAAAGAAATCCAATTGTTAAGATAAATGCCCAATCCCAAAAATGTAAGGAGCGAAGCGGCATAAGAAGGATGTCTCAAAAGACTGTAAATGCCGTCTTTCTTGATTTTATGGTCTTTGCGAATCGTTACATCCACAGTAAAATATTTACCTAAAGATCTGATTATGAAAACCCGTGAGACAATACCTGCAAAAATCAATAACAAGCCAAGATAAGTCATCCAACCATTTTCGTTTATCATCAAATTGAATGTTCCAAAACGGATATAAGAAACAAAAACCGATAACGAAATAGACAAGATGATGATCACCCACAGAATACTTAACGATGATTTATCTTTATCTTTTTTGTCAGTATCATTGGATGCCAAACGTTGTTTATAGAATACCTCGGACGCAAGCCAAAAGAACATTAGAATGTAAAAAATAATCTGTATCATTTTATTTGTTTTTGTTCATTAATTTCTTAATTTTTCGTTGTTCCCAATCATTTCCAAAGAAAACTATTGCAGCGTGAACCAACAAGATGATTCCCCAAACAATTATGGTAAAGAACTGATTGACTTTAATCTTCATATAACCAAAATGATGATAGAGAACATTGAATATTATAAGTACAATATTAAAAGCTATGTAAGTGATTAAATGTGAATAAAATCCTTTAAGTTCTTTAACTCTCCTTTCGGCCTTTTTGTATTGGTTCATTGGCTCTGGAGTTTCTTCAAAGTTTGTGTTTTTCATAAAAACTTATTTGAATCATTTATATTTCTCTGTCAACTCTTTGATTTTCTTGTCTTCCCAATCTTTTCCGAAGAAAAATCCCGGACAAAAAACGCCAGCTGCGTGCGCCAAAAGTCCGATTCCCCAGAAAACAGGAGTAGCCCAAATCTGCCAGCTCCAGAAACTATGCTCTTCCCGAATCTCGCTCCAATTAGCAAAAATAAGAAATAGGTTCACTAAAACATAGATTGTCAAATGCGTGTAAAAGCTTTTCAGGCGTTTTACTTTTCTTACGGCTTCACGATATTGGATATCGTTTTTATCATTAATAATTTCCATTGTTTTGTTTTTAGATTATTTCTGATTGTTCATAATTTCACGGATTTTCTTTTCTTCCCAGTTTCTGCCTATTGCAAAAGTGTTCATTCCATGTGCCAGGATGCCAATTCCCCAGCCCAGCATTGGCCAGTAGAACCAAATTCTTTCCGGTGATATCAGTAGGTTGATGATCACTAAAAATGGAATCACAATGCAATAAGAAATCAAGTTGCCGTAGAATCCTTTCAGTTCTTTTACTCTTTTTACCGCTCTTTCGTAAGCGATGTTTTCTGTGGTTTCGGAGGTGTAAGTGGTCATTGTTTGAGATTTTTTTTCGATTAATATGGGGATTTTGACTTTGAAAGTCTGCTCTGTTTTTTCTATAAAAACGTTTTCTTTGGTAAGCAGTGCATAACGCTGAACAATGTTGGCAAGACCAATTCCGGCGCTTTCTTTAAGTTGTTCTCTCGGCTGAAGATTATTCTCAATGCTGAGAAATTTTCCTTCGGTGAAGATTCTGATTTTCAAAGGTTTTGATGAGGTTGCGAAATTATGTTTGATGCAATTTTCCAATAATAATTGTAATGACAGCGGAACCACGAATTTTTGCAAGTCATCAGCATTGACGTCAAAAGTAAAATCAACGCTGTCTTCAAATCTGGTTTTGAGAAGATTGCAATAGATTTTTGCAAATTCTATCTCGTCTTCCACTTTCACCATCTCTTTGTCTTTCTGTTCCAGAACGTAGCGGTAAATTTTGGACATCGATGTCGCGAATTTCTGCGCCTGATCCGGATTCTCGTCAATCAACGCCGTTAAAACATTGAGTGAATTAAACAAAAAGTGCGGATCCAGCTGATTCTTAAGCGATTCAAACTGAGCGTTCGCCGATTTGGCTATCAATTTCTGCTCTACCACTTCTTTTTTGGTATTTTTCTTGAGCTCTTCCATGAATCCCTTGGCATGCAAAATGGCGGAAATCAGAAAGGCGATATTCAGAATAAACCAATTGGTAAAATTCATCTTCTCGGAAAAGAAATATTCCGTGGACATTCCGTTAATCATCACAAAAACCAAATAATTACAACAGAAAATCAATACAACATTGGTAATAATGGTAGCTATCACACCTAAAATTGTTCTGATTCTGGTATGTTCCGTCCAGGAATACCTTCGATTTAGAAAATCATTGACCATTCCGTTTCCGAATGACAGTACAAAGGAATAGATAAACGCATTCAGAATATACAATAACAGATTCTTAAAGCTTTTCTCATCATTAAAAAATGTAAAAAACAGCATGCCTGTGCCGATGGATATCCAGAGTATGGTGATGAAGGATTGCTTTTTCATTTCTTAATTTCTTGGTTCAAAATTATTTCAATCCGAGAAAGTAAACAATTATTAGTTACCGAATGGTAAAAAATAGTACCTGAATGGTAAAATAAGCTTCGATACAATAAAAGGAACGCTATTTGCTTAGCAGTTGAGACAAATATTAATTTATGAAGAACAGTATCGAAATCATATTCGCAGGACTTTTCGGAACTGCCACAGTCCTGGGAATATTCGCCGCAAGAAAATATTTCCGAGACAGAATTTATAACACAGATTATTCCGACCATCACATGCTATTCGGAAATTCTGCCAAGTCTTATGCTCACCCGAATGACGGTGTAGAGCTGGACGCATTCCTATAACACCAACTCTATTTAATTATATTGATTTCCGGTTCTTACGAGCCGGATTTTTTGTTGAAAACTTTCCGGAATTTTAAGAGACTTTTTATTTTTCAAGTGATAATTTTGAACTCATTCTCTCGCTCATTTTGCAGATTGCGCAAATTATTTTTTATTGTAAATCTGCTATAATCAATAAAATCTGCGAGAAAAATTAGATTCTAATGTCAGATTTAGTTCCAAAAGGTCAAGGTGCGCAGCGCAACGTCATCAACCGATTCGACAGATACACCTTCGAGCCGGAAGACTATGAATTAGACAAAATCAAAACCCAGGTGACAGAAGTTTTCCCGAAAACCATTATCAATGTTGTGAAAAGTCCGGACCTTTCAATGGATTATTCGATGAATCCGTACCAAGGTTGCGAACACGGCTGTTCCTATTGTTTTGCAAGACCTACTCACGAATTCTGGGGTTACAGCGCAGGCGTTGATTTTGAAAGAAAATTAATGGTCAAGAAAAATGCGCCTCAACTTTTGGAAAAAACCTTTCAGAAGAAATCTTACGTTCCGAAACCGATCATGCTTTCCGGAAATACGGATTGTTACCAACCGATTGAGAGACAATTTGAAATCACCAGAAAACTGCTTCAGGTATGTTTGGATTACAGACATCCGGTTTCCATCATCACCAAAAACGCTTTGATTCTGAGAGATTTGGATATTCTTGAAAAGATGAATGAGAAAAATCTGATTTCGGTGAATTTGAGCATTCCAACTTTGAATGAAGATTTAAGACGCGTGATGGAACCCAGAACTTCAACCGCTAAGAACAAACTAAAAGTGATTGAAGTCTTATCTGAGAAAAATATTCCTGTGAATGTGATGATTGCGCCCGTAATTCCGGGTCTGACAAGTGAAGAAAGTTTGTCCATTATGAAATCTGTTTCCGAAGCGGGCGCCAGAAGTTGTGGTTACACTTTGGTACGATTGAATGACACGGTTGAACCGGTTTTTGTTCAGTGGTTGGAAGCGCATTTCCCGGATAGAAAAGACAAAGTCCTGAATCTCATCCGCTCAATGCGAGGTGGAAATCTTGGCGAAAAACGTTTTTTCCAGCGTTACCAAGGCGAAGGCAATATTGCTGAAATGATTCATAAAACCTTTGAAATCGGGAAGAAGAAATTTTTTAACAATGGGGAAAGAGCGATTCTTACGACTGAGCATTTTACAGGAAGCAGAACGCAACAGTTACGATTGTTTTAAGAATATATTTCTCGCAGATTTAACAGATTCAGCAGATAAAAAAATTTGCTTAATCTGCCCGATTTGCGAGAAAGTTCTATTTAGCTTCAAATGGTTTTGATTAAATTTGCAAACTGATTTATTTCTCAGTAATTTTCCCCAATGAAGCAATATTCCGCAAAGCGCAGCATCCAGATTCTCGCTCATATTCTTGAACAATACGGCATCGATAAAATCATCATTTCTCCGGGTTCCAGAAACGCACCCTTGGCGATTCATTTTTCCGAGATTGATGCCTTCCAGTGTTACAGTATTGTGGACGAAAGAGCTGCCGCTTTTGTAGGCTTGGGAATGTCGAAATCGATTAAGAAACCTGTTGCGATCACCTGCACAAGTGGTTCTGCTGCAGCCAATTATTATCCGGCCATTGTGGAAGCGTTTTATCAGAATGTACCGCTTTTGGTTTTGACAGCAGACAGACCTGCGGATTTTGTGGATATTTTTGATGGGCAGACCATTCGTCAAAAAAATATTTTCCAGCAGCATTCTTACGGCGATTTCGAATTGTTGGAAGATGATTCTTCGACAGGCTCAGAATTATCTGCGGATGATTATAATCTCGAAACCATCAAAAAAGCAGTTGAATTGTGCATCGAAAAAAGCGGGCCGGTTCACATCAATATTCCTTTGGCAGAACCGCTTTATAATTTGTTGGACGAGTTGCCTGTAATGCCGGCTGTCGAGAAAACGATTCAGAAAAAGAATTATGAATTACCTTCCAATCTTGTTGCGGATTGGCATACTTCCAAAAGAATTATGATTTTAACCGGAACATTGTCTCCCAATCCGGAACTGGAAGCGCAGCTGTCACAATTGGTTAAAAATCATACAGTTGTCGTTTTAACGGAAATGAATTCCAATCTTCAGCACGATAAATTTTTTGCGCATATCGACCGATATATCACCGATTTTTCTGAAGAAGATTATCATACTTACGCGCCGGATTTGCTGATTACCATCGGGCAAAATGTGGTTTCAAAACGGGTAAAGCAATTCCTTAGAAAAGCCAAACCAAAGCAACATTGGCACATCGATGAATATTGGCAGCCAGACACTTATTTTATTCTGAGTCAAAAAATTGAAACAAAGCCGGAAGTCTTCTTTTCAAAATTATTGAAATTGATTAATCTGGAACCGAGACCTTATTTCAATCTTTGGGATGTTCTTAGAGATAAAAAGGATGCAAAACACGAGGAATATCTGAACAAAGCACCATTTTCGGATTTCTATCTATTTAATCAGTTATCGAATCAAATTCCTGAAAATTACCGGATTCATTTCTCTAATTCTTCGGCAATACGATACGCTCAATTATTTGAATATCAGAAATATGATGTGTATTGCAACCGTGGAACCAGCGGCATCGACGGCTGTACTTCTACGGCAATGGGATTTGCGATGATGGAAGATGAACCAACGATTCTAATTACCGGCGATTTGTCATTTTTCTACGACATCAATGGGCTTTGGAATCAGTACATTCCGCCTTATACGAGAATTGTGATTTTCAATAATGGCGAAGGCAATATTTTCAAAATCATTCCCGGACCAGGCGGAACGAATGCGTTGGACGAATTTATCGCCACTCAGCATCACAGAAATGCAGAATTATTAGCGAAGAATTTCGGCTTCGATTATACACGAGTTGAGGATGAGATTTCTCTTGACCGTGTTTTACCCAATTATTTCAAGCCGGATTCCAGACCAAAAATCCTGGAAGTCATGACTTCGGAGTGTAACAATGCGGATGTTCTGAAGCAGTATTTTGAAAGCTTGAAATAATTAGTGATTATCAAAACATAATATTGTCATTCCGTAGGAAAAGCTCAGATTCCTACGGAATGACAAAGTTTGCTTTCAATTTTTTCTAATTTTAAAACTCCAAATCCGATTCTTCTTTTGGAAGATTGATGATTTTTTCAATCGGATAAATGAATATATCATCGAAGTCATTCAACGCATTGATGAGCTGAAAATGTGTAAATTCTTTGATGTTATCTAAAGTGATTTCTGTTTCCTTGATTTTTTTTGATTGTAGAAGATTTTGTCTCATCACACCATTCAGAAGATAACTTTTTGGTGTGAACCAGGTTCTATCTTTCAGGAATAAAAGATTGGAATAGGATGTGTCCGTAATCTGATTATTTTTCACAATAATAACTTCATCTGCGTGACTTTTATCTTTCAGTTTTTGTAATTGCGTCCTGTCAGCAGACTTAAAGCTATAGTCTATATCGTTATCAATAATCAATTCAAAATCATCTAATTCTGAAATCGCATAAGGAATAATTTGTGTTTTGAATTGGTTTTCCAAATCATATTCGATTCGGAATTTGCAAAGTCCGTTTTCATCGTGCTCCAAATTTAGAAATAAACTGTAAATATCAATTTTGCATTCTTTCCCGAAATGCGAAAAAGTGTCGTTCATTCTTTTCTGATGAAGTTCTTTCAGGAAAATTTCTTGGTTTTCAACTTTGATGCTTTCAATAAATCGGGACATAGATTTTGTTTTTCATTTCTTCGTATTCGCTGACAAGGTCACTTTGATGGGTAATTCCACCTCCACTTTTGAAAAACAGTTTCTCATTCTCTTTTTCTATAAAACGTATCATCACGCAAGAATCCAGATTTTTGCCATCAAAATAACCTGCAATTCCTGTATAAAATCCTCTGTCGTATTGCTCGGCTTCCAGAATGATTTCCAAAGTTTTTGGTTTTGGCGCACCCAAAATAGAACCTGCTGGCAACAACTTTTGAAGAATAGTTCCGATTTTATTTTGATATTCAGGTTTGATTTCGCCTTCGATTTCGGAACTCATCGCCAGGAGATTTTTCTGCTTGGTTTTGATGTAATCTATTCTTTGGAATTCTTTTACCTGAACATTATCTGCAACCATGCTCAAATCATTTCTCAGCAAATCGACAACGGTGTAATGTTCCGCCTTTTCTTTCGGGTCATTTTTCAGAATGTCCTTTGCATCTTCGATTTCTGCATCGATGGTTCCTTTCATCGGATATGTAAAAATCTTGTTATCAATGATTTCTATAAAAGTTTCCGGTGAGAAAAACACAAATTCCTCCGGAATCAGAACCTTGTATTTTGCTTTTGAAAACTGAAAAATATCTTCTAAACTTAAGTTGGTTTCGATTTCAGTTTTCCTTGTATAATTAGTGAGATAAGAATTCCCTTTTCTGAGATTTTCCTGAACGATTTCAAATCCTTTTTTATAATCTTCTAATGTTTCGGGAAATGATTGCCATTCAACACTTCGACTCTGCTCAGTGTGACAAAAATTAGTGTTTGTAACATTGTGGAAATCAATCAACAAAGTCTTATTTTCAATTTCGATTCTTGTAAAAATTCTGACTTCATCCATCAAAAAATTAATCAGAAAAAAGAACGGTTGTTTTCTCTCTGACAAGTCGTCCATCGCTAGAAACCTCGGATTCTCAAACATAGAAACAAAAATAGAAAAAAGATGATAGAGAAAAGATAAAAGACCTGAAATGTGGTTTATCAGCTCTAATCTGCTACTTTTGCAAAAAGTTTGAATACAATGACGACGCAAAAACCCCAAATCGGAAATATTATCTCAGAAGCCTATCAGTATTGGATGCGGACGCTGCCTTTCCAGGTACTTTTCAGTGTCATTTATTTTTCGATATTCATGTTTACGGCGATGTACGCGTACCGTTATTACGGGCTTTTTGATGAGATCATGAAAATCCAGCATCTTTTCTATTCCGATTTCAAAACTTTCACAGAAAAATACAGTGCCATTATGCAGACGGACAATGCATTGTCTTTTGTGATGTCGACTCTGGTTATAAAATCGGTTATTTTCCCACTGAACATTGGCTTTCTCAAAATTTTCAGGAAGCTGGATCTTGGTGAGCAGCCGCAGATGTCAGACCTCTTCGCCGGATTTCAGGGGCACTATTTCTTTATCTTTCTGATATATGCTCTGGCGTGGAATTTTTTCAATTACTATCTCGGCTTTTTCACCATTGTTTGGATCCCGATGCTGCTAATGACGCCAGCGCTAATCTTTTTCAAAAATTTTAATATTCTCATGGCCTTCCGGATTAGCACGCAGGTGTTCAGGAACAACATTCTTCTGCTAATGCTGGCTACCGTCATTGCCATTATCATCTCTTACAGCGGACTGATCATGTTCTTTTTCGGCATTTTCGTCACGTTTCCATTTTGGAACGCTGTGATTTATGTTCTTTATAAGCGTTTGATTGGCATCTTTGAACAATAATTTTTTAGAAGTACATCCATTTAAAGAAATTTTTGTGTAGTTTTGAGTATCAACTACAAAAAAAACTTTATGGAAAATTTTAATGAATTCGATTCTCCTGCTGTAACACCTGTCAAAGAAACCGGAGCAATCATTTCCCACGCTTTTGAAATCTTCAAAAATACATTCCTGTACTGTCTACTTGCGGTCGTTATTTATTTTCTACTGGGCTATCTCGTTCAGCTGCTTACAGGATTTAATTCCTCGATGCTAATTGAGCAGATAAAAGAATCGGGAGGAGATATTAATTATAAAGAAGTAGTCGCCGCACCTGGATTTGCCGCTTACAGTGGCGCAAATTTCCTGGTCACTCTATTGCTTTCTCCGATTTTTGTGAGTTTAATTTATGTTGCCAATAAGTCCAATTTTAAACAACCCATTACCGTAGGCGATATTTTCTTCGCATACAGACAGAATTTTCTAAACATTGTCATCTATGCTTTGATAACACAGATCGCTCTGACAATTTTGTTTTTTATGTGCTTTTTTCCAGCCCTGCTTGCCGCTCCATTTTTCTTTTTAGGTTATCCTATTTTAATATTCGAAAAAGCGAGTGCCTTTGACGCATTGAAGAAATCTTTTGCTGTGGCGCAGGATAATTATGGCACGATATTATTTACTGCATTTCTCGCTGGGCTTATCAGTATTTCTGGATTAATACTTTGTTGCGTTGGAGTATACTTAACTATTCCTTTTGCATACATTGCCATGTATTCTACTTACTGCGCTTATTTTGGAGCACCCAAACAACTAAGTTAATATAAAATAAATCACAAAATACTATGTCAGATTTCGGTAAACCCATAGATTCAGTTGTTATCAAGCAGATTGCACTAATACTTTTAATCTGCGTGCTAGTCGGATTGATTTGCTGGAATCTGGCATTGTTCATTCCAGCTCTTCTTGGAGCTGTAACGCTGTATATCATTTGCCGGAAATATAATTTCTACCTCATCGAGGAAAAAAACTGGAAACCATGGATTTCCGCCACAGTACTCATGCTGGCTTCATTAATTGTCCTCATCATTCCCATCTATTTCACTATAGATCAAATGGTTGCAAAGCTAGACAACGCCCAGGCTTACATGCAGAAATTTAATGTATTTCTGGAGAAAATTCATCAATTTATTTATCAGAAAGTTGGGTTCGATATCCTGAGTAAAGAAAACATCACTAAGGTTACCAACTTTGCAGGAACATTCAGTACTAAGGCTCTCAGCACTACTTTTAATACATTTACTATAGTTTCGTCGATGTATTTTATTCTGTATTTCATGTTTGTGAAGCCCAGATTCTTCGAGAGAATCGTTTCGCGTGCGATGCCTTTTAAAAAAACAAACACCCAATTACTCGGCGACAAATTCGTGAAACTGGTGATGGCCAACGCTATCGGAATACCTGTGGTGGCATTAGGCCAGGGATTTGTGGCATTGATAGGATACTGGATTTTCGGTGCACCAAGTCCGATGCTGTTATTTGCATTAACGGCGCTAGCATCGATGCTTCCTGTCGTTGGCGCTGCAATTATCTATGCGCCTGTCGCCATCTTTATGATCGCTGAAGGACAGACGGGACCAGGCGTCGGAATATTGGTTTATGGACTGATTGTAGTCGGGCTTACTGATAATTTACTTCGGTTTACCCTACTGAAAAGACTGGAAGACATCCATCCGCTTATTACTGTTTTTGGAATCATTATGGGTATGAATATTTTTGGGTTTATGGGACTGATTTTCGGACCGATTCTCATGTCGCTCACCGTATTGCTGATTCAGGTTTACCGAGACGAATTTTCAGGTGACGATGCGCCACCTCCGCTCGAAATTCCCAACCAGGACAAAGATCTGGAAGAAGAACCCAAGCTCATCATCTAAATGGAAAACGGAATTAACCCGCAGATTCTCCAGGAAATCTGCGAAGTACGAATGCCATTTGGAAAATATAAAAATACCATCCTTGCCGACCTTCCCATTTCCTACCTAGAATGGTTTATGCGCAACGGCGGATTTCCTAAAGGCAAACTGGGAATGCAACTTGCCACTATTTACGAAATCAAATTAAATGGACTTTCAGATTTGCTAAGGCCGCTCAGAAGATAATTTTTCGGTAAATTTGCCGGGATTAAAGCTTTATGAAGAAAAAAATAAATGCCATCCGGCGGTCCGTAATGAAAAGCCTGACCAAAAACATTGGCAAATCTCAGCAAAAAAAACAATCTGGCGGAGCGATGAAGGTGAAAAAGGTCTTGATCTCAAGACCCAATCACAGGCTGGGAAATCTTTTGCTGCTTACACCACTGGTTCAGGAAATCGAAAATACGTTTCCGGAAAGCCAGATCGATCTGTTTGTGAAAGGCGGTGTCACGCCCATCATTTACAAGAATTATAAAAGCATCAGAAACATATATCAGCTTCCGAAAAAGCCTTTCAGCAATCTTTCTCGGTATATCAAAGGCTGGTTTGCGCTACGCTGGAACAATTATGATCTCGTGATCAACGCCACACAAGGCTCTTCTTCGGGAAGGCTGTCCATTCTTTTTTCCAAAGCTGATTATAAATTTTTTGGAGAAGATGTAGAAGAACTTAGTTTTGTCTATCCCGATTATCATCACATCGCCAAAAACACCATCTATAATCTGAGACATTTCCTTAAGGATTTTGGCGTAGAAAACAAAAAGGAGGTTCCAATGCTGGATTTGAGATTAGATGATAAAGAAATTGCAGATGGAAAAAAGAAATTAGACACTTTGGTAGGGAATGACAAAAAAACGATTTGTCTGTTTACGAATGCCACCGGCGACAAAATCTATTCAGAAGATTGGTGGAATGATTTTTACAAAAAACTAGCAGCAGCGTTTCCTGATTACAATATTGCCGAGCTATTGCCTGTAGAAAACATATCAAAATTAAACTTTAGAATTCCACATTTTTACAGCAAGGATGTTCGCGAGATGGGAGGTTTTTTGGCTAACTGTGCACTTTTCATTGCGGCAGATAATGGCGTGATGCATTTGGCAAGCGCTTCCGGAGTTCCGACTGTAGGTCTTTTCAAGGTCACTAATGAAACGATGTATAAGCCTTATAACGAAAAAAGTTTTTCTGTTAGTACTAATGATCTGACAACGGATGAAGTAATCCACCGAATCAAAACGACTTTAAACTAAGTAGACTCACCGACTAACCCTGAAACTGACCTCATGAACTTTATCCTTGCCGACACCTATTCCCGTTACAAAAATGATTTTTTGAAAATTATTGATAATTTTAAGACGAGCGGAATCTTAGTTGGTCACGGAAACAGAAATACGGTGAAGCGATTCCATATTGCTGATGTTGAGTTCAATTTCAAGTCTTTCAAGCAGCACAATGTGATCAACCGTCATGTGTATAAATACTACAGAAAATCCAAGGCAAGGCGTTCCTTTGAATATGCTAATCTGCTGCTGAGCAAAAATTTTCACACGCCGTCGCCCGTGGGCTATGTTGAATTTTTTGATTTCTGGGGACTGACCTCAAGTTATTACATCAGTGAACAACTGGAAAACTGTTTTCCGCTGTCCGACGTTCTCTATGATCATCAGTTTGAAGATCGCGAATTTTTAATCCGGAAATATGCCGAACTCATTTTCCATCTCCACGAAAGCGGCATTGAGTTTATTGACAACGCTTCCGGCAACTTCCTCATCAAAAAGGAAAATGATTGTTATCAATTTTATCTGGTTGATCTTAACCGAATGAATTTTCACACGGTCTACGAAAATGATCAACGGTTGAGCAACTTTTCACGGCTCACCAGCGAACAGGAAATCATCGCCATTATCAGTGACGAATATGCTAAGTTATCCGGAATTCCGGCGCAATATTGTGTGGATAAAATCAATGAAGCATCAGAGAGCACACAGCGACAGCGCAGGCTAAAGCAGAAGCTGAAGTTCTACAAATATTTTCTGAAAAAGTAGTGCGGATGTGTCGCTCCTACGGAGCTGCACATTATACCAATTTACTTGCTACAAACATTTCGCTCCTACGGAGCTCCTTAACAGCAATCTATTCTTTGAGAGCGGCAATCTCATCGCGGAGTTTGGCTGCCTTGATAAAGTCAAGATTCTTGGCTGCACTTTCCATCTCTTTCTGCTTTTGCGCAATGATTTTGGTAATATCCTCGCTGCCGTAATTGGCCTTGGTTTCAGCCACTTCCTGCAAAATTTCTTTGTGCGTATATTTTTCATCCGGGAAATCCTTGCTTCTACCAACGAGGTTTTCACTGATCTTCTTATTCAACGCTTGCGGAACTTTGCCATGCTCTTCATTGTAACGCATCTGTTTTTCTCTACGGTAATTGGTCTCGTCAATCGTATTCTGCATCGATTTGGTCATCTTATCGGCATACATGATGGCGCGACCGTTCAGGTTTCTTGCCGCTCTACCAACCGTCTGAATCATCGATCTTCTGGAACGCAGCATACCTTCTTTATCCGCATCCAAAATGGCAACCAGAGACACTTCCGGCAAATCAAGACCTTCTCTTAAAAGGTTGACACCAACTAAAACATCGAACAAGCCCAGACGCAAATCCTGCATAATCTGGATTCTTTCCAAAGTTTCGACATCTGAATGAATGTATCTGGTCCGGATACCAACTTTGGTAAAATATTTAGTCAGCTCTTCAGCCATCTTTTTGGTCAAAGTCGTCACCAGGACACGCTCATCCAGCTCTACTCTTTTATGAATTTCTTCGATCAAATCATCAATCTGATTGACTGTTGGTCTTACTTCGATAATCGGGTCCAGAAGTCCTGTCGGACGGATGATTTGCTCAATATAAGTTCCCCCGGTTTTTTCCAGTTCATAATCGGCGGGTGTTGCCGACACATAAATCACCTGATTCTGCATATCCTCGAACTCGTTGAATTTCAGCGGACGGTTGTCCATTGCAGCAGGCAGGCGGAATCCGTGTTCTACCAATACCTCTTTCCGGCTCCGGTCGCCTCCGTACATGGCGTGAACCTGGGGAATGGTAACGTGGCTTTCATCAATCACCATCAGGAAATCCTTGGGAAAATAGTCCAATAAGCAAAAAGGTCTGGATCCCGGAATTCTGCCATCCATATAGCGGGAATAGTTCTCAATACCGGAACAGTAGCCTAATTCACGAATCATCTCCAAATCCAGTTCTGTCCGTTCTTCCAAGCGTTTCGCTTCCAAAGGTTTTTCAATATCACGGAAAAAATCGACCTGCTTTACCAAATCATCCTGAATCTGTCGGATTGCGCTCTGCATGGTTTCCGGAGTGGTCACGAAGAGATTGGCAGGATAAATATTAATAGAATCAAAATTTGCAGTAACATTGCCCGACACAGGATCAAAGCTTTGGATCTTCTCAATTTGGTCACCAAAAAACTGGATTCTGATGGCAGTGTCTGCGTAAGCTGGATAAATATCGATCACGTCTCCCTTTACACGAAACGTTCCTCGCTGAAATTCATTTAAAGCTCTGGAATACAACGCACTAACCAAAGAGTGAAGCAATCTGGTTCTGGATATTTTTTCATTTTTGTCCAATGTAATCAATGACTTATGAAATTCTGTCGGATTCCCGATACCGTAAATGCAGGAAACCGAAGCGACAATCAAGACATCGCGCCTTCCGGAGAGTAAACTCGCCGTTGCAGACAATCTTAATTTCTCCACTTCTTCATTGATACTCAGATCCTTTTCTATGTAAGTATTGGTAGAAGCGATGAAGGCTTCCGGCTGATAATAATCGTAATAACTCACGAAATATTCTACCGCATTGTCCGGGAAAAATTCCTTGAACTCCATAAACAGCTGCGCCGCCAAAGTCTTGTTGTGCGCCAGAACCAAAGTCGGTTTCTGAACCTGCTGCACCACATTGGCCACCGTAAAAGTTTTTCCGGAGCCGGTAACACCGAGAAGCGTTTGATATTTTTCCCCGATGTTGATGCCTTCTACCAATTTTTCAATGGCTTGAGGCTGGTCGCCAGTCGGTTGATATTCTGAATGAAGTTTGAATTCCATCTAACAAATTTACGAAATAAATAGTGGTTTTCAACCAAGCAAAAACCGTGTCGAAGTAGAAACTCTGACACGGTTTTTTTTGAACTTAACTTTAAAAACTCTATTGAAAATTCATCGTAATTGGAAACTGAAAAACAGTTGCTGCAGACTTTCCTTCTTCAGTAGCCGGTTTCCAAAGTTTGCCCTGGGTAACTATCTTCATCGTTTTTACTGCCTCATTATTAAAAGCTGTGTTAGGACCTTCTGCTCTCACATCTTTAGTAACACCATTTTCATCAATAGTGATATAAATATTCGTTTTCAGTGTTCCGTCCTTTTTCTCAAAGGCTGAAGAGTCAAATGTATTAGAGAAAGCCATTCTCAAACTATTTAGACCTTCGGGGAATTCTGCTGGGGTTATGTCTCTTGCTGGTGGCGGTGGTGGCGGAATCGGGAGCTCATTCTCCTTCAATTCTTTCACAGCTGATAATTTTCCAGCTTTCTTAACAGCTTTGATTTTTGATACTTGCTGTAGTTTTTTCTGAGGAATAGTGTCAGACTTTATGGATTCTGCAATTATCGGTTCCTGAATGCTAACTTTTTCAGAAATAATATCTGAAGCGTAAACTTTCTGGACAAATAAGATGCTTAATCCCGCAAAAGCAGAAACCGCAATTAGTTTTTTTGGTTTTTCGAATTTTGACTTCTTGGTTGTCATCATAATAAATCGTTTTTTGGTGTTATTGTAATTGAATTGGTGTGTTAGTTTCAGATTTTGTGTTTGGAGGATTTCTGAAAGAATCAAAGTTTGATAATCTTTCACATTATTTTTTTGTTGAATAATACTTTCATCTGCCAAAAACTCGTGGTTATCAATCATCGCTTTTTTAAAAAAATACAATGCAGGATTAAACCAGGAAATTACTCTCAACATCTCAAGAAAAAGTACATCTATAGAATGTTTCTGAACAATATGTGTTTTCTCGTGAAGGAAAATTCTGTTATCGATTTGCCCGTTTTCGAAATAAGTTTTATTGAGATAGATTTTATTCCAAAAACTGAACGGCGGTAGTTGCTTATCAATCAATTTTACCTTTTGGCTTTGATAAATCGTGTCTACACCTTTCAATTCACTGATTTTTTTAATTGAAAGAATCAATTTGAAAATCAGTAAAATAGAAACCACAACAAAAGTCGAAAGAATTAAACTTAGCCAATCAAATTGTGAGGTTTGATTTGTATTCTGAATTAATTGTTGTGTCTGGATTTCATCAAATACCAATTGATTTTTCTTTTGCGAAACTGCGGGTAAATTGATTTTTAAAAACGGGATCACATAAGAGAATACCAAAGCGAACAAAAGGTAAAATCTGTTGAAGCGGAACATTTTTTCCCGTTCTAGAATTGCGTAATAAATGCTTATCAAAACTGATGAGCAGAGTATGATTTTTAAAATGATGATGAGCATCTTAATCTTTTATTTCTTTGTCAATGATGTCTCGGAGTTCTTTCAATTGTTTCTGAGACAGTTTGGAATTCGATGTAAAAAACGAAGCAAATTGGCTCACAGAATTATTAAAAAAACGGTCAATCATAGAAGACATCTCACCCTGGAAATAATCTTCCTTCTTTACTTTTGGAAAATATTCTCTTGAATTTCCAAACGTTTTATAGCCTATCAAATCTTTGTTCTGCATTCTTTTAAGCAGCGTGGCCACGGTGGTTGCAGCAGGTTTTGGCTCGGCACATTCCTCAAGAATATCTTTCATAAATACCTTTTCCCGTTTCCAGAGAATTTCCATCAGAACCATCTCGGTATCTGTTAATTTCTGTTCATTCATTCTACAAGATTAAAATTGTTTCTACAAATGTAGAATAAATTTTGAAATAATCATTATTTTTGATGAAAATTGTTAGATGAAAAAAGCCATTCTTCTGCTGCTGGTATCCTTAGCATCCTGTCAATCCGCTAAAAATCAATATTTGGAACTTTCTAAAAACATCAAAGTCAAGAATGGTTATTGGGAAGAAAAGGATGATTATCCTGGACAAAATTTCATTTCGAAAGGTCATTATCTGAAAGGTCATAAGTCCGGAAAATGGCTAACGACACTGAACGGCCACCGCTATCAGAAAGATATTTACAAGGACTCCGTGACCAAAACCAGATTCTACCATAGCAATGGAAGGCTCTTTAAAAAAGGAAAATCAAAAACTATCAAAAATGCTAATTCTGTTGTGTGGTTTTACGATGGTGTATGGAAGTATTATGACGAAAGGGGTAAACTCAGTCATATCAAGATATACGGCAAGGATAAAAATTCCGACAGCATCAGCTGCAAACCAATGCGCAGCAAATGCCATCGATTGTACTAACGGCACTATTTTTTCATTGACCTGAAAAAATAAAAGTTATGATAAAATCCACATTACCAATTATTTTGACTTTAACCACGGCGCTATATTCCTGCCAGGGCAAAGGCAAACCAAGCGAGCCTACAGCGCGGGAAGAGAAGCCAAATACAGATTACAAACCTGCATTTCCCGGCCAAACCAGAATTACTCCCGTTAAAACTAAAACGCCTTACCAAGTTGAGATTATCAATAGTACCCTGGGAAAACCTTGGGGAATTATCAATTTGCCGGACGGCAGATTTTTAATCACTGAAAAATCCGGTTATATGAATGTCGTATCTGCGGACGGAAAACAGGTGATGAAAATTGACGGTTTCCCAAAAGTGGACGCCAAGGGTCAAGGCGGCATGCTGGACGTTGCTCTGGATCCTGATTTTAAATACAACAACATCATCTACTTCAGTTTTTCGGAACCTTACGAAGGCGGGAATCACACGGCTGTGGGCAAAGGAAAATTATCTGCAGATATGAAAACGATTTCTGATGTGAAAGTTATTTTCCGTGCAACACCTACTTACGATGGCGATAAACATTATGGCAGCCGACTGGTTTTTGATAAGGACGGAAATCTTTTTGTCAGCACAGGCGAGCGATCTGACAAACAAACCAGGGTTTATGCTCAGAAGACAGACAATTATCTTGGTAAAATCCTGAAAATTACCAAAGACGGCCAGCCGGCAGCCGGAAATCCATTTATTGGAAAAGCGGGTTACAAACCGGAAATCTTTGCCTATGGTATTCGCAGTCCTCAGGGATTGGCATTGGATGAAAAAGGTCAGCTCTGGGACATTGAAATGGGACCAAGAGGCGGTGATGAAATCAACCTGATCCAGGCAGGAAAAAATTATGGCTGGGGCGATGTCACTTATGGAATCGAATATTCCGGAGAGAAAATCAACAATGGAACAACGCAGAAAGAAGGTACAGAACAGCCGGTTTATTATTGGGATCCGGTGGTTTCGCCGAGCGGCGTAACTTTCTATACAGGAAATATTGAGGAATGGAAAAACAATCTTTTCATCGGATGCCTAAGCGGTGAGCACATTAACAGAATTGTCCTCAAAGATAATAAAGTAGTAGGCGAAGAACGGTTATTACTGGATCAAAAAGAAAGATTCCGTGATGTTTTGAATGGAATGGACGGCAATCTGTATGGCATCACAGACAGTGGAAAGCTTTATAAAATCTCCAGAAAGTAAAAAGAATCCGTCTCACAACAGAAAGTGAGACGGATTCTTTTATTGTATTGGAAGGTTAGAAATTAAACATAATTCTCGTAAACACCTGTCTGCCGGCAAATCCCATTTGCACAGGATCAAAAATACCTCCCGATTCCGTGTTTCCCGCAGACACTGAGCTGATCTGCTTGGTCGGATACCTATTGAAAATATTTTTGCCTCCTAAGATCCAGCTAAGATGCTTGCTGAATTCGTATCCAAAGGATAAGTCTGTAGTGGTTTTCGGGTTGTATATCTGATAATCATCGTCTCCATTATATCCGATAAGAGTAACCTTGTCAAATCTCACAAACTGAATATTGGTGTTGAATTTCCCTAGTTTGTAATTAAGGCTTAGATTTATCTTTGTTTTTGGTGCTGATGCCAGAATAAACGCTCTTTCGCGTGCGCTGAGGTAAGTATCCTCCAGACCTTTCAGCTTATCAGATGTGTGTACATTGAGGATTTTCATGTGGTTATAGTTGCCGGCAAGCGTTGCGGTCAGCTTACCCGCTCCAATATTTTCATTATAACTAAGAATTACATCCACACCTTTGGAATCCGTATCAACAGCATTTGAAAAGAATTGAGCCTGGTTGATGCTTTGATCCAGATTACCGCCGGTAGCAGCCAGAAGTATATCGCGGTTAAAAGTTCCTGTAAGTACAATTCTGTTTTTTACCTTGATGTAATAACCATCTACGGTCGCCGTAAATTTCTTGGAATTGAAGGTAAAGCCAGCGCTTGCGTTGTCGGAAGTTTCCTGTTTCAGCTGAGGGATGCCCACCGCTGCTGCAAGACTGCTGTCATTGGAAGCAAGAAGAATGGTTGTCAGCTGTCCCGCCTGGAAGTTCGTAAACTGAAGACTATAATATCTCTGAACCAGCGAGGGCGCACGGAATCCGGTAGAAACGGATCCGCGGAATGCAAACTGTGGCGTGATAGCATATCTTGTAGAGATTTTTCCGTTTAGCGTACCACCAAAATCGCTGTAGTTTTCGTAGCGGGCGGCTGCGCTTACCATCCATCGTTTAGTAATATCCAGTTCGGTGTCTACATATCCTGCGATATTATTCCTATTCTTACTTAGATCATTAGAATAACCCGGAAATCCCTGCGACCCTCCTGGCCTGTAGCGTACAGGATTGGTATCCGGATCTGTGCCGGTCCCTGGAACTGTTACATATAAGCTAGGATCCGTAGCGATAGTTACTACATTTCCGTTCACGTCATACATCGCATAGGATGCTTCATCTCCTTTGATTATTTTGAAGTTTTCGTAGCGGAATTCTGAACCAAACGCCACGTTCAGCCCCTCCAGCACATCAAATGATTTTGTGGCGTTGAAACCTGTGGTGTTCTGAAGCAGAGAATGTCCTCCTGCATTGAAGCTTGTCGGTGATTTTAGACCAAGAGTAGCATTAAGGGTATTATCGACCTCATACATAAATCGGTTATTTCCCAAAGCATTGTAAAAATCCACGCTCCAGTCATCAACTTTAAATTTTAATCCGTTATCAAATGTATAATCGCTGATCTTTGTGTTTTCTATCGGATTGAATCCGTTGGGATATATTTCCGGAATATTTCCGTCCGCATCCGCAGACCTGGTCCAGGCATAGGCGTGCGTGTTTCTGTAGGAATAACCGGGTTGAGAGTAAAATGTAAGATGATGGGAAAGAGGAACTTCTATATTCCCAAAGAAATAGACATTCCGTGATTTTGCATCACCGAAACGCTGCCTGGGAGCCTGATAGATATCCCGATTGGCATTTCTGATAGCATAATCCTTATCCAGAAACGATAAGGTGAAATTTCCGAAACCTCCTTTTGTTCCGATTTTGATTCCATAATTCCCGCTAAAGTCCAGAGTGTTGCCATCCAGTTTTCTATCAGAGACGACATCATTATTTTTTCCGGGACTTCCGAATACATTAACACCGTAGAAAGCATTACCTTCAAAACCGTGGTTCCTGTCGTTCAGCACGACATTTATCACTCCGGCGATAGCATCAGAGCCATATTGGGCAGAAGCACCGTCCCGCAGGATTTCGACTCTTTTTATAGCAGCAGTTGGGATGGTATTCAGATCAGAGCCGGTATTTCCACGGCCTCTGGTTCCGAACAGGTTAATCAATGAAGACTGATGGTATCTTTTTCCATTGAGCAGAAGCAATGTCTGATCCGGACCCAACCCCCTGAGCGTAGCCGGATCTACAGCGTCTGCACCATCCGAGCCGGATTGCTTATTGGAATTGAAAGAAGGTGCCGTAAACTGTAAGAGTTGATTGACATCAACCTGGCCTGTAGCAGCACTGGCCTGCCTTACATCTATAATATCTACAGGCACAGGCGTATCAACTGCTGTTCTTTTCTTGTTTCTGGAACCGGTAATTACAACCTGGTCAATAGTGTTTTCTTTAGATAGTGAATCTTTTTGCTGAGCTAGCAAAATACTGGAAGCACCCAAAAAGAACAGGGTGCCAATGTTTTTAAATGTCATTTTTCTTCATATTTACTTCAAAAATAATTATTTTGACAATCAGAAGCTAAAAAAATAACATATTTTTCAATAAATTTATAGTTTAGTTAATATGACCCCTATAAAATAAGGGGTCATAAGGTTGTTTTTACATAAATTTCTTATGGTTAAATGATTTAAAAAATTAGTTCTTTTTTATGCGGTCAACTTTCTTGATTCCTTGAAAGTCTTTCAAATAAAAAGGTTCAAAATAAGCTACATCTTCAAAATCATTGCAATTATATTTCTCAACAGATTTTTTAATTAGTCCTTTTGCGGATGGATAGATATCCGCTCGGAATTCTGCGTGATGAAGATTTAATATTTCCTGTGCCTTTTTTGCGCCGTCTCCAATGAAGAGGATTTTTTTGTCAGCCAAGTCTGAAAAAGAAGTTTCATCGAGGATTTTTGCTTCGGTCTCAGAAATCATCTCGCCTGATTGCCCGTCAAAAACCGCGGTGTAAACTTCCATTCTTCTGGCATCAATCAACGGAACAATCAACTCAAAACCCTGGTTTACAAATGCTTCCACCATGGAATCCAAAGAATTAACGGCTATCAAAGGTAATTTTAAGCCATAACAAAACCCTTTGGCAGAAGCCGCTCCAATTCTAAGTCCTGTGTAAGAGCCAGGACCTTTCCCGAGAGCAATGGCATCTAAATCTTTGAGAGCAATCTCTGCGCCCTCCAATGCCCACTCTACAAATGTGTGAAGACTTTCGGACTGTTTGTAATTTTCGGAAACTTCCTCGCAGAGACATAATAATATTTCACCATCAGAAATGGCAACAGAACAGTTTTTGGATGAGGTTTCTATGTGGAGGATTTTCATTCTACAAATGTAAGAATTAAGAAAATAATTATTTCAAACCCACACTCTGCCGGCTCCATAATTTCCAGATTCCTTTCTGTCGAATCCAGAATTCGAGGACAGATAATTTCATTTCAAAAATCTCGGTTTTATAAAGACCTTTCACAGCAATGATCCTTCGTACATTGGCAAATTTATTTCTGAGTTTAAATTCCTTTAATTCTGTTTCTTTGACGGATTGATATTTTACTTTTCCGGATTCGAAATCTTTTTTAAAATCATCTTTATTCTGAATCCATCCATTGGAATGTCCAAAGGAAACGTCATCAGAAAACAATTCTAAAATTTTAGAATCATTATTTTCCATCAACGAATCCAACTTTGAAATCTGATGCAATAATACTTTTTCCTTCTTCGAAAAATTTTGAGAAAATCCGAAAACGAAAAAGATTACAAATAAAAAACTAAAAACAGATTTCATTATTTCCTGTAAATCGTTCTGGGCTCAGCCTGCGCTTTCGGATAAATCGTCATATCCGAGATGGAAATCCTTTCCGGAACATTAATGCAGTAAGCAATCGCATCCGCAATATCTTCGGCTTTCAAAGCTTCGTAACCGGCATAAACTGTCGCGGCTCTTTCATCATCGCCCTTAAATCTCACTTTCGAGAATTCTGTTTCCACAGCGCCCGGCTGGATGTTGGTCACACGGATTCCGAATTCCGTCAGCTCGATTCTCATCCCTTCAGAAATCACATCCACCGCTTTTTTGGATGCGCAATACACTACGCCATTGGCATAAGTTTGACGCGCTGCAACCGAACTGATATTGATGATTTGTCCGTTTTGTTGTTCTTTCATCAGTTTAATGATAGGCTGAGAAACATACAGCAAACCTTTGACATTGCCGTCCATCATCGCATTCCAATCTTCGATGTTTCCATCCGAAATCGGTTCCAGTCCGTGTGCGTTTCCCGCATTATTGATGAGAACATCAATATTTTTCCAGTCTTCAGGCAGTGAATTGATCGCCTCAAAAACTTCATCCGAATGACGGACATCAAAGTTTAAACTAAATATTTCGGTTTGTTGCGATAACTCAGTTTTAAGTTCGTCCAGAACGGTTTGATTTCTTCCGCAAATGATGAGTCTGTTTTTTTGTTGTGCTAATAAGATAGCTGTGGCTTTCCCGATTCCGGAAGTGGCTCCGGTGATGAATATTGTTTTCAATTTTACTTTAGATTTAGGAATACAAAATTAACGCAAAGTCGCAAGCATTTTTGATATAAGAACTAAAAAAGTCGCAAATAAAAACTTTGCGACTTAAATATTATTATTGAAGACATTTTGTGCCTTGCTATAAAATCTACTTCTTGCTGTCTGGCTGAAAATCCAGACTGGCAGAATTCATACAGTATCGTGTTCCGGTTGGCGGTGGCCCGTCATTGAAAACGTGTCCCAGATGCGAATCGCAACGTTTGCAAAGCACTTCGATACGTTCCATTCCGTGAGAGGAATCTCGTTTGTAACTGACGCCTTCTTTATCTGCTTCGAAAAAGCTTGGCCAGCCGCAAGTGCTCGCAAATTTAGAGTCTGAGCGAAACAGGTGATTCCCGCAAACTGCGCAGTAATATTCGCCTAACTCATCAAATTCATTGTATTTTCCTGTAAAGGGATATTCGGTATTGGCTTCTCTTGCAATGGCATACACATCCGGCGGAAGGATTTTTTTCCATTCTTCGTTGGAAACGTGTAATTTAGTTCGGTCCGTCCTGGAGTAATAAGGATTGTTGGCGTGTGTGTTATCTTCCATTTTAGTGGTTTGTGTAGGTTGTTTGGTTAAATCGACTTTTTTATGCGCGCACTGCTGCAAAAATAAAGTCATTATCATTAAAAAAATTACATTTTTCATCTGCTTATTTTTATTATTTTAAAGGTCAGATGGAACGCAAGCGTTTCATTTTATAAATTTACTAAACTCGATGTTGGATTCCATTATCATAAGATAGTTAAACAAATGCACTCATTCCGGTAATTGAACGGCCGACAATCAGCGAGTTGATTTCTTTCGTGCCTTCGTAGGAATAAATTGCTTCTGCGTCGGCCACAAAGCGGGCAACATCGTGTTCCAGAAGAATTCCGTTTCCGCCCATTACTTCTCTAGCTTGTGCTACGACATCGCGCGTTCTCAGGCTGCAGAAAACTTTGGCTAAGGAAGCGTGTTCATCTTTCAAAATTCCTGCATCCTGCATTTCTGACAATCTGAAAACCAAGGTTTGCATCGCTGTCAGGTTGGACAACATTTCTACCAAATGTCCCTGAATTAACTGGAAAGACGCAATCGGTTTTCCGAATTGTTTGCGTTTTCTGGTGTAATCCAAAGCACTTTCATAAGCACCTCTTGCGCAGCCTGTCGCCATCCACGCCACACCGGCTCTGGTCATTTGAAGAACTTTTGCCGTATCTTTGAAACTATTGGCGTGTTCCATTTTCTGAGAATCTGCAACGAAACAATCTTTCATGGTAATCAGTCCGTTTTGGACAATTCTGAGAGCCATCTTTCCCCTGATTTTCTCAACGGAAAAACCTTCTGTATCTTTCTCGACAATGAAACCCTTGACCTGATTATCATCCAAATCTCTTGCCCAAATAATAATAACATCCGCAAAAGTGGCGTTTCCAATCCATTTTTTCTGACCATTCAGAATCCAGCCGCCTTCTACTTTTTTGCAGGTTGTTGTCAATCCGCCTGCTGCACCCGAACCCACTTCCGGCTCCGTCAATCCAAATGCGCCAATCAAATCGAATTGCTGCATTCCAGGCAGATATTTCTGTTTCTGTTCTTCGGAACCGCACATATAAATTGAACCCATTGACAATCCTGACTGAACACCGAAAAACGTTGCCAACGATGCATCGACTCTGGCAATTTCCATGGCAATGACACCTTCCATCAGGAACGGTAAATTCGGGCAACCGTAACCTTCATAAGTGACGCCGCAGAGATTCAGCTTTTTGAATTTTGGGATGAGTTCGTGTGGAAAATCGTCTGTGAGCCAATATCTGTTGACCAAAGGTTTTGCTTCTTTCTCCATAAATTCCCGAACCTTTAGTTGAATTGCTCTTTGCTCATCCGTCAGTTTCATGTGCAGTTCATAAAAATCCCCATTGATGGGTGGTAATTCTCTTTTCTTTCCGGAAGAATCGAGCATTTTGGTAAGACTGTTCAGTTGGTTTTTATCAAGTTTTGAAAACTGAGACATGAGTTTTGGAAGATCCACATTTTGGGAAATAGCGGATAATTGGTCTATATCTATATTTTTCAAAAGGCTGATGATGCCTTTGATTTTGGAAACCGTGTTATTCATAGATCTGTTTTTCTGTAGAATGCAATTAATATTCCTAAAAAGCTTTCCTAAATAGACTCTTGAACCACAAAAGGCACAAAAGATTAAGACCTAAGCTGATTTAATTGTTGAAAAAAGTACAAATAAATGTACGTAATCTTTTATAATCAAAGATTTTCTTCTAATATGAACTTTTTGCGATAAAGATTATTTAAATCTAAAGTGACTAAAGAGCTATTATAAAAACTTTTGTGCCTTTTGTGGTTCCTATAAATTTCGTAATTTTGCAAAACAATGCTGAGAAAGTTTCAATTGATATTAATGATTTTCTCTTTGGGGATTTTCGTATTTCCGAAGCAAAATTTTAATACACAGTTGGCACAGAATTCTTGTTGTGAAGCTCAGAAATCAGATTCTGACTGTTGCAAAAAAGAAGAAAAAAAATCAGATTCCTGCCATCACGATTCTAAAAAAGAAAAAGACTGCAAAGACAATTGTACGACTTGCAAAACCTGCAGTTCTGGCTTCGTTTTTTCTGTTGTTCTGAATAACTTTGACAATAAACTGAAAACATTGGTTTTCGAAATCAACAATCCATTTTCTTATTATTCACAATCGCCTTTAGCAAGGTCTTTCAATATTTGGCAACCGCCTAAGCTTGGTTAATTTTAAAAATTTCTCACTGATTACGCAAATTTTGCAGATTTTTTGCAAATCAATCTGCTTAATCCGTAAAATCTGCGAGAATTAAATTTTGAAGATTTATTTAAATCTTAATTCAATAATTAAAATTAATCAAAATGAATACCATCCTAAAATCAGGAATTTTATTCCTTTCTATATTTCTATTTTCCAATTTTTCTGCTCAAACTAAAACCTTCAAAGCACGTGTGGAAGGCAACTGCGGAATGTGCAAGGAACGCATCGAAACCGCTGCAAAAGCTGATAAAAACGTAAAATCAGCCGACTGGAGTATGAGCAAAAAAGTCCTGACCGTGAGTTATGACGCCTCCAAAACCGACAAAAAAGCGATTCTGAAAAACGTTGCATCAGTTGGCCACGACAACGAAATGTTCCGTGCTTCTGACAAAGTCTATAATGATCTGGATGCCTGCTGCCAGTACGACCGCCCGGACAACAGCAAAAAGTTGGCGAAAAATGCCGATAAAAAGCAAGTCTGCGAGCTTAAATAATTAATTTAAATTTTTTGACGATGAATTATTTAAGTAGAAAACTTATGTTTTCTGTGTTGCTCCTTTGTTCGATATTTTCATTCGCACAAACCGTTACAGAACAGTTTTTGGTAAAGGGAAATTGCGGGCAATGTAAAGCAAGAATAGAAAAAGCAGCCTTGAAAGCCGGCGCACAGACCGCAAATTGGACCGCCGACAATCAGACTCTGACGATGACGCTGGATGAATCGAAAGTGAAATGTGACAATATCCTGAAACAAATCGCTGAAGTTGGTCACGATAACGAGAAATATAAAGCACCTGAAGAAGTTTATAAAAATCTGCCTGCGTGTTGCTTATACACAAGAGGTTCCGATTTTGAAAAACCGAATGACACGCTTCAACATCAATCAGATTCGGATAAAAAAACCAATCAGATTGAAGGCGTAAAACTGACAAGAGAAAAAGAAACAACAGCTATCAGCAAAAAAGAAGCGGGATTGATGTTCAATATCAGTTCCAAGGAATTGCTGAAAGCGGCTTGCTGTAACCTCTCGGAAAGTTTTGAAACCAATGCAACTGTGGATGTTTCATTCAGTAATGCGGTGACGGGAACTAAACAGTTGAAAATGTTGGGATTAGACCAAAAATACACGCTTTTAACGAAAGAACAATTACCTGAAATCCGTGGATTGGCCGCGCCTTATGGACTGAATTTCATTCCCGGAAAATGGATTGGCGGCATCCAATTGACAAAAGGTGGAAGTACGGTTGTGAACGGTTACGAAAGTATCACGGGACAAATCAATACGGAACTTTTGAACTCTCACGATGATGATAAAAAAGCTCAGACAGAAATCAACTTGTTTTCCGATAACAATGGTCGTGTGGAAGCGAATGTGACGAGCACTTCTCCGATTTCTGATAAATGGACGCAAAGTGTTTTGCTCCACGGCAACGGAACTTTTGGCGATACCGATATGAACGATGATGGTTTTCTTGACCGGCCAAAAGGAAGTCAGTTAAACGTAGCTTATCTTTTGAATTACAATGATTTGCAAGGCTCAGGATTTGGTTCACATTTCGGAATTAATTACTTGAAAGATGAAAGAACAGCCGGACAAATCGGATTCAAAAAAAGGATTCCGCAAAAAGATCAATCGCTTTATGGTGTCGGGATTGATATTTCGAGATTCCAGGTTTGGAACAAAACCGGTTATGTTTTCAAAGGAAAACCTTATCAAAGTCTTGGCTGGATGAATCAACTGACTTATCATCAGCAAGATAGCTTTTTTGGATTGAGAAATTATTTTGGGAAAGAGACATCTTATTATTCCAACTTGATTTTCGAAAGTATCATTGGAAATACGAATAATAAGTATAAAGTTGGAGCAAGTTTCTTGTATGATAAATATGATGAGGATTATCTTCTGGATAACTACAAAAGAACCGAAACCGTTCCGGGATTGTTCGCAGAATATACTTTGACAGGCGAAAAATTCACTTTGGTAACAGGCGCGCGCATTGATTTTCATAATCTTGCGGGAACACAGTTTACACCGAGAATGAATTTCAAATATGATCTGACTCCAAAAACGATTTTCCGAGTTTCAGCCGGAAGAGGTTTCCGAACGGCGAATATTTTTGCGGAAAGTCAGGCTTATTTTGCATCGAACCGTCAAATCCAAATCATCAATAATGGTGGAGAAATCTATGGTTTGAAACCGGAAATTGCCTGGAATTATGGCGTTAGCCTTCAGCAGGAATTCAAATTGTTTGGGAGAAAATCCACGCTTTTGGCTGACTTTTTCAGAACCGATTTCCAAAATCAGGTCGTGACAGATTTGGATGAATCTGCTCAGAAAATTTTATTTTATAATCTTGAAGGAAAATCTTTTGCCAATAGTTTCCAGACACAATGGGATTTCGAGCCTGTGAAAAATCTGGAATTCCGAGTGGCTTACAAATATTATGATGTGGCTTTGGATTATCTGAGCGGACTGAAAAAAGTGCCGTTTATGGCGAAACATCGTGGATTTGCGAATCTGGCTTATTCAACCAATAAAACGGAGAAAGGTGGATTTTGGAGCTTTGACACAACTCTGAACTTAGTTGGAAAACAACGACTTCCAAACACAAAATCGAATCCTACGGAATTCCAGATGGGAGATTACTCGCCAAGTTATGCCACTTTGAATGCTCAGATTTCCAGAAATTTTTCCGGGAAAATCAGAGTTTATTTGGGTGGAGAAAATTTGACCGGCTATCAACAAAAAGTAGCGATTCTGGATGCAGCTAATCCGTTCGGAAATTATTTTGACGGCGGAATGGTTTATGCGCCAATTATGAAACAGAATTTCTATGTTGGTGTAGATTTTAAGTTTTAAAATCCTTGAAATAACAATTAAAAACCTCGTCAAATTTGGCGAGGTTTTGTTTTTATCAGTTGTCTTTTTTATAAAATTCAGTCATCAGTTCATTCGCTTTTTCAAGGTCATTTTCCGAGACTTTTAGCTGGACGCCGCCACTGGTATTGTTGAACAAATTGTAAGTATTGGCCAGAATATTTCCAAAGACAAAGGTTTCTATTCCATTGGTTTCCAGGAAAATTTTGAGCATTTCCGCTTCAATTTCTGTATTGAAAATCTTGAGTATGATCAGTTCCATAATTAATTTGTTTAATTTAATTTCAAACGCTTCTACTCTGCTCAGTGCGACATCGTAAATGTTCTTTAAGAAATGTCAGTCTATGCGGAGTCAAAGAATTTATTTTTATTCAAATATTAAATTTTTTGTTTTAGAATCGCCTTATTGATCTTATTAATCAATTCCGGACCTTCGTAGATAAAACCAGTGTAAAGCTGAACAAGACTTGCGCCAGCTTCCAGTTTTTCCAGGGCATCCTGCGCAGAATGAATGCCGCCAACACCGATGATTGGAAACGCTTTTCCACTTTTTTCGGATAAAAACCGGATGACTTCTGTAGAGCGTTTGGTTAAAGGTTTTCCGGAAAGTCCGCCCATTTCGGATTTATTCTCTGAAGTTAAATTTTCCCGGGACAAGGTTGTGTTGGTGGCAATAACGCCGGCAATCTGAGTTTCCTTAACAATATCGATAATGTCCAGAAGCTGTTCATCCGTCAAATCCGGCGCAATTTTCA
This sequence comes from uncultured Chryseobacterium sp., assembly GCA_913778505.1. Taxonomy (GTDB): domain Bacteria; phylum Bacteroidota; class Bacteroidia; order Flavobacteriales; family Weeksellaceae; genus Epilithonimonas. The sequence continues at coordinate 46,886 of CAJYWD010000036.1, forward strand.
AAAGAATTGGCTTTGGCTTTGGCTTCTCAAAATTAAGGTTCTGAAGTGTTGACAACAATTCTGTCAACGGTTTCTTGTCCTGAAGTTCACGGAGATTGGGTGTATTTGGTGAACTGACGTTGACTACGAAATAATCGACGTAAGGAAATAATTTTTCGAAACAGATTTTGTAATCGTTGACGGCTTCTTCGTTTGGCGTAACTTTATTCTTTCCGATGTTTCCGCCAATCAGAACGTTTTTGTTTTTCTTCAGACGCTCAATCGCTTCATCCACACCTCCGTTATTAAAACCCATTCTGTTGATAATCGCAGAATCTTCTTTCAATCGGAACAATCTTTTTTTGTCATTTCCAGGTTGCGGTTTCGGTGTCAAAGTCCCGATTTCTATGAATCCGAATCCAAGACCTGACAATTCCTTAAACAATTTGGCGTCTTTATCAAAACCCGCTGCTAATCCAACAGGATTTTTGAATTTCAATCCAAAAACTTCCCGTTCAAGACGTTGATCTTCGATTGGCTTTGGCAGGAATAATTTGGCAAGAAATCCAAAATTCTTAAAAAAAGAAAAGGTAAAATGATGAATCTCTTCCGGGTCGAATTTGAAAAGAAGCGGACGAATTAGGCTTTTGTACATCGGAGAAAAGTTTTACAAATTTACGGTTTTGTAAGGATAATTAATTAAAAAATCACTTAATGATTAAACACAAGACACAAAGTAGAATTAAATTGATTTTGCTTTTAATAAACCATAAATACTTTGAATACTTTTTACCACAAAAGTCACAAAAGATTTTTTCATTAATGTCTTTTTTTACTTTTGTGGTTCATCAACAATTTTAGAATTCAAGAAAAATAATCTAAAATCTTTATATCTTTACTTAGATTTTATCCCAAACTTTCAATGATTTCACATACTTTTTATAAAAGTTTTATTCATATATTTTCCTTTTTGCTTTTCTCGTCCCAGACTTTTGCAATGACACCAAAAGACTGTGAAAAGATGGTCATCAAAGCGGTGGAAGCGATGAACAAGAAAGAATTTGTGAAGTCACTTCAAATACTTTCCAAAACCAAAAAAATTGCTCAGGATAACCGTTGGTATCGCGAAGAATTTCTGGCTGTCAACAATATTGGCGCTAATTATTATATGATGCTGGACTACGGCGAGGCGCTCAATAATTATCTGGATGCTTACAAAATTGCGGTTGCTCATCTGGATGAAAAATCGGAAATGACGGTTCTCAACAACATCGCGATTCTCTATTCCCGGGACAACAAAGTTGATAAGGCCGAAGAATATTTTTCCAAAGCCTACGAATTGGCCGGAAAGGTTAATAACAAGACTTCCAAAGGCTTATACGCCATTAATCTGACGATTGTCAATAATGAAAAAGGTGATTACAAAAAAGCAAAAAAATATATTGATGAAGCGCTGAAACTCACCGCCAATTCGCCTTATTATATATTGGCCAAATCCACCAATATGGAAACGCTGGTAAATCTCAAACAATTTGATGCAGCTGAAAAAATAGCCAATGAACTTCTTCCGAAACTCAATGGTGTGGAATATGCCGAGTATAAAACCCAGGTTTACTACAATCTTTCCGTAATAGAAGAGCGGAGAAACGACCTTACAAAAGCCTTCGGATTCCTGCAACTTGCCGAGAAGAATAACCTTAATTTTGATTTCAGGGAAAATATTTTCGGGCGATTCAGCAAGCTGTATCAGAAGACCAGCGATATCCAGCGCGCCGTTTCCTACAAAGATTCCATTATGGCTGTGAGAGATTCTGTGAACAGGATAAAGAACGGACAGCTTTTCGAAAACAGCAAAATCAAATTCGAACTTCAGAACTCACAGAAAGATCTGGCGGAAAGCAAAGGACAGCTCACATCGCAGCGTTCTTTTTTCATCAAAGGGATTCTTCTGGCTGTCTTTATTGTTCTGATCATTTTCTGGGCGCTGAGAAACAGCATCGTCAAAAACAAGCAGCAGAAGATCATCGAACAGAATAAAGCGGAAATTGCCAAACTGGAACTAGAACAGGAAAAAAAGAATAAGGAAATCCTTGAAAATCAACTCAAAGAAAAAGAAGTTCTTGCTCTTCTGGAGCAGGAAAAATTCCGAAATGAGCTGGAAGCCAAAAACCGTAAACTCACGGCCAAAGCGCTTCAACTCTCCACTAAAATAGAATTGATTGATGACCTCATCAAAACGTTGTCCAGAGAATCCGAGGATCTGAAAAACGTTAACCTCAGCCAAATTATCCAGCAATTCAAGATTCTCCAGAAGCAGACGCACGAGGAAGAAAGTTTTCTGGTTCATTTTGAGGAAGTGAATCAGGGTTTTATTAACAAACTCAAGCAGCTGCATCCTGATCTCAATTCCAATGACATCAGATTCCTTTCCTATATTTATATGAACCTGTCTATGAAGGAAATCTCAATTATTTTCAACATCACGCCGGAGGCCTGTCGCAAGCGGAAGGAACGAATTGTGAAGAAGATGGGACTGGAAGAAAACATTGATCTATACCACTATATCACAGCGATTTAGAAAAAATGTCACGCTTTTTCTGTAAAGGCGTCCTGTTATTTCCAGATTTATTTTTTGCGTTGTTAAGATTTATCCCAACATTTGTTTGAGAGCATTTGAGATGAATCAGGCAAATAAAAAATAAATTGACATATGAAAAAATTTACGCTTTTGGCCAGTCTTGCGTTGGCATTCCTTTCCAATTCCATAAGCGCACAGGTAGAGATCCTGGGCAATAAGGAATTCGGGAGAATTTTTGAAGTTACATACAGCACGAAAGAACAAAATATAGTTTATGCCAGCACCATTAACAATCATATTTTAATCTCGAAAGATAATGGTGTGAATTGGAATGTACTTAAGTCCTTTCCATCATCCATGGGTGACATTACCAAGATGAACATCAGCAAGGACGGCAATCTCCTCACGTTCTCTACCATTAAAAACAGCATTGGTGAGATCCATGTATTTAACATTGCGACGAGAACAATCATCAAGACGTTTGAGCTGCCAAATGCATGGGAAGCGCCTTACGTGGCAGCCTACAATTTCTTTGACAATGATACAGATAATCTGATTGTGAGCTCACAGTTTCAGTACGGTCTGGGCACGGCCAACCGCGTGTACGTGACCAACGACGGCGGTCTGAGCTGGAGGGAAATTTATTATTCTGTGGAGGACAATCAGAATATCATCACCAGCGAAGTGGCATTTGGCGCAACGGATAAAAATAAAATCTACCTCGCCAATGGTAACGGCAGTGAAGGCTCGTATGGTGGTCTCATGATCTCTGCAGATGGTGGCAATACTTTTGTCAATAAGCTGGAAGGCAGTGTGCTCGGCACTATGGAGTTCAACCCGAATAATCCGGATGAAATGTATGTGGGAACTGGTATCAGTTTCGGCGCAAGTCCGGAAAAGCTGCATCACTCTACAGACGGAGGAAATACATGGAAAGACGAGCCTGTCACATTCGGCACGAATGGCATCCTCAATAATATTCTGGCCATTAAATATAATCCGCTGGATAACAACAACATCATTGTCCTGGAAGAAGATGAGATTATTACCACTACAGACGGCGGCGCAACATGGAAAAGTGTAGAATATCCTTACGACAGTCTCGACAGCTATTACTACGGTCTCAAGGCGAGCTTCAATCCTTTCAAAGCCGGTGAACTCTTCATCACAGGAAATTACAAGCCTTTGTTTTCTACAGACAATGGTAGTACACTCACGCAGATCAAAACACCGTTCTTCAGCGCCACCGGCAGAGTTTCATTGTTCGAAAATAATAACGCCAAGCATCTGTATTACAGCGTTCAGAACGGATTTGTCCACAAAAACATGACAGACAATACCGAGAACGCTTACGAAATTCAACCTCTTAACATCTTCAGCACCAACAATAATCCGGCTTACATTCCGGACTCCAAAAAAGAGGGAAGGATTTATTCGTACAAAGGTGGCTTTTCCGGATCCACGCTGGCCATGAGTGATAATTTCGGTGCCGAATTTACGCCCATCTATAGCACGTTTACAAGCGGACTGACCAATATTATTCCGGATCCACAAATCAGCAATCAGGTATATGCTACCTTCAGTAACTGGGGACAGGGTGAACTGAGTAAGATCAACTTCAACAATCCTGAGGACGTTATCTCAACCAATATTAGCCTTCCGACTCAAGGTTCTGTTTATAAAATCCTGCATCCGAATAATCTTTCAGATGAGTTTTTTATGCTGATTGGTTCGGAACTTTATAAAACAACGAATGGCGGAACAGATTGGACGGCGGTCACGATTGATGCCAATCTTCCTGAGGAGACTGCTATTCTTGATATTTCTCAGAATCCTAAAAATACCAATCAGCTGGCCCTGGGCACATCCGCAGGAGTTTATATTTCCAATGACAAAGGCGCTACCTGGAGCCAGTCTTCGGATTTTGTATGCTATAAAGTGAGCTATTCTGATGTGAATGACGGTGTCCTGGTGGCAGCCACTTACAGTGCAATGTATACCAATTTTAACATTTTTTACTCTGTGGATAACGGCGCTACCTGGAAAATGGTCAACCGTCAAGATTTCCTTGAGGCGGAAACTACTTCCATTGCCATTGATTTTTCGGATGCCAAGGCATACATTTACATTAACTCCTTTGATCTGGGGCTGATAGGATACAATCTTCCTCTGGAAATCCTGGCAAGCAGCGAGACTTCCGCAAATCAGGCACAGATTAAAGTGTATCCGAATCCTGTTTCGGATGTCCTTCATATCGAAAATAAAAATCTGAAATCTGCTGCATTGTACAGTATGGACGGCAAAAAACTGATGGAAACTCAATCCAGTGAATTGCATGTCTCCAGCCTTCCTAAAGGTGTCTACATGGTAAGACTTGTAACGTCTGACGATAAAATCCTCAGCAAAAAAGTAATTAAAAAGTAAAAATAATTGCTAATCTGCACGAAAGCTTCTCAGAAATGGGAAGCTTTTCTCATTAGATATATTTCCCCAGATCAAAATTCAGGATGCTCCCGATTTCTAAAAATCCGGTGTTTACTTGCAATCCTGCCCGGATGCTGACGGCCTGATGACTCATCGGGTGTTGGAAACTCAAATAGTGCGAATGTAAAGGCATCGCTGTGATATTAAAAGTGTTGAGCCACAATTTATTCTGCTTGTTACAGCCATGCTTCCTGCAGCCCAATATCGGATGCAAGATATGTTTGAAATGCTTTCTTAACTGATGAAATCTCCCTGTTTCCGGAGTGGCCTCTACCAGAGAATAGCGGGAAGTCGGATGTTTGAGAAATGGCAACTCGATTTCGGAAATTTGCAACCTACGGTAATAGGTAACCGCATTCTGGACGATTTCATTTTCATTGGTCAGATAGTAGTCAATCGTTTCCTCCTCCTTTGTCCAGCCACGGAGAATGGCCAGGTATTTCTTCTCCACTTCACGGTTCATAAACTGGTCGCTGATGAGTTTTAGCGTTTCTTTATCAAAGGCAAATAACAAAACGCCCGAAGTTTTCCGGTCCAGGCGGTGAACCAGATGAACCTTCTTGCCCATCTGATTCGTCAGTTTATCTACCGCATATTCATCTGCCGGACCAGCGTATTTGGATTTGTGAACCAGAAGTCCGCTCGGTTTATTGATGGCAATCAGGTAATCATCCTGATAAAGAATTTCTAACATTGGGCAAAAGTAAAATTTTCCTTACTAATTATTTCAAAACGTGATAAGAATTGATTTTAAAAACTATATTTGAATCCAAATAAAACAAAATGACCGAAATAGAAAAAATTAACGAGGAAATCCGAAACTATAAGCTTTTTAAGATTCAAAGAATGGATGCGAGAGAACAACAGTTCTCCGAATTAAGAAATGATTTAATTAAAATCAGAAAAAATGAAATCATTAATTATTTGGTTGCATTCTTGAACATTCTTGCTGTTTTATTTTTAATTTACAATGCTATTAGATCTCTAGTAGACAAAGCTTATTTTCAAAATAGTTACGAATTAATTTATGGAAATTTTATCACAGTTATTGTACTTTCATTATTTCTTACTTACAAGTTTGTTTCATACAATTTAAAGCTTAAAAAGCACATCAAATCTGTTGACGGCGCAGTTTCATACTTTGCCGGAGAGAGTAATATTCTAAAAAGTGTTTACGAAAATTACGTTGAAAACTATTTAGAAGCCTCAAAAAGAAAAAGATAATAGTTAAATTAATGCAACCAAATGACATTGTTTATTTGATTTTTTTAGCAGACTTTTTCCTTAGCCCTGATGGCAGTGAAAATCCTTTTTTGCGTCTGTCAATTTTATTTTGGAACTGAAAACTTTATGCAAAAAAAGATTGTAACGGACAGCAGGTTCCCGGCTCCGAAAAATTGATATATCAAAACTTCCGTCATCCATCATTCAACTTCCTACATTTTCCTTATTTTTGCACTTCAATTCAACATAAATTATGGCAAAGCAAGAAGATGTTTTCAAAAAAGTGGTTTCCCACGCTAAAGAATATGGTTTTATTTTTCCTTCCAGCGAGATCTATGACGGACTTTCGGCCATCTACGATTACGGCCAGAACGGCGCGGAACTGAAAAATAACATCAAACAATACTGGTGGAAAGCGATGGTTCAGCTGAACGAAAATATCGTAGGGATTGATTCTGCCATTTTTATGCACCCAACCATCTGGAAAGCTTCCGGACACGTGGATGCGTTCAACGATCCGTTGATTGATAATAAAGATTCAAAAAAACGTTTCCGTGCGGATGTTTTGGTGGAAGATTACTGCGCCAAAATCGAAGACAAGGAAAATAAAGAAATAGAAAAAGCGGCAAAACGTTTTGGTGACGCTTTTGACAAAGCTCAGTTTGAAGCGACCAATCCGAAAATTATTGAATATCGGGAGAAAAGAGCCGCAATCCTTTCCAGACTGGCAAAATCTCTTGAGAAAGAAGACCTTGCGGATGTAAAAGCTTTGATTGAAGAATTGGAAATTGCTGACCCGGATACCGGTTCTAAAAACTGGACGGAAGTGAGACAATTCAATCTCATGTTCGGGACCAAATTAGGCGCTTCTGCAGATTCTGCAACCGACCTTTATCTGAGACCGGAAACGGCTCAGGGTATTTTTGTGAATTACCTTAACGTTCAAAAAACCTCTCGTCACAAACTGCCTTTTGGGATTGCTCAGATTGGCAAAGCTTTTAGAAATGAGATTGTTGCGAGACAGTTTATTTTCAGGATGAGAGAATTTGAGCAGATGGAAATGCAATATTTCGTTCCGCCGGGAACCGAGTTGGAATTCTACGAGCAATGGAAGAAAACGCGTCTTAACTGGCACTTGGCACTTGGTTTAGGCGAAGATAATTACCGTTTCCACGACCACGAGAAACTGGCGCATTATGCCAATGCTGCGGCTGATATCGAGTTTAATTTCCCATTCGGATTCAAAGAATTGGAAGGAATTCACTCCAGAACCGACTTTGACCTTTCGGCGCACGAAAAATTCTCTGGCAGAAAGATCCAGTATTTTGATCCGGAAAGAAATGAGAATTATGTGCCTTATGTTGTAGAAACATCTGTGGGACTTGATCGATTATTCCTAGCCATTTTCTCCAACTCCCTGAAAGATGAGGTTTTGGAAGACGGTTCGGAAAGAACAGTTTTGAGCCTGCCGCCAGCTTTGGCACCTGTAAAAGCAGCGATTTTGCCTTTGGTAAAAAAAGACGGTTTGCCGGAATTTGCGGATAAAATTTTCAATGACTTGAAGTTTGATTTCAATGTTTTTTACGAAGAGAAAGATGCAATCGGAAAACGTTACAGAAGACAAGACGCCATCGGAACGCCTTTCTGTATCACTGTGGATCACGATTCTTTGAACGATAATACGGTAACCATAAGATACAGAGACACCATGCAGCAGGAAAGAGTTCCGGTTTCTCAGCTGAGACGAATTATTGATGAGAAGGTGAATTTCAGGACGTTACTTTCGAAGATTTAAGATAAAAATTTTTATATAACGAAAATCCCGATTCTAAAGTCGGGATTTTTTATTTTTGAAAAAAAAATTAATTAACAATGAAAAAACTTTCAGCTTGTTTATTTCTGGGAAGTATCATTTTGACGAACGCCCAGTCTCAGGATTTAACTAAACTTGCGTCCGGTGAGAATGTCAGGTTTAATGCCATTTACGATAAAAAAGGTGAAAAAGTGGAAGGTTACTTTACACTTTTTGACAAAGGAAAAGCCGGCGAAGACAAAAAGAAGTTTGAATATTTCATCCTGGACAAGAATCTCAATACCGTAGCCAATAAAGAGTTTGAAGCCGATAAAACGGTCGCAAGCTACAGGGCTTACACCAACGTGCGCGGCAAACTTACATTGTCACCCAGATTGATTTACAACTATCTGGCTGCAGCTGGTGGCGCTAAAAAATTTGTTTTCCCGTCTGATAAAGAAGTGGATTTGTTTACCAACGAGATGACAGACCGTAACGAAAAATGCTATGAAGATGATAAGCTGGTAGATTGCCCGTCTGACAATACTCTAAAAGAAGAAAGACAAAAAACCAAGGATGAGAAAAAGACAAAAGGCTTCATCACACGTTCTATCGTTTGGGAAACGAAATTCGATAATTATCTGGTGGTTAAATATGATGATTATGACAAGTACACTAAAAATGATAAACTGATTCTTTACACTCCGGACTCGAAAGAAATCTGGTCATATTCTTACAACCAAAACGGTTCCAAGGATACTGATGAACACCTGAGAATCCTGGCGTTGGACGAGGATAAGATCTTCACAATCCTTCGAAAAACCCAGTCTAAAAAAAGTACATTTTCATTAATCGTTTTCGATGCGAAAAATGGGACAGTTTTAAAGCAAATGCCACTCGAACCACTCTTGGAACAATTTCCGGCGAAGGTCAACAAGGAAACCACATTGAAATATCTTTCCGGGATGTACACACAGATTGGTGATATCGGCAACAGTAAAAACTTTGATGACAGTTTTGTTCTGGTAGGCAGAGCTTATGAAGCTGCGGATGTAGGCTATTATAACCTGAATGGCGAAGGCTACGTGAGAATGTTGATTGATAAAAAAAATCTGGATGTAAAATTCGATTACTTTTCCTATGTTGATGACCTGTCCAAAAAGATTTCTGCTGTGAAATCCGGTGGCAGAATGGAAGCCGGATATTACCTGGCGCCGAGAGATTTTTATTTTATGAAGAATGGAAGCGTCGGAATCCTCACCGAGATGTACAAAGATGAAGGCGCTTACAGTGCCAGCAAAAATAAAGATTTCTATTACATCTACACAGACCCTGATTTTAAAATTATCGACGCCAAGCAAATCCCGAAAGAAATGTCCAAATTTTCTTCTACGGATTATCTTTTTTCACAAAACATCAAAGGCGGCGATGATGTGGTTTTCTTCTATCAGGATGTTGTAAAAGATGAAAACAGAAAGAAAAAGCTGAATCTATACATCAATACTTTGATCAACAACCAATTCAAGCAGGAGATCATCCCTATTGGCACCGAAGAAAACACGATTATTCCGTACGTTGCGAAAGAAGGCTATATTCTTCTGAATGAATACAATAAGAAAGATAAATACAACCAGATCCGTCTGGAAAAACTGAATTATTAAAATAAGAAAAGCGAGAATCAACTCTCGCTTTTTTCATAAAAATCCTTGATCTTGCGGATTTCGTCCAGATTCAGATTCCACATCAGGGAAAGGAATTGCTGATAGCTGTAACTCTGTTTCTTTGGGTCGATTTTATCGAGATAGCGGTTCAGCGTGTAAGCTTTTCTAGCTTCATAAATTTTATTAAAAAACTTGCCCAAATAAAATTTTGCAAAATCGTCATCCGGCTTTTTCTGCAAAATCGCAAGACAATTATAGATTCCCAGTCCATACTTTTCTGTATCATAATAATTCGGGATAATGCGTTTTCCGGCCAGCTCTTTCAGTTCTTTAAAGGCAGGCGTGGCATCTCTCTCCTCCTGATTGAAGCCGCCTTCTGTAATCTTCTGTTTCAGCAACGTCATTCGAAGGTCAATATTCGGATGACTTTTTAATGAGTCTTCCGAGATTTTCTTCGTGTACAGTTTGTAATTATATTGGGAAAAATCTTCCATTTTCAGCCATTCAACCTTGAATTTCTGATTGGGAATATCAAACACTTTCCTGTAAGTTGTCGTGTAGATGCTGTCCGGCTTCTGCTCATCCACGGACTTCAGCAGCTGAAGCGCAGAGACAAAAGCATCTTTTTGGAGACCTAGCTTTTTATAATATTCGAAACCGAGCGAATCTGCTCTGATTTCCTGCTCACGGCGCTCTTTCATATTCGAGTACAACATCGTCTTGAACATCTCAAAAGCTTTTTCTTGCTGATTTGCAGATTTTTTAAGAAGGGAAACCTCTGTTTTCTTGTCGTTGTTTTTCCTGATTCTGGACAGAATGGAATGAATAGTGTGCTCCAATCGGGCATGGGCCATCTCGTGACAGATAATCCCAATAAACTGATTATCATTATTAAGATAATAAAACAATCCCGAATTGACGACCAATGTGTGATCACCAAAGTTGAAAGCATTGGGCTCATTATCTTTAGCAATTAAGATGTTGAAATCATTTGGAATATCTGGGTTCTTATCGGCAATCATTTGGACTTTTTCTTTGACAAAGCTGATAAACCTTTCATCAAAGAGATAATTGCGGTCTTTGATGTCCTCTTCCAGACTTGTTTGGAACGCCGAGAAAACTTTCGATAACTCCCTGTTTTCGGAACCGCTGTACTTTTTAATTCCCTTATTGAAGATTTTGGATTTTTCCTTGTATCCTGTCAAAAACTGCTTTCTTTGAGGATAATCAGCAGTATCGATTTTGAAGTTTTGCGCATTGATATTCTGAATGATAATTAAAATCAGAATATTATAAAATCTCGTTATTAGTTTCATATTACAAATATAACAAGCAATAATAATTTGATAATAATTATCTTAGTTAAAATAATTAATTATGACTCAGCCCATCAACTTTTCCGCAGAAATCCGACAACACCAAGACATCAATGCTGCCTTTGTCAATTTTCCTTTTGACACGTTTGAATTATTTGGCAAGAAAGGCCAGGTCAAAGTCAAAGTTCTGCTTGACGACAAAGTGGAATACAGAAGCAGCCTGGCAAATATGGGCGGCGGCTGCCACAGATTAGGGTTGACTCAAGCTATAAGAAAAGAATTAGGAAAGACTTTTGGAGATCTTATTGAGGTTAAGCTTTGGGAAGATAAAGAAGAACGAGTCGTCATTGTTCCCGAAGATGTTCAGGAATTACTGAATCCAAAAGCGAAAGAATTCTATGATTCGTTGTCTTACACGCACAAGAAAGAATACATCCGTTGGATAGAAGATGCTAAAAAAGAAGAAACGCGCAAACGCCGGAAAGTCAAAATGATTGAGATGCTTTTGGATGGTAAAAAAGGGATTTAAGAAATCGCTTAACATAATCTTTTAAACAATTAATTTCCTAATTTTGATGGATGCGAATAGAAAACGAAATCAAGTTAGGGTTCAAAGATGTGATGTTTCGTCCGAAACGTTCCACACTCAAATCCCGCAGCGAAGTGACAATAGAGCGAGAATTCACTTTTCTTCATACTCAGAAAAAATGGAGTGGCGTTCCGCTGATTGCGGCGAATATGGACACCGTCGGAACTTTCGAAATGGCGGAAGCGCTTTATAAAGACAAAATCATTACAGCAATCCATAAGCATTATTCCGTACAGGAATGGTCTGATTTTCTGAAAGATAAAAGCGATGACTTCTACCAATACGTTGCCCTGAGTACCGGAACCGGAAAAGCGGATGAAGAGAAAATTAAAACAATTCTGGATGCCAATCCTAAAATCCAGTTTTTGTGTATTGATGTTGCCAATGGTTATTCCGAGCATTTTGTAGAATTTGTGAAAAAAGCCCGTCAGAATTTTCCAGATAAAATCATTATGGCAGGTAATGTTGTAACCGGCGAAATGGTGGAAGAACTGATTTTGGCTGGAGCTGACATCATCAAAGTTGGAATCGGACCAGGTTCGGTCTGTACTACGCGTGTGAAAACCGGCGTTGGCTATCCTCAACTTTCAGCGATTATCGAATGTGCGGATGCAGCGCATGGTTTGGGTGGTCAAATCATCGGTGATGGTGGTTGCAAAGTTCCTGGCGATGTGGCAAAAGCTTTTGGTGGCGGTTCAGACTTCGTAATGCTGGGCGGAATGTTTGCCGGACACGACGAAAGTGGCGGTGAATTGATCACAGAAAATGGAAAAACCTTCCGACTATTCTACGGAATGAGTTCCCAGACTGCGATGGATAAACATTCCGGAGGTGTTGCCGAATATCGCGCTTCCGAAGGAAAAACCGTGAAAGTTCCTTACAAAGGTCCGGTGGCAGAAACGGTAAAAGATATTTTGGGAGGCGTTCGTTCGACGTGTACTTATGTTGGTGCATCCAAGCTGAAAGAGTTGTCTAAGCGAACGACTTTCATACGTGTACAAGAGCAAGAAAATCAGGTTTTTAACGGATAATTTTTGAAAGATGTATTTCACATAACTAATGGCGATTATCTTGCTGATGATTTGAAGGAAACTTCAATTGAAGGTGAGATAATTATTTGTCGCGAAGCTTTGGTTTCTGGAAATTTGAAAGCTGATTCTCTGAAAGATTTTTGGGATTTGAGAGCTGATGTTATTTCTGAAGATTACAATGTTTCCAAGGAAAGTTATTATCAAAAATCTGTTTCAGAATTTGAAAAGATTCTGAATATTCCGGAAGGTTCTGAGGTCAATCTTTGGTTTGAGGATGATTTGTTTTGTCAGATTAATTTGTGGTTTTGTATCTCATTACTTTCCAATATTAATAATTTAAAAATCTATAGAATCTTTCCAAAAACAACTGTAGAAAATCATTGGAAAGGTTTCGCAAACTATGATTATTCCGATTTGAAAAACGCCTTAGAATCCAAAGTTTTATTTAATGAAAATGATATTGATTTAGCCGTTAATCTGTGGAAAGCCTATCAAAATAATGACATCGATTCATTGAAACAATTATCTGAAAATCAATCCAATTGTTTTCATTTTTTGAAAGAAGTTATCGATGCTTACATTAATACAAATCCAGAAGATTTCATAACAAATCAAATTGAAAATGGCCTGACAGATTTTGAATCAGTCTTTAAACAATTCCAAGAAGAATTGGGAATTTTTGGTTTTGGAGATTTGCAGGTCAGGAAGATTTATGAGAAAATTTCTAATATTTAAAATATGATTCGACAGCTATTCATCATTTTATTAAATCTTTTATTTGTAACTATAAATGCTCAGCACAATATGCGCCCTTTGGAAGAATTAGTTAATAAAAAAGACTCTGCTTGGCCAATTGTTCAAGAAATGGTCAAATCTGCAAAGAATAAAGTTGAGATTCTTCATGTAAATGCTGAAAAAACCAATGATGCACTTTACAAAACTCAAGTTACCACACGTTCGCCAATGGGCGCAATTGTTTATAATACAGGTGGCATTTTAGTAGATAATGGCTGGATTAGGATTCTTGGTTCTGGCAATACAAAACTTGATAGAAGTCTTCCCGATTGGAACAAAGGAAAATCATTTAAAGAATTTGGAGAATCTCCTTCATTTTTATTGATTGCTGATGATGCAATTGGTGGATTTTTTATTCTAAATGGCGGAAGTCTTGGAGAGGATTTGGGCAAAGTTTATTATTTTGCTCCTGATAATTTGGAATATGAACCTTTAGATATTACTTATACCGAATTTCTCGATTTTTGTTTCAATAATGATTTGAATCAGTTTTACAAAGACAATCGCTGGAAAAATTGGCAAAAAGAAGTTTCGGAATTAGACGGAAATAAAGTTTTCAGCTTCTATCCTTATTTGTGGACAAAAGAAGGTAAAGACATCAATAAAAATTCTCGAAAAGCAATTTCAATCGAAGAACAATATAATCTGAATATTGAATTCCGAAAACAACTTGGATTACAATAAACAAATTCAGCCGAATTTGGCTGGTTTTCTATCAAAGCTTATCCAATTCTCTTCTCAGTGTAATCGACGCTTTTTTAACCTCTTGTGTCCAATCGTCAGCGGCATTACCGTCTGCGCCGTCTGAAATATATTTAAGACAGAGAAAATCGATTTTCTCATATTCCGCCACTTTCGCCAGCGCAAAAGCTTCCATATCGATGACATTATATTCAGGATTGATATGCTCCATTTCGAATTGGTCTCCGGAACCGCATATCCCATTGGGGAGATTTTCTATAATTAATCCATATTCCAGCAGAATTGATTCATTGGAAAGTGGTGTTTCAAATTTCTGAAAACCCAAAGCTCTGACATCCATATCTCTCTGAATAAAACGGCTGCAATTCACAACGCTTCCTCTGTCAAACGTTGTGCTTCCGGCAGTTCCCAGATTGATAATTAAATCGGGATTGAACTTCTGAATGGCCTTTGTAAGATTATAAGTCGCTTTAACTTTTCCTATGCCTACAAAGACTTTATTATGATTTTCAAATTCATTTGCTGCTTCGGATTCCAAAGCAAAAACCAGTAGAATTTTGTTGTAATTCTTTCCGTTAATATTCATTATCAGTTATTTAAAACAAAACCTTGTCATCTTTTCTTAATTCCTCCAGATATTGGCTTTTATCGTCACGATAAAAAAGATTCATCGTCTCAAAAGGAATCATTTTTAAATCTTTGTTGACGATGTGAACGCAGGATTTTTTGACCGCACGGACATCAAAATCGTGGGCATCCATAAAATTCATAATGATGATTCTGAACAGATTATCATAATCCAAATCAGGTGCAGAAACCTCTGGAAGACAACATAATAACTGATTGACTTTAGGTTTCACCTTATCCACAGAAATGCCGGTGCTGAAGATGTCCAAAAGCTGCATCTGCAATCCAGTATCCTGTTCGTAAACGATGGTATTCCGGGTTTCGTTATTGAGTAAATCGGCAGGATTGATATATCTTGTCAAAGGAATGGTTTCGCCTTCCAATTTTAGAATGTAGCCCATTGCCAGAGCATCCGGATTACACGGAACCGGAATGATATCATCCGAATTCAGAAGCGGAAATTGATTCAGAATCTCTTGTCTTACTTCTGTTAAAGTTATCTTTTCGTGCGCCGAATCTTCCCGGTTTCTTCCGGCAATTTCGACTGGTTGGAAGGTGATGCCACGCACACATTGTTGTTTCAGAGCAAACTCGATGATTTTGCCAATTTCATCAATATTTTTATCTTTTTGAAGAACGATGACAAGCGTTGTGGAAAGATTCAGAGCATTGAGTTTTTCCAAAGCCTTCATTCTTATATCAGTCAAATCCTTTCCCCGAAAATCTTCCAGAACTTCAGGTTTAAAGGAATCAAACTGGAGATAAATTTCAAATTCAGGCGCATAAGTAGCGAGCTTTTCAGCAAAACCGGGGTCATTGGCGATTCTTATACCGTTGGTATTGAGCATCAGATGCTTGATGGGCTTTGACTTCGCAATGTCCATTATTTTGAAAAACTCGGGATGAACGGTCGGCTCTCCACCACTGATCTGAACCACATCCGGCTCGCCTTCATTTTTGACAATGACATCAAACATGGCTTCAATTTCTTCCAGACTTCTGTGACTTCCGTAATGGGGCGACGACATGGCGTAGCACGTTGGGCAAGTCAGATTGCAACGGTCTGTCACCTCAACAATAGAAAGACAGCTGTGTTGCTCGTGATCCACGCACAATCCGCAATCGTAAGGACAGCCATATTCTACATCTGTTCCGAAATGAACAGGCATTTCGGATGCTTTGTTGTAGTTTCTGATGTTCTTATAATAATGAACGTCGGATGCGATTTTGGTTTTGAAAAATCCGTGGTCAGGACATCTCTTGGTCATAAAAACCGACTCATCCTCAATGATGATTTTCGCACCAACTCTCTTGAGACATTCCGGACAGAGGCTGATAGTGTAATCGTAATAGGTATAATTTCTTACAGGCATAATTCAAATTTTTACATTCCGCCGCATATCACGCCACTTATCAATCCACAAATCAGTAGTGAAATCAGCATCGTCTGCCAAAACTGGGATTTGGAAAACTTGCGTCCTTCTTTGGATTCGTAAATCAGCTTGATGAACACGGTAACAACCAGGGAAACGAAGAAGGCTACCACCAGAATAATTCCAATGATGAGGGCTACCAAACCGCCCAGGCCGCCTACTTCCAAAATGATCAGACTTTTCATATTTTACGGATTTTCAATGCTGTTGAATGCCATGATGTTCTTAACTTAAAGATATAATAAATTATCATAACCAGAGACACCAGCTGAATAGTTCCCAAATTTCCTAAAATTTCTACTTTGGGCTTAATGAAATCCAACATAAAGCGGAATGTGAAGTAACTCAACATAAATACCTGAAAGACAAAACCTGACGGATAATAGAATTTCGTTTGAATATACCATAAAACAAATGTGAGGATAATCAGGAAAGCAATTTCATACAGTGCTACCGGATGTCTGAGATATTGGTCACCGAGACGCATTCCAAAAACCGAATCTGTCGGAATCCCATAAGTTTCTTCATAAATTCCGGTGAAAAAGCAACCAATCCGGCCAATAATCATTGCAAAAATTAAAGGATAAACCATCAGATCACCTGTGCTTTTATGATAACCTGCGATTTTTTTTGCCAGTTCCACGCCGATTAATCCAAATGACAATCCTCCGACAATGGTGTTGCTGGTCCAGAATCTTTTCAGATCAAAGTGATGGAAGAACAGATCAGGGTTTTCCAGATTACCGATCAATTTAGAACCTATCAGTGCACCACCTGTTGCTCCAATCAGCACTGCAGCAGATTTTGCAAAATCCATGTTTTCCGGAGATTTTCTTTTAAGATAAAAATACAGCCGCATAGCCAGAAAAATCCCGAGCGTTTCAAATACGGGATGAGCAAGAACCGTCTGACCAAATATGTGAAAGGTTAATGGAAATTCAATCTTCATAGGACTAAATTACAAACTATCATCCGGAAAACTGATATTTACAATCAAAAGAAAAAGGACGCTGCGTGCGTCCTTTATTTATCCTGCCATCCCGATACTGCTGAGGTCATAATGCTCCAGCACCTTTACCAGAATGTAATGCACGAATTCCTGCTCCTGAAGGACTCGTATGCTGTTGCTTTTCAAATTTTTAACAGGTCTCACTTTCTGTGCGACTTTAGCATAGCTTTCGAACTCATCTTCTCTGAGTTTTCTGCTTACTGTATCATTCTTGGTCTTGATAATCTGATCATCCAGGGTTCTCAGTTTGATAACCACATGGTTATAGACAGGATCCAGACTTTTGACATTTTTGTAACGCTCGACAACGTTAATTTTAAAAGTGTCGAAAATGATTGTCTTGAATACAAGAGCTTTTTCCGGGCTTTCCAGCTGAATGGTGTAGTTCATTTATTGATTAAGAATTTCGCAAATATTGAGATTATTTTCAGACTGCGATGGGTGCAGCCACCCATGCGATTATTGATGGGCCAAAGGTACATAATTTAAAAATAAACTCTCTGATTTTTTTAACACAAAACATGATATAATAAAATATGTTTAACGATCTGATAAATAAAGAAGCCCCGCCTTTTTCAAAGCAGGGCTTTCTGATAAATATAATATTATGAAGAGTTTACTTTTTGATCAATTTCTGTGTTTCCACAGTTCCGTTGTCAAAGCTCATCTTGATAATGTACTGGCCTGTTGGCAACTGAGAAACATCTATCGTCTGACTGGCAGATTCCAGTACTTTTCTTCCGGTCATATCTACAACCTCCGCTTTGGTGAGCCCTGCGCTGTTCTTGATATTGACATATTCTTTAGCCGGATTAGGGAATACGATCGCTTTTGTTTTGTTTGCGGATTCGGATACGGCAAGACTTTCCTTCACGTTCAGCGTATAATCTTCTGCCTGACCCTGTGAAAAGACACTGCACGAGAAGGTTGCATAATTCATGAATTCTGAAATCACTCTCATTTTGGCATTACCGAGCTTCGCATTGGCAGGAACTGCAATCTGACCCGTTACCGTATTTCCTGTAACCTGGAATACTTTCCCGATATTGTAAACTTCGCCTTCATCCCCTAGGTAACCGTTCTGATTCCAGTCTACATAAACTGTGATAGCCTGGCTGGAGTTGCTATTATAAGTCTGTGCATTCACTGTAATCGGAATAGTTTTTCCTTTCTCTACATCAGATATTAATGCTGAGAAATCTTCATATCCTACATTGTTTGTTGAAGGATTATTGATGGTTCCGATTTTAACATTATCGATTGGCATCATGAAGTTGAATCTTGGTGTACAGTATTCATCCACAGGATTGGTCTCCACACAGCTGGCAACCAGTGTAAATACGCCGTCAAAACCGCCGGTGGTTTGTCTCCATATAGATCCGTCGCCACTGTAATACGCCTCTTTTCCTGTATTTCTGATGCTGGTAGCTTCCCAGAAAGATGGATTTTCCGCCACTTTATTAACTACTTTTACTACCAACCAATATCTTGCTCCCACTGCGCCACCATGGATCATCAATGGTGTAGGTAAATTAAATGTATTTTTCCTGAACGTATAACCGTCTTTCTCGCTCAGATCCTGCACTGCATTGGGCTTAACATTGTAGTAGGCTTCAACAGTTGCGCTAGGTGTTCCGTACGCATCCACACTCATAATTGCCAGGTCAAAAGAATCGATACCACCTTTATCAATCGTGTTGATAAGGATATTTGTGATGGTCATATCGGTATGTGCCGCCACATTGAATTCATTGGCAATATAGAGTTGGCTAAGATCTCCAGTCCCTGTTTCGAAGTTGTTGCTTGGCGTAGACAGCCCGCAAGTTGGCGGATAATTTTCCACGCTGTCGCTATTTCCTACGACGATGTCATCCAGCGTATTGGAACGGCCTGTTTTCATAACAGCCTCGAAGCAAATCTGTAACTGAGAAGATTTTTCCGGAAGCGTAATGACGGCCTGTTTCCATTGCGGAACGTTGAATAAATAACTTTGAAGCGGTTTCCATTCTGATGTAGGCGAAAGTCTGTAATAGACATTCAGGAAATTCTGATAAATTCCCCACGCTTCCTGGCTATAAAAAAAAGAAACTGTGGGAGTCTGCAATCCTGTTACATCCATTACGGGACTGATCAGTTTGATTTTTGGATTGGTAGCGCCTGCGGCAATTTGAGGCGTCGCATTAAGCTCTCCGGAGTGTGCGGTGACCACGTTGTAATCTATACCGCCAGCAGAACCTTTTTTGTATTTGAATCCATCATAACTGGCATTCACGCCGCCAGTCACCTGCTGTGTCCAGCACGCACGGCTTTGGCTATCATTTTCGAAAGTTTCCTTAAAAGGGAAACTGCTCACAGTGTTGCAATTCTGTGCAGACAATGTTCCACTGATAATAGCAATGGACGCTGCAATTAATTGGTAAAACTTCTTCATTTTAATTTTGATTTTTAAACATGACGAATGTATCACGTAAAAATCAATAAATCAAGAAAGTTAATAGCTTTATCAAGGAAAATTTATGATTTTGATAACGGATTATGTATCTTAAGTATTTGATTGACAATACTATAAGTTACTAAAAATTTTTTTCTTAAGATCACGTTGTTTCTTGTAAACATTAATGGTTTTCAGCAGGATAACAGATAAAATCACTGCCATAGTGACACCTAAAACAATAATTAAAAGCAGATAATTCAGATTGATAGATTTTTTTTCGGCGTTATAGTTTTTGCTGTTCTGTGCAATAAGCTGACTCACCAGCTTGGCAGATTCCCGGTTGCTTTTTGCAGATTGCTTGCTGAATAACGATTCATAGTAATCATGCTTCGCAATATCACCAAGTTGTAAAAAATTTTCTGCCAGCAGTTGGTAACTGTCATTTTCGATGTCTTCTCTGGCCTGTGCGTTTTTTCGCTGCTCCAGAAGTCTCAGAAGTACCAGATTGGATTCCGCATGATGATCTTCTGCTGCCAGTATCCTGGCATTTCCCAATTCGATAAAGGCATCCTGAAGTTGCGTAAACTGCAGTGGATAAGGCTTCGAAGTCTCATTGGGCGTGACAGCCGCAAACTTCAGGTTTTCCCTGGCTTCCTGAGTTTTATTTTGATTAATCAGGCAAAAGGCTTTGTTGAGATAAGCCAGTTTGATATTAATTTCGGACAACGGATTCTTAGAACGGCCGTACTGATCAATTGCCTTGTTGAAATAAGAAATGGCGATGTCACTGTCCAGACTGTAGAAATAATTCATCGCTTTAAGATAAAAAGTATTGCCACGTACCAGATCCATCGAATCTCTGAGTTTCGGCGAAGCCAGTAAAAGTTCTGCTTGATCCAGATAATATCTTGCCTTCTCATTCAGTTTCAGGAACTGATAAGTATTACCGAGAATGCCGAGAATTTTGATCTTTGTAGCCAGGTCATCCCGGTTATCGGCTATTTTGAGAACTTCATTACCATACTGGATCACCGTCAGCGGCTTCTGCATAAGATTGGACGTATTGGTCATGATGAAAAGACTCTGGATCTTTTCCGCATGTGATACATCAGGATCTGCATACACTTTCTGAGCGATACTGAAAGCTTTCTGAGGGTTTTCCAGAACGAGTTTTTCTGCTTCGCCCAGGCGTGTCTCATTGTCCTTATTACTTGCAGCAACAGGAATGGCAAAAAGAAAACAGATAACTAAAATCCAATCTCTCATGCCTCTTTCTCTTTTAAAAGTTGAATATAATTGGCGGGAGACATACCTGTCACCGACTTGAAAACTGCTGCAAAAGCACTATGCGTAGAAAATCCGCTTTCCTCAGCCAGATAACGGATTTTATAACTTCTATAAACGGGCTTTTCCTTGAGCTTATTCACGATATAGTTGATCCTCAATTCATTAATATACGCATTGAAGTTTTTCTGTTTATGTGTGTTGATGGTTTCGGAGAGATACTTGGTATTGGTTTCCAGCTTCTTAGCAAGATTTTGTAAAGATATGTCCGATTTTATAAAATCTTCCGTATTCTCAAAATCCTCGAGCTTTTTCAGGAGCATATTCTCCGTTTTTTCTGAGATCACTTGAGGCTGTGGCGCTTTCTTTTCTTGCAGAAGATTGATCTTGGCGATAAAATTTTCATATTCTTTGACCTGAGCATTGATCTGAAAATACCGCCAAATTGCTAAAATAATGGCTATAAATCCGATACCAAATATTGAAAACAGAATATTTTTTCTATTCCTCACTAATGATTCATCGTCTGCACGGAAACGGTCCTCAATAATGTTAAACCATTTGTTCATCGCTGCATCTCTGGTTAGATTCAGCGTTTTGATAAGGGATTCGCGCTGCGTGATAATTTCTTTGTACTGAGCCTGCTGCGTCACAGCATAAAATTTTACAAGAAGATCAAAGTAATCCTTTCTGAGAGCCAGGTTAGTAGTGCGGTCCAGGTCGTCGGACGGCAATTGAGTGATGATCCTTTCCGCATCACCGATCTTCTTAACATTTATCAGGTACTCTGCGTAGATTATCCTGAACTGTATATCATTCTGGTACAGGTCTGAAATGGATTTAATAAACCATTCCGCATCATTGTCATGGGAAGCAACCCATTCAGTAAGATCCAGTAAATCTTCCCGTGCAACGACAAGATTGGAAGATTTTGCCTTTTCGGCAATGGCTGAAAGTTGCTTTGCGCGGATCTTTGATGGATCGTTGGAGAAATCCTGTAAA
Source organism: uncultured Chryseobacterium sp. (assembly GCA_913778505.1). GTDB lineage: Bacteria > Bacteroidota > Bacteroidia > Flavobacteriales > Weeksellaceae > Epilithonimonas. Next base: position 68,826 of record CAJYWD010000036.1, read on the forward strand.
ACCTTGATAATCTGATTAGAAAAGCGAATCTCACTGTCCGAACTATGAGCAGTAGAATCATCGTAAATATTCAGATGCCGCAGAATATTTCGTTTTAGAACCACAATGGATGGAGAAAGCTTCTCATCATCAGCTGAGATCAGCCTGAGCGCTTCCGGCAGTTTGTTCTGGAACAATAGTGATTTGATGCGCAGGTAAGCCAGCTTATCCTTATCGTCGCCTTCTAGACTGAAGTTTTTTTCAAGGTAATCGAGAACTTCTGCAGACTTTTCCGGTTTCAGCACAAGATCGTAACCGGCTTTCAGGAAAAGCTGTTTGACCTCCGGATCCACAGTTTTACCGAACATCAGCGCATTGCAGAACGCAAACAAAAGAAAAATCAGCCTCTTCAGCATTGTTAAAAATCAAAAGATAAATTTATATCTTTTTTGACATTATCGAATAAAAAACTCACAGAAATTAATTGTTCTGTGAGTTTTTAACATTCTATTCTGATTGATCTATGTCAGCATTCCGCCGTCCACATTCAGCACCTGTCCTGTAACATAGGCAGATAATTCGCTGGCAAAGAACACGCAGGCATTGGCCACGTCTGCAGGCTGTCCGCCCCGCTTCATTGGGATTCCGTCTCTCCAGCCTTGTACCGTTTTTTCGTCCAAAGCGGCAGTCATTTCAGTTTCTATGAATCCTGGTGCGATAGCGTTGCAACGGATGTTTCTGGAGCCCAGTTCCAGAGCGATGGATTTGGTGAATCCAATGGCGCCAGCTTTTGAAGCGGCGTAATTGGCCTGGCCGGCATTTCCCTTGACCCCGACAACGGAAGTCATATTGATGATAGATCCGGATTTGGCCTTCATCATGGGCTTAATCACCGCCTTTGTGAGATTGAAAACGGAATCCAGATTCACTTTGATAATCGTATCCCAGTCTTCTTTAGACATTCTCAGCATCAGGTTATCTCTTGTGATCCCGGCATTATTAACCAAAATATCAATCGTACCAAATTCTGCCAAAACATCTTCAACTAACTTCTGAGCCGCATCATAATCCGAAGCATCCGACTGATAGCCTTTGATTTCTGTGATTTGGCTTAGTTCTGATTCCAATTCTTTGGCCTTGTCCACAGAACCGGCATAGGTGAATGCTATTTTTGCACCTTCCTTAGCAAAAACCTCTGCAATGCCTCGCCCAATTCCACGCGTTGCACCAGTGATGATGGCAACTTTACCTTGTAATAATCCCATATATTTTTTAAATGTTTTTCTAAATAATAAAACAGAATTGATATTCCAATTCATGCGAAAGCAAAGATAATAAACTTCAATAACTTCGTATTTTTTTTCCATATTTTTACTTTAAAAATTACAGATGCCATTTATAAAAAGTATATCTTTTCATTCAAATTCTCAACACTCTTTTCCATATAATGTTTCTTCAATAAGAAATCTTGATACGTTAAAACTTGATGCTCCTGTTACATTTATCGTTGGCGATAACGGAACGGGTAAATCAACATTAATTGAGACTATAGCTTGCTGGCTTCAACTGCCTCACATGGACGGAAATTCTTATGCTAAAGAGAGCTTTTTCGCAGCACGAAAACTTGCTTTAAATTTAAAAGTTGAATGGAATATCAATTTACCAACTGGTTTCTTCTTCAGAGCAGAAGACTTTGGCGATTTTATGAATAGTGTTGACCGAAGCGATGTAGAACTTAGAAAGCAATTTGATATTGATAACGAAATTAAAGAATCTGTTTTACAACAAATGCTTGACAACGCCAACTATCAGAAATATTATATGAAGAAGAAATATGGTCAAGATCTTCAATCTTTTTCTCACGGTGAAGCTTATTTACATATTTTACAAATCCAATTAGAGAGAAAAGGGATTTTTATCTTGGATGAACCAGAAGCTGCGCTTTCCCCTCATAAACAGCTTTCTTTGATTCATTTAATAAAAAAACATATTTCTACTGGTAATGCGCAATACATAATTGCTTCACATTCTCCAATTCTTATGGCTTTTCCTGATGCTAATTTGTACGAAATTACTGATGATTCTTTTGAAAGAAAGAATTTAGAAGAGGTAGATCATTTTTTTATCACGAAAAATTTTCTAAATAATCCAAATCTCTTTCTTGATGAGTTATAGAAAGATATATAACCTTAATCTGTCTAACTCAAGAATTATTCACGATCAAAACAATCTCACCTTTTAAAGTTTTGCTTCTCGAGAATTCAATTAACTCATTGATTGTGCCTCGTTTAGTTTCTTCAAATTTCTTGGAAATCTCTCTGCTCAGACTGACTCTCGTCTCCTCTCCAAAGAATTCTTTGATCTGCTCCAGTGTTGTGTTGATCTTGTGCGGACTTTCGTAAAGAACTATGGTCTTTTTCTCCTCAGCCAATTGTTTCAATTTGGTTTGTCTTCCTTTTTTCTGAGGAAGAAATCCAGCGAAAAGAAACTCATTATTTGGCAATCCGGAAACTACAAGTGCTGGAATCAGCGCTGTAGCACCAGGAAGACAAATCATTTCTAAATTTTCATCCGCACAAGCCTTCGCCAGAAGATAGCCAGGATCAGAAATTCCCGGCGTTCCTGCATCGGTAATGATGGCGATGTTTTGGGCATTTTTAAGGTCATCAATTACTTTTTGAGTAGCCTGATGTTCATTATGCAAATGATAAGATTTCAGCGGTTTGGATATTTCGTAGTGCTTTAGAAGAACGCCGGAAGTCCGTGTATCTTCGCACAAAATATAATCTACTTCTTTCAGAACTTTTACGGCCCGGAAAGTAATATCTTCCAGATTTCCAACGGGTGTTGGCACAAAATATAAAATACCGCTCATTATTTTCTTTTTTTAGGTTGTAATTCCGACCATAGGATATCTGCCGTTCTTACGTTTGGGTTGGAACGAATTCCAACCTTAGGATATCTATCGTTCCCAACGGAACTTTTCTTTGGCCCAAAGTCGTAAAGCGAGGGCTGATTTTCAAAACCTAAGATTTCGATTTTAAGTTTCCTGCTGACCTACAAAAACCTGTTTTCTACCAAAGTCCAAAGCCTCTGTGCATAAGAATCCACTTTTTTCCAATCTTTTTCGTAATAAATATCGCTGAGAAATTCCTGCGCTTTTTCTACAGAAGTAAAGGAATTCAGCATATTGACCACATCATTCAGTTCACTCTGGCTTCCATTGAAAAGATATTGTGAAAACGCAATTCTGTCGTTAAGATCCAGTTTGAATTCCGGCTTTGGTTTTGGCGCCTCCATGTAATCGGTGGGCACATTATTTTTCAGAAGACTCCCGGAAGGCTTTACCGGTTCAGGTTTTTCCAATTGTTCCAGATGATCATCATCAAATAAAGATTTGGTGATTTTCAGTCCCTTTATATTAGCTAATTTAAATTTTTTATCTTGCTGATCTTGATTGTAAAAGGCTTGATTTTGCATTTCCGCGTTTTTCGGCTGCGCGTTGTCTTTGGAAAACTCAACGATTTTTCTACGGTTCTCTTCCAGTTCTTTCAGACGCGCTTCCTTCTCTGCCAATCGGGATTCATAATCATCTTTGGCAGGTTTGGATCCCTTTTCTTTTTCCATCGCAAAGGAAAACTGGCTATCCTGCATCGGTTCCAGTTGCTCGGCAGGCCTTTCCAGAAGTTGCTCTACTTCAGCTTCATTTTCTTCAACGGCTTCTACGATATCTTCATGAAAATGCTGTGCCTCCACGCTTTCCAACTCATTTTCTGAAATCAATTGCTCCGTGTCTTCCGTTAAATCGACTTCCTGAGATTCTCTGTCTTCTTCCAGTTTAAAATCTTCCGGTTGAGGATTCTCAATCGGTGATGGTTCAGCAGCTTTTTCAGTTGCGTCAATTTCCACAAAAGAATGAACTTCTTCCACTTCCGGTACATCTTCAAAAAGATCATGAGTCTCGATTTGCTCAATCTTTACATTTAATTCATGATCTGACAACGGCAAAGAAGTTTCTGGCAAAGAGCTTGATTCAAGAGTTCTGGAAACCTTGAGAAAGGCAAACTTCTGATACAACTCGTGGATTGAATTTTCCTTTTCTAACAGCGCTTCGTAGCTTTCCGCACCTGACAATTCTGCGAGAAGATTCTTAACCTCTCCAAAAACATTTTCATAGGATTCCCGCCAATTTTGCATAATATATCTTATTAATTTTTACTTAAATTTGATGCTTATAAATTTAAGAACAATTTTGTTCCCAAAAAGGTTTTACTTTTAATAATTTTAATTCTTGAATGCTGTAAATTTAATCGCAAAATCGCAATCTTTTTACAAGCAAAATACTTTGAAGTCGCATAATTTCTTTAATTTAATTTCAATTAGCGACTTAAAGGTTTGATAAGGAAATTGATTTCGTGCCTTTGTGTTGAAACAAAAATTTTAAAACAATTTTTTGCTAAATTAATAATGTTTTTAGAAAATACAATTAACCATTCCAAACAAAGCGGCTGGATGGAGGTGATCTGTGGTTCTATGTTCTCCGGAAAGACGGAAGAACTCATCCGCAGACTTCGCCGTGCGGAAATGGCCGGGCAGAATGTCGAGATTTTTAAACCAAAAATCGACACACGCTATTCTGATGAAGATGTCGTCTCTCACAACCAGACTAAAATCCGAAGCACAGCTGTGGAAAGTCCGTCCGAGATTCTTTTGTTGGGTTCTAATTGTGATGTGGTGGCGATAGATGAAGCGCAGTTTTTCGACGAAAGCATTGTAGACGTCGCTAATCAACTGGCAAACAACGGAATAAGAGTTGTTATTGCCGGTTTGGATATGGATTTTCTTGGTCGCCCTTTTGGGCCGATGCCCAATCTGATGGCAACCGCAGAATACGTGACCAAAGTTCATGCGATATGCAGAAGGACAGGAAATCTTGCCAACTATTCTATGCGGACTTCTGCAGGCAAGGAATTGGTGGAATTGGGAGAAACCGAAGCTTACGATGCAGTGAGCAGAAAGATTTTTGTGGAGGAAGTTCTTAATAAAAAAAATGAAAATTAATTATTTTAATTATTGATATTCAATGAATTATACAGCAAAAGAAATTGCAGAAATTACCAATTCGGAAATCGTTGGAAATCAAGATATCAAAATCAAAAATCTGGCGCTTGACAGCCGAACGATTTATTCTACAAAAAATACCGCATTTCTTGCGATAAGCACCAAGAAAAATTCGGGACAAAAATATATCGATACAGTTATAGAAAAAGGAATTGATACGATTATTACTGAAAATAAAATCGAAAATCCTTTTATCAATCAAATTATCACAGAAAATTCTGTTGAATTTTTACAGACGCTTGCCAAATACCATTTTGAACATTCAAGCATCAATTCGGTTGGAATCACCGGAAGTAACGGAAAAACAATCCTGAAGGAATGGTTGTACCAATGTTTTTCTAATGAGTTTGTGACGGTTAAAAGTCCAAAAAGTTTTAATTCGCAGATCGGTTTGCCTTTATCATTATTGCAAATCGACACAAAACACGAACTGGGAATTTTCGAAGTTGGAATTTCCAAACCCGGTGAAATGGAAAAACAGGAATATGTTTTTCAACCGAAGATTGGATTACTAACGCATATTGGAACCGCGCATTCCGCCAATTTCAACTCAGAAGAAGAATTAATCCGAGAGAAATTAGAGCTTTTCAAACATTCAGAAATTATATTTTTCAATGCTGATAATGCATTGACATACAAATTAATCAATCAATTATATTCAAGTAAAAAATTAAGATCATACGGGTTAAACCATAATAATGACATCACGATAATTTCTGATGTTAATGACCGAAATCAGGATATTAAAATCAGATATTTTGATGAAGAATTTTCACTTCCGATCAATCAAAGAGATGAGGCAACTTTGACCAATGTTTTGGCTTTGATAGGAGTTTTGAAAGAGTTTAATTTGTCAAATCTTCAAATCAAAGAAAAAATCGATGCACTTAAAGCGATTGAAATGCGTTTGGAAAGCATCGAAGGCATTAGAAATAATCTGATTATTAATGATTCTTATAATCTGGATTTGGATTCTTTGAAAATCGCCTTCCAGTTTATCGCCGAATATAATAAACCAAAGAAATCTCTGATTCTCACAGATATTCTGGATTCCAAGGAGAATTTGGAAGAACTATATTCTGAAGTTTCTGAGTTGGTGAATGAGCAGAACTTTGATAAAGTTTTCTTGATTGGCGAGGAAATTAGTTCATTTTATAAACTGTTTGGTTCTGAAACTTTTACTTTTAATCATACGAGTCAATTTATTGAGAGTAAAGTTATTAATGATTTAGAAAACCAAGTCATTCTTCTGAAAGGTGCGAGAAAATTTGAGATTGAAAAAATCAAAGAAATTCTTGAGCTCAGAAAACATGATACGGTTCTGGAGATCAATCTCAATGCGATTCTTCATAATATCAATTTCCATAAATTTTTGCTAAAACCGGAGACCAAAATGATGGCCATGGTAAAAGCGAATGCTTATGGGTTAGGAAGCTACGAAATTTCTGAATTTCTCCAGCATCATCATATTGATTATCTTGGTGTTGCCTTTGCAGACGAAGGTGTTGAACTCAGAAAAAAGGGAATCACAACACCAATTATCGTGATGAATCCCGAACAACACAGCTACGACAGTGTAATCGAATATAATCTGGAACCGGAAATATATAGTCTCCGGGTTTTAGAATTATTCAATGAACAACTGATTAAGTCCGGAAATCAACTTAAATATCCGATTCATATCAAGCTGGAAACAGGAATGCATCGTCTTGGTTTTCAGGATTTTGAACTGGATGAATTAACTGAAAAATTAAATGCGATGAATGTCAAAGTTCAGAGTATTTTCAGTCATCTCTCTTCTTCGGATATGCCGGAAGAAAAAGAATTTACGTTACATCAGTTAAAGACATTTGAACAAAATTCCAATTATTTGATTGAAAAATTAGGTTATCAGCCACTACGACATATTCTCAATTCTTCCGGAATTATCAATTATACTGATTATCAATATAATATGGTAAGAATTGGAATTGGAATGATTGGAGAAACTGCGAATCCTGAAATTAAAAAACAACTGCAGCATTCTGTTAGTTTTAAAACTGTAATTTCACAAATTTCTGACGTAAAAACTGGTGAATCAGTCGGTTATAGCCGAAGATTCAGAGCTGAACACGATACAAAAATAGCGACAATTCCTGTTGGCTATGCCGATGGAATCCCACGATTGATTGGCAACAAGATCGGAAATGTGGGGATTCAAAATCAACTTTGTCCTATTGTTGGTAGCATCTGCATGGATATGATGATGATTGATGTCAATGATGTGACTGCAAAAGAAGGTGATCCTGTCACGATTTTTAATTCGAATCCCACCTTGGAAGAATTTTCAAAATATTGTGGAACAATTACTTATGAAGTATTAACTTCGATTTCTCCTCGAGTGAAAAGAATTTATATAAAAAATTAGAAGAAATGATTAAGAAGCTCTTTTACCTTGTTCTATTTTCAGCTTATCTGATGAGTTATTCTCAGGTAAAGGAAAATCTTATCATTCCGAAACATCCTAAGATCGGACTTTCTTTGTCAGGCGGTGGTGCAAAAGGCTTTACGCACGTTGGCGTTCTTAAAGTTTTGGACTCTCTTGGTGTCAAGATCGATTATATTTCCGGAACCAGTATGGGTGCCATTGTAGGCGGACTATATTCTGCTGGCTATACCGGCAAGGATATTGAAAAAATTGTGATGGATACCGATTTTTATTCGCTGATAACCGACCCAAAAACCAGGCAGGAAACCAGCTTTTTCAATAAAAATGTAGATAAATACCTTTTTACCGTTCCGCTTAAAAACGGAAAAGTGACTTTCCCATCCTCAATCAGTACAGGTCAGCGAAATGTGTACATGCTGAAAGAACTTTTGCGTAACGTGTCTAATATTGATGATTTTTCAAAGCTTCCCATTCCTTTTATGTGCATAGGAACAAATATTGAATCTGGGAACATGACTATATTTGAGAAAGGAGATTTGGTTTCTTCCATAATGGCAAGTTCTGCATTTCCGTCGCTTCTGGAACCTGTGAAAGTGGGTGACAGCATCTATGTGGATGGTGCCATGACGGTCAATTATCCGTCGAAACCACTTAAAGATAAGGGAATGGATATTGTGATTGGTGTGGATCTAAGCCAGCCGCTGGCCAGCCGCAATGATCTGAACAGTGTGGTAGCAATCCTGAATCAGATTATAGATATCGGCATTCATAAGGAAACGCTTAACCAATACAAGTATACGGATATCAATATCAAGCCCGATCTGAAAGGAATGACCGCAACAAGCTATGATGAGAAGCGGAAAATACTGGACAGCGGCTACGTAGAAGCAAAAAGATATGCCACGATCCTGGACCAGCTCCCCAAGCGCAGTAATGACCGTGTACGGTTGTCCATTAATCCCATTTACTCCAGCGTTTACAAAATTGACAGCCTTGTCGTAGAAAATGGCAATATCTATAAGTCCAACTATATCCGCGGAAAAATGGGTCTTAAACTGCCGTCACTGCAGACTTATGGCAGCGTGAATAAGATGATTGACAAACTCTACGCTACCAACAATTATAAATTCATCAATTATGATATTGTGCAGGACAATAACAGCAACTACCTGAAACTATATGTAACGGAAGACGAGGCACGGCATTTCCTCAAATTTGGTCTTCATTACGACGAAGTTTTCAAGACAGGTCTACTGTTGAATTATTCTGCCAAGCGTTTGCTTTTCAGAAACTCCAATCTGTCACTTGATGTGGTTATTGGCGATAATCCACGCTACTATTTCAATTATTTTATCGATAACGGCTACATTCCGGGATTTGGCCTTTACTCCAGCGGTATGACGTTTGATCTCAAAAATATCAATAACAATACTACCGAAACCTGGGATTGGTTCCGGAACGAGGTTTATCTCCAATCGGTGTGGAAAGACAAATTTGCCATTGGCGGTGGTCTCAGCCATGATTACTTTGAAAGTGAAAGGAACGGCAATGATAAAAGAGTTGAGAAATATCTGAATCCTTATGTTTTTGTGAAAAGTGATACTCAAAATGATAAGGATTTTCCTACTAAGGGATTCTACCTGAATGCCGAAGGAAAAATTATAGATCTTTTTAATGCGGATCTGGAGCAAAAACCTATCAATATTAAGGCTGATATCAAAATGAACTTTTATATCTCCAAAATGTTTACCTACAGGCTCAATCTTTTTGGTGGTGTTACTATTGGGGACAATCTGCCATCTTACTATCAATACAGAATCGGAGGAATTTTTGAGCAGACTATTGTCAATTTCAAACGATTTGGAGGCTACCAGTTCGCAGCCTTAACGGATAACAATATCTTTGTAGCTTCTAACGATTTGCAGTTTCGCTTTAACAAAAACTATTTTCTGATCGGAAATTTCAGCATCGCAAACATGTTCAGTTCCATCAAATTTGAAGATGCGATAAAGCTTAACTACAGTTCTATCGGTTTAACTGCCGGCTACAAATCGCCTTTCGGTCAGGTCAAACTTAATATCAGCAAATCTCTTAACAAACATAAAGGCGTATTCAGCGTCATACTAGGACATTGGTTTTAAATAAAATGATTAATTACTTCTTCGAGAATATCGATCCCAAAAACATCCATCCGCACACTTCACAATGGCTGGAAGAGCTTATAATTTCCGAAAATAAAAAACCTGGAGAAATCAATTATATTTTCTGTGATGATGAGTATCTTCTCAAGGTCAATCAGGATTATCTGGATCACGATTATTACACAGACATCATCACATTTGACTATGTGAAGGGAAAAACCATTTCAGGGGATATTTTCGTATCTTTGCCGCGCATTTTGGACAACGCTTCTACTCTGTCTCAGGACTTTGAAAAGGAGTTCAACCGAGTTTTGGCGCACGGAATTCTTCATCTTTGCGGATACAAGGATAAAACCGAAGAAGAACAGATCAGAATGCGGGCAAAAGAAGATTTTTATATCAATCAATTTAAAAATCTTTAGGAGCTATCTCCCGCTTTCCGCTAATACTCCTCACGCCAATGCTTTTCCCAAAGCTAGTTGCGGGGTAACCGCTGCAATCGGGGCTAGTTTCGATAGTATTATAAAAGTAAATTATGATAATGTTTCACGTGGAACATATCAATTATCAATCATCATTTAAATTATAAAAATGATTAACGAAATATATGACGTCATTGTAGTTGGAGCCGGACACGCAGGTTGCGAGGCTGCGGCGGCGGCTGCCAATCTAGGGTCAAAAACACTTCTTGTTACAATGAACATGCAGACCATTGGACAAATGAGCTGTAATCCTGCAATGGGCGGAATCGCAAAAGGACAGATTGTAAGAGAAATCGATGCGATGGGCGGTTATTCCGGTATTGTAGCCGATAAATCTGCTATTCAATTCAAAATGCTAAATCTTTCCAAAGGTCCCGCCATGTGGTCTCCAAGAACACAGAATGACCGAACGATGTTTGCAGAAGAATGGCGTCTAGCTCTCGAAAATACACCTAATCTTGACTTTTTTCAGGATATGGTGAAGCAATTGATTATTGAAAATAATAAGGTTGCCGGAGTTGTAACATCTCTTGGAATCGAAATCAAAGCAAAGTCTGTAGTTTTAACCAACGGAACTTTCCTCAATGGATTGATTCACGTGGGAGATAAACAATTAGGTGGCGGAAGAATGGGAGAACCCAGAGCTTTCGGAATCACAGAGCAATTGGTTTCTTTAGGATTCGAAGCTGGGAGAATGAAGACGGGAACGCCTCCACGTGTAGACGGAAGAAGCCTGGACTATTCCAAAATGGAAGAACAAAAAGGCGATGAAAATCCTCAGAAATTCAGTTATTTAGACACACCTAGGTTAACCAAACAATTAAGCTGTCATATTGTTTACACCAACGAAACTGTACACGATATTTTACGTGAAGGCTTTGACAGAAGTCCGATGTTTAATGGAACTATTCAGAGTTTAGGTCCAAGATATTGTCCAAGTATCGAGGATAAAATTAACCGATTTGCAGAGAGAAACAGACATCAATTATTTGTAGAACCGGAAGGCTGGAAAACTGTAGAAATCTATGTGAATGGATTCAGTTCTTCACTTCCGGAAGATGTTCAAATCAAAGCGATGAAACACATTCCAGGTTTCGAAAATGTAAAAGTATTCCGTCCTGGTTATGCAATAGAATACGACTACTTCCCTCCTACCCAATTGAACCATACCTTAGAAACAAAACTCGTTGCAAATCTTTATTTCGCCGGTCAAATCAATGGAACTACGGGTTATGAAGAAGCTGCAGGGCAAGGTTTAATTGCCGGAATTAATGCTCATAATAAAGTTCATGATAAAGGAGAATTTATTCTGAACAGAGATGAAGCTTATATCGGTGTTTTAATTGATGATTTGATTACAAAAGGAACCGAGGAACCTTACAGAATGTTCACTTCCCGAGCAGAATATAGATTGCTTTTGAGACAAGATAATGCAGATATCAGATTAACTGAAAAAGCTTATCAACTAGGTTTGGCTAAAGAAGAAAGACTAAGAAAAGTTGCAGAAAAAATTGCTAAAAGCGATGAATTAGAGACTTTCCTGAGAGAAACTTCTCTCAAACCTGGTATCATCAATCCTATTCTTGAAACTATAGAATCCTCTCCTGTTGACCAAGCCTACAGAGCAGCTCAAATCCTGACTCGTCCGAATATGACTTTGGAAAGATTAGAAGCCATTGAGGCGATAAAGGATGTCGCTTCAACTTACCAAGATGAAGTGAGAGAACAAGCAGAAATCAATATTAAATATAAAGGTTACATCGAGAAAGAAAAGGAAAATGTAGCTAAACTGAACAGATTGGAAACCATCAGAATTCCTGAAGATTTTGATTATTCCAAAATCACGTCTCTTTCTGCTGAAGCCAAACAAAAAATGGGCAAAGTAAAACCTAAAACTATTGCTCAGGCAGGAAGAATCAGTGGTGTTTCGCCGGCAGATATTAATGTGCTTTTGATATATTTGGGTAGATAAAATAAAAGATGTTCCACGTGAAACATTAGTTCATTTGAAATTATTTGATTTGACGTTTCAAATTATTCAACTTCAAATCTTAAACTTCAAATCTCAAACTTCAAATCTCAAATTAATTTATGAAAATTAAAGACCATTTTCTTACACAGGAAGAATTTGATATAGTAGAGACTGATACAAAAGGTGTTTTCAAAACCTCTCCTATTCCTACTAATATTTCAAGATATTATGAAAGTGAAGATTATATTTCGCACCATCAGGATTCGGGAAGTTTGAAAGAAAAAATGTATAAATTTCTACAGTCTTTTAATCTTCAATACAAAAAAAATATTTTGGTTGATCGAATTAAAAATGGTTCTAACGTTTTAGATTATGGTTGCGGTGCCGGAGAATTTATAAAGTTTATTGAGAATGATTTCCGGACTTTTGGATTCGAACCCAATTCAGATGCGAGAAATGCAGCTATCAAAAAGACTGAAAAAACTAAAATTATTGACGATTTAGATTCAATTGAAAATCAAAGTTTGGACGCCATTACACTTTGGCACGTTTTCGAACACATCGAAAATCAGAGCGAAATGCTGGACATTTTTTATTCAAAATTAAAAGAAAAAGGTTTGCTAATTATTGCAGTTCCCAATCCGACTTCTTACGATGCGAAACATTACAAAGAATTTTGGGCAGCGTATGATGTGCCAAGACACGTTTATCACTTTTCAAAAAATGGAATGGAAAATCTGATTTCAAAAAATTCAGATTGGAAATTAAGAAAAATTAAACCGCTATTACTCGATTCATTTTATATCTCCATGTTGAGCGAAAAATATAAAAAATCACCCCTTTTTTGGCTGAAAGCAGTCTTTCACGGAACGATTTCTAACGTAAAGGCACTTTTTAACTCGGAATTTTCAAGTTTGATATACATTATCGAAAAAATTTAGAAAGTCGATTTTTGATATATTTATGAAAGTCGATTTTTAATGATTTTCACGGAATTTTAAATTTCTGGAATTAAATTATTGTAATTTGGTTTTCGAAAAGTAAATAAGCAAAAATGAAAAACATACCATTTGTCTTGATTGCATTTTCTTTGCTTTCGTGCAAAAAAACTGTTTTGGATAATCGATGGAATATTTTTTCTGTTAATCCCAATATCCAAAAAAATGTCAACTTCAAAAAAATGAATTCCGAAAAAGAATTTGAAATGTTATTTGATAGTTCTACACTGAAAAAGAAAACCAATAATATTATCTTTCTAACTGATTCTGCAATAAATTTTAAAGATACTCTAAACGCTAAAAAAAGTATATTTATTAAAAATAGAAAATGTAATGCACATTTTTGGAAGTCCGATACGCTTTCAATAAACGTGATGAATAGTAATGGTTTCAGCGGAAACGGATTTACAATTTCGGTTTTCGAAAACCACTATAAAATTGATTATTCATCTTTTACCGATACACAACCACACAAAAATGAGAAACCGAAATTGAATTTCGGTTTCATAAAATTAATTTTGAATAAGAAAAACTATAAAGCTAATGACAGTATTTTTGGCTATGTAGAGTTCAAATGCATTGATGAAAATTCATATCCAAAACCTGTTGAGCGCTTTGCAAAGGGCTATTTCAGAAGTAAAATAGAAAAATATTGAATTTACTTTTAATCTGCTTCAAAATATATAATTCTTAACCATTTACCGCAGCAACTCCAGGCAACTCCAAGCCTTCCAAACTTTCCAACATTGCTCCTCCTCCAGTAGAGACGTAACTTACTTTATCAGAATAACCGAATTGCTTAACGAAAGCTACGCTGTCTCCTCCTCCAACTAGAGAAAAAGCTCCAAGTCTAGTTGCTTCTGCGATACTGTCTCCTAAAGCTTTAGTTCCGGCAGCAAAATTAGACATCTCAAAAACACCAATTGGTCCATTCCAAAGAATCGTTTTCGAATTAAGCAGAACGTCATTGAAAATTTCCCTGGACTTTGGACCAGCGTCCAGACCTTGCCATTCTTCAGGAATCTCTCTGATATTACATTCTTTTTTGTTGGCTTCGTTATTAAAATCATCAGCTATAATCACATCTGTCGGAAGATAAACTTCTACCTTATGCTGTTTAGCTTTTTCTAAAATCTCCAATGCTAAATTCAATTTATCCTCTTCAACAATAGATTTCCCAATTTTTCCTCCAAGAGCTTTGATGAAAGTAAAAGACATTCCACCACCGATAATCAGATTGTCTACAGCAGGAAGGATATTCTCTATGATCGTGATTTTAGTAGAAACTTTTGACCCACCAAGTATTGCAGTTACAGGCTTTTCTCCTGATTTGAGGACTTTATCGATGGCCACCAATTCATTTTCCATCAGTAAACCGAAAAATTTAGTAGAAGGGAAAAACTCAGCGATAACCGCTGTGGAAGCGTGCGCTCTGTGGGCAGTTCCGAAGGCATCATTCACGTAAGCATCGCCTAATTTTGACAATTTTTCAGCAAAATCTCTGTCACCTTTTTCTTCTTCATTATGAAAACGAAGGTTCTCTAATAATAAGATTTCACCAGGTTTAAGATCCTGAGCAGCTTGCTCTGCCTTCTCTCCTACTGATTCCTCTACGAACTTCACTTCTTTGTCAAGGACAGCTGAAACCTCGTCCAGTACGTGTTTAAGGGAAAATTTATCATTTACTTCGCCCTTTGGTCTTCCCAAATGAGTCATCAAGATCACGGCGCCACCGTCATTCAGGATTTTCTCCACAGTAGGTTTCACTGCAGAGATCCTGGTATTATCCGTCACTTTGAGATTTTCGTCCTGCGGCACGTTGAAATCTACACGCACCAAGGCTTTCTTATTTTTGAAATCGAAATCCTTTATTGTTTTCATAAATAGTATTTAAGGTTTTTAAAAGCGTGCAAATACTTCTGCCCTCTTTGTTTCACAAATTTAAAACTAATTATTCCCTCACGGAAATTAAATTTCCAAAAGAAATCCACAAACCTATTCGTACAATCATAAACAACCTTTTTTTCTTTTTAATAAAAATAAATATTGTAGTCTATTGTTGTAGTGCGGGATTATGGGGAAAACTAAAAGTCTTTTATTTCATCACAGGAAATGTGGAGTAACAGGTAGTTTTTTAACATCAATTTATTATTGAAAATCAAAATATTAGGGCTCTTACTAACATTTGTGGGTAATTTCAATTGCATCTAAAATATTCAAAACTGCGGTGCGGATAAATCTTCTTAATCTCCACAGGAACTTTTTCAAAATTCTGAATTGTTTTCAGCATCAATTTTTGCATTACGAAAATTAATCCGGGATTTAAAGAGTTATTTCGCAGAAGTTTTCCACAGGTTTTCTCAGCTTATCTAACAAAGTATCGTCAGCTGGATAAAAATGCGGTCAAAATCTGTTATAGAATGTAAGTAATTTTAAATCTATTGATTTATAGATAATTATAGATCAATATTATTGACGATGTTTAATAAATTAAGATGTTATATGTAAGAAATATGTACTAATTTTATAGTCTGATAAAATTGAATTAAAAATGAGAAAAATTGCAATAGCTGCAGACCACGCCGGTTTTGAGTATAAAGAACTGATCAAGAAATATCTGGAAGGAAAAGTGGAAGTCAAAGATTATGGCACCTACTCCACCAATTCTGTGGATTATCCGGACTATGTACATCCCGCAGCCAGTTCTGTGGAAAGTGGGGAAAACGAACTTGGAATCCTGATTTGCGGAAGTGGAAATGGCGTACAAATTACGGCGAATAAACATCAGAAAATCCGTTGTGCACTGTGCTGGATGCCGGAAATCGCTTCTCTTGCAAGACAACACAACGATGCCAATATGATTTCTATACCGGCGCGATTTATATCGAAGGAACTGGCTTTTGAGATTGTAGACAGATTTTTGAACACAGATTTCGAAGGTGGAAGACACCAGAACCGCGTCAATAAAATTCCATTTTGCTAACTATAAAAGAGCCTGTAATTATGAAGATTACAGGCTTTATTTTTTAAGTTGTATATTTGCTGCGCATTTCACAGAGAAAGTTCTTTCTCACGAAACCATAAATTAATACAAAGGTTTCCAAAACTCCCCTATTTTATTTTATCTTTATTAAAAATTAAATCCTATTTGGGATTGTTGTTGTTGCACATAAATGAAGATGAATTTTAAATTTTAAACAATGAAAAACAAAAAACATACATCTCATAAAAACGAACAGAAACTCCAGGATTTAGGGAGGAAAATCGTTCGGTTTATGAGTCAGAAAACTTCCAAAATCTACAATTACAAACAGATTGCGGAAGGTATCGATTACAAAAATCCGAGACAAAGAGAATTGGTGATTCAGGCACTTCACAGATTGCAGGCAACTCAGAAAATCAAAGAAACCGAGAAAGGCAAATACATCGTCAACCTTAATATTGAAGGGACTTTGACAGGTGTCATAGATTTCAACCAATCCGGGAATGCTTATGTGAAAGTTGAAGGTATCAATGATGATATTTTTATCCATCAGAAAAATGTTAAAGATGCTTTACAAGGCGATAAAGTCCTGATTGTGACTTACAATTTCAAAGGCAAAAAACTGGAAGGTTCCGTGGTGGAAGTTCTGGAACGTGCCAGAGAAAATTTCGTCGGCACATTCCAGTATGTGGAGCACAAGGACTTTGGTTTTGTCGTGTTTGACAAAAAAACCATCAACACGGATATGTTCATCAGCAAAAACCATTTCAACGGCGCTCAGGACGGCGATAAAGTGGTGGTCAAAATGCTGGACTGGAAGTCGGGAAGTAAAAATCCGGAAGGCGAAATCGTTACCGTTTTGGGTGCGCCTGGCGACCACGAGACCGAAATCCATTCCATTCTCGCTGAATATGGTTTGCCTTACAATTTTCCTCCCGAAGTGGAAAACGAAGCCGACCAGATTGACCGCAGTATCAATGCGGAAGAAGTGGCCAAGCGCTGGGATATGCGAGACATTTGTACCTTTACCATTGACCCGAAAGATGCCAAAGATTTTGACGATGCTTTGTCTATCAGAAAATTAGAAAACGGACTGTGGGAAATCGGCGTTCATATTGCGGATGTTTCGCATTATGTGAAACCGGGAACGGTTTTAGACGATGAAGCTTATGCCAGAGCAACCTCAGTTTATCTGGTAGATAGAGTAGTGCCGATGCTTCCGGAGGTCTTGAGTAATGACGTCTGTTCACTCCGCCCGAATGAGGATAAATTCACATTCTCAGCCGTTTTTGAGATGGATGATGAGGCGAAAATCCATAAGCAATGGTTTGGCAGAACGGTCATTCATTCCGACAGACGATTTGCCTACGAGGAAGCACAGGAAAGGATCGAAACCGGCGAAGGTGATCTGGTGGAAGAAATTCTTCAGCTTGATAAACTGGCCAAAATCATGAGAGCGGAACGTATCCGGAACGGTGCAATTACCTTTGACAGAAGCGAAGTCAGATTTAACCTCGATGAAAATAACAAGCCAATTGGCGTTTACTTCAAAGTCAGCAAGGATTCCAACCATTTGATAGAAGAATTTATGCTTTTGGCGAATAAAAAAGTATCCGAATTCATCTCATTAAACAAGAATAATCAGCCAACTGGAAATACCTTTATTTACAGAATTCACGATGATCCGGATCCGGCGAAACTGACAGCTTTGCGGGATTTTGTCGGAACTTTCGGGTACAAAATGGACCTTGCCAATACCAAAAAAGTCGCCGAATCGTTGAACCGATTGTTAACCGATGTCAAAGGTAAAGGCGAGGAGAATATGATAGAAACCCTGGCAATGAGAAGTATGAGCAAAGCCGTTTATTCCACCGACCCGATTGGTCATTACGGACTAGGCTTCGAATATTATTCGCACTTTACATCACCCATTCGACGTTATCCGGATTTGATTGCGCATAGATTGCTACAACATTATTTGGACGGTGGAAAATCGCCTAACAGGGAAGTGGTGGAAGAACAGGCAAAACATTGCTCCGCAATGGAACGTCTGGCAGCAGAAGCAGAAAGAGAAAGCATCAAATTTATGCAGGTCAAATTTATGGAAGACCACGTTGGCGAAGTTTTCTCAGGCGTTATTTCCGGTGTTGCAGAATATGGTTTTTGGGTGGAAATTCCTGAAAATGGAGCAGAAGGAATGATAAAATTGCGAGATTTGGTGGATGATTCATATTCTTTGGATGCGAAAAATTATGCAA
Organism: uncultured Chryseobacterium sp.; assembly: GCA_913778505.1. Classification (GTDB taxonomy): domain Bacteria; phylum Bacteroidota; class Bacteroidia; order Flavobacteriales; family Weeksellaceae; genus Epilithonimonas. The sequence goes on from CAJYWD010000036.1 coordinate 87,188, forward strand.
TTATAGGTTCCAGAACAGGTAACACTTACCAACTAGGAGACGAGGTCAAAATCAAAGTAGTGAAAGCTAATTTGATTGCTAAGCAACTGGATTTTAAGATTATTGAATAATTTAAGAAAAATAGAAAAATTTGAAACCGTCTTTTTAGGACGGTTTTTTTATGGAAAGAAAATAAAAATAATACGTCAAGTTTTGTCGCTACCGCCATCTAGATTTGCTGTCAGAAACTTTAAAAATGTGTTTTTATGAAAAATATTTTAGATGTAATTGATGATTTTGATAAAGAAAGCCAAAGAATACTCCTTGGAAGTCGAGTCATATAGCGTATTTCTGTGGTATTTATAACGGAATTGTTGAGTTTATTGCCGGTTTTATTGATATCGGCTTATTAGCAATTAATATTGTCATAAGTGATCTGTTGGGTGGAGAAACTAATCTGGAATTTTTGGAAATCAGAGAGGCGGTAGAAGAAACACTGAGCAAAATTTTAGAAGATTCCGGAAAGGTATTTAATGACATTATAGAAGCAGTTAAAAACTATAAGTATTCTCGTTATGATGACCCGAAACTTAACCAATACCAGATACAGTACAACGAAGGTGAAGATACTGTTTTGGCAACAGATATTATAATAGCCATAATAACTATAATAAAAGCCATTGCAAAACTTGCCAAGCTTTTACCTAAATTTACGAAATGGATTGATGAGGTTTTGTTGAGAAATGGCAGAGGAGCATTGAAGGCAGAAGAAGCTTTACAAGAAGCCAAAAGAACAAAAAAACTAATTGGAGTAATCGAGTACGAAATGCTGAATCCTAACTTGCTCAAAAAGTATATTGATGATGCTGTGAAAATCTGCAAAGAAAGAGGGATTAACCTTGAAATAAAATGGATTGACAATGCACATCCACGTTTTAATGAACCAGATTATTTGGGAGGATTTAGAATTACAAATGATTAAAATAAAGTAATTTTAAGTTTACGACCAGAATGCCCTAAAATAACCTGGCATCACGAGAGAAAACATTTAGAGGATTTCTTAGAGCTAGGTTGGAAAAAATATAGTAATATTTCTAAAACGACTCCTTGGAAGCACGAAGAATCTGTTTGGAATTATATTCTCAAAAACAGAAATAAATGGAGTGAACCCGAATTGGTGGATGCGTATGAATATGTAAAAAACTATACTTTTGAAAACAGTTCATACAAAGTTAAATTTGAATTAAAAGAAATGGAAGATTTAGGAGTAAAATTAGGTTTAATAAATAAAAAATAATATTATGAAACTTACAGCAGATCAAGTAAAAGAAATTATAAAAAAAGTACATAAAGACTTAGATTTGTATCACAGTGATAAATATCCAATTTATTGTAATTTTAGCACACATTCTGACAGAGTAAGAGGATTTAATTCTCCTTCATGGGGAGGAGGTTACGACTACCGAGATCCCGAATCAGTTGGAGATGAAATTAACTATGGAGAATTTCCAGAATACATTATTTCTATAGATGATGAAAAAGGTGAAGCCTTTGCGTATCATTATTACACAGGACATATCCGAATAAAGCTTAACGAAAAAGGAAATTATGAAGTTGTAGGAAAATTGTATGATTACAGTAAACTTGGTAAATAGTTCCAAACTCCGAAGTTAAAATACTTCGGAGTTTTTGTTTAAAAAACTATCGCCAAGATTTTACTTAAATTTACGAAATGGATTGATGCAATCTTAGGAAGAAACGGCAGACAATTTGTCAAAGGACGGGTTGCTTTTGGAGAAATCACTAAAGCAATTCTGAGAAAGGAAATACCTGAAGATTTCTTTGAAGCCTTGAAAAAAATGGGAAAATCTGAGGACGATATTTTAGAATACTATACAAAATATCATAATGAGAATGATTATATGTTCCTGAATGGGATTGAAGATATTCTTAAGAACAATAAAAATATTACTAAAACAGATGCCTTTGCCTTATGGAGCTATACTACAAATCATTACTATTGGGATTTGAATAATTGGCTTAGAAATGGAGTTAATACAGCGAAAACAAAAGAGATTTCGCAATTGCTTACCAAAGCTCTTAATAAAATGCCAAAATATAATGGTACGGCTTTTAGAGCCTTAGAATTTAGTGATGATGATATTTTACAATCTTTTTTGAAAAAACATACTAAAGGAAAAACTGTTGATTACAATGATTTTGTATCTTGTGGAAGTAGTACGGAAGCAGCTTTTTTTGATAAACCTAAAAAGAATGTGTTTTTGAAAATGGAAGTAAAAAATGCACCAATAATTTCAGATTTTGCAGATGGTATCAAGATTAGAGGCTACGCAAAAGATGAATTGTTGTTATTACAAGGAAGAAAATTTCAAGTTGAATATGTAAGACCTACTGCAAAAGGTTATGAAATAAAATTAATAGAGAAATAAATATAAAAATGAGTTTAGAAGATTTAAATAAAAAAATAGAAAAAGAATATCAAGAATATCTTTCGAGTCTAACACCCACAGAAAAATCAAATCATCTAAAAGAAATTCAAGAGTTTGATAATTCTATGAATAAATTTTGGGATGAAAAATATCCAAAGATGAGTTTGGAAGAAAAGAAAAAATATTGGCTGGCAAGCACTCATAAAGGAATGCGAACACAAGGCGAAGCCTTTGGAGATGAGTATTCAGAATTTTCTAAAAAGTGGTATGATTTTGCGAAAGAGCACGAGCCTGATTTTGATGAGATATTTGATTATGTAACTAAAAATTTAGGCTTTGAGTTTGATTGGGAAGAATATAATAAACGAATTAAAAAGTGAATTTATATCCTCGTACTTGTGACGGGGATTTTGTTTTTCCGATTTTGTTGATGCTATCAAGATTAGAGGTTATAATAAAGACGAATTGTTATTGTTAATAGGCAGAAAATTTGTAATCTAAGAATACAAAAAAGCTGGTGATAAACATTATTTTGAATTAATAGAAAAATAAAATTATGAAATCAGATTTTGATAAATTTATAGAAGATGTAGAAGATTCTCGTCAAAAATTTTGGAATGAAAAATATCCAAAAATGAGTTTAGAAGAAAAGAAAAGATATTGGTTGGCAAGTACTCATCAAGGAATGAGAACACAAGGCGAAGCTTTTGGAGATGAATATTCAGAATTTTCTAAAAAATGGTATGATTTTGCGAAAGAGCACGAGCCTGATTTTGATGAGATATTTGATTATGTGACCAAAAATTTAGGCTTTGAGTTTGATTGGAAAGAATATAACAAACGTATTAAAAAGTAAATTTATATCCTCGTACTTTTGACGGGGATTTTGCTTTTCCGATTAAAATTAGAAACTATGCAAAAGATGAATTGTTGTTATTAAAAGGAAGAAAATTTGTGATAATTGAGCAAGTTGAAGAAGATGGTAAATATTTGATAACATTAAAAGAATTATAAAATGGAAGGAAAAGAATTTTTAAAAGAAATATTAAATTCTCAAAAGAAGTTTTGGGATGAAAAATATCCAAAGATGAGTTTGGAAGAAAAGAAAAAATATTGGCTGGCAAGCACTCATAAAGGAATGCGAACACAGGGCGAAGCCTTTGGAGATGAGTACTCAGAATTTTCTAAAGAATGGTATGATTTTGCGAAAGAGCACGAACCATATTTTGATGAAATATTTGATTATGTGACCAAAAATTTAGGATTTGAGTTTGATTGGGAAGAATATAATAAACGAATTAAAAAGTGAATAATGTTGCACTAAAATGAGAAAAGAAATTATGGACAGTCCATGGGATTTTACTCTTTATGAAGAAAACAACAAAAAAATATTAGACGTCGTTTATTGTAATAGTTTTGTTGATTATTCAAGAAAATTTTTATTACAAGGAGATGAGCTAAATTATGATTTTGATCAACTAAAAAAATTAGCAGAAGAAATCCGAAACAATTACGAAAATTATAAGGACAGAGAAATAAAAGAGTAATTCATTTAACTCCGGAGTCAATAGATTTCGGAGTTTTTCTTCAGAGAATAAATTGAATTTCATCAAAAAATTTAGATTTAAAACCAGAGAAATCAATTTTGATGAAATTTAAACATCGCTTTAAATTTTAAATCTCTATTTTTACAGCCGGTTCTGAAATTTAAAAAGAATGCTCGAACTCATTTTATACGCTGTCGGATTAGGAATTATGCTCAGTCTGGTGTTCATCGGACCAATATTTTTCCTGCTGATAGAAACCAGTTTCTCGCGAGGTCCAAAGCACGCTTTGTCTTTGGATTTTGGCGTCGTGTCAGCAGATATTCTCTGCATTGTCGTCAGTTATTATGCCAGCGCAGATTTGGTCAGTCTCATAGACAAGCATCCCGGTTTTTATAAGATCTCAGCTTTTCTGATCTTCATTTACGCACTTTATATGCTGATTTCCAAGACCAAAATGCACATCGAAGGCGAGGAAAAACTCATCAGTCAAAACTATCTTAAAACCTATCTTAACGGTTTTCTGCTGAACCTTCTGAACATTGGTGTGGTGCTGTTCTGGCTCGTCACCGTGATTTCCGTGCGCAATGCCTATCCAAAAGTCCAGGATTTTATCCTTTACATCGGCATCGTTATTGGCACTTATCTGGTCATCGATCTGTCTAAGATTATCCTGGCCAAACAGTTTCACGATAAGCTGAATCAGCGTGTCGCCAACAGTATCCGGAAAGGAGTCGGCGTTATACTGATATTTTTCAGCATTTTTATCTTTCTTCAGAGTTTCAAAAAATTCAACAGCTTCGAAGAGAAATTAGAGAAAGCAGAGAAGCAGCAGCCGAAAATCAAATAATGCTTTTTGGGCAGCTATTTCCGCCCTCCGCTATTATCTTTTTGCTCGGCATAGCCTCTCGCAAAAAGGATAACCGCTCAGGTCGGGCTGCGCTTCGCAAAGTTGAAGATTTGTCATAAATCGAAGATTCGACGAAGTCATTGACAAACTTACTTTTTAATTGTGTCTTCGCTGAGCAAAGCGCCTTGGCGAACCTTAAAATATTTTAAATAAAATTTAAAAAAATCTTTGCGACCTTTGCGTTAAAATAAAACCAACACAAATGCAAAACATCACTTTCCCGAAGTCACTCAAAAAAGGAGACAAAATTGCCATCATTTCGCCGGCAGGTTCTGTGGAGATTCCACAATTAGAAACAACATTGGCTTTAATTAGGTCCAAAGGTTACGAACCGGTTTTAGGCGAAAATCTCTACACAAAATACCAATATGGCTATTCGTACGCCGGAACCGAAGAAGAGCGGATAAAGGACATCAATTGGGCTTTAAACGACCAAGATATTTCTGCAATCTGGGCTTCGCGCGGTGGCTATGGCTGTCAGCATCTTTTGCAGGATCTAAAACTGACGGCATTCAAGGAAAACCCAAAATGGTATATTGGCTACTCGGACAATACGGTTATCCAAAGTTATCTGTTGAAAAAAGGTTTTGCATCCATCCATGGACAAACGATTAAAACGTCCAGCTTTGGCGTAACTGATGAAAGTTATGACTTGACATTCGATATCCTGAAAGGAAAATTCCCAACCTATAAAATCGATTCTTCAGAATACAATAGAGTAGGAGAGACCTCCGGAATTTTAGTTGGAGGCAATCTCGCTTTGATTTATGCACTTTTAGGAACACCTTACTCCTTTGATTTCAAAGATAAAATCTTGTTTATTGAGGAAATTGGGGAGAATTTCTATGCGCTGGACCGGATGATAATGAGCCTGGAACTCGCTGGCGTATTCAAAAAAATCAAGGGATTGATTGTTGGCGGAATGACCAATATGGGAAAAGAAAATGACAATAAAGCATACGAAGAATCTTTCGATTCTTTTGCAAATCAACTCATTGAAGAAAGAGTTTCCAAATATGATTTTCCCACAGTTTTCAATTTCCCGAATGGACATATTTACGATAACAGACCTCTAGTAATCGGTTCAGAAGTGATAATCAGAGTTGGTAAAGATGTAAAGATTAAGATTTAATCATAAATATCTTTGCGATGACCTAAATCAATGATGTCAATAAGAAGTTGTTTGTCAAAAATTTCATAAATAATTCGATAATCCCCTACTCTGATTCTGTAAGCATCTCGACCCTTTAATTTTTTGTAACCAAAAGGGCGTGGATTATTTTCAAGTAAAGAATTTCATCAAGAATGGGAGTTGCAATTATATCCGGAAGTTTATCTAGCCTTTTTTGTGCTTTTTTCGATAAAACAACTTCGTACTTAATCATTTTGTTTCTTACGATTTTTGAGATATTCTCTTAATTCTATTCTCGTTCCATCGTCTTCTTTTTTTGCTTCATCATAAAGACGAATATCAGCTTCATCTTCCAATTCCTCCAGTATTCTCTGGTATTCTTTAATTTTAAGAATGACCGCCGTTTTTTTGCCGTTTTTATCCGTGATATATTGTGGGTTTAGAGTAGTCATATTGAGGTGAATTTGGTTATTGAAATATAATTAATAAATTTATTAAAATTTGATGTTGATTATCATTATCAACTATCATTCATCTATTATAATCCTATGGCAGACCACAACGAATTTGGAAAAATCGCAGAAGAACTGGCGGCAGATTTTTTAGTCAAGGCTAATTATAAGATTCTGGCTCGTAATTTCCGTTACCTGAAAGCCGAAATTGACATCGTTGCCGAGACCGATGAGTACATCGTCATAGTGGAAGTCAAAGCCAGACACACCGACGCATTTCTGGAGCCTCAGGAATCGGTTAACAAAAAGAAAATCAAACTGTTGATTTCCGCAGCCAATTATTTCATCGAAGAAAATAATATTGATAAAGAAGCCAGATTTGATATCATTTCAGTCCTTCCTAATCAACAAAAAACTTTGGAAATCCATCATATTATTGATGCTTTCCAAAGTTTTGAAATATAATTTTCAGGAAGAAGTTTGGAGGTTTTGGGTAGTAGAATTCCAAAAACTAAAACCTGCGCCCTACAATCTTTGACCTATTTTATCTCCACGCATCCAACTCTTCCGCCCGCATTTCCAGTAGGTTGCGTGTGAAAATCATCAACACCGGCGTGAATCACAATCGACTTTCCGATTATATTTTTCATCGGGTCATCGCAGCCAAGGCACCATTTGTCGGTGGTAAACGTAAGCTGAGCTTCACCATTTTTATCAGCTTTCAGGTTGCCGATATCACCCATGTGGAAATGATCAGATTCCCATTTACCGTGATCATCCTTCGACGGATTCCAGTGTCCGCCTGCGCTGGAAGCATCTGTCGCACTGCAGTTTCCAAATTCATGGATATGAACGGCATGCAATCCCGGCTTAAGTTTGAAAACACTTAAATCCATGGTAACTTCACCTTTTTTCTGTGTGAATTTTGCCGTGCCCTGAGTTTCTGTGTAAGATTTCGGACGCACAATATAGTCCTTAGACACCGTTTTGCAGGAAGCCAGTGAGAGACCGACTATCCCAATCAGTAATAAGTTTTTCATAAAAATAGTTTATTCGTTGAGAGGATTTGTAACAAATTTAAAGCCAATATGCTAACGGATGGTTTTACGTGGAACATCACCGTTCGGGCACCAAAACCGACGCTTCAGTCATATAAAATTTTGAATCATCAGAGGGCGACATACCTTTGAATCAAAATTATGAATTATGACAACTCCGGCAAGAATCACACTTATTTTTACGATGCTAATGAGCATCAGCGTATGGTCTCAGACTACCATTTCAGGAAAAGTGACCTACAAGAATAAAGCCCTGAAAGACATTAATGTGACGCTTAGAGACACCTACGACGGCGCCACCACAGATGCTGATGGTAATTATACTTTCAGCACCACGGAAACAGGAGAGAAGATATTGGTCTTCTCCGGAAAAGACTACGATGAGGTAGAAATGCCCGTGACAATTGAAGGTAAAAATATTTTGATGAATGCCACCTTGAAGGAACAGATCAGCGAAATCAATGCGGTGGTGATCACGGCCGGAAGCATAGAAGCGAGTGATAAGAAACGTGCAACCGCACTACTGACACCACTGGATGTTTATACCACAGCAGGAGCCAACGGGCAGATATCCTCAGCTTTGGGTTATTTGCCGGGCGTTCAGAAAGTGGGAGAGAGTGAAGGTCTTTTTGTGAGAGGCGGAACCGGCTCGGAAACCAAAATATTTATGGACGGGAATCTGGTCAATAATTATTTTACCAATTCGGTGCCGGGAATCGCGGGGAGAGACCGTTTCAACACCTCATTGTTCAAAGGCAATGTATTTTCCAGTGGTGGCTATTCAGCGGTTTATGGACAAGCTTTGTCATCAGTTTTGATTTTGGAGAGTGTGGATTTGCCCGAGACTACATCGTTTGATTTCGGTGTTTCTCCCATCTTCCTGAGCGCCAATTACCAGAAATTAAACCAAAAAAAGACAGCATCATGGGGCGTGGCGGGCAACTATTCCAACCTTGGATTGATGGGCAAAATCTTCAACTTCAATACAGATTTTGAGAAATATCCTCAGGGTTATGGCTTCGACGGCAATTTTAGAATCAAGACTAAAAAAGGCGGTTTTATCAAATATTACGGCAGTGTGGATGCCAATGAACTTTCGGTAGGTTCTCAAAGTCTGGAGCCTGGATCCGACAGAAACCTGGTCAGTCTCAAGGGACAGAATACCTATCACAATCTGTCTTACAAAGAGAAGTTCGGAAAGTATCTGCTAAATATCGGCACATCGTACACCTATAACTCCAGTGATTTAGGTTTTGCGACTTTCAAAGATAATACTGAGCAGTCCAATATACCTATTAATAATCAGTCCAATTACATCAACGCTAAAGCGGTGGTCGAGAGAAAAATCAGCAGAGCCAGTATACTACGCGCCGGATTTGAACTTAACAATGCGGACGAAACAATGCAGTATGGCACTTTTGAAAGAAATTATAAGGATTTGACATCATCTGTGTTTGCAGAGACCGATCTGATTTTTACCAATAATCTGACTGCCAAAATTGGAGCAAGAACGGAACATTCTTCCTATCTTAATCAATGGAATTTCTCACCGAGAGCAGCCTTAGCCTACAGAATTTCTAAAGACTGGACTACTTCATTTGCTTATGGCATCTTCTATCAGAATCCGGAAAGCAAATATCTTTACAGCAAGAATTTTAATTTCCAGAGAGCCGACCATTATATTCTCCAGGTTCAGAAAAATTCCGATGGCAGAACGCTGCGTTTTGAAGCCTTTTACAAACAATATGATGAGCTGATCAAAACCACCGCACTTTCCAACCTCAATCCTGCGATTCCGAACAATCAGTACCAGGTCGCTTATGACAACGGCGGGAACGGCTACGCAAAAGGCATCGAACTGTTCTGGAGAGACAAGAAAACCTTCAAAGACATTGATTACTGGCTCACTTATTCTTACCTGGACTCCAAAAGAGACTTTTTAAACTATCCTTTTAGTTTAGCACCCAATTTTGCTTCAAAACACACTTTAAGCGCTGTTGCTAAAAAGTTTGTGACGGACTGGAAAACGGGTTTTAATCTTTCTTATACTTATTCCAAAGGAAGACCTTATTATAATATTATGACAAAGGAAGAAAATGGAAAATGGATTAATTATATAGAAGATTCCGGAAGATTAAAAGATTACAGCGGACTGAATTTCAGCATCAATTATGTTCCAAGCATTGGCAAGACCGATTCAAAATCCTTTACGGTATTTGTGCTGAGCATCAATAATATCCTGGGCAGTAAAAATATCTATGGCTATAATTATTCCGCCGACGGACTGAGAAGGAGTGCAGTCGTACCACCAGTCAATACTTTTGTTTTTGTAGGTGTTTTTGTAAGCTTCGGTGTGGATAAGACCAATGATGCGATCAATAATAATTTGTAATAATCGGAAGAAAGAGAATATAGAAAAGACTTAGATTCTATTGTATTTCTTTTAAAACTATATTAGTCAAATTTTTTAAGGACTGATATCTCGCAGATCGAGCTGGTCAAGCCAATTTCTTAAATCCAATCAGCTAAATCGGTGAAATCAGCGAGGATTTTAAATAATCGACAGTTCAGTCATCAAAAAATACAGCTCAGCAGAATAAAATTTAAGCCAGAGAAAACACATTCTATCTTTGAATCAGAAATTAAAATAAACATAAAAAATACCACAATGAAAAATCTAATCCTAACAGCAGCCCTACTTTTCGTAAGTACAATCACATTGGCTCAAACCGCTTTCGAAAAAGCAATGACAGAAAAAATCGCTAAAGTAGAAGAACGAAAAACTGCAGACGAATTTACTGCTCTGGCCAATGATTTCGACAGAATCGGCACCAAAGAAGCCAACAATTGGCTGCCGTATTACTACGCCGCCTATGCCACCATCCAGAAAGGACGGGTGATGATGCGCTCCGGTAGTGCCATGGAACTGGATCCTGTGGCAGATCAGGCTGATCAATACATCGCCAAAGCGGAAGCGCTGAGCCCGGACAATGCAGAGCTTTATATCCTGAAAAAGATGACCAGCGGCCTGCGGATGATGGCCGACCCGCGCTCCCGTTTTATGAGCGAAATGCCGATAGGCCAGGAAGCGCTGGCAAAAGCCCGGAAGCTGGATCCCAATAATCCGAGAATCACCATTTTGCAGGCAGAGGATACCTATTACACGCCGGAACAATTCGGTGGAAGCAAGGAAAAGGGGCTGGAACTGTTCAGGAAAGCATTAGATCAGTTCGCTGCTTACAAGACCAAAACAGCTTTGGATCCAAAATGGGGAAAAACGGAAGCAGAGTATTTCCTGAGCCAGAAGTAAACCTATCACCAGTCCTATTAGCCAGCACGGAATTCCGTGCTGGTTTTTTGTTAGAATGCCAGCGGTCTTTGATTTTTACGGCGACAAATTTTGTCGTATTACAAAACCCAAATCATTCATAATGAATGCAATATCATCTGTGATTTAACATAATCTATGCACTTGGATATCCTTTGTATATCCGTTCTTCGAATGTTGTATATCCATTCTATATCCGTTGGTTATCCTATGTTCGATGCTCGTTCGATGGAGCATAATGTAAATTGTATCATTTGGCAAAGGAGAATTATGAAAATAAATAAATAAAATGGTTCTTCACCAAAAAGTATGGAAATGAATAATAAATCTTGAAATCAAAAATGGATGCATACAGACCATTCTCTTAAAATATAGAAGGTTTTTAATTAATTTACTCCGTAGGAGTGAAATCTTTGTAGTTTAAATATTGTTAGACCAACAAGAACGCCGGAGGTGTTCTATCTTGTTACTCGGAGATATGCCACTCTTACGGAGTGATATTTTCGGGGACAGGATTTTTACGACTACACAGATAAAACGCCTAGAGGCGTTCAAAAAAAATTCATTTTGCTCTATAATGTAAGTAAAGAAATTCTAATTTCCACAATGAATGGCGAAGAGGCAATAAATTATTATACCTGGCGCAAGCGTCTTGCTTGTGCCCAAAGACAATCTGAGAAAAGCAAGATGCTCTCCCCGCTGCCGCACGAATCCTTTCGTGTGGATTTTTCTTAAAAAAAATTCTAAAATCATATTATTTTTTATCTTTATAAAAACATAAGATGATGAGTAGAAATTAAAAATTCCATAATCCAGAAGGTTTACCGCTGCGCAAAGTCTCATGACTTTGAGACCACGTTGAAACATCCAAACTCATTGGCATTAATAAAAACAACTTTATGGTTATCATTAAAGTCAATTTCAATAATCTTTTGTTTGCGGGAATACTTTTTTTTTTCTGTTATACTTTTGTGTTATTGCTCAAAGTCAGGAGACTTTGCGAAGCGGGGTACAGCAGTGCTATCAACTATTTTTGATGAAAAAGGTTATTGGACAATATAGTTATTTTTAGGGTTTTTGATTTCTAAAATAACTGGCCACACGAAAGGATTCGTGCGGTAGCGGTGAAGCATTCTTGCTATCACAGATGAAGCAGGCAACAAACTGGAGCAAAGACACTTTGATGCCTGGGGCAACCTTACCCATCTGAAGATTGGAACGCAGGCGACTATTACCGATAAAAACCAGATAAGAGATTATTTATCTGGCGGAAATCTAATATTGAACCGAGGCTACACCAGCCACGAGTATTTTTCAGAACTAGGGTTGATTCATATGAATGGTCGCTTGTATGATCCATTGTTGAGAAGATTCTTGAATGCTGATGAGAATATCCAGGATATGTTCAATACACAGAACTATAACAAGTATGGTTACGTTCTGAACAATCCGCTATTGTATAATGATCCCAATGGTGAGTTTTTCCAATTTCTAATCCCTGTTTTCATATGGCTTGCAAGTAATGCGGCGGCCATTGGAACAGGAGCCTTGATAGGTGCAGCAATTGGTGCAGGGATGTATTTAGCACAAGGATTAATATCCGGCAATTTGAGTTGGGGAGGTTTTGCAAAAGCAGCCTTTATAGAAGGGCTCACGGGGGCAGTCTCAGGAGGCTTGGGTCAAGTCTTTAGTGCAAGTGGTTTTTGGGCAGCTGTTGGGAATGGTTCATTGGCAGGAGCCGGATCAGGAGGTGTTACTTCTTTAATAAATGGAACAAACTTTTTAGAAGGTGTATTAAAAGGAGCTGTGATTGGTGGAGCTGTTGCAGGGGTTAGTTTTACTATTAATTATTATGCTAATGGATATAATAAACCTAGATATACAACTACTGATGATATAGCTATTGACGGAAGTCAAAATACTGAAGCAGATTTATCAACTATGCAACAAAATGTTAAAGATGCAAGAAGTAATTTTACACCAGAAGAAATATCAAGTTATAAGATAAAAAGCGAAACGATTGGTCTAAGTGACAGTAATGGATTAATGCTAAATAGCACTGATGGAAAGTTTAATGTGTTAGGAGAAACTAAACTTACTTTTGGGAGTGGTAAATCTACTATTGCTTATTCTACAAAGGCAGCCTCTAATCCACAAATATTAGGAAGAGTAATGTCACACGAAACCGCCCATGCCTATTCTTTTGCTTTAGGTCTGCCCAATATAGAGATAGATGCTGCCAGACGCCTTGATTCTTCATTAAACAGTGTAGAGCATATTGCAATTCGAAAATTAGAACATGTATATGCTAATAAAAATTATATACTTTCTAATTATTGGAAAAATGGATATATGGATATGGATGTTATTAATATGACATTAAAGGCATTAAGACCAAATGAATTATTTCTTTATAATTATTCATATAATAAATTTTTTTCTATATTTAATAGAACGTTTAAATTTCGATAATATGGACAAAATTTTGTTTTTTTTTAGCCTTTTTATATTGTGTAATTGTTGTAATGCACAAAAAACGTTTGAATTTTACTTTAAAAGTGTTTCATATAAAAATAATATAGAAATGTCAGAATTTAGCTATGATAGTTCTTCCGGAATTTTATTTAATAGACGACCGGAACAAGTTATAATAAAACTTAATGATGAAGATAAAATGAATATCTATAATTTCTATAAAAGTCTTGGTTTAAAAAGTAATTCCACATGTTTTACTGTTGAAGATCAAAATGAAAAAAACAGCTATAAAATTGATTTTATTAGTAAATCCGAGAAAAATAGAAATCGAAATAAAAACTGTAGTAGTGATAAAAAAGATGTAGATAAGCATTTACGACTCTATACTAAGATAAAGAATATTTTATATTCCAAAAAAGAATATAAGAAAGCATTTCCAGAGGAATTTGAATTATATTAGAGATTCCAAAACGAGTTATTATTTAATATATAATATTCTTATGATTTTTAAGTAAGCTAATTTTTGAAAACCCGATAGCGAGGATTTGCAATCCGTGCTTTTAAAGAGTTTGCCCTGATGGTTTTCCAAATGCGAATATGGGATAGTGTGGAGCAGCACGAGCAAAAGTAAAAGGATTGTTAACTTCTGATATGAATAAATATACTTCAAAGACTTCAGAAACAATTGACATGGAAACAAATACTGCAATGGCTGGTAAAACATACGTTGAGTGTCGATAACACGAAGTGGTAAAAATTTAGAGCAACGACATCAGGACAAATTTCAGTTACCTACTATAAAATGCTTTTAAAAGCTGGTATTTTTTAGGCAGCACAATTTTACACGAATATTACCCTATAGCACGGATTTATAATCCGTGCTTTTTTATTTTTATGCATATATAATTTTAGTTATTATATTCAGACCCAATAGTTATAAACTCGCTTTATCCCTGTCATAAAAAAATCAGAGTTTAATTTTTTGTATTTTTGGAAACATTCAAAAAATTAAAAATGAAAGTGAAATCAATCTTTGCAACTGCAGCCGTTTTTTTATATTGGTACCCCGCTGCGCAAAGTCTCCCGACTTTGAGCAACCACAAATAAACTCAATAGTGCGGATTCTCCCGACTTGAGCACACGTTTATGAAACATCCGAACTCATTGGCATTAATAAAAACAACTTTATGGTTGTCAGTTAAGTCAATTTCAATAATCTTTTGTTTGCGGGAATAATTTTTTTCATTTTTCTTTGATACATTTGTTTAATTGCTCAAAGTCGGGAGACTTTGCGCAGCGGGTAGTTATGAGATCATAAGAAACAACCAGACCGGTCAGGAGAAACATATGCTCTACATTGGCGGCACGCCATATGACAGCAATATTGTATATTTAAAAAACTATGCGGAAAGCGGCGGGTCTTACAAATTTTTGCATAAGGATTATCTGGGAAGCATTCTTGCTATCACAGATGAAGCAGGCAACAAACTGGAGCAAAGACACTTTGACGCTTGGGGAAATCTTACCCATCTGAAGATTGGAATGCAGGCGACTATAACCGATAAAAACCAGATAAGAGATTATTTATCTGGCGGAAATCTAATATTGGACCGGGGCTACACCAGCCACGAGCACTTTGCAGAAGTTGGCCTCATCCATATGAATGGCCGGCTGTATGACCCGCTCCTGAGAAGATTCCTGAATGCAGATGAAAACATCCAGGAGCCATACAACACACAGAATTATAATAAGTATGGCTATGTACTTAATAATCCGCTGATGTTTAATGATCCTACTGGAGAACTTTTTGGGTTAGACGATTTTCTGGCAGCTGTTATTATCGGCGCTGTTGTCGGTGCTTTAACTTATTCTGCGGGAGTGCTGATTAATGGCGACTATTGGAATATTGGGAGTTTCTTAAAATCCACTATCTTTGGTGCCATATCCGGTGCGGTCACCTCCGGAATAGGTAATATTTTTACCCCCGCCGTTGGAACGACGCTTACACTGGGACAAGAAATAGTAAGTGGCATAGCACAAGGCGTTGTTCATGGCTTTGCTCAGGGGATTTTATCTTTAGTGCAAGGCGGTAGTTTTGAGCAGGCATTTGTGTCGGGAGCATTGGGTAGTTTAGGCGCATCAGCTTGGGGAATGGGGATGAAAGCGATGGGTTTTGCTGATGCTGCAAAAAGTGCTGTAGGTACAATTGGTTTTGGGGCATTAAGTGGCGGTGTAGGTTCTGCTCTTTCCGGTGGTAATTTCTGGCAGGGTGCAGTGATTGGAGGAATGGTTGCCGGGTTAAATCACGCGATGCATTCGATGTCGAATTCTATTGACAAAAAAGGATTTGATATTGATCCAGAACAAGCCAAAAATGATCCAGAATTTTTTGAAAAATTACGACAACATTATGAAGCTAAAACAGGAAAAACTCTTAACTTAACAAAAGAGGAATTCTTGTATATGATGGATAAAGCAACTTCTAAAAAACTTATTGATTATGCAAATGCGAAATGTGTAAATGGAAATTGCACAGCAACAGTAGATTTCTACAAATCAAGCAGTAACGATTTAAAACTTTCTTTTGGTAGAGCCACAGTAAAATTTTATTATAATAAAAGTGGTTATGCTGTCATAAATGGATTTTATGATAATTATGATTTTGATCCAAAACCGTGGGGAACAAGAAGCACGGTAAATGAAATCATAACAAGAGCATATAGTGTTTATTCAAGCGGAAAAGCATTTGAAGTTAAATATCCGTAGTTTATGAAAAAATATAAAATGATAGTTCTTCTAATAACAGTATTGATAATTGTAGGGATTATTTTTTTTATTCAGAAGATAAGTTATAAAAACCGTATTGAGGAAGATTTTGGATTTATGACAAGTGGTTTAAAACTTGAGAAAAAATCTGAAAAAGAAGAATGGTCGCCTAATGGAGACGGTGTAAAAATTCTAATTTTAAAATATGAAAATTTAAATGACAATAAAAATTTAAACAGATTTCCTATTAAAGAAGAATTGCCACCAAATGAAATTCCAAAAGAGTTTTTATCCATTCCAAATGGTTATTATAAATGTATTATTGATAAAAATGATAACAGGAATTTTAAAATATTGATAATTAACCCTGATAAAAAAGAAATATGTGTCTATTACCAAATAATGTAACTAACAAATCCCGCTTTCGAACGGGATTTTTTTATAGAAATTTCCAAAATGACAACTGAAATTTGATAAAATCAGTTGTCAAATTGGCAACAAATAATTTATTCTTGCATAAGATTAGCGAGATTACCCGCTGCGCAAAGTCTCCCGACTTTGAGCAACCACAATACACCCAATAGCGCGGATTGAAAATCCGCGCTATTATTTTTTACATAACTACTGAAACTGCTTAAAAGCCGATAAGCTATTTTTTTTCGTATTTTTGAAAACATTCAAAAGATAAAAATGAAATTCAAATCCATTATTGCAACAGCAGCCGTCGTTTTCTACACGGGTCTGCAAGCTCAATCTATGACCAGCTCTAACTATCCCAAGGCCGTAAAAGGTGCACAAGTTGATAACTATTTCGGAACGCAGGTGGCCGATCCATACCGCGACCTGGAAAATGATTCCGAAGCCACCAAAAAATGGGTGGATGAAGAAGTGGCTTACAGCCAGAACTACCTTTCCAAAATCCCTTTCAGGGAGACCATCAAAAACCAATTGAGAGATATCTGGAATTACGAGAAAATAGGCGCACCGTTCAAAGAAGGCGATTATACTTACTATTACAAAAACAACGGTCTGCAGGCACAATCGGTACTTTACAGAACCCATAACAAAACCAAAAAGACAGAGGTTTTCCTGGATCCCAACACGTTTTCGGATAAGGGAACAACGTCGCTTTCCAATTTATCCTTCAACAAGAAAGGAAATTTGGCAGCCTATTCGATTTCAGAAGGTGGAAGCGACTGGAACAAGATCATCATCATCGATGCCGTTACCATGCAACCCATTGATGAGACGATTGTTGATGTGAAATTCAGCGGCATTGCCTGGAAAGGTGATGAAGGCTTCTATTACTCCAGCTACGACAAGCCGAAAGAAGGAACCGTGCTGTCCGGAATGACGGATAAACACAAAGTCTATTTCCATAAACTCGGCACCAAACAATCCGAAGATCAATTGATTTTCGGTGGTGAAAAAACACCTAGAAGATATCTTTCCGCAGGCGTTTCAGAAGATCAAAGATTCCTGATTATTTCTGCGGCCAATGCCACGAACGGCAACGAGCTGTACATTAAAGATTTGAAAAACGGTGGTGATTTTGTCCAGATCAACAAAGGTTTTGACATCAATGCTGATATTGTAGATACGCAAGGCGACGAGCTTTTCATCTTCACAGATAAAGATGCGCCCAATATGCGGTTGGTAAAAGTGAACATCAAAAATCCAAATACGGAGAACTGGAAAGACGTGATCCCGGAAACCGATAATGTGTTGAGCATTTCCGAAGCCGGCGGTTATTTTTTCGGGAAATATATGAAAGATGCCATCAGTCTTGTGAAGCAATTTGATAAAACAGGGAGGCTGGTAAGAGAGATTACGTTGCCTGGAAAAGGAACAGTTTCCGGATTTGGTGGTAAAAAAGAAGATAAAGACATTTACTATTCTTTCACCAATTACATCACGCCCGGGACGATTTACAAATACAATGTAGCTTCCGGGAAATCTGAAATCTATCAGAAGCCTAAAGTGAAGTTTAATCCTGAAGATTATGTGTCCGAGCAGGTGTTCTACACTTCGAAAGACGGAACTAAGATTCCAATGATGATCAACTATAAAAAAGGGACGAAGCTAGACGGCAAGAACCCGACGATTCTGTATTCTTACGGAGGATTTAACATCAGCCTTCAGCCAGGTTTTTCGGTGGTTAATGCGATCTGGATGGAAAACGGCGGCATCTACGCGGTTCCGAATATCCGAGGTGGTGGCGAATATGGTAAAAAATGGCACGATGCAGGAACCAAGATGCAGAAAAAAAACGTGTTTAATGACTTTATCGCTGCCGGAGAATATCTGCAATCAAAAGGCTATACTTCTAAGGAATACATGGCGTTGTCCGGCCGTTCCAACGGCGGGCTTTTGGTTGGTGCGACGATGACAATGAGACCTGATTTGGCAAAGGTCGCTTTTCCTGGTGTGGGCGTTTTGGATATGCTGAGGTATAACAAATTCACAGCAGGCGCAGGATGGTCTTACGATTATGGAACTGCGGAAGACAGCAAAGAAATGTTCGAGTATCTGAAGTCTTATTCACCGGTACACAATGTAAAAGCCGGAACTTGCTATCCTGCTACGATGATCATCACCAGCGATCACGATGACAGAGTGGTGCCTGCGCATTCTTTCAAATTTGGTGCGGAATTGCAGGAGAAACAATCTTGTGCCAACCCTATTTTATTGAGAATCGAGAAAAATGCCGGGCATGGCGCTGGACGTTCCACAGAACAGGTCATCGGCGAAAATGCTGATTTGCTGAGTTTTGCGTTATTCGAGATGGGAATCAAATCCTTGAAAAAATAAATTCACTCTAAATACAATAAAAATCCCGAAATTAGTTTCGGGATTTTTAGGTTTTGGACAATAATTTGATGCTCAACAATGCCATACATTCACAGTTTAAATACTAATAGAATGGGTTGAGTTCATCTAAAAATCATCAATCCATTTCAATTTTAAAATATTAATAATCCGATTATGAAAAAAAGCACATTGATGACGGCCTTTGCTGGCGCAGCTCTACTATTCTCATGCAAAAAGAACGATGCCAAGCCGTCCACAGAATCCTATGCATCAGAAACGACAATGACCGATGATAACGGTAAGATGGACAGTGCTACCAGCACAGCCATGACGACTGAAACCGGCGGGAAAACAATGGAAACCTATTCCTATCCGTACAAAGCGTCTGATGGCAGCCGGGCCAAGGCTACCTTTACCACCAATGGGAAATCCAAAACGGTTACCATAGAAGCCAACAACAATAAGTTCCAGCTGGATTTCAAAGATAAAACGGCGAAAGGCGAACATTACGAGCGCAGCGGCATTTCTGCAGATACGAAAGGCGATTCGCTGATCATCACGCAGGACAATAATGTCATTGCCCTGGTAAGGGTTCAGTAAAAACATCTTAGGCTGTCTTTGTGACAGCCTTTTTTTATTGTAGCGGCAAACGCGTACTTTTGCCTGGTGAAACATCTCGTCATCATAGGTCTCGTTATTCCGGAGCCGGCATCCACAGCGGCCGGTCACAGGATGATGCAGCTTATTGCCCTGTTCCGGAACGCCGGCTACAAAATCACTTTCCTCACCGCGGCCCAAAATCTTGAATTTTCTGAGAAAATAGAGATTCAAAGGATCGAGCTCAATCATGAAAGTTTTAATCATCAGATTGCTGCGCTGAAGCCGGATGCTGTGCTTTTTGACCGTTATGTGACGGAGGAACAGTTTGGCTGGCGCGTAGCCGAGTTTTGTCCTGCGGCCGTTAGAATTCTGGACACCGAAGATTTACATTTCCTCCGCGAGGCCAGAAGAAAGGCATTTGTCGCCAATCGTACCATGCAGCATGCTGATCTTCTCAACGATGTTTTCAAGCGGGAGATAGCTGCTATTCTGCGCTCTGATCTCTCGCTCATCATCTCCGAATTCGAATATCAATTACTGACAGAGCAATTCCGAGTTCACCAGGACATCCTCTTTTACCTGCCTTTTCTCAGCACGGCTATTCTTCCCAATGAGGTTGCATTTAAGGACAGGCAACATTTTGTGAGTATAGGTAATTTTCTGCACGAGCCGAACTGGCAGACTGTTCTCACGCTTAAATCCGTTTGGAAAACCATTAGAAAACGGCTTCCCGATGCCGAACTTCACATTTATGGTGCCTACGCTACTGAGAAGGTATTTCAGCTTCATAACGCAAAAGAAGGCTTTCTGGTGAAAGGCCGCACTGAGAATGTAGAATCTATTTTTAAGCAATACCGCGTGCTGCTGGCGCCTATTCCCTTTGGTGCCGGACTGAAAGGAAAATTGTGGGAAAGCATGCACTATGGCCTGCCGAGTGTTACCAGTTCAGTAGGTGCAGAGGCTATGCACCTGGATTTGCCTTGGAACGGTTTTATAGAAGATTCCGATGAGGCATTCGTAAAAAGCGCAGTTCAATTGTATGAAAACGAAACCATCTGGAATCAGGCCAATCTTAATGCTGTTATAATCTTAACAAAAGTCTTTGATAGAGCCTTGTTTATTGAAAAATTTTGGTTAAGATTTGACAGGATCAAAAATAATCTTGATGCTCACCGTGCGGAAAATTATCTGGGAATGATTCTTCAACACCATCGGTTGAATTCCACAAAATATATGAGCCGCTGGATCGAGGAGAAAAATAAAAAACAGTAAAAGCCTGTTAAAAATTTCCTCAAATACATCATAATATGTCATTAAACTATGAGCTCCATAGAAGTCATTTGAATGAATACTTTTATAATTCTTAAATAGATTCTAAACCATAAAAGCGTCTCAAACAAAAAATCCCTCTTCGGTTTTGCGAAGAGGGATTTCCTATTTTATCTTCAAAAAGTTAATTTTTAGACCGTCTGGCTTCCACAGGTGTAGAAGATGCGGGAAACTGCGTGCTTTCCGGTCTTCCAGGGCCACGTGGCGCAGATGGCGCATTCATGTTCTGTTCTCTTTCCTTCATCTCACTCTCGCGTTGTTCCTGGCTTTTCAGATCTTCCGGAGCAGAAAGTGCCGGCGTCTGTTCTGTGACGGCATTTCCATTCTCGTCGGTCATTTCCAGCTTTACATCGCTTTTCAGGTACTTCAGAAGCTCTTTCGCTTTTTTGCCTTCGGGCGTTTTGCCATAGTTAAGGACAATCTGTTCCAGCTGCAGAATCATAATTTCCTTACCTGCCGTTTTACCCGCGTTGTATGCATTCAGCAGGTAAAATTTAGGAACCAGGGCATCGGCGGGATGGTCTGCAATTGCTTTTTCAATCATCGCAGAAGATTCGGGATACTTTTCGGTTTCGTAAAGTTTGTAGGCATCGGCATAGATCTTTTCCACATCTGCCGTAGACTTATTAAATTCTTTGCTTTTCGGATTTTTGACAAACTCTGCATAAGAAGTGTAAGGATAGCGCTCCAGGATCAGCTTTTTAGCTTTCTCCGCTTCTGCCGGATTTTTCTCATAATTGAAAACGAATATGTTATACAGCGCCTGGAGATCGGTTTCTTCATCCGGCTTATTTTCTACCAGATCAAAAAGCGTTTTGGTCGCCAGTTTGGTATTTCCGAAGAAATTCTCATACATGGTTCCCATACCCAGGCTGGCTGTATCGCGGTCTTTTTTCAGCTGCTGAAGTTCCGCCGGTGATGTCGGAATCTTCTCGATGTAAAATTCCGGTTCCAGACGTCTCGGGTCCCGCGCATTGGCAAGACCCAGCGCTTCGTTTTTCATGTCTTCAATACTTGCGGTTCTGGCAGAATAACGCCAGTTGTCCTGCAGTGTTCTGCTGCCCCAAGTCTGGCGGAACGCATTCTCACCTCTCGGAATGTTATTCTCATTGGCAAAATAAAACGTAGACCCGCCCGTAATCCCGAAATTCTGAAAACTGCCTGAATCCGAAGAATTATTGGCAAAAATGGAATTGGCGCTGTAATCCGAATTGTCAAAACCTTTGCTACGTTCTGCGCGTTTCTTTTCCAGTTCCGCAGCAGCTTCTTTTTGTTTGATTTTATCGATGTATTGTGCGAAGTAAGTACGTCTTTGATCATCGGACATCTTAGTCAGGGCCAGTATGCTGTCATTCTTTCTGATCAGATAATAATTCTTTGAAAGTTTTTTGATGTTGGCGGTCAGACTTGTCAGTCGTTCTACTTCCGGTTTGTAGGTCATTACGGCCAGTGCGCTGTCATAGTAGACACCGGCTGTAAGATAATCATCCTTGGCAAAATATTTCTTGGCCAATTCTGCATAGGTCAGTCCACGAATCTGAGGATCAGACTGCTTCTCCTTGAGTGCTTTTCTGAAAAAGGAATCTGCAATGGAATCTTTTGTTGCTGAGGTAGCAATCAGACCACTGGCATAGTAAAGCTCATTCTTGCGGGACGCATAGGTTCCTTTCTTTGCAATTTTTTCCAGGTATGCCATGGCCTCCTCATAACTATCCTTCTTACCGTCAAAGGTTTTGGCAATTTCGATTTGAGATTTCACTTCAAATTCATAGTTGTTGGCGTATTTGTAAGCCGCTGCAAAGGACTCACGCGCTTCATCTTTTCTGCCTAAGCCGGAAAGAATCTGACCCCTGAGAAATGCAATTCTGCTGCGGGTTTTTCTTTCCTTATTGTATTTGAAAGCGTCTTCCAGAACTTCTGCCGCCAATTCTTTCTTGCCCCATTTCAGGAAATTATCCGCCTGGTAAATCGTCAGCAAGCTTCTGTATTTTTTCTTGAGTTTATCATCCTCATCCAGTTCGCGGAATACCTCGTCCGCACGGTAATATTCTTTCAGTTTGGTGTAATTGACACCTTGATAAATCCTGGCCAAAGGAACGCGTTTGTCCTTGCCCATGGTGTTGAAAATATATCCTAAAGCATCCATGGACTCCAGGTATTTTCCCTGATACATCCGCGCTTTGGCCAGCAGGATGTATGCATCGAAGATTTTCTTGTTCTTCTCTACACCATTGACGAGAACGCCGTATTTGGAAATGGCTTTCAGTGCTTTGGCTTCGGTAATTTGTAATGTTGAAGCTCCTTTTTTGTTCGGTGACATGTTAGAAACATCATTGATGTTGCTGCCTCCTCTGCTGCCTCCGCGCAATGGTGGTGGAGCGCCCGCGTCATTCATGCCGTTGCCAGCCGTAGTGGTCTGGAGATCCTGCAGATTATCTTCTGTCGTAAAAACGGCTATGTAA
Source organism: uncultured Chryseobacterium sp. (assembly GCA_913778505.1). Lineage (GTDB taxonomy): Bacteria > Bacteroidota > Bacteroidia > Flavobacteriales > Weeksellaceae > Epilithonimonas. Next base: position 110,484 of record CAJYWD010000036.1, read on the forward strand.
GGATCATAAAAATTATCGACGTGTGCTTTGTCCCGGTTCTGCATCTCGGCAAGGAAAGATTCCTTACTGTTAAACAAGGTGTTATGGAAGGTAAGGAAGCGATTCACCGGTCCGCTCTTCGTTCGCTTTTTCTTGGAACGCGGGTTGCAGGCGAGCACGCTTAGGACGGCTATGATGATCAGTAAATATTTTCTCATTGAGCTTATTTCAATAATGAAATCGATGGTTTAATCTGTAAAAATAACGAAATTTTACAAGGAAAATTATCTAAATATTTCAGTTTCGGAATTTGGTGGGAAAACAGTTCAGGTTTTTGAGCTCTTCGTACACCAGATCTACGGGAAATCCCATTACGGCATAGAAGGAGCCGGCGATGCTTTTCACCTTTGCCATTCCCAGCCATTCCTGGATGCCGTAGGAGCCTGCTTTATCAAACGGTCTGAATTCCCTGATGTAAAATTCGATTTCAGCGTCGCTGATTTCAGAAAACTCTACCTCTGTTTTGCTGGTACTGGTGATCTGAGAATCCTTTGTTTTAATTGTAAATGCGGTGTAAACCTGATGTATTTTTCCCGAAAGACTTCTCAGCATTTCAAAAGCCTCACTCTCATTTTTTGGTTTGAGAAGAATTTTTTGGTCTAAAGCAACAATCGTGTCCGAGGTTAGAAGAATTTCGTTTTCAGTGATGTCAAAAGTATTGGCCTTCTTGGCGGAGACATATTCTGCAATTTGATTGGGATTCAGTTCCGGAGGATAAGACTCATCGACATCAATTTTAACAACACCGAACTGATAGCCTAATTGTGTTAATAATTCTTTACGCCTGGGAGAATTAGATGCTAATAATAACTTCATTATTAATAAATTAAGCTGATTTTATTTCTTCGTCCAGATTCCATTTTCCCTGGACTTTCATCACCTGTTCTATTACATCACGAACCGCACCTTTGCCTCCAAAAATCGGCGAAATATAATCTGAAATAGCCTTCACTTCCGGAACTGCATTGGCAGGACAGGCAGAAATCTCAGCCAGCTTCATGATGCCGATATCGGGAATATCATCACCCATCATCAGAATTTCGGAATCCTGCAAATTATATCTGGATTTGAAATCCTCATAATCAGCAACTTTGTGAGAGGACTTGGCGTAGTAGTCCCGGATGCCCAGATATTCCATCCTGTTCTTGACCATCGGGTCATTTCCGCCGGTGATGATGCCGATTTTGTAGCCTTTTTTAAGGCACTGCACTACTGCATAGCCGTCCAGAACGCTCATTACTCTGGACATGTTCTGATCCGGTAAAAGGTAAACGCTTCCGTCCGTAAACACACCATCTACATCAAAAACGAAGGCTTTTATATTTTTAAGTTTGGGTAAGTAACTCATTTTAATTTTTTAAAATTGACATAAAAAAAGTCCTCATAAAAGAGGACCATAAAAATAGTGTTTTATGTTTAATTAAGGATAAAGCGTAGGTTCAATTTTGTTATTGTCCTCCCTGATCTGGTCTTTCTGAAATTTTTCCATATTCCGGAGCATCTCCGCCGGATCGGTCATTTCTTTACCATTGATATTGAGTTTCATTTTCACACCGGGCATAGACAAGGTTTGCCGCATATCTTTCACGGGGTCATTTTTGTACTCTTTCCATTGTTTGATGAATTGGTCTTCCGAAACCTCTAATTCTTTCCCTCCAGGCATGTTTCCGATTCTAACAACTCTTCCGCCGACGGGAGGAGCAATTTCTTTTTTCTCGATTTTCTCAACCTCATCAAATTTTTTGCTTCCGGCGAATTTGAAGATATGAGTTCCTGTAGAATCTTCCATTTCCAAGATCAGCCCGGGCAATCCATGGAACTTGTATGGCCCATCCTGAAATGGAAAATCTTGAGAGAACCAAGCGGTCCAAGTTCTTCCTCCAAAATCCAAAGTTGCTTTCTGGACTTCGAATTTGTCAATCATCTTTTTCTCCGGAAGAATTTTCCAGTTCATGGGTTTGGAATCAGAAACATCAAAACGATTGGGGCCAAGAGAAGCGTGAAGATTTGTTTTGAAGTCCGGATAAGTTTTGTTGACCGTGTAATCCACTTTACCGGCATTAGAATCGTTATAACTGAAAGTACCTGAGCCAGACGCCAATTGTTTCTGAATGTAAACATCTCTCAAAGAATCGCTGACGAATTTTTGTCGGCTATAGAATTGGCTTCCATCTTTTTTGATATCCAGATACATCAGTTCTGTATCAAGAGAGTCTTTTTTGTCGATGTTAGACGCAAATTTGTACTCATACATGATCCTTGTTCCTTGTGCGAATGATAAAACGCCAAAGAAAATCGATAAAATAAATAGTGTTTTTTTCATATGCAAAAAAGTTTGGTTTTAATGGAAATATGGAATCGTTAAAACGATTTCATGACTAAAGATTTAGTGATTTAAAATTAAGAAAAATAAAAAGGCAGACGAACAAATCGCGCTACCTTTTCGGTTATAATAAAATAGTGTGTTACTTGAAATTGAATTTTACAGTGAACATAAATTGGCTTGGGCGGATGTTGTAAGTTTGATAAACTGTATTCTGCTGATCTACATTTACATTGACAATTTCATAGACTTTTCTGTTGCTGATATTCAACCATTTGAATTCGAAATCGATTTTTTTCTTGACCCAAGTATATTGGTAAGATAAATCAAAGAATGGATTCTTGTAAGTATTACCTTCCGTGGAGGTTACACTATTATCCCAATTGAATCCGAATGTATGATTGTCCGAAGGATAAATGTATGCAGCAAGATTGTGATTCCACCCAGAACTTCTTTGAGCCGTATTTTGAGTAGCGTTTTCATTTCTGTTCCAGTTCATGCTGATATTATAATCCACACTCAGCCAGCTGAAATAGGTATTATTGAATTTGGCCGTCCAGGTTTGTGTATTGACCTTGCTTCTGATGGCTTTATCATTAAAATAACTAAACGGATTGGTATCCCTATTGGTAAAGCTTGTAGAAATATTGGACTTGAATTTTGGAAAATATTTCCCGATTTCTGCACTCTCTGATTGTGTTCTGACAGTGTTTGGAATAATAACCAGACCAATAGTTCCGCCTATTCCGCTGGTCTCAAATGTTTGTGCCAAATTCTTTTTTACCGTACCGTAATTATATCTAACATTGAAGAATAGGTTGTTCAGCGGATTTCTGTATTCTAATCTTGTTCCTATATTTCGGTTAAGATATTCCGGCATTTTTGAATTACTCAAATCAGCCACATATCGTCTGGAAAGATTGCCCGCAGATGTCAGCATATTGCCGCCATACAAAAATCCGAAGTTACCGAAATCATAACTCTGGCTGGCAAATACCCAATATTTAAAGAACGATGCAAAGTCGTAGCTTGCAAAAAACGTTGGTTCCAGAGCTGTCTTTGTTTTGTTGGCAGTCTGATTATAAATATTATCCTGATACTTGATGCTGTAAAAATTGAAAGGAACAGTCAGGTTCAGGTTTATTCTTTCAGATTTATAATTGATTCCAACCTGTGTGTAAGGTGTGATTTCATTCCAATCCGCATTGTTTTGGAAACCGCCGTTTTCTGGTTTGGTTGCAGTTGGCAAAACCTCGTAAGAATTATTTCTAAGTCCAAATAATTCAGATTTCAGATTATTAAAGTTGATATTTAAACCGGCTTCTGGCGTAAAAGTCCACTTCCTGTAGCTGAAGCCTACCGAGGCAGAATGATTGACTTCCAATGTTTCGGAAAGTGCATATTGCTTATATTTCGAATAGATTCCGCCTAAGTTCGAATCACCTCCCAAAAGCGGAACAAATGCGTCCGTATAGGTTGCAGGATCTACGGTCATATTTTGTTTGTCTTTCTGATATTTGAAGTAACTCATGACATTCAGCAATTTATCTTTCCAAGGAACAATGGTGCTTAATGAATTCTGAAAACTTCCCGAAGGTGATTCCAAAGATTGATTGCCGGCAATATAACCGCCTACTGGAGGGTTTCCAACTTTTGGACGATCTACTCCTGAAAACCCGTTGCTGGAATTCCAGAAACCATTCCAGGTCGTGGTGTTTTTGAAGAATCCTTTTTTGGCATTTTTGGTAAATATCAATTCTGCCTTCGAGGAATTGGTGTAGAAGTTATTGCTTCTGGATTGTTCAAAAGTTTTGCCAGCCAATTCAGCATCTTTATGGTCAAGATTATAAACTGTTTTGCTTCTAGAATCTCTTTCTACGTCATTATAAGTGTAGTTGGCATTCGCCTTCAGCTCCCATTCTTTATTTTTAAATGGATTGGTCAATAAGTTTGCCGAGAAGAAATGAACATTGTTCAATAAATATCTTTTCTCCGGAACATCAGGCACGCCCGCTGTTTCTATGTTTGTCCAGGATTGCTGTGCGGCCTGGCTTCTGCGGCCTTCCCAACGGCTTCCGAAGGCAAGTAGATTGCCTTCCCGTTCCACACTTTCGCCATTATTATTAGCCTTATAATTCACGACCCACTGGTTTTTCTGTCCAAAAAACATAGGCGTCAGTTTCACATTCCACAATAATGGACTAAAGCCTGCGCCTATCTCGCCACGCCCGGTCATCGTTACCGATTTTTTTAGTTTGATGTTAAGAGCTGCTTGTTCAGACGGCACTTTGTCCCGTAGAATACTTACTGGCTGGTGATTTTCCAGAACTTCTACTTTAGAAACCGCATCTTTTGGCAAGGAATTATTTACCGTTCCATAGCCGCCTTCCATCAGGTCTTTTCCGTTGACATAGAATTTATTGATCGCCTCGCCTTGATAAAGGACGGTTCCGTCTTTATTAACTTCGATGCCCGGGATTTTCTTCAGAACATCGGCAAGTGTTCTGTCGTTTTTATTCTCGAAAGATTTAAGGTCATACGAAATGGTATCTCCTTTTTTGGTGATCAGTTTGGTTTTAAGCCTTACTTCCTGGATTTCCGTTGCCTGGGAATCCATCGAAAAGTTAAGTTTCTGATCCTCATTTTTTATCGTTTGTGTAATGGGTTTTTGATTGAAAGCCTTGATTTTCAAATCAAGATTGCTTTCGGGAGAATTGAAGGTAACCTTATATTCCCCTTTGGAATTGGAAATACCATAAGCCAGAATCGCATTCTTGCCGGGTTCCTCAATGGTCACGCTGGCACTGGCCAGTGGTTTTCCGTCTGCATCATTGATAATTCCAGAGATGGTTTTCTGCGCAAAAACCAAGGCCGTAGACATCAGCATCAAAAAGACAAGTAGAACTTTTTTCATAATCAATAGTTATATCACTAAATTGTTAGTAATGGAAAATCGGAAATTGTTACAAACTTTTTATTGGAGTTAGAAAAAGAGATGGGGTTAAATTCTGTTCTGAGTCTGCAAGCATCGATGTAATGAATGTTTGCTATTTATTTTAATTATAAATCTGAACCTTGATTTTTAATCTTTTCCATTGAAAATTTAATAAATTTGTGGCTTAATATTTAATTAATATGGGAATCATTCTAAAACCAATTGATATAGTTGATGATATTACCAAAGAGGAGTTCTTTGAGAAATACCTGAAGCCGCGCAAACCGGTGGTTATCAAAAATATGGCAAGGAAATGGCCGGCCTACCAGAAGTGGACCATGGAGTATATGAAGCAGACGGTAGGAGATGTAGAGGTTCCTTTATACGATAGTTCCAAGGCAGATCCTGCAGCGCCTATCAATGCGTCTGCGGCCAAGATGAAGTTTGCAGATTATATTGATTTAATAGAAAGCGAGCCTACCGATTTGAGAATTTTCCTATTCGACCCGATAAAACAGGCACCAAAATTACTGGACGATTATATCTTTCCAAAGGAGCTGATGGGCGGTTTTCTGGATAAATACCCGAATATGTTTTTCGGAGGAAAAGGTTCTGTGACTTTCCTGCATTACGATATCGATATGGCGCACATCTTCCACACGCATTTCAACGGACGGAAGCATATCCTGCTTTTCGATTACAAATGGAAAGACAGATTGTACCAGATTCCTTACGCAACTTATGCTTTGGAGGACTATGATATCGAGCATCCCGATTTTACCAAATTTCCCGCTCTGGACGGTGTAGAAGGTATCGAATGTTTCCTGGAGCACGGCGATACATTATTTATGCCGACAGGTTACTGGCACTGGATGAAATATCTGGACGGCAGTTTCTCAATTTCCTTAAGAGCCTGGGACAAAAGCTGGGCCGTGAAAGCCCACTCACTTTGGAATCTGACGGTTCAACGTAATTTCGATAATTTTATGAAGCGAAATTTCAAAGCCAAATATATGACCTGGAAAGAGAAGAAAGCCATTGAAAGAGCCGATTATGCCTTGAAAAAAGGCCTTCCGAAAAGATAATTTAGATTTAATTTTTGAACAAAAAAATGCAGCTAAAAAACTTAGCTGCATTTTTATTTATATTCAAGTTCTGATTACACCACACCTTGCGCCAGCATTGCTTCAGCCACTTTTACAAAGCCTGCGATGTTTGCACCTTTCACATAGTTCACATAACCGTTGTCTTCTTTTCCGTAATCTCTACAAGCCTTGTGGATGCCGATCATAATCTCTTTCAGCCTGGCATCAACTTCCTCCGAAGTCCAGTTCAGCCTGATGGAGTTCTGCGTCATTTCCAGTCCGGAAGTGGCAACACCACCTGCGTTGGACGCTTTTCCTGGTGAGAATAACACCTGATTGTCCAGGAAGTAATTAATGGCTTCCAGCGTAGAAGGCATATTCGCAGCTTCTGTTACACAAAGACAGCCATTTGCTACCAATTTAATTGCATCTTCCAAATCCAGCTCATTTTGTGTTGCACAAGGGAAAGCTACATCACATTTCACTTCCCAAGGGCGTTTCCCGGCGTGGAACTCAGCAGATGGATATTTGGTCACATAATCTTCCGCCCGGTTATTTCCGGTAGCTCTCAGTTCCAGAAGGTAATCGATTTTTTCTCCGGAGATGCCGTCTTTATCATAAATATAGCCGTCCGGTCCGGAAACGGTCAATACTTTTCCGCCCAGTTCCGTGAATTTTTTTACCACACCCCAGGCCACGTTTCCGAAACCTGAAACCGTTGCTGTTTTCCCTTCGATTTTCTCACCGATGGTTTTCAGCATCTGCTCGGCAAAATAAACTACACCGTAGCCTGTCGCCTCCGGTCTTATGAGTGAACCTCCGTACGCAAGACCTTTTCCGGTCAAAACTCCGGTAAATTCATTTCTGATTTTCTTATACATCCCGAAAAGGTAACCAATCTCTCTGGCGCCCACACCAATGTCTCCGGCAGGAACGTCTGTTTCCGGGCCGATATGTTTGCAAAGCTCCGTCATAAAAGCCTGGCAGAAACGCATCACTTCCATATCGGATTTACCCTGAGGGTCGAAGTCAGAACCTCCTTTTCCTCCACCCATCGGAAGCGTCGTCAGACTGTTTTTGAAAACCTGCTCGAAGGCGAGAAATTTCAGAACACTAAGGTTCACCGTTGGATGAAAACGGATTCCGCCTTTATAAGGACCGATGGCAGAGTTCATCTGGATTCTGAAACCTCGGTTCACCTGGATTTCCCCTTTGTCATCAATCCAAGGCACACGGAAAATAATTACTCTTTCCGGCTCGGCCATTCTCTCCAGGAGCTTCATTCCGGTATATTCTTTTCTGGTGGCGATGAACGGGATAACCGTCACTGCAACTTCCTTTACGGCTTGGATAAATTCTGGTTCATTAGGATTCTTGGCTTCAATTTTAGCCATAAATTCCTGAATCTTTTGTTCAACGTTATAGTGTTCCATTGTTCTATAATTATGACAACAAATTTAATTTTATTTTCAAATTTTGCAAGTAATATTTTGATTTTTATTGAAAAATTAATGATATTACAGAAGTTTTTTGCTTATTGTATAATTTATTGTTTTGTGTTAAGAATTATTGAACCGAATGTTAAATTATTTCAAGTTTTCGGAAAGCCTGGTTTAAGTATTTCGAAGATATTGCCTTCCGGAAAGACATTTGATATAGCCGTAAATTTCCAAATCCAAAAGAATCGGTAAAAGCTTATGATGCAGAATGTTAGTTTTGTCAGCAATCTCATCAAGAGCGTAGGGCTGCTCATAATCCAGCAGATCCAGAATTTTCTGATGATCCTGTTTGTCTGCAGGCAGCTGAATTTTTTCCCTTTCTTTCGGAAACAGTTCTGATTGTATATTTAAATTAAGACTGTCTATAAGCGACCGGACATTAACGATGGCCGCTGCTTTATTCACCGCAATGAGATGGTTGCATCCCTGGCTGTACGGGTCCGTAATCTTTCCAGGCAGAGCATAGACATCCCGGTTATAATGATTAGCTGCTGTCACCGTAGTAACGGATCCGCCGCCATAAGCAGTTTCCACTACAATCAACTGGGGTGAAAGCCCTGCAATAATGCGGTTGCGCTGCAGAAAATACTCCTTGCTGCTGCCATCGAAGGTCGCATACTGCGAGATCATTGCGCCGCCATTATCCAGAATTCTGCGGATAAGATTTTTATTCGATGCAGGATAAATTTTATCCAGGCTCTGCGCCATTACCGCAATGGTAGGAAGTTTATTTTTCAGTGTTTCTTCGTGCACGCAGGTATCCGCGCCCAGTGCGAGCCCGCTTACGGTAGCGATATTGGAGCCGCTCAGTTCCGCCAGTAATTCCTGAATGAATTGTTTGCCATAAGCAGTCAGCTTTCTGGTTCCGACGATGCTGACAGGATTGACCTGATTGTCAATTGGACCTTTGCAGAATAGCAGCAAAGGTGCATCTTCGCAATTCATAAGATGTTTCGGATATTCAGAATCATATTGGGAAATGATGCGGATCGCTTTTTTCTCGCACAGCTGCAGCTCTTTTTCAGCTATGAGAAGCAATTCCTTCTTGCCGATGTCCTGGACACTTGCCACGCCGATGCCGGAAATATTCTGGAGTGATTTTTTGGTAGATTCCCAGACCGCTTTGGCAGAACCTCTGGTCTGAATCAGCTTTCTGAGATTGGCGTTGCCGATGTTTTTGCACTGCCGCAACGCAAGTATATATAGGTAATCTTCCGGAAACATTATCATCTGTGTATTTCCACGAAATTAAGAAATTTATTGTTCTCTTTTTCGGATTTCGTCCAGATATTCCCAGATATTTTCCTGTTTCAGCTGAGGGAGCTCTTCAAAATCTTCGGGATGATTGGCAATGTATTGCTGCCACATTTTGTCATCGCGCTCATTGTAATAATTCGGATATTCCCAGATGTATTTGCGTTTTTTCTCTTCACCAATCTTCCTGAAAATAATGGCTAGTATTACCCCAGTGATGCTCCCTGCAAGGTGAGACTGCCAGCTGATGCGGCTTGGCTCCTCCAGCTGCGAAAAGAATTCTTCGGGAAAAATGCCCCAGATCAAACTCCCGTAGTATAGCGCAACCACCATGGAAATTGTCAGCAGTTTCATATTCCAGCGGAAAACACCACTGAAAAAGATAAAAAATGCCAGCATATAAACCAGTCCGCTGGCGCCAATGATACAGCTATAATTCCACGCTCCTGTGACAATGTCTATCGGCGGCAGCATCCAAACCAGAAGTCCCGAAGCAATCCAACCAATCAGAAAAATCCTGACGGCAATTTTGGGATAAAATTCGAACAACAGAAACAGAAGAATCGCAATGGGCAGAGAGTTGCCGACAATATGGTCGAAACTGCCATGCAAAAGCGGAGCGAAAAGGATGCCCTTCAATCCCTGAGGCATAAGCGGAATGAGTGCACCGTTACAACCCTCCACCAATCCGAGATTCTGAAAAAGATAGCCAGCCCACATCAGCGCCAGCATGATGAAAGGGACTAGTAATGCCCGGAAGTTGATAGATTTTAGTAACATTGATTTTAGCTTCACAATTTTACAGCCAATGTACAGAAGAGGTAATTTTGTCTGCAAAAAATACCGTATAATTCAATTTTTGGTTATAAAGTCATATTTTACAAAGTTTAGTTTTATTATTTTTGCTTAAAATTTTGGTTAATGAAAAAGATCCTGTTTTTTTTTGTGTTGATTTTAGGTTGGGCTGCTAATGCACAAGAAGTTGATTATCAAAAGGTCATAGACTCGATTGCACAGAAGAGATGGGATTCTACGGCTCTTGACCTGGACAGCCTTGCCAATCCGAAAGTGGTAGACATCCACGCCATTCGTAAAGATTCAGTAAAATTAGCCAATAATGTGGTGATTGTTCCGAACAATAATGATAACAGTCCGCTGACGCCGTCGTCCATTCTGAGTCTTCCCACTCTGAAACGTTGGTTTCTCTTCGGGCAGAACAGTTTGGTTTTTAATCAATCTTCGTTTGCCAACTGGTATGCCGGCGGGAATAACAATATTGGGGTAATCGGGAAGATCAACTATAATATTGTCTACAAAAAAGACAGACATTACCTGGACAACAATATCCAGATGGGTTATGGTTTTGTTTCATCTACAGGACAGTCTACACGGAAAACAGACGATTACATTAATATCATGACCAATTATGGTTACGAGCTTGCGCAGCATTATTATCTCTCCACAGGTTTTCAGTTTCTCTCGCAGTTTACGGCAGGTTATAATTATTCCAACACGCCGGATCCAGTTTTCGATGACAGAATTTCCAAATTTATGGCGCCGGGCTACCTGAACATTGGTATCGGTCTGTCCTATAATCCTAATGAAAACTTTCAGGTCATTGCCCGTCCTGTGAATGGAAAATTCACTTTTGTGCTGGATGAGAAACTGCAGACTGCGGGTACGTATGGTCTGGAGCGCGACGGTCAAAGTGTAAGAACCGAGCTGGGTGCCATGGTGAACGTGCTTTACAAACTCAAACTTTTCAAAGATGCGACGTTCATTAATCAAGTCAATTTTTTCAGTAATTATCTTCAGCATTCCGAGCGTGTGGACATTAACTACAGCGGTAGTTTGAATCTTAAGTTTAATAAATACATCACCACAGTTGTGACCCTGGAAATGATGTATGACCATGACCAGATCAAAAGACTTCAGAGAAAGCAAACTCTGGGTGTGGGCGTAACGTATAATCTCGGATACAAAGTAGAACGCGACAACAGAAGCGGAATTATAAAACCATTTGTCAACTAATCCATGGTAATTCATATATTTGTTTCATTAAAACAGATGTATGAAAAAACTACTAATTTCTGCCGCGCTTCTTGCGGCCTTCAAAACATTCGCACAGGAACAGCCTGTTCAGGACACTGCAAAAGCCTGGTCTATCGTAGGCCAGAATACTTTGATGCTTAATCAATCCGCATTTTCAAATTGGGGGGCCGGTGGAGCCAATAATATCGGGTGGCAAGCAGGTGTGAACTATAACCTGACCTATGAAAAAGATAAGGATCTTTGGGAGAATCTCATTGTTCTTGGTTATGGGATGAACAATACACAAGGTGTAGGCAACAGAAAAACGCAGGACGTTGTGAATCTTTCTACTAACTACGGACGGAAGATCTCCGATAACTGGTATGCTTCTGTGGGCGCAGGGTTAATTACACAGTTTGCGCCGGGTTACAACGATGGCAATAATCCCGATGCGACTAAAATATCCAATTTTATGGCACCTGGCTATCTCAATCTGGGGGCAGGATTCACGTACAAACCTTCCGATAATTTTACCATGACGCTGCGCCCTGCCAACGCCAGATTTACTTTTGTACTGGACAAAGATTTACAATGGGCAGGAAATTACGGCTTGAAAAATGATGGCGATTCTATGTTGTTCCAATTCGGTTTCCTGGGAACTGCTCAGTATAAAGTCAAGCTGATGGAAAATATCACATTGCAAAACAGCGGCTCCGTATTCTCCAATTATCTGGATCATCCGGAAAGGCTGGTGCTGGCTTACAGCGGAATCCTGAATATGAAAGTCAACCGGTATATTTCCACAAATGTGACTTTGGATTTGTTGTATGATCATAATCAAATTAAGAGAACACAATTAAAACAAACCTTAGGAATTGGTCTAGCTTATAATATTGATAACGGCAAGAAACGCTCCGATGACAAAAGAAATCAGAGTTGGAAATAAAAAAAGCGGAGATTAATTCTCCGCTTTTTCGTTTAGCCATCCCATCTCTCCAAAATGTTTTTTGAATTTCTGGATTTTTGGTCCCACTACAGCGCTGCAATACGGCTGTGTAGGATTGGCATTGTAATATCCCTGATGATACTGTTCTGCCGGCCAGAATTTTTTGAATGGAACAATCTCCGTAACATATTTCCCGTTCCATTCCTGCTTGGCTTCCGATTCTTTCATAGATTCCTCAGCTTCCTGTTTTTGTTTTTCGGAATGGTAGAAAATGGCGGAACGGTACTGTGTACCGATGTCATTGCCCTGCCTGTTCAGCGTGGTAGGATTGTGCAGAAACCAGAATACTTCCAACAGTTGCTTAAAGGTAATTATTTTTGGGTCGAAGGCAATTTCTACCACCTCTGCATGGCCTGTGGTTCCTGTGCAGACTTCTTCATACGTAGGATTATCCTTATGTCCGCCGGAATAGCCGGAAGTTACAGATTCTACGCCCTTCAGCATATGGAAACAGCTTTCCACACACCAGAAACAACCACCCGCCAAAGTGGCATATTCCAAATTGTTCTTGTCCATTTTTTGATTTGTTAAAGGTTTTGATTTTTTTTCCTGTCCGTTACAGCTAGTAAGGAAAAAACATAAGATGATGAATAAATAACGTGTCATTGTTTTCAAAGAAAAATCCTTTGATCTTTCCACTTATCCATAGCAAAAATTATTCCTATCGGATCAAAGAAAAATCAAAGGATGACAGGTTCGTTATTTAGAGTTTTCCCACACCAGTGCACTTGCGCCTAGTATAGCGGCATCTGCCTCGTCCAGCTCGCTGAATACCAGCTTGACCTTGCCTCGGAAAATAGGAAGCAGGTTGCGCTCCATGTGCAGTTTGGCAGGTTTCAGCAAGTATTCTCCAGCCTTAATCACGCCACCGAAGAGCAAAATAGCTTCCGGTGAGGAGAACATTACAAAATTGGCCAGGGCTTCTCCCAGTTTCTGTCCTGTGTACCTGAAAACTTCTGTGGCTGTTGGATCTCCCTTCTCGGCACATTCGAAAACGGTTTTCGAGTTGATGGTTTCCTCAGGATATTGATTCAGCATAGAATCCGGAAACTCTGCGCGGAATTTCTTTGCGGTGATAGCAATTCCCGTTGCCGAAGCGTAAGCCTCAAGACTGCCTTCGGATCCGGTGCTCCAGTGCTTTCTGCCTCCGGGTTTTACGATGGTGTGACCGAGCTCTCCTGCAAATCCGTCGTGCCCGTAAATCAGGTTTCCTCCGGCAATGATACCGCTGCCAACGCCCGTTCCCAGCGTTATCATAATAAAATCCTTCATCCCGCGTGCCGCACCGAACATCATCTCGCCCAGAGCTGCTGCATTAGCATCATTGGTCATTTTGCAACGGACGCCAAATTTCTGTGTCATCAGTTCTGCAAATGGGACTACGCCTTTCCAAGGCAGATTGGGAGCCAGTTCTATTGTTCCTTTGAAGTAATTGGCATTGGGAGCACCAACGCCAATTCCATCGAGGCTTTTGTCCTGATTGAACTCGTCCATCAATGGTTTTATATTTTCGTAAAGCGCATCGATAAAATCTTCGACCTGTTTATAATCTTCAGTTTTGATGCTGCCTTTTGCGAGAATTTCGCCACGGTGATTCACCAATCCGAATTTTGTATTTGTCCCGCCAATATCAATTCCAATGGCAATTTGTCGGGACAGATCAAGTAATGACATTAAGTTTAATTTTTTTTGTGAGGATAAATTTAGGGAAAATCAATCTAATATATGACAAATATTAATTTAATTTTGATGCTTCCGGAGTTTGAATGCACATTCCGGTATTTTTGCAAGAAAAAATCCGGAGGCACGCATCCGGATTTTGGTATCAATTATTTAGCTTGTGTTTTTTTTCGTCGTCCCCACCAAATCATAAATCCGGTAACTGGCATCGAAGCAATGATTAAGCTTATGATGAAGGCAATAATTTTCGTAGGCAGACCTAATATTGCTCCAACGTGAATATCGTAATTGGCCGCTACAGTTTTTTCTCCAAAGTTTTTGTCTTTCGGGTCGTGCGTATGAAGCAATTCCCCGGAATTTTCATCAAAAATCAAACTGCTGCTTTTATGGTAAGAATAGGAAAGATGTTTCACATACACTTCGAAATGCGGATGCTCGTGGTCATCGATATGCGGATGTCCCAGGTCCAGGGAAAAGCCATAAGCGTTGGGATATAGTTCTTTGACCTTATCGGAAATCTTGTCCAGAGTTCTATCGGTTCTCATTTCAATAGGTGCTTTTGTCGTGATTTTAGAAAAATCTGGGTAAACGGTTTCTCCACCCGAAAAGATGTAATAGATGGAGGCCTGAACGACAAAAAATGCGTAGAACAATCCTGTTATCGTCAGAATCAAGGCGAAAATTGAGGAGTAAAATCCGAGAATATTGTGCAAATCATAATTCTTACGTTTCCATTTCGTAGTGTCTTTCCATTGGAATTTGAAGCGTTGTTTTCTTGCGGCTTTGTTTTTCGGCCACCATAGTACGATTCCGGTAATCAGCATGATCAAAAAAATCAAGACCGGAATACCGACGACGTAAGTGCCCCAATCCTGCTTCAGAAGAAAACTCCAATGGATGGATTTTACAATGGCGAAGAAGCCGTTTTTCTCATCATAAACCTGCAGAACCTTTCCTGTGTACGGATTGACGTAGGCTAATTTATAGATCGGAAATTCATCAAAATAATTCCATTGGTCTGGCTGATGCTCGTACCAATAAAACTGATAGGACATTGTTTTGTCAATAGGGACATTAACCCAGTGAATGGGATATTTTTCCTTGGTCTGCTCGTTGACCAGTTTTTCCATCTCACGAATGGGAAGGATTTTTTTCTGGTCTATATTTTTCTCATTGTGGTAGATGTATTCTTTTCTTGTCAAGTTCTCCACCTCATCCTTAAATACATAAAGCGCACCGGTAATGGAAATGATGAATATCAGCAAACCAATGGACAAGCCAAACCACAGATGTAGTTTGGCCGACCATTTCTTGAAAAATCCTGGTTTTTTTTTATGAAGGTGTTTCTTGCGCATATTTCCTGAGAACGGTGATTTGCTGATTCTGAAATAAAAGTTTTGCGTTAGAATTTGTATGTTACAGATCCTAAGGCATTGATTAATTTTTGAGGATTGGCAGTAGTGTATCCTGTCCAATAGTGTTGATTGGTAAAGTTGTCAACTTTTACGCCTACGCGGAATCGTTTTGCATCATAAAATGCGTTGGCATTCATTACAAAATACTTTGGTAAAATAAAATCACCAGTCACATTGTTATCACTTGCATAATTTCCTCCTACTCCAAAGCCAAGCCCTTTTAGAGTGCCATCCAGAAATTGGTAACTGGCATTGAAGTTGGCTAGCCAATAAGGTCCTGCTGTTGCCGGTCGCAGGTTGGTTTGCACATCGCGTGTATCGTTGTATGCTAAGCCACCTATCAAGGAAAATCCTTTTACGAGATAAGCATTGATTTCTAGTTCCACACCTTTGCTGTGTGTCTTGCCGGCCTGCGTCTGTACACTTTGGAAATTCGGAAGATAATCGCCAGTATCCATAAGCAAATTCTTTACTTTGATGTCATAGTAACTCAGTGTTGCATTGATTCTGCCGTTGAATAGATTTCCTTTAAAACCTCCTTCAAACTGGTTGGCTTTTTCGGGATCAGATAGTGCAATATTGGCCTGTTTATCAATGATGTAATAACCGTTACTTTTGAAGCTATTCTGATAATTTCCAAAAACAGAAACTTTATCTTTCACAATTTGATAAACCACGCCGGCCTTTGGTGAAAATGCCGATTGTCTGTAAGGTGCGCTGTCATTGGTATAGATTCTTCCGCCAAGAAAATCGTTGTTTTCATAACGTAAACCAAGCACAAGATTCAGCCCTTCTAATGGTGTGAAAACGTTGGAAACGTAACCGCTGTATGTCTTAAGATCCCCTATATTACTTGTCGAGGCAACATTTTTAGGATCTGAATAGATCGCTGAAAGCGTGTTGTGATTAAAATTTGAATAATCAGCGCCCTGAGCAGGGATAAAGTCAAAGAATCCATTAGGATAAACAGCACTGTTAAGGCCGTAGTAATGTAATCGTGTCGTTGTACTTAGAAAATCAAAACCAACAACCGTTCTGTTTCTCATCCCATTTCCAAATGAATAGTCTAAGTTGAAGTTCTGTTGGATTTGGAAGTAAGATTTTTTACTGTCGTTGGTTGCCTGGTCTGCTCTGCCAACTAGTAAAGTATTGTTTGCAGAATTCATCATGACCGCAAAATAAGGATTATTACCATTGGAATATCCGAAGCTGTTGTTGATGTTGGTCGATGACTTGATGTGGTCATTAATCTTATAATTGATCTGTCCAAGGATATTGCTGTTTCTTGCAGTCGTGTAAAGACCTTTCCCTGAGTATGACTGTTTGTAATCCAATCCTGCTTTTTCCAGATCTTTCATATTATTGATCCCGCCTAAGGTTTCCGGAGAAAGATAAAAGAAGAAATTATCTCCAATGGCTCTGGACTGGAAAAACTCGTATTCCAGATTGAACTGAAGCCTGTCCGAAGCGTTATAAGTCAAGGTTGGAGTAAATGCAAAAAAGCTGTTCTGGGCATCAGGTTTTTGAAACGTTCCTTCGTTTGTATAAGCCGTATTAATTCTGAAGAGCAGTTTTTTGTCCTTTGTAAGAGGTGTGTTAATATCGGCCTGAGCCCTGTATGTATTATAACTGCCTCCGAATAAGCTTACCTGACCCTGATAGGTCTCGAAAGGCTTTTTAGTGGTTCTGTTAATAAGCCCACCGTAAGAAGCTACATTGCTGCCATATAATGTTCCTGCAGGTCCTTTTAGCACTTCGAAACGCTCGATATTGATGGCATCAATAACAGTTGTAACAGGAGAAACCATTCCGTTTCTCATAGAGTTGTTAGAAGGAAAACCCCTTAAAACCACGAAAGAACCGCCATCGCCGGCGCGGCTGGTAGCCGTCCACATGGTTTGCAGACCCGTCACGTTCCTGTAGGCCTCATCTACTGTAAAAAGTACCTGGTTCTCTAAAACTGCCTTGTTAACAGACGTATAAACCTGTGGATCTTCAATGGCTTTCAAAGGCATTTTATTAGAATAGTCAGAATCCTTTTTTACAATGCTATTGAGTATAACTTCGTCTATGGTGTCAGACTTTAAAGAGTCTTTTTTTTGTGCAATTGCTAGATTGGTTAATAGGAAAAAAACACCGATACTAATTTTCTTCATGAGAACTGAATAATTTCTACAAATATATTATTTTTAATTGTTCTAAATTAACTGAAATTGTGATTTTTGTCAGATTATTAAGAATTATTCCAAATAAAAATCCTGCTGAGTAATCAGCAGGATTTCAATTTTTTAATTGTAACGTAGCGTTATGCAGGAATTTCACCTTTGTATAAGAAGGATACAATCTCTTTATTCACTTTGTCCACCATTTCGCTGAACAAGTAAAAGGATTCTTGTTTGTAAATCACCAGCGGGTCTTTTTGCTCATAAACCGCACCTTGCGAAGAACGTCTCAAGTCGTCCATCTCTCTTAAATGCGTTTTCCAGTTCTCATCAATAATTGCCAATGAAATATTCTTTTCGAAATCTGTGATGAGTGATTCGCACTTGGTTTCGTAAGCTTCTTTCAAATCCGTAACGATGGTCATTGTCTTGGCGCCATCGCTGAAAGGGACCTGGATCATCTTGAACATAGAGCCTTGGTTCAGGTACACATTTTCGATAATCGGGTAAGCATTGTCTTTCAAAAGATTAAGTCTAAGATCATAATCTTCTTTTGCAGCTTTGAATACTTTATCTGTAAGTGCCGGGATTTGTAAAGTTGCAAACTCTGATTCACTCACAGGAGCTTCCATGGTGAAATGCTTGATAATCTCGAACTCGAAATCCTTATAGTTTCCGGTATTTTTAGCCTGAGAAACGATGGCTGCAGCCGTATCGTAAATCATATTCACGATGTCATACTTCAGGTGATCGCCGAACAAAGCGTTCTTTCTTCTTTTATAGATCACATCACGCTGTTTGTTCATCACATCATCATACTCCAATAATCTTTTTCTAACGCCAAAGTTATTTTCCTCCACTTTTTTCTGCGCTCTTTCAATCGACTTGGAAATCATAGAATGCTGAATCACTTCGCCTTCCTTATGACCCATTCTGTCCATCATCTTCGCAATTCTTTCAGAACCGAAAAGACGCATCAGGTTATCTTCCAGAGATACATAGAACTGGGAACTTCCCGGGTCTCCTTGTCGTCCTGCTCTACCTCTCAGCTGTCTGTCTACACGGCGGGAATCGTGTCTTTCCGTTCCGATGATGGCCAAACCTCCGGCCGCTTTAACTTCAGATTTCAGTTTGATATCGGTTCCTCTACCGGCCATGTTTGTTGCAATCGTTACGACGCCTGGTCCGCCAGCTCCGGCCACAATTTCCGCTTCTTTCTTGTGAAGTTTTGCGTTCAGAACCTGGTGTTGGATTTTTCTCAATTGTAATGCTCGTGATAATAATTGGGAAATCTCTACCGAAGTTGTACCCACCAAAACAGGTCTTCCCGCTGAGGTCAGTTTTTCAATTTCTTCAATCACGGCATTGTATTTTTCTCGGTTGGTTTTGAAAACCAGATCCTGTCTGTCGTCTCTCTGGATTGGTCTGTTGGTAGGAATTACCACCACATCCAGTTTGTAAATCTGCCAGAATTCTCCCGCTTCTGTTTCTGCTGTACCGGTCATCCCAGCCAGCTTGTTGTACATACGGAAGTAGTTCTGTAAAGTAATCGTCGCGAATGTCTGAGTTGCCGCTTCGATTTTTACATTTTCTTTAGCTTCAATCGCCTGGTGAAGTCCGTCCGAATAACGTCTGCCATCCATAATACGGCCAGTCTGCTCATCCACGATTTTGACCTCGCCATCAATCACCACATATTCATCATCTTTTTCGAACAATGTATAGGCTTTAAGCAACTGATTCATGGTGTGAATACGTTCAGACTTAACAGCAAAATCTCTGTACAATTCTTCTTTGGCAGCGAATTCTTCTTCCTTAGAAAGATTTTTCTTTTCGATGTCGGCAATTTCTGTCGCGATATCTGTTAAAACAAAGAATTGAGAATCTTCGTTACCTGCAGACATATATTCTACACCTTTATCCGTTAGATCGATTTGATTATTCTTTTCATCGATAACGAAATAAAGGTCTTTATCTACGATGGGCATATCACGGTTGTTATCCGCCATATACTGACCTTCCACTTTCTGAAGCAAGGCACGGTTTCCGCTTTCTGACAAGAATTTAATCAATTGTCTGTTTTTCGGAAGACCTCTGTAAGCTTGTAGTAATTTGAAACCGCCTTCTTTGGTGTTTCCGTTGGCAATCAGTTTTTTAGCTTCATTGAAAATTGCAGAAACGGTCTTTTTCTGAACTTCAACAATTCTGTCGATAGAAGGTTTTAGCACATCGAATTCCTGTCTGTCGCCCTGAGGAACAGGTCCGGAAATAATCAATGGCGTTCTGGCGTCATCAATCAAAACAGAGTCCACCTCATCGACAATGGCAAAATTCAATTCACCCTGAACCAATTCGGTAGGGTTGGTCACCATATTATCTCTCAGGTAATCAAAACCGAATTCGTTATTAGTTCCATAAGTGATGCTTGCCTGGTAGGCTTTTCTTCTAGCATCGGAATTGGGCTGGTGAAGGTCGATACAGTCAATGGTCAAACCGTGGAACTCATACAATGGACCCATCCAGGCCGAGTCACGTTTTGCCAGGTAGTCGTTCACCGTTACTACGTGGACACCACGCCCCGGAAGTGCGTTGAGATAAATCGGAAGTGTTCCCACCAATGTTTTACCTTCACCGGTTGCCATCTCGGCAATTTTCCCGGAGTGAAGAACGGCACCACCGATAAACTGCGTGTCATAATGTACCATATCCCAAACCACCGGCGTTCCGGCTGCGTCCCAGCTATTTTTCCAAACAGCGGTTTCTCCCTCGATGGAAACAAAATCTTTATAAGAAGCCAGTTCACGGTCGCGGTCTGTAGCTGTTACACGGATTTCGCCATTCTGGGCAAGACGTCTGGAGGTTTCCTTTACCAAGGCAAACGCCTCCGGAAGGATTTCGTTCAGAACCTTTTCTTCCACTTCGTAAGAATCTTTTTTCAAAGATTCTATTTTGGTGAAGAGGGCTTCTTTCTCGTCTACGTTGGTCGAGTTTTTAATCTGCTCTTTTAATTCGTCGATTTGGGTAGTGAATTTGGCAGCGGCAGATTTTATTTTTTCTTTGAACTCTGCGGTTTTTTCTCGCAATCCATCATCTGTCAATGTCTGGATATTAGGTTCTGCTGCTTTAATTTTTGCGACAACTTTTTTTACTTCTTTTAAATCTTTTGCATTTTTGTCTCCCAAAAAACTTTTAAGAACGGTATTTAAAAAACTCATTGATTCAGCTTTTGGCAACCAGCATCAGCCAATTGCATTAATAATTATATTTAAAAAAGCCGATAGCACGAAGCCATCCGCTTATTGCTATCTTAATATTCGTCTTCGTTCCAAAGGAAATCCTCATCCGTTGGATAATCTGACCATACTTCCTCGATAGAATCGTAAATCTCTCCTTCGTCCTCAATGGCCTGAAGATTTTCTACCACTTCCATAGGCGCACCGGTTCTGATGGCGTAGTCTATCAATTCTGCCTTGGTCATCGGCCAAGGTGCATCACTTAGATAAGATGCTAATTCTAATGTCCAATACATAATTAAAATTTTTGCAAAAGTAAAAAATTAGGTGATATTCTATATATATTTCTACTGATTTTCAATATTATTTAAAAATAATTTTATTCCGATTGACAGAATTATCGAATACCAGATTCTTTAGTGCCGATTTCCCAAAAACCATTCCACAAATTTTTTTATGCCATTTTGGAACTTGGTGTCTGGCTGGTAGCCTATTAAAGTCTTGGCTTTGCTGATGTCCGCATTGGTTTTCAGCACATCACCAGGCTGCATTGGCAGCAATTTTTTATTGGCTTTCTTACCCAGAGCATTCTCAAGGGTGTGCACCATCTCTTCCAGTGTGATCACCTCACTTTCGCCAAGATTGATGATTTCATACACTTTATCATTGTTCTCCAGATATTTAATAGACTTCAATATTCCATCGATGATGTCATCCACAAAAGTATAATCTCTCGCCGTGGAACCATCACCGTAGAAAGGGATTTCCTGGCCATCCGCAATCAGTTTTGCAAACTTGTGGATCGCCAGATCCGGTCTCTGCCTTGGTCCGTAAACCGTAAAAAACCGAAGCTGAATCATGTCGATGTTATAGAGATGATGATAAACATGACCCAATATTTCGCCTGCTTTTTTGGTAGCAGCATAAGGTGAAATAGGCCTGTCCACATTATCATTTTCCGAAAATGGTATCTTTTCATGATTCCCATAAACGCTTGAAGACGAAGCGCAAACGACTTTTTTGATCCCGAATTCTTTGCAAAGTTCCCACAGATTCTGAGTGCCCCGGATGTTGACAGCCTCATACTCCAGAGGTCTTTCTATGGATGGCCGTACGCCGGCCAGCGCAGCAAGATGAATAACAAGATCGATTTTATGCGAACGGAATATTCTTTCCAGCCCGTCCTTATCACGGATGTCCTGATCATAAAGCTGGTATTTTGTGGATTGTACAGCGGAGACCAGCTTGGGAATGTCAGATGTTTTGTCCGTGAACTCAAAATCATGTTCAAGACCTACGGACGATAAAGTATTTTTTATTTTGATAGAATAAGCATAGAAATCGTCAAAATTGTCTATGTTAATGACAGAATGTCCATTTTTTAGCAAATGTTCCACAAGGTGCGAACCAATGAAGCCGCTGCCGCCCGTAATCAGGTAATTCATAGTGAGTGTCTTAGTGCGAAGATAAGAATTAAACAAAAAAAGAATCTCTTATCCTGGGATTCTTTTTTGTATAAAAAAAAATAATTATTGAACGATGAATTTTTTGGATTCAACGACACCATTTTCCTCCACGTTCATAACGTAAGTTCCTTTAGGAAGCTGAGAAATATTGATTTCCTTATCAGTCCCTCTGCTGATGACCAATTTTGCAGAAGAATCGTAGATGTTGACGTTCTTTGTTTGATTGTTCGAAGAGGTTATACAGATAATGCCATGAGTCACAACAGTCGGATAAATATTGAAATGTTCTTTTTTAACATTATTTACAGCAAGCGTTTGCGTTCCTTTTAATTTGATATCATCCACACGGAAACCAATATTGGAACTAACAGGATTCGTAAAACGGATTCTAAGATTTGGTGTTGTAGGAATAGTTCCGGCAGCAGTGACATATTCCCAAACTGAAGCATTGGTAACAATTCTTGAATATGACAAAGATGTCCAGTTTGTTCCATCCTCACTCACTTCTACTTTCGGAACGATACTATTGCCCGTTACGCCATTGTAATGTCCGAAAGACAAACTGAGATTGTTGTGTTGTGAGGTGTCCACTCCTGAAATTGTAATGAATTTCTCTGGTAAAGTTGCTGTAGTGGTAGCACCTAAAAACAAACAACCTCCACCGCTTGCTCCTGTGTAGCCTGTAGAAGTGAAAGTCGTTCGGATGTCAGAATTTCCGGTATAAGTTATCGGGACAGAATTCTGAAAACCTCCATAAGATGTAATAACAGTATTGGTGGAGCCGGTACCTGCCCCAAAGTTTTCTGAATAGATGGTGGTCTGTGCAAAGACAAAGGAGGTTACCAACAACGTTAGCAAGGTGTAAATATTTTTCATTATAAATGTTTTATTGATGCAAATGTATCATTTAATTAATGAAAAAATATACTAACCTTGCCTTAGTTGCCGGAATGTTTTGTTCATACTTTACATCAAAAAAAACGTATGATCGCAACAATGCTTCGAACCCCAAATTATGTTGCCCTACAGTCAATCCCAATGTAGAACATTTTCGGTAGTCAATATATTCATAAGTCTCCAGTTTCTAATTCATGCTGCATCGAACGAGCATCGAACATAGGATAACCAATGGATATAGAAAGGATAACCAAGATTCGAAGAATGGATATACAAAGGATAACCAATTCTGTAGATTATGTTAAAAAGCACTTAATAAGTTAATGATAGATAAAGCTTTGCGATTTGTAACATCAGAAAATTTGTCACCACTAGAGATGTTTCGGCTTTTTAAATGGAGAAAAGATCTTACACTTCGTCATACTTTTAAAGATCTTTCTAGTGCATCTGATTTCTGGATTGAGACTTGATCTTAAAAAGCTAAAGCCTATAGTTTTGCTGATTCAATTAAAATATGCAGAACGAAAAACAAGCTTTTTTCCGTATTTTTACTAAAATTTAAAGCAATGCAATTCTCCGGACAGATTCTAAAAATGATAACCCAAAACGGACAGCCGATTCAGTATTTTCTAAACCTCAAAGGTGATTTAATCCACATGAATCAGCTTTTCGGGAAAGAAATTCACATCAGGCATACCGGCTATGAGTGCGTAAATTGCGGAAGTGATGAAAAGATCTACCGCATGGGATTCTGCAGAAAATGCTTTTTTGAAAGTCCGTATGCAAGTGACACCATCATCCGTCCGGAACTCTCAACAGCGCATCTCGGCGTGGGAGAGAGAGACTTGGAAGTAGAAAAGCAGATCCAGCTGGTGCCGCATATTGTTTACCTGGCCTACACCGGCGATGTGAAAGTAGGCGTGACGCGGGAAACGCAGATCCCCACCAGATGGATAGATCAGGGTGCCACGTTCGCATTGCCCATTGCTGTCACAGAAAATCGCTATGAGGCAGGAATGATTGAGGTAGAACTGAAAAAACACGTGGCCGATAAGACGAATCCAAAGAAAATGCTTACTGATGATTACGAGGACACCCTGGATCTGATTGACTTCCGGAATAAGATTGCAGACTATTTTCCCAATGACTTTAAGCGTTTCGCAGTGGCAGAGGATAATGTGGTGAAACTGGATTTCCCGTACCAGAAGCCTGAGAAAGTGAGTGTATTGACGCTCGATAAAAAACCCGAGTTTCAGGGCACTCTGAAAGGTATCAAAGGTCAGTATCTGGCTTTTGAAGGCGATGAGTTTATCAACATCCGTGGACACGAAGGCTATGTGGTGGAACTGACAGTTTGAGAATATGAAAAACTTCTTATTTTCTACATTGCTAATTCTATTCTCTTGTTCAGGAAATTCTCAGAAAATTTCTCAAAAAGATATTGATTATATTGAACAAGATAAGGAAACAGGTTGGTTTCGAGTTCACAATAAACAAAATAAATGGGGTTTCATTGATAAAGATAGTTCCATCGTCATTCCTTTTGAATATGATTTTCTCAACCCTTTTGAAAATCATCTCGCCTTTGCAAAACAAGAAAATAGAGAATTCTTCATTACTTACAAAAACTTAAAATTAGGAGGGGATTATGATGAAGCAAGGGTTTTTTCTTTTGGATTAGCAGGGGTTCGTAAGGGCGATAAATGGGGTTTTATTGATGAAAAAGGAACAATTACCATTCCTCTTCAGTATAACAGTATTGATTATTTCAGACCAAGTGGATTGTGCGCAGTAACGAAAAATGGAAAATCGGGGTTCATTGATAAATCTGGTAAAGAAATAATTCCTACTATTTATCCTGAAGTGAATCAACAGATGCTGGATAAAAATGTTATTGTAAAAAACAAAGGTAAATGGGCTTTCTTTGACAATCAAGGAAAACAACTCTCAGACTTTATTTATAATGAAGTTTTCCGAACAGACTATTATGATTTTTCAAAAGATATTTTTAATAGGGCTGAATCTACTTATTTCAAAAACGGAGCAGCTTCAGTTTTAAAAGATAATCATTATGAATTTCTTAATGAAACCATAGAACCCGCTTTTTCCAACAATAAGTTTGATTCTGCAACAGTTTTCGATGCTTTTAAAAATGCCATCGTGAAAAGAAACGGAAAGTATGGGATGATAAAACCAAATGGAGAATTCAAAGTTCCATTAGAATACGATTTTATTGAGCCTTATGATACGAGTCACGGTCATTATTCCGAGTATTATAATGCAAGAAAAGGGAAAATATTCTCCATAATTAATAAAAATTTGGATAAAATAGGAGAATCATACGAACCAATTTATAGTAATTTCCGAACAGACAATCCAACCATTTCATTTAAAAACCTCAAAGGAAAATTTGGTTTAATTGATAAAAATGGAAATATCAAAATTCCTTTCATTTATGATAAAGAACTCAGATTTGAAGGAAATAATTATGCAATAGCATCGAAAAACAATCAAACTGGTGTTATAGATTCTAGTAATAGGATTTTAATTCCGTTTGGGAAACAGAATGTTTATGAAATTTTTGACAGATTTGATGATAAACCAAAAGACTCTCCCAATTATTTTGTTGTAGAAAATAAAACCAATTCCAAAATAGTCAACATTTATAATAAGACAATCCTAGATGGTTATGAATCTATCCGACCAATTTTTTATGACCACTCAAAATTCATAGTTAAGAAGAATGAGAAACTTGGTGTGGCTGATATCAATAACAAAATTCTTGCGCCAATTATCTATGATGAGTTTTCTGATTGGGTAGAATATGGTCCCGAAAACAGACATATTGTAAAAATTGGTTCAAAATACGGAATGTTGGAAGAGAAAACTTTCAAGCAAAAAATTCCCGTAGATTATAGTTTTATTTTCATATCTCGCTTTGTTGTTTTTGTAGGGAAAAATAAAAAATACGGTATTATTGATTTGAATAATAAGATTCTTTGTCCATTTATATATGATGAAGTGAAACCAGGTGACAGTTATGGCTTAGGTTTTGGAGAAGATAAAATATATGCTAAAAAAGGTGAAAAATATTTTGAAATTGATCTCAATGGAAAAATTGTGAAATCTATTGCAAAAACTCAATTTTTTGAAAGTATAAAAGAATCCTCGCCACCACCACCGCCAAAAAATTAGATAATTGATGAAAAAAACTTTAAAAATTTGCGGAATTATTTTAGGTGGTATTTTGCTTCTTATATTAACCGTCAACATCGGATTCAGCTTGTGGCTGAAATATAAACTTCCGGATTATCTAAAGAATAAGACACCTTATAAGATCTCTTACCAATCGCTCAACGTAGAAATCCTGAGTGGCAGCATCTCGGCAAGCGATATTAAAGTTTCCACTAAAAATCCTGCGGACAAAAGCAGTGTAGCCATCAGCGGCAGTATGGAGAATCTGAATATCAGCAGACTAGGTATCATTCAGCTTTTGAAAAATAAGCGTATTGAGGCGAGTACAATTCAACTGAAAAAGCCAGACCTCACCATAAGATTGGCGACAGCAAAAGTTA
The DNA here is from genome assembly GCA_913778505.1 of uncultured Chryseobacterium sp. GTDB lineage: Bacteria > Bacteroidota > Bacteroidia > Flavobacteriales > Weeksellaceae > Epilithonimonas. The sequence goes on from CAJYWD010000036.1 coordinate 137,084, forward strand.
AGAGCGCTGATAAGGAACCAATGCCCTTTTCCATCAAAAATGTCATCATCGAAAATGGTAATATTACTATTTCCAGCGCATCAGATCAAAAGTTATTCTCTGCGAAGAACTTGAATCTTGACGTTAACAATATCGTTCTCAATCGGAGCACAGATGCGCTGCCATTTTCATTGGATAGCTATGCACTGGCTGCCGGCGATTTCTATGTTCAGCTCGGAAATGTTTATGCACTCACAGCGGCCACGGTTAAAACCACCAATGGGAAACTGGACATTTCTGATTTCGAGATGAAGTCACTTATTGATTTTAAAAATTGGGAAAAGAACTATAAAAGTCAGAAAAGCCTCTTTGCGATCAGAAGTAAAAGTCTTTCACTGGATCAGCTGGTATTTAGCAAAACGAAGCTGGCACTGAAGAACGCAAGGATTCTGAATCCTGAAATGACCATTCAGAACAGAGAAAGCGCTCCCCTAAAAAAAGTAAAGAAAAAATCGGGATTCGATCTTGATTTTCAGAATGTTGATGTTATAAATGGTAAATTCTCTATCCTTAATTCTGTCGGAAAAAAAACCATGACCATCGACAAACTGGATGCTAATATGAGCCAGTTCCTGATGGACGAAGAAACCTCGAAATCAAAAATCCCTTTCACGTACAAGGATTTTAAGATCAAGGGAGACAGACTGTTTTATGATGCGGGGAAATATTATACCCTGACGTTGTCAAGCTTTAATGTCTTTCCGGAACGTATTGATATCAAGCAGTTTAATTTAAATCCAAAATATTCAAGATCGGAGTTTATCCGCATGATTCCCATGGAGGAAGATCTGTACGATATTGCGGCAGGACGAATTCAGGTCTCAGGCCTCGACTGGAAATATGAAGCTGATCAGCCGGACATTACCATGAAGCAATTGACGATGCAACAGGTGGATGCCAACATTTTCCGAAGTAAAATCCCGAAAGATAACCCAAAAGAAAAATTCCTGTATTCCAAAGTTCTGCGAAATCTTAAATTCCCTTTATTGGTTGAAAATTTGAATGTTATAGACAGTAGATTAGTATACGAAGAGGATAAACCAGATACCAACGGACCGGGAAAAGTATTCTTTACCAATTTCAACATGCAGGTAAGAAATATCAATTCGAATAAACGTAAAGGCGCCGTTACAAAGGTTCCTATCGCAATCAATTGCAGGTTTATGGACGTCTCACCCATGAAAGTGAATTGGAATTTCGATACTGCGAATCTGCGCGATGCCTTCATCATCGCCGGCTATATCCGGAATCTTCCGGCCAGTGACATTAATCCTTTCATAAAACCTTACATGAATATCACCGCTACAGGTCTGATTACCGGACTCAACTTTGATTTCAAAGGTAATAATGATCTGATGACCGGCAAGTTCAGAATTACACATCAGGATCTGAAAGTAAACGTGCTGGATAAAGACACGAAAAAGAAAAAAGGTTTTCTCTCCGCAGTGGCCAATTTGGTCGTAAAAAAAGACTCCGAAAAATTTCCGGAATCTGTAGATATAGAAGTCAGCCGAAGTAAGGACCGTTCGTTCTTTAACTTTTACTGGAAAGGCATAGAAGATGGGCTCAAAAAATCACTGCTTGTCATTAAGATTTAATCATTAAAAATCGAATTCCTCGCGCTCCTCGGTAGGAAGTGATTTCAGGAATTCATCAAATTCTCGTCCGGTGTAATTACTGTTGGCGCCGTAAGAATCGATGATCATGGCCTTATTGCCGTAAGTGTCTTCTACCAGGTAGAGTGCAATATTGTCATCCGGATCGCTGGCACCTTCGAAGCGGTAAGTGCGGATGATTTTCAGGTCTTCGGCTTTATAGTTTTTTTCGGTTCCGGAAATGACGAATTTCTTGTCTTCCGTCATTCGGATTTCGTCTGTTATGCCTTTCTGTCTCAGTTTTTCCATCACTTCGGAAAGGGTAAGCATTGGTTTCGGCGTCATAATAATAGGTTTTGGGATTGACCTAAACTTTATCAAATCATGCACCAAAAAGAAAGACTTTACAAAATCTTGTAAAGTCTTAAAAAAATAAAAGTTATGAAAAATTAAATTGTCCCTTTCTTCTTCATCGATCAGGAAAATTATTTGTTGGCCTTATAACGCTTGTCCGGAGTTCCGTCCTTCTTCAGCATTTTATTGGCTTTGAATCGTTTGTCTGGCGTGCCGTCTTTCTTCAGCTTCACGTCTGGCGTGTTGGCCACCTTAGCCGCTTGGGCTTCTACGGATTTGGTAGCTTTTTTCTCAGTTTTAGTTACTTGTTTTTTTGCTGCTGGCGCTGTGGTTTGCGCTGTAGCTGCACCGATACCGAAGGTCAGCAAAAGTGCTGCGAGTAGGTTTTTCATATTGTGATGTTTTAATTTATTGTAACAAATGTATAGCAAAAATTGATGCGGAAATACGAATGTCCGAATTTTAACCACAAATTATAACAACTTAAAAATGCCTTAAAGACATCTGTGCTGTTTCTTTTGGTTTTAATTGATTCTCAACGATCCTGAAACTTAAAAATTGATGCGGTACGAGAGACTGAAGTTAAGCAGCAATGCTTTGGAATAATATTTTTCGATCTCAGGATTCTCGTTGCCTATGCGGGCATTATAAAAATTAAGCCGTGTGCCTAAGACAATTTGCTGCATACCAGTATCATCAATCGTATAAATAGCTTTTGCTCCGAAATTCAAGCCGCCGTTGCCTTCCCGGAAATAGCCGGAATTATCAAGGTATGGACTCTTCATGCGATACGTGCTGTATCCCACGAGTTCTTCCACATAGAATTCTTCCGTGATTTTATCCTGATGAAAAATATACCAGTCAAAATTGTTCATCGATGGTGCTCCCAGATAGCCATATCTGTCCCGGTCTTCAATTGCAGCCAGGAAATACGTATACTCGGCGCCAAGACCAAAATTTTTGTAGATAGTCAAATTACCGCCGATGCCGAAACCGTAAAAGTATCCGAAAGTATCCTTCAGAAAATTATGACCCACAGGAACCATCACCTTTACATGAGGATCCAGGGAAGAGCGGACATTCTCCGTCCAGTCCTGCTTTTTTCTTCTTTGAGCCGAAACCGAAACCGAAATGAGTATCAGGAAAAAGGGTAAAAGTTTTTTCATTATTTCAGGACAATGTCATTGAATATAATATAAGTCACACCTTCCGGAATCTCGATGCCCAGGGAATCAGCGGCGATCTTACAGCCTTTTGTGTCGGTGGAAAAAGATTTGATTTTAAAATCCTGCAGCTTAAGTTTATAGGTGCCACTTTCATACGGCCCGACCAGGACAAAGGTTCCGCTTTCCTTAGGATAGCTTTCCGCAATTATTTTCTTATCTGCTACCAGCCGCAGAGGCTGCTCCAGGAATTTCCCATCCTTGTAAGTGAATTTCCCTTCCACATAGGCACGGAAAATATTGGCGTCGTCATCTTTACATTGAACAGAAAGAATCGCCAGCAGAAAAAATATGGCTTGTATTTTGAAACCGAATTTCAAAGCATTATAGTTTAAGCATATAAAATTAAAACTAATTTTTTTGAAAAATAGTATATTTGTGTCTCAATTAACGGTTCCGAAAATTTCTCGGAATCGCTTTTTGCGTTTGTATCTATTTTAAATTTTAACATTAAGAAATTAACCTTAATAGTTTTAATTAACATCAACGTATTGGAAGCATTTTCAAAGTTTCTTAATGATGAAAAACAAACTTAATTGATGATTAAGAATCTACGTAAAGTATTATTGAGCTAATGGAATTAAAAAAAATCAATCAGAATCTGCTCCCGGATTTGCTGAAAAGACAGTTCGGAAGTGATATTTTCTCGAATATCGCCACCAAACAACATATTTCGGTCAAGGGAAGTGCCGGCTCTGCCGTTTCTATTCTGGCGGCCGAGCTGTTCCTCACACAAAATAAAAGCATACTTTATCTGGTAGAAGACAAAGAAGATGCGTTGTATGTGAATGCGGAGATGGAGGACTTGCTGGGAAAAGAAAATGTTCTTTACTTTCCCGCCACGCATCTGGAACCTTATCAGGTAGAGAAAACGCAGAACGCCAATCTGGTGCTGAGGACCGAAGTGATCAATAAACTCAATTCCGGAAAATCGCCGAAAGTCATCGTTGCTTTTATTGGGGCAATGTCCGAGAAAGTGCTGAAAAAGGAAGATTTTAAGGCTATTTCTCACCACATCAAAGTAGGCGATCAGCTGGATTTTGACTTTGTGGATGAATTGCTGAACCATTATCAGTTCCATCAGACCGATTTTGTCTCGGAACCCGGAGAATTCTCCGTCCGGGGCGGAATTGTGGATGTTTTTTCATTTTCTAATGAGAAGCCCTTCCGGATTACGTTTTTTGGTAACGAAGTAGAAAGCATCCGCACGTTTGATATAGAATCTCAATTGTCTCTGGACAAAATTGATGATTTTCAGCTGGTTTCCAATATGAACTACTCGGTTTCCGGCAGCAAGGTTTCATTTTTCGAATTGTTGACAGATGACGGTTTCCTTATATCAAAGAACCTTTATCTCTGCGCAAGGCGCATCAAGGAATTTTACGCTAAAGCGCTGGAGAAATACGAGACGCTGAGCAAAGACATCCAGCACAGAACGCCGTCTGAACTTTTTATTTCCGAGGCGGAATTCCAGAATAAACTCATCAAGTTCAAAACGATTGACTTCAGCTCTCAGACATTCGAGCTTCCTAAAGTTCACACCTTGGAACTCAGCCAGACTCCACAGCCCAGCTTTCATAAAAATTTTGAATTGCTGATTCAGGATTTGGAGGAAAAACAAAGTCAGGGTTTTGATACATGGATTTCTTTTTCGTCGGAGAAACAGAAAGAACGGTTACAATCCATTTTTGAGGAACTTCAGCACGATATTCCGTTTAAAAGTTTTAAATCCGAACTTCACGAGGGCTTTGTGGATACCGATCATAAATTACTGATTTATACCGACCACCAGATTTTTGACCGTTACCAGCGTTACAAGTCGAAAGATGGTTTTGCAAAGTCCGAGCAACTGACACTGAAGGATTTAATGTCTCTCAAGGTTGGCGATTACATTGCACATATAGACCATGGTATCGGGAAATTTATGGGACTCGTGAAGGTCAATAATGACGGGAAAATCCAGGAATGCTTTAAGCTGAGTTACAAGAATGGCGATTTATTGTACGTCAGTATTCATTCACTTCACAAAATTTCAAAATACAATGGTCCTGAAGGACGGGAAATCGTTCTTAGTAAACTTGGTTCGCCAGCATGGAAATCCTTAAAACAAAAAACCAAAGCCAGGGTCAAGCAAATTGCCTTTGACCTGATAAAACTGTATGCCGAAAGAAAAACGGCGAAAGGATTCCAATACTCGCCGGATTCTTACCTGCAGAACGAGCTGGAAGCGGGATTCCTGTACGAAGATACGCCCGACCAGGAAAAAGCGACGCTGGATGTGAAAAAAGATATGGAAGCAGAGGGCGTGATGGACCGTTTGATTTGCGGCGACGTTGGATTCGGGAAAACCGAAGTGGCGATACGCGCAGCTTTTAAAGCAGCGACAGACGGAAAACAGGTTGCGATTCTGGTTCCGACCACCATTCTGGCTTTTCAGCATTACAGAAGTTTCCGAGAACGGTTGAAAGATTTCCCTGTGAACATTTCTTATATGAATCGCTTCCGGAGCGCCAAACAAAAAGCTGAAACCAAGGAAGGCCTTAAAAACGGTAAAGTGGATATCGTTATCGGCACACATCAGCTGGTGGGTAAAGATATCAAGTTCAAGGATTTAGGTTTATTGATTATCGATGAGGAGCATAAGTTTGGTGTTTCTGTGAAAGACAAATTAAAAACGCTGAAAACTGATGTCGATACCTTGACTTTAACAGCGACACCTATTCCAAGAACGTTGCAATTCTCTTTGATGGCAGCCCGGGATTTATCCGTCATAAAAACGCCACCGCCCAACCGACAGCCTGTTGAGACAAGCATTGTTGGATTTAATGAAGAGATCTTGCGTGATGCGATTTCTTACGAGTTGCAGCGCGACGGACAGGTATATTTCATCAATAACAGAATCGAAAACCTGAAAGATATTGCAGGCCTGATCCAAAGATTGGTGCCGGATGCGAGAGTTATCACCGGACACGGACAGATGGAGGGCAAGCAGATGGAAAATAACATCATTGATTTTATGGAGGGAAAATATGATGTTCTTGTTTCCACAACCATCATCGAGTCGGGCGTAGACGTGCCGAATGCCAATACGATTTTCATCAACGATGCGCAAAGATTCGGAATGGCGGATCTGCACCAGATGCGTGGAAGAGTAGGGCGAAGCAACAGGAAAGCCTTCTGCTATCTCATCACGCCACCGTTTGATATGATGACGTCAGATGCGAGAAAGCGCCTGGAAGCAATTGAGCAATTCTCGGATTTGGGAAGTGGTTTCCAGATTGCAATGAAGGATCTGGAAATCCGTGGTGCAGGCGATTTGTTGGGTGGAGAACAGAGCGGATTCATCAACGAAATGGGATTCGAAACTTATCAGAAAATGATGCAGGAAGCTTTGGAAGAACTGAAAGATGATGAGAATTTTGAGAATCTTTTTGAAAATGAAGAAGATAGAAACAAACTTTTCAAATCGACAAAGGAAGTCAACATCGATACAGATCTGGAACTGATGTTGCCTGACGAGTATGTAAGTTCTACGGAAGAGCGGCTTCTGCTGTACCAGAAATTGGCTGACATTCAGAATGCTAAAGAGCTGCAGCAGTTTGAAAATGAATTGACAGACCGATTCGGGAAACTGCCGGATGAAGCGATTAATCTTCTGAAATCTGTAGAACTGAAATGGCTGGCGGCGGAAATTGGATTTGATAAGTTGGTGGTGAAGAATAAAGTGTTTCTTGGTTATTTCCCAGCAAATCCTCAGGATAAGTTTTATCAGAGTGAAAAATTCAAAAAAATAATCGCTTACCTTACACAAAATCCGGCAGAAGCTACGTTAAAGGAAAAGAACAACCAGCTGATGATGAGGAAAGATAATGTGAAGAATGTGGATGAGGTGAATCTGGTCTTGAATAGGATTTTGGCTTGAAAATAATGAATAATATCTCATTTAAATTTTGTGAAAAGACATTGTCTTTGATTTTTATAACCTTAGCTTTTTGTTACAATGCCCAAATCCAAAAATACCATTACGACAAAGAGATGATCTTCTTCAGTGAGGCGGATAATGAAGCGGGGATTTCGGTGAGATTTAATTCTAAAGATCAATCGGTTCCGGTTTATTCCATTGCGTTCAATTCTGATAAAAAGACAATTAGAAATACCGTTAACTTCTATTATTCATACAGAAAAAATATCTACAGGATGGGCGGCATTCTGTACAACAAAAAGTATGTTTCGGCTAATGGATTCCGGACTTACGGTGCAGAATCGCCAATCCGGTATTTCAAAAAAGCATCAGACACTATATATGATTACAGGTCTTATAAAAATCTCGAAAAAAGAATTGCCACAGACAAAGACGGAACTAAAATCGAAGTGTTCATAGCCAATCTCAAGGATAACATCGATTATTCTGCGCCTGCATTATTCTTTCTCTCCGAGCATTATGGCATCTCGCCCGGCCTGGCAAAAGGTGAGATTGTAGTTTATGCCAATTACATCTTTAAAAATAATTCCAGTTCGGGAGATTTTGTTCAGATGAAAGATATTGATCAAGATATTTATTTCAACAAAGAACAAATTGAAGCTTTAATAGATGACCGGTATAAAGCGTTTATAAACAAATCTGATTCTGTGAAAAAACCGATTTACTGTTCTGTAACTGCATTTAGGAAAAATGCAGATGAAAAAACGGAGGAGGAATTACAAAGTTTTCTTTCAGGTATGTGCGAATACTTTGAGCTGAGCAGTCAGCAGGAAAGCAATGAAAGTTTCAGGCAATATTATGATGCTGAAATGAAAAGAAGATCAGAAATTTACAGAAAAAGCGGAAATCTGAGCGAGCAGCAACTGAAAGTTTTTGTGGACGAACTCCAGCAGCTTCGTAACAAAAATCAGGAACAATATTTTGATTATCATTAACGTTCGTAATATTTATTTTAAAAAATTAACTTTGCAAAACATAAATCAGACAATGAGAAATTTACTTTATTATATATTCGGGTTTTTTGTCCTTTCAGCATGCTCGCCCAATCAGGATGCAGACGGCGATCTGCTGAATGGCGTAGATTACGACTGGACCAATACCGACGGCGGTAACAACGGTGGAACCACTCCTTCCAAATTATTGAAAACAGTGACCATTAATGACGCTGGTGAGGTAGTAACTTATACCTACACTTACAACGCAAATAAAAAACTGACCGGAATCACAACGGATGACAATAATTTAAAAATTAATATTACCTACCTGGCATCCGGCAACATAGGAAAAATCGTGAGAACCGAAAACAATATGGGAACGGTCAGCACCGAGGAAATTGTTCCGGTCTACACGGGCGGTAAGATTGATAAGACCAATGTGACGCACATTGAAAACGGAAAATCTATTAAGAGTGTTGGTACTGTAACTTATAATTCTAATGGATGGCCTTCTGCTGTAAAAGAAGATATTTACGATGAGAGCAATACAAAAATTGCGGCTAATTTTGCCTCCACATTTACGTATAGCGGAAATAACATCACCAAATGGAACTTCAAATCATCCTTCGCCACCGGCTTGCCGGTTCCGGTATTTGACTTCCTCCAGGAAATGGAACTGACTGCGGATCTATCCGAATATGACGATAAAATCAATCCTTATAATCTGCTGCCGAAAGATTACCTGATTGCTACCGTCCACGCAGAAGCCGATGCCAGCAGCATCACGGGATTTGCGAAAAACAATGCAAAAAAGATCGGGATCACCGTGGTTTTTGCGGGCACACCGATGGCAGACAGCCAGTCCGTAGTGTATATCTACGATAAAGATGGATATCCTACCACAGCAACCTCCAAGGATGTTGTTACTAAATTTGTATATCAGTAAAATATGAAATATCTGATCGTCGGAATTGGGAACAAAGGGGAAGAGTATGCAGAAACCCGTCATAATATTGGCTTTAAGGTCGCAGAAAAGATTGCGGAAAAGATAGAAGCACCGTTTAAATCTTCCAACTTTGGTTTACTCGCAGAAGGAAGATACAAGGGCAGAAAAGTCCTCATCCTAAAACCGGACACTTACGTAAATCTTTCCGGGAATGCTGTGAAATTCTGGATGCAGAAAGAGAATATTCCGTTGGAAAATATTTTGATCATTACCGATGATCTGGCATTGCCGTTTGGCTCACTCCGTATGAAAATGAAGGGCTCCGATGCAGGTCACAACGGGCTGAAAAGCATCCAGGCACAACTCAATACTCAAAATTATACACGATTGAGATTCGGGATTTCCGCGGATTTTGCGGAAGGCAGACAGTCCGACTATGTCCTGGGACAATGGACCGAGGAGGAAAAAGAAAAACTCTCCGAAAGGATCGAAAAGTTTTCTCAGGCAGCCTTGTCATTCGTCTTCGCAGGAGTGCAGAATACGATGACAGCTTTTAACGGGAAGTAAACATATTCTACTCTTTGATAAATTTATTAACGTAGGAAGATTTATCCGTGTCAATTCTGATGAAATAGATTCCGGCATTGAGTTTCCTTACATCCACTTCACCATTGGTAATGGTAACGTCCTGCGCACGTCCGGTGATATCAATGATTTCCAGCTTACGCATAGTCTCGTCTTTGAGATTGACTTTTATAAAATGCTTTGCCGGGTTCGGAGAGATCACAATCTTATTTTTCTGAGCGACATCATCAACTGACATTGTCGTATTGAAATTGCTAACATCATCAATCACCAAGGATTTTTGATTAGGACTATTGAAATGACGGAAATACAGTTTCATCTCCTTGCCCATTATTTCCCAGTCAAAACGGTCTACAAAGATATTTCGGGAAGTTGATCCGCTTGTCAAAGTTTCAAAATAAATCGGCGTTTCATTGGCTGAAAATGTTTGATCGGCCTGCAAAAGATAGACGGCATAGCTTTCTGAAAATTTAATCGCATCGGCGGCGGCAATTCTGAACGCTATCCCAATGGTGTTAATGCCTCCGTTTTTGATACGCGGCGACTCATAAATGAAGGTAGGAGAAACCAGAACATTATTCGGATTCAGTGGCAGATTTGCTGCTGCGTCAAAGGAATCAGAGATGTATACGTAGCCCGAGAATCCCAAAGCTGTGGTCCAATCCTGCGCTTCCTGCAGACGCCAGGTCTTGCCATCACCATCCAGGTCAAGCGTTGTCCAGCGCGGTGATGCGCTTTCATTCTCGAAATTTTCACTGAGACCATAATTCTGAGCGTGGCCTAATACAAAAGATAAAAGGAAAACAGGTAAAAAATTTTTCATAGTTTTTTTATAAAGATATTAAGAATTAATTAAGTGGGGGTTAGAAGTTCAGGATTTTGTAAATCCGGATATTTTACAGGGACAATCTATATTCAAAAAAAGCAGACCGGATAATCATTTATCCGGCCTGCTACCCTAATTATATGAAGAAAAAATATTTTCTATAGCCAAGCTACAACGCCTGTTTCTACGTCGTAATTGGCACCCGCAATCTTAATTTTACCTTCCTGCTCCAGCCTGTTAAGCGTAGAACTTTGCTTGCGGATGTCTTCTATGGCGTGCTTCACATTGTGATGATTCAGCCTTTCCAGAAGATCTTCATTTTTGGAAGAACGTTCTTCGCCATCTTTAATGATAGTTTTGATAATAGGATCAAAATGTCCGATCAGGTGATTCAGGTTGTCCATTCCCATACCTTCGATGGCTGCTGCATCCAGACCGCCCTTCAGCGCGCCACATTTGGAATGTCCCAGCACCACCACCAGCTTGGATCCCGCTACGTTGCAGCCAAATTCCATAGAGCCCAGAATATCCTGATTCACGAAGTTCCCGGCAATTCTGACGCTGAAAATGTCGCCAAGACCCTGATCAAAGATGAGCTCGGCAGATGTACGGCTGTCTATGCAGCTTAGAACCACGGCGAATGGCCATTGTCCTTCGCGCGTAGCATTGACCTGCGCCAGCAAGTCTCTGTTGGCTTTCAGGTTATTGACAAATCTTGCGTTACCTTCTTTAAGGATTTCTAACGCTTTTTCCGGTGTGATAGTCGCTTGTGTTTCTGAAGTATGTGCTTTCATAATTTCTGATTGTTTGAGTAAGTCTGTGTTTTTGATTGTTAAATTAAATAAATTTATAAATTACATGGCTCGTTTATGATTCACCACCACGTGCGAATCCTGATCACTGGCATAATCTCTATAAGATGTTTTGAATCCGATAAGTTCTACCTCAATGTCTTCTTCCTTCGCCCGCACATTGGCAAAATCCTGGATCATCTCCAGAACATCTGTTGTAATGTAAGATGTTGTTTTCGCATCAATGATGACTTTAGAATTAGGTTTAATATTTTTAAGTGTCTTTTTAATGGCTGCCTTGTTCAGGAACGATACTTCCTCGGCCAGCTTGATGGTGATCTCATCGGCATCGTTCAAGGTTTCCCGGCTAAGGTAATAAGCCCGCTTCATATTGCCCTGCAGAATATAAAAGACCGAAATCAGCAACCCAATTCCCACTCCTTTCAGCAGATCCGTTGCCACTACAGCGACTACTGTTGCCACAAAGGGAATGAACTGGTATTTTCCATTATGCCAAAAATGTTTAAACGTGGCCGGTTTTGCCAATTTGTATCCCACCAGTATCAAAACTGCTGCCAAGGTTGCCAGCGGAATCAGGTTGAGAATGAACGGAATAGACAGCACGCACAGCAACAGCAAAACGCCGTGGATAATTGCAGACAGTTTGGAAGTGGCCCCTGCGTTGGCATTGGCAGAACTTCTTACGACCACGGAAGTCATTGGAAGTCCGCCTATGAAAGAGCTGATAAGATTTCCGATGCCCTGAGCCTTGAGTTCCAGATTGGTATCGGTGATCCGTCTTCTTACATCCAGCCTGTCCGAAGCCTCAATACAGAGCAGGGTTTCGATGGAAGCCACGATCGCAATGGTCGCTCCCGTAATCCACACTTTTGGATTGGCAAATCCCTTAAAATCTGGGAATGTCACGAGATTTTTGAATTCATCCAATGATGATGGTACAGGAAGATTTACCAGGTGTTCCGGCGCTATGGCCAGCGCGCTGCCGGTCATTTTAAAAAATTCATTCAGCAGAATCCCGACAATCACTGCCACCAGTGCGCCCGGCAAAAGCTTGAGCCTTTTCAGAACCGTAATATGATCCCAGGCCAGGAGAATAGCCATCGATACTAAAGTAATAACAATAGCACCAGGATGGATTGCGGCAAACAGTTCTGAGAAATAATGGATGTTAAATCCGTTGTCAAATAAAGACTGATGACCTTCATAATCTTTGTCAAAACCTACCGCATGCGACAATTGTTTTAAAATGATAATGATACCGATACCGGCCAGCATACCCTCGATAACATTATTGGGAAAGTAATTGGAAATGCTTCCTGCGCGGAAAAATCCGAGAATAAGCTGGATAATCCCGGCGATGATCCCGGCACATAAAAATAATTCGAATGCGCCGATGTCGGTAATTGCTACCAGAATAATCGCTGTAAGCCCTGCTGCAGGGCCGCTGACAGAAATATTGGAATTACTGATGCTTCCAACCACGATACCACCCACAATACCGGCAATAATACCGGAAAGTGGTGGCGCGCCGGACGCCAAGGCAATGCCTAAACACAATGGTAATGCGACCAAAAAGACCACAAGACCAGATGGAAAGTTTTCTTTGATTCCTCCGAACAAAGATGTTGACTTTTTCATAAATAAAAAGGGTTTGATTTCAAGCCAGTGTCTGACCTAAAGGCATGTCATGAATAAAATAAATAACATAAAATAGAGAAAGATCGCCAGATCTTTAGATTACAGCACAGAACGCTGCCACTTAAAGACAGTGGAGTACAATGCTGTAAAATCGAAATGTTATTTAGGCTTCCGGAGGTGGAGAAAAAGTGCTGAGCGTGGGCGGAAAGTAGAGTCCCGAATCCCAACTCACAACGATCTGTTTATGCGTATCTGATTCGAAAAACCGGATGAAATCATGAATGTCCATCGTTTTGGGAATCGTTTTTTCGTTAATGACAATAGAAGTATGGGCGTGCTGTTCTTCCTCATTGATCACCATATTAGTTCTCGGAAGTTCCCAGCCAAAGATTGCAGCGATGCCCGGCAGCGCTGTAAAATTAAGAAAAACCGTTAATGTGATGATACTCCAATACTTCATTTTCCGTGAGCTTATTTTTTTCTGCTCATCACCCAGTCAGAATCTGTAAGGTTGTAGATCTTCTGGATATCTTTTAATATATTTTCAAAATCGATTTCTAGGTCGATGATTTTTCCTGATCTCAGATCAAAGACCCATCCGTGCACCACGGGTTGCTCTTCCAGGATATAACGTTCCTGGACGCACGCCATTTTTATAACGTTGATGCACTGTTCCTGTACATTCAGTTCTACAAGGCGGTCATACCTTCTGGCTTCCTCTTGAATGGCATCCAGCTCTTTCTGATGGAGCCTGTAAACATCCCGGATGTTTCTCAGCCATGGATTCAGAAGGCCCAGATCCTGCGAAGTCATTGCGGCCTTCACGCCACCGCAGTTGTAATGTCCGCAGACGATGATATGCTTTACCTTAAGATGTTCCACTGCGTACTGTATCACTGCTGTAGAACTCATATCCAGCGTGTTGATCACATTGGCGATATTCCTGTGGACAAAAACATCACCAGGCTGCGCGCCCATCATATCTTCTGCCGTAACGCGGCTGTCCGAACAGCCTATATAAAGATATTCCGGATGTTGCGTCTTCGCCAGCTCATGAAAATAATTAGGGTTATCAGAAAGCTTGGCTTCCACCCATTCTTTATTATGTTCGAAAATCGCTTTGTAAGAGTCTGCCATACTAAGTTGCGATCAAGTTGTTTATCAATATTTTGAAATTGATAGACAAACTCAATAATCACAAAAATACGGTTTTTTAATAAACATCAAACATTTATCGGCAGTTTTTAGTATTAATTATTTCAAAGTTTTAATTTTTTACCAAACTTATAACGTTTGACGGAGTGCAATTCCTTATTTTTGCAAAAAATTTCAACCATTGGTAAGGATTACGGAACATAATGACTGGGTGGTGTATTGCATTCTTGGAAGTGTTTTCATCTACATCCTCTTATTGTCTGTGTTTCAGAGAGATGCTACTGTAAAAGATTTTCTGATGCAGAAGGTTGAAGATGTCAGTAATCTTACTCCTACCTGGCTGCTGGTATCACTGGTGCGCTGCCTGATGGCTGCAGTACTCATTTCCCAGTACATCACGGTGGTTCCGCGCATATTTTCAGAAATCCGGTTTTTTGGATGGGAGCTGAATAAGTTTGGATTTACGTTCTTTACGCTGATCGTTTTTGATCTGGTCAGAATGCTTCTCACTTTTTTATTTTACGCTAGTGTCGGAAGCGTCAGAAATCTTAAAGCTTTTACGCTGATAGCCAGCAAGTATCTCTTTCTGGAGTCGCTGCTATTTCTAATCCTTTCCTTTATCCTTTATTTCTACCCGGTGGATTTGGTACAATATTTTTATGGGTTGTTAGGATTGTTTGCAGGTACATTAATTTTGAAAATTATGATATACCTGTTCTACAATCGGCCGGTACTGCCGGAAAAATGGTATTATAAATTTTTGTATATTTGCACGCTTCAAATTGTACCTTTTGTGGTGCTTTGGAAGTTCTTGTTTTATTAAATGTAACATACACGTTTTGAGATGAAAATAAAATCTATTTTAGTTTCCCAGCCTGCTCCGAATGAATCTTCACCTTATTTGGAAATTGCAAAGAAGGAAAAAATCAAAATTGATTTCAGGCCTTTTATCCACGTTCAGGGTGTGGATGCCAAAGAGCTCAGAACTCAGAAAATAGACCTGACACAATATACAGGAATCATTTTCACGAGTAAAAATGCAGTAGATCATTATTTTCGTCTGGCCGAGGAAATGCGCTTTACCGTTCCGGATTCTATGCGTTACATTTGCCAGTCCGAGGCTATTGCTAATTACCTGCAGAAACACATTGTTTACAGGAAAAGAAAAATCAGTTTCGGGGAGAAGAATTTTTCAGACCTGGCGGCGCTTTTCAAAAAGCATCCCGGCGAGAAATATCTTTTGCCGTCTTCCGATATCCTGACGCCGGAAATTCCGCGTGTGCTGGATGCCGCAAATCTGGACTGGACCCGAGCCATCATGTACAAGACGGTGGCCAGCGACCTTACCGATATCAATGTCAAAGATTACGATATGCTGGTTTTCTTCAGCCCGCAGGGGATCAAATCGCTGAATATCAATTTCCCTGATTTCAAGCAGGAAGAGACCAAAATTGCAGTGTTCGGGACTACTACACAGGCTGCCGCGGAAGAAGCGGATCTTACAGTCAATGTGATGGCACCCACGAAGGAAACACCTTCTATGACCATGGCCATTGAAAAATACATCAGAAGCGTCAATAAATAATTGATGGACAAATAATTAAAGCCGTCTTCTTTCCGAGAAGATGGTTTTTTGTTTAATTTTTTTAAGGCTGAAAATTAATTCAGAAAACCCTTAACCATTCAGTTCTTTTTTTAAATTAATGATCAATTGACTGCTAAAGTTTATATACAAAATTTAATAAAATAGGCTGAGAGGTTTTATTAATATCAACTTCAATAATGAATGCTCCTAAAGCAAAAAAAATAGATACACTTCTGGAAATCCATAATGATACGAGGAATGACCCTTTTTTCTGGATGAACCAGCGCGATAATCCCGAAGTGATCCGATATCTGGAAGAAGAAAATACTTACACCGATTTCGTGATGAAGGATACGGAAGATCTCCAGAATGAATTGTACGAAGAAATCAAAGCGCGCTATAAAAAAGATGATGAGTCTCTGCCGTATTTCTTCAATGGTTACTGGTATATTGTCCGTTACGAAGCAGGAAAAGAATATCCGGTCTTCTCCAGAAAATTTCACACGCTGGACAATGAAGAGGAAATTCTCCTGGATGTCAATATTCTGGCAGAAGGTGAAGCATTCTTCGATACCGGCAGTATTTCGGTGAGTGTCAACAATGAAATTATTGCCTACTCCACAGATAATGTAGGCCGCAGGATTTATAAAATCTTTTTCAAAAACCTCAGGACCGGGGAATTTTATAGCGACAGTATCGAAAATACTACGGGAAAAGCCGTCTGGGCCGGAGATAATGAACACGTGTTCTACATCCGCAAAGATGAAAGCCTGAGAGCGTTTCAGATATATCGTCATAAGCTGGGCACAGATTCAGCGGAGGATGTTTTGATTTTTCATGAAGAAGATGAAACCTTCGATGTCAGTGTTTTCAAAACCAAGTCGATGGACTATATTTTCATCGCCTCATCGTCTACCAATGAAGATGAAATGCGTTTTATTCCTTCTGATAATGTGTTTGCAGACTGGACTATTGTACAGCCGCGAACGGAAGATCTGGAATATTCTGTAGAACATTATGAGGATGAATTTTACATCATTACGAACGCAGATGACGCTACCAATTTCAAAATTGTAAAAACTAAGGTCAATCAGCCTTCCATGGAATATTGGCAGGATTTTATTCCGCACAGAGAAAATGTTTTGCTGGAAGGCTTCGAGATTTTCAGGAATCACTTCGTGCTGGAAGAACGCGAAAAAGGATTGTTACAAATCAACATCATTGACAGTCAAGATCACAGCTCTCATTACCTGCAGTTTTCGGATCCTACTTACACGGCCTACATCGGGATTAATATGGAATTCGACACAGAGATTCTGCGCTTTGGTTATACATCATTAACCAAGCCGTCGTCTACGTACGAGTACAATATGAAGGAGCGATCCACAATTCTGGTCAAGCAGCAGGAAGTATTGGGTGGAACGTTTTCTCCGGAAAATTATACATCGGAAAGGATCTGGGCTACCGCCAGAGATGGGAAACAAGTTGCCATTTCTTTGGTCTATCATAAAAACACCAAAAAATCTGCGGATACGCCTTTGTTGCTGTATGGATACGGAAGTTATGGCCACACCGTAGATGCTACTTTTTCCAGCGTAAGATTGTCATTGCTGGACAGAGGATTTATCTATGCGATTGCTCACATCCGTGGTGGCGAATATCTGGGACGCGAATGGTACGAAGATGGCAAAATGCTCCGGAAGAAAAATACATTCTTTGATTTTATTGATGCAGCCCAACATTTGATATCGAACGGGTACACCGCATCAAAACACCTTTACGCCATGGGCGGCAGTGCAGGCGGATTGCTGATGGGTGCTGTAATTAATTATAATCCTGAGTTGTTCAGCGGAATTGTGGCCCAGGTGCCATTTGTAGACGTGGTCACCACGATGCTGGATGACACCATTCCTTTAACCACGGGAGAATACGATGAATGGGGAAACCCGAATGAGAAGGAATTTTACGATTATATAAAATCCTACTCGCCGTACGATAATATTGAATCCAAAGATTATCCTAATGTTCTGATTACTACAGGTTTTCATGATTCTCAAGTGCAATATTGGGAGCCGGCCAAATGGACTGCGAAGCTGCGGGATTTGAAAACCGATAATAACATCCTGATCTTCAAAACCGATATGAGTTCCGGACACGGCGGTGCAAGTGGCCGCTTTGAGAGCCTGAAAGAAATTGCCCTGGAATATGCATTCTTGTTTAAAATTGAAGGATTAAAACACTGATTATGAACGAAGCAGAATATTGGAAAAAAATAGAAGCATTTTTTGAGGTTAATTTTCAAACCGAAAAAAATCCGCCGATAGAAACGATGCTTTTTCTCATCGGTGTTCAGGAGCTGGGCAGCGGACAGCAGAAGTTTACTAAGGGTGACAAGGTCAATCTCATTCATATTGCAGTCTGCAGGTTACTGGAACCTTTCGGGTACTACAGGTTCAGCCATTATAATGACGGCTGGCCGGAATTCGAAAAACTCGAAGATCTGCCGGAATTGAAGCCTAACGAACAATTGCTCCTGATGAAAAAAGCGATCATTCAATACTTCGAAGATGAAGAGATTAACCTGGATTAATAATTCGGAAATCGTAGAATTGTAAATTTGCTAAATCGATAATTCTACGATTTAACGATTCAACAATTCAACAATTCAACGATTCAACGATTCAACGATTTAACGATTTTACAATTATTAAATCCTCCAATTGATTCAATCCCGTTTTAAAACCTTCTTCAAATCCCATTTCAACGATCTTGTGCATTTCCTCGGTGGAATTGAAATGAATATTGAAAGTCATTCTGGTGCCTTCATCAATGCCGGTGAAGCCTATCAGCCAGGTAGATTTCGGCAGGGCGTCGTCAATTTTGCCTTTTTCATCTGAGAATGCATCGGTCCAGGAAATGCTTCGGTGCTGCATGATTTCACCATATTGAACGAAAGCGAAATGACGCTCGCCATCCGCACCTTTCATGGCGTAGTGCCAGATTCCGTTTTCGCGGAAATCCAATTTCTCCGTTTCACATTGCCAAGGCTGAGGTGCCCACCATCGGTCTAAGAGGTCAGATTTGGTAAAATGATCCCAAAGCGTAGACACATCAGAGTGAAAAACTTTCATGACGTAAATACCGCTGTCAGCGTCTTTATTGAATACAATTTCTGAGTTCATAATTTGAATTTTATGTTGATGATTGTAAAAATCACACCAAACTTTAGTATGTGGCAATATTTTTGATATTCCTAATAAAATGTTAAAAAACTCTGTTTTAAGAAATAATTTGTAATTGTATAGCGTTTTAATTATGTAGATATTCTTAAAAAAAGTAATTTTAACTTTTCAAAATTAAAAATAACGATGAATAACAAATTTATTCCAATTATATCTGTATTCATGACGATTTCCCTGGTGGTTTTTGTTTCGCTGCAGCTGTATTGGATTAAAGAATTATACGGCGCACTGGAGCAGGATTTTTCCAATAAAGTTTACTCTGCATTGGAAACCTCTACCCAGAAAGTCAATCAGATCGAAGTTAATAAGTATTGGAATGAAACTTATAATAATGTCGGTAAAGAAGTTTTGGCATCCAATAATCAGCCCATTAAAACATACATTCAGCAGAGCTCCGATTCGGCCAACCGTTCCAATATTCTCTTTCAGACCAGCATTGTTGAAAAGCAAAATATTCCCGTATCTGCAAAAGGGGACACACTTTATACCACGAAGCTGTATAAAGATGAAGGCCAGCTGAAATTGAAGCGTAACTCGCCGGAACCGCTCACAACGAATATCAGCAAGGATTTGGACGATAATTCTTTCCAGATGAAGGAATTTGCAAGGCTGAGCGCCACCAGTCTGCCGATTGAAAAAAGGGTAGATAATAAAACCATCGATTCGGTCATCGCCAAAGAACTGCGTTTGAAAGGTATTGATACGAAGTTCGGGTTTGGTGTCATCAACAAAAAAAATCAGCTGACGTCTATTGCCAATAATATTTATCTGGATCAGAAAGATAAAACGAATTATACTTACCCACTTTTTACAGACAGCAAGGACAGAACGCTTTATACATTGGCATTGGTTTTTCCGCGGAAAGATTATTCGCTGGTGAAGCATAATTTGCCAATGCTGTTAGGAACATTCATCTCACTGCTGACGATTCTTGGGATTTATATCATTTCGATTAATTATATGATGCGTCAGAAGAAGATTGCGGAGATCAAAACGGATTTTATCAATAACATGTCGCATGAATTCAAAACGCCGTTGGCTACCATTTCCGTTGCCAGCGATTCTCTGGCCAATGATAAAATTGCAACGGATCCGGATAAGGTCAAATATTATTCAGGACTCATCAAACAGGAAAATCTACGGATGAAAAAACAGGTAGAGACCGTGCTTAATATGTCCAAGCTGGAACGCAACGAAATGCCGCTGCATCTGAAAGAGACCAATGTGCGGGAACTGATCAAGAGCATTGCCGAATCTTTCCGCCTGATTGTCAATGAAAGAAACGGCAGCCTGACGACAGAATTCAACGCTACCCAATATAATTTCCGCGTAGACGAATTCCACCTTTCCAATGCCCTGGTAAATCTGCTGGACAATGCTAATAAGTATTCTCCGGAATCACCGGAAATCAGGCTGGCGACCAGAAATGAAGGCAGCTGGTACGTGATTGAAATCTCGGACAAAGGCATGGGAATGGAATCTCAGAATAAAAATAAAATTTTCGAGAAGTTTTTCCGCGAAGAAACCGGGAATATCCATAATGTGAAAGGACAAGGTCTCGGGCTTTCTTATGTGAAGAAAATTGTGGAAATCCATAAAGGTCAGATTCTCGTAGATTCTCAGAAAGGTAAAGGCAGTATATTCACTATCAAACTGCCGATGGTTTAAGAAAATTTGGAATAGATTAGATGACAGCTTTAGAGTTTATCATCAATTTTTTAATCAATAAGTAAATTAACATCAATCATAAAATTATGAGCAACCGGATATTATTAGTAGAAGACGACCAGAGTTTTGGCGCTGTTCTAAAGGATTATTTGACGATCAACAACTTCGAGGTTACCCTGGCCACCGATGGCGAAATGGGACTTAAAGAGTTTACAGAAAAGGAATTCGACATCTGCATTTTCGATGTGATGATGCCGAAAAAAGACGGGTTTTCATTGGCAGAAGATGTCAAGAAAATCGATAAAAACACGCCGATCATCTTTCTTACCGCAAGAAATATGAGAGAAGATATTCTGAAAGGTTACCAGATAGGTGCGGATGATTATATTACCAAACCTTTCGATACGGAATTGCTTTTGTATAAGATCAAAGCCATTCTGCAGAGAAGTGCCGTTTTGGAAAATGAAGATCAGGAACAGTTCAAGATCAGCAATATCTTCTTCGATTCGATGCTGAGACAGCTGAGAGTGGGCGATAACGAATACAAATTATCTCCGAAGGAAAACGAATTGCTGAAGCTACTCTGCATCCACAGAAACGATTTTATGCCAAGAGATCTTGCCCTGAGAAAGATCTGGAAAAAGGAAAATTATTTCACCGCCAGAAGTATGGACGTGTACATTGCCAAACTCAGAAAACTCCTGAAGGATGACGAAGGTTTGGAAATCATCAACGTGCATGGCGAAGGTTTCCGACTGTTGGTGAAAAATCCTTAGTAAATCGAGCTTACAAGCTTAAACATAAAAAACCCTTTCTGAGTTCGGAACTCAGAAAGGGTTTTTCACTTTTCACTTTTCACTTTTCACTTTTCACTTTTTATTTCTTACTTCTTACTTTTTACTTTGTACCAAATACAATGATCTAATTCGTTGCCATCGTTTTTGCCGGAGCATTGAGAATAGAATCTGTCTTCTGCATATTCTTCAGCCATTGAGAACTCGCCAGATAGTTCTGATCCGGATAGTAAATGAACAGGCAGGTCTGATTTTTAATGGTGTTAATAATCGGTTTTGCCAGGCTCGCAGGAACTGCAGGGCAACCCCAGCTTCTTCCCAATCGTTTTTCCGATCTGATGAAATCTTCACTCACATACTTAGCGCCGTGCATCACGATACAGCGCTCCAGTGCCGCATCGTTATAACCTCTGTCCATGCCGAAAAGTCTCAGCGAATAGCCGTTATCACCATTGTAAGTCTGCTCTGTGACATAAAAGCCCAGGCTGGACTGATGGGAGTTTTCGGTGTTGGAAAAGTTGGTGGCAAATTCTTCGCCTGTCCCTTTTCCGTGCGCTACCAAAGTATTGAACAGTACTTTTTTCTCTCCCAGATCAATCACCCAGAGTCGTTTTCTGTTAGACGACAGGCTGAAGTCGCATACGGACAGAACATCCTGGTCGGGTCTCAGTTTTCCGGATTTTTTCAAATTTTGGAATCCCCAAAAAGCTTTTTCGAAGACTTCAAAATTCAAGGTTTCTTCCGTAAACTGAAGCTGTCTGTAGATTTCTTCAGCGGGATTTTGAGGGGAGACATTCTCTTTTGGGCTCAGTGTGATCTCTGTAACTTTTACCATTTCCGGAGCAGAATTACTTTCGGAACTTCCGGGATAAAATGAGGTGGTTACCAGATAAACTAAACACAACAATAATGGGAATCTCTTCATTCAAATATATTTATTAAAGTTTTATTAAAGTGATGCAAAATTATATATTAAAGGTTATCAACAGATTAGATAATCGGTTTTTAACGAATATTTAGGAGACTTTAACGTAAAGCGATCCAATCTCAACGGTTTTTATTAAGACTTTATTATGATCGGAACCATTAAAGTTGTAACTTGCAGTAAACTTTAAAAGTATGTCAACACTCAAAATTGCCGGATTAAATCTGGATATGGTCTGGAAAGATAAAAATGCAAATTTCAGAAAAATTGAAAGTGAACTGACGGGCATTGATGCCGACTTGTTTCTTTTGCCGGAAATGTTTTCTACAGGATTTTGCATGGAAGCGGAAGAGGTGGCGGACAGAAATGAGGAATCGTTAAGCTGGATGAAAGGCTTCGCCAAGGCCAAAGATTCGGCAGTGGCAGGTAGTGTTTCTGTAGAAGACGATGGGAAATTCTACAACCGCTTTTACTTCGTTTTCCCGGATGGTCATTTTGAATATTATGACAAAAGACATTTGTTTTCGTATTCCGGGGAAGATAAGATTTACACAGCAGGAGAGATTCGGGAAGTGGTTGAATTAAAAGGATTTAAAATTTTGCTGCAGGTTTGTTTTGATTTAAGATTTCCTGTTTTCTCGCGAAATCAGAATGATTATGATGCCGTTTTGTATGTTGCCAATTGGCCAAAATCCAGAGTCGATGCCTGGAAATCCTTGCTGAAAGCGCGAGCCATTGAAAATCAGGCTTATCTGTTTGGATTGAATAGAATCGGAACCGATGGTTATCATCTGGAATATGAAGAAAGTTCATTGGTTTATTTTCCGGATGGAAAAGAAATCTCTGAAAGAAAAAATAATGTTGTCTTTGCAGAATGGAACCTGCATGAACTTGCAGACTTCCGAGCTAAGTTTCCTTTTTTAGACGAGAGAGATGATTTTGAGATTATTTACAAAAAATAATTATTTCACAATATTGTCATTCAGCAGGAATCTACGCTATTGACTTAATAGTCATTCAGATTCTTTCAGAATGACAAATTTAATGTTTATTTCTAACCAGAAAGCCGCTCCAGCAAGCCCACCAAAGAATTTACATCATGGACGCCGCTTTCTTTCCAGAGTAATTCGCCATTTTTGAAAATCGCCAACGTAGGAACACCGCGCACACCATTGTCTGCAGCGATGGACGGAAACTGATCCACATCAATTTTTACTATTCTTGCCTTTTCGCCCACTTTTTCTTTTACAGAATTCAAAACCGAGGACTGGACTTTACAAGGCTGACACCAGGTGGCAAAAAAATCAACAAGAACAGGACGTTCTGATTGGATGAGTTCTTGAAATTTTTGTGACATAATTAAATATTTTTTTGAACAGTAAGACCACAACGTTTTCTTTGTTATTACACAAATATTAAGTTTCACAAAGACGTAAAACTTAACAAAGTAAAACTATTCTTCTCTAAGCGAAGCGCCTTTGTGAAACTTTCAATAAATCAAAAACTTTGTGAACTTTATGTTCAATTATTCTACAAAGTTTTACTTTGACATACAAAATTGCTCAATGGAAATTTCCCTGTTTTCTTAATCGCACTGAAACCACCGTCCACTTCAGTAAAATTTCTGTAACCTCTTGCCTGCAAAATACTTGCCGCAATCATACTTCTGTAGCCGCCCGCACAGTGGATATAAAAATGCTCAGAATTGTCCAGCTCCGGACTCCAGTCATTGATATTGGCCAAAGGCTTACTGTCTGCACCGTCCAAATGTTCGGCTTCAAACTCTGTCTCTTTACGGACATCGATAATATTTAATTCGTCCGAGTATTCATCGGCAAATTGATCCGCCGGGATTCTTCGGATCTGGTCTGTCTCTTTACCGGAATTTTTCCAGGCATCGAAACTTCCTTCCAAATAGCCTAAAACATTGTCGAAACCCACTCTGCTTAATCTGGTAATGACTTCCTCTTCGGTTCCTTCGTCAGAAACCAAAAGAATCGGTTGCTGCACATCCACAATCATTGCACCGACCCAAGGTGCAAAATCACCTTTGATGCCAATGTTAATAGAATTGGGAATAAAACCTTTATGAAAAATTGCCGCACTTCTTGTGTCCAGAATCAAAGCGCCGGTTTCTTCAGCCGCCGTTTCGAACTCTTCTACAGACAAAGGATTTTTCCCTTTTTTCAGTACTTTTTCAAAACTCTCGTAGCCACTTTTATTCATCGCCACATTCATTCCAAAATACTTTGGCGGTGCGGTCAATCCATCAAGAACCTCATTGATAAAAGATTCTTTATCAGGCTGATTCAGCGCATAATTGCTTCTTTTTTGGTTGCCCAATGTATCCACAGTTTCCTTCTGCATATTTTTTCCGCACGCAGAACCTGCACCGTGCGCCGGGTAAACGGTAATCGAATCATCCAAAGGGAGAATCTTGCTGTGAAGACTGTCGTAGAGCATTCCTGCCAGATCTTTTTCCGTCAGTTCGCCAGCTTTCTGGGCAAGATCTGGCCGTCCTACGTCGCCAAGAAATAGCGTGTCACCCGAGAAAATGGCGGTCTCCAAACCATTTTCATCGATCAGAAGAAACGTTGAGCTTTCCAGGGTGTGCCCGGGCGTGTGAAGCACTTTAATCTTGACATCACCAATTGTAAAAGTCTGCTGATCTTCCGCAATTAACGCGTCAAATTCAGGCTCTGCAGTAGGTCCGAATACAATAGGAGCACCTGTTTTGTGTGACAGATCCAGATGACCGGAAACAAAATCGGCGTGGAAATGCGTTTCAAAAATATATTTGAGTGTCACCTGGTCCTTTGCCAATCTTTCAAGATAAGGTTTTACTTCTCTCAAGGGATCTATAATGGCGGCTTCGTTTCCGGAAACTATGTAGTAAGCGCCTTGTGCTAGGCAACCTGTATATATCTGCTCAACCTTCATTGTGGTAAAATTTGTTCAAACTTTTATTTTTTTAAGGTGTTTCGGCTTTAGCTTTTAGATGCAAATATGAGGCTATTTGGATAAATTTTAAATAATTTCCAACTGATATTATTTATGATTCTGATATCAATTTAAACAGTTGCTTGATAATCAGGTCTTGATCACAATTATTGGCTTACCAGTGCCCAGATTCCGACGCCTATTCCCGTATAAGCAGCTACCGTAAGAATGTCGGCCACAGGCTGCGAGAAACGGCGTTCTGCAATAGTAGACTGGTTGATCTGATTTTTATGGAATTTAAGGATTTTCTTAGGTTTGTGAATCACATTGGCCACCAGAGAATCGCTTTCCCACTGTTTCACCTGGATTTTGTAGCTTCGGTCTGCCACATCAATTTTATAATATTTATTAGGTTCCAGCTTTTCGGTAATACTGGTTGGTCTCGGTTTCGCTGGTTTTTTCTGAGGATGCGTGGTGGTAGCTTTTGCTTCGCTCATATCCATGGTAGCCTGGTTGGCAGCCATTGCAACTTTGGGCTGCATGGTATTGACTTTTGTCTGTGCCTTCTCATTCAATGGTGCGGCGTCATCGCCTTCAGCAGCAACTTTGTAAGTGTAACAGTTGGTAAGAGATAAAGGTAATAGCAGAAGGTAAAAGTATTTTTTCATTCGATAGTTATCGTCATTTTTTGAGGTTAAGTCTTGTCGCCAGTCTATTTCATTAAAATGAAAAGCTGCATTAAGAGCCAAATTTACTAATTAAACGGATTAAAACTGATTTTCTTTTAATAAGTCCCTCACTCAATCCAATTTAGTTGTTTTTTTTACGGGCTTGCCTTAGTCTGGGTTTCCCTGCTCTTATTTAATTTTGTAAATTAGCGCTTCAAAAAATTCAGACCGTTGGCAAAGAAAGAAACGCCGTTAATGACGCAGTACAATACCATCAAGGCCAAGTATCCTGATGCTTTGCTGCTGTTTCGCGTAGGAGATTTCTACGAAACTTTTGGACAGGATGCGATCAAAACTTCGCAGATCCTGGGCATTGTTCTGACCAAGAGAGCCAACGGTGAAGGCCACATTGAGCTAGCCGGTTTTCCGCACCATTCCGTGGATTCTTATTTGCCAAAACTGGTGAGAGCCGGAATGCGTGTTGCCATTTGTGACCAGCTGGAAGACCCAAAATCGGTTAAAGGAATCGTGAAACGTGGTGTGACAGAATTGGTTACGCCGGGCGTTACGTTCAACGACCAGGTTTTATCTTCCAAGAAAAATAATTTCCTGCTATCGCTTCATAAAGAAAAAGAAAAGTACGGCATGGCGCTGGTGGACGTTTCTACCGGAGAATTTTTGGTGAGTGAAGGAAATCTGGAAAAATTGCTTCACATTGTCCACACCTTTGATCCGAGTGAAATCATCTACCAGAGAACCTCCGAAATTCCGTCGCAGCTGAAAAATAAAAATGTCTTCAAGCTGGAAGACTGGGCATTCCGCTATCCTTACGCTTATGAAAAACTTACGGCGCATTTCAAGACACAATCTCTTAAAGGTTTTGGAATCGAGGATCTGAAACTCGGGATTACAGCGGCGGGAGCGATCTTCGCATATCTTGTGGAGGATACTCATCATGCCCTGCTTCAGCACATTACCAAAATCCAATTGATTCCGCAGGATGATTATCTGATGATGGATAACTTCACCTTGCGCAATCTGGAAATTGTTCACTCTGCCAATCATCAGGGAAAATCACTCCTCGATATTATCGACAAGACTTGCACGCCAATGGGCGGAAGATTGTTGAGAAGACGGTTGATCCTTCCTCTAAAAAACATCAGTGACATCATCAGAAGACTAAGTCTGATTGAATTCCTCAACAAGGAAGATGCTTTGAAATACGATGTCAAGGATCTCTTGAAAGGTATCTCAGATCTGGACAGGCTGATTGGTAAGCTGGCCGCGGAAAAGATATGTCCTAAAGAATTAGGTTACCTCCGCCAGAGTATTATTAATATCAATGAAATACGGAAAAAACTCCTGAAATTTCCGGACGTTCTAGCGTGGATTGACCCGTTCGTTAATCTGGAAGAATTAATTGATCTTATCAGCAGTCATCTGAATGACGAACTTCCTGTGAATATCAACAAAGGAAATGTCATCAGAGAAGGCATTTCGGAAGAATTGGATCATCTGCGAAATCTGCAAAGCAAAGGCCGCGGTTTCCTGGACGATATGTGCCAGCGCGAAATCGAGAGAACCGGAATTACAAGCTTGAAAATTGATTTCAACGGTGTTTTCGGTTATTATATCGAGGTTAGAAATACTCATAAGGATAAAGTGCCGGAAGACTGGATCCGTAAACAGACCTTGGTAAATGCCGAACGTTACATCACCGAAGAACTGAAGGAATACGAGAGTCAGATTCTGGGTGCAGAAGATAAAATCGAAAAACTGGAACTGGAACTTTACAGAAATGTCTGTGATAATGTTCTGATTTATATAGACCAGCTGCAGGAAAACTCCAAACTGGTGGGTGAGCTGGATTGCGCCGCCGGACTGTCCGAACTCTCGGTGGAAGACAATTACACCAAGCCCATTCTGAACGATTCTTACGCCATCACTATACAGGAAGGCAGGCATCCCATTATCGAAAAATCTTTGCCGCTCGGAGACGCCTACATTCCTAATGATGTTTTCCTGGACAGAGATTCCCAGCAAATCATCATGGTCACAGGACCGAATATGGCGGGTAAATCAGCTATTCTCAGACAGACCGCAATCATTGCTTTGCTGGCCCAGATCGGAAGTTTTGTTCCGGCGAAGCATGCAGAAATTGGAACCCTGGACAAAATTTTTACCAGAGTAGGCGCCACCGACAATATATCTGCAGGAGAATCCACATTTATGGTAGAAATGAATGAAGCGGCCAATATCCTTAACAATATCTCGGACCGAAGTCTGATTTTATTGGACGAAATAGGGCGCGGAACTTCCACTTACGATGGTGTTTCCATTGCCTGGGCCATTGCGGAATATCTGCATCAGCATCCCACGCAGCCAAAAACGCTTTTTGCTACGCATTATCATGAGCTGAATGAGATGTCGGTTAACTTTGAGAGAATCAAAAATTTCCACGTTTCCATACAGGAAGCCAAGGGCAATATTATTTTTTTAAGAAAATTAGTTTCGGGCGGCAGTGAGCACAGCTTTGGTATTCACGTCGCTAAACTAGCGGGAATGCCTTCAAAAGTGGTGAATCGTGCGAATGAAATTCTTAAAACTTTGGAATCCACCAGGACAACACAGGACTCTGGCGAAAAGATCAAACGTGTCACCGAAGAAAATCTTCAGCTTTCTTTTTTCCAGCTGGATGATCCTGTCCTCGAAAACATCCGGGAAGAACTCACAAAAATCGACATCAACACATTGACACCAATTGAAGCCCTGATGAAACTGAATGCCATTAAGAAAATGATTGGCAAATAATTATTTTACGCTCACCGTATCTGCCTCTTTTTCCGGAGAGAGTGCGGCAGAATCTACGCCTTTGTTACGCATGTGTTCTGCGCTGTGATCTGCTTTCCGCTCCTCACGTTTGTCTTTGTCCGGCACACAGCTGAAAATTAATGAACATGTAGCGATGATGAATAATAGCTTTTTCATAACTTTAGATTTAAATTAAATCGCTTTCAAAAATTGCACCGAAATAAAAATTGTCCAAAAAGTGTAATCTAAATGTTGTATTTGATTTAAAAAAATAAGTTTTAAACATTGAAAATATTAGAAACTTCCAATATTCTTTCGAAGTACGAGACAGCTATTTCCTACGGTATTCTCGCTATGCAGTATCTGGTTATTGCCTTTTATCCCAGTTCTCAAAGCTCAGCGGCTGAGAAGAGTTATGTCTGGCTTTGGTTCTTTGATATGATGCTGGCCATTCCCGTTATCATTTTCATTTACCTTCCGGATGCTATTCGCCGCTGGATCATGTTTTCAATCCTGGCTGTAGGTTTTGTATTTTTCTTTTTCAAATTCGGTTTGAACTCCGTTTATCTCAATACATTTATAGCGATTTTTTTATCGCATCGTTTTCTTTTGTCCGATTTGGATGAGGAGCATAAAAACCGTCTAGCACGGGCGCGCGGCGGAAGACTGATCCTGGTGTTTGCGGTGTCTTTTGTGGTGACGGTTACAGAATCATTGCTGGGAAAGATAGGGTTAATCACGCATCAGAAAGTCGGTGATGGTGTAATGATGTCAGTAGGCGGAAAGATTTTTCTCTTTGTCGGCTATTACAGTTTACTTTCTTATCTTGAATATAAAAAAGCTAAATCTCTATGAAATTCAATATCAGATTATTCATTATTGCAGTCATCATTTTCATTACCGAAGTACTCATTGCGACAAAATTTAAAGACTGCTTTTTTGTGAGAGCATATCTGGGAGATGTCCTGGTGGTGATGCTCATGTATTACTTCATCAAAGCTTTTACAGACGTCCATTCCACCAAGCTCATCACTGGAATTTTTATTTTTTCCTGCTTGATAGAGTTCGCACAATATTTTCACTTTGCCCAATGGATGGGTTTTGGCGACAATCGGACCATGATGATCGTGCTTGGCAACTCATTCAGCTGGCTGGATATTCTGTGTTATTTTGTAGGCTGCGCTGCGCTGTTCCTGATCGAAAAAATCAGATCGGTATAAAAACAACAGCGGCAATTGCAGCCAGCGCAATAATGACCGAAGTCACCACGTCCGGTTTTTTAATTTCACGAACATCGCTTTTCTCGATTTCCACCATTTCGCCGGATTTTGTTTTGCCGTAGATTTTCGTGGCGTCCACTTTTACAACTTCCAGCTTTTGAGATTTTGCATCTTTGGTGATCACTGTATATCTCTTGTACAGATCCAGAGAATGATCAGTCATCGGTTTATTGGGCGAGACAACTCTGGTCTGGCAAGAGGTAACAAGAAATCCGATTGCGAAAATCCAGAATAAATTTTTTAAAAATTTCATTATCTAAGAGGATATTTTAATTTAGTTTCAAAATTAATAAAATAATCGGTTAATTCATATTAAGATATTGTGAGATTAACCAGGCCTCACTCCAGCATGCCTGAAAATTAAAACCGCCTGTAACGGCATCAATATCAAGCACTTCACCACAGATGTAAAAATGGGGTAAAAGTTTGGAAGCCATATTTTTAAAATTAATTTCCTTCAGGTCTACGCCGCCGGCCGTCACAAATTCATCTTTGAACGTAGACTTACCAATGACGGTCATCTTGTGCCTGCAAAGATAATCAATGATTTGACTCATTTCCTTGCCGGAGAGATTGGCGATCTGCTTTTCCGGGTGGATGCCGGACAGCTCCAGGATCTTATTCCAGAATCGGTTGGTAACATTGAAGATCTTCGACTGGCCGACAGACTTTTTAGGGTGCTTATTTTTCTGATTTTTCAAAGCTTCTTCCGCTTCCTCTGCTGCAATTGCAATAAAATTGACCTCAATCTCGAACCGATATTTCAACATGGCAAGGCTTCTTGCTTCCCAGGCTGATATTTTGAGAATCGCAGGGCCGGAAAGTCCCCAATGTGTGATGAGCAATGGTCCGGATTCTTCAGTTTTGAGGCTCGGGATCCGCACTTCGGCATTCTCAAAACTGGTTCCCATCAGGTCTTTCAGCAATGCATCTTTAATATTAAAGGTAAACAGTGAAGGCACAGGTTCTATAATCTGATGCCCGAGTTTTTCAATGATTTTCAAGGATTTGGGAGAGCTTCCTGTGGCATAGATCACAATATCCGCTGAAAAATCGCCCTGCCTGGTTTTAATAAGGTAGTGATTCTCGCTCTGCAAAATTTCCATGACTGAAACCTGAGTCCGGACTTGAAAGTTCTTACGCCGAACTTCCTCAATCATCGCATTTATAATGCTTTGAGATGAATTCGATACGGGAAAAATACGATTGTCGTCTTCTATCTTAAGCGGAACATTTCTGGACTCGAACCATTCCATCGTATCGCCTGGCTGAAATTTGGTGAAGACACTGCGAAGCTCTTTATGACCTCTTGGATAGAATTGTGTAAGCTCGCGAGGGTCGAAGCAGGCGTGTGTGACATTACAACGGCCACCACCGGAAATCCTGACTTTCTGCAACACATCAGAATTTTGCTCCAGAATCGTTATATCAAATTGCGATTCATCGATATTGGCTGCTGCAAAAAATCCTGATGCGCCACCGCCAATGATGATGATTTTCTTTTTTTCGGAATCCATTGCTGCAAAATTACATTTTTAATATTCACCTCAAATGGTTAATTTTGAAGAATATTAAAATCGAAATAAATGTCTGTCTATTACCATAAATTTGAAGTGCGCTGGAGCGATATAGATGCAAACCGTCATCTGGGAAACTCCACCTATGTGGATTATTGTTCACAAACCAGGATGGCCTTTCTCAATAAAAATAAAATTGGTCTTACCCAATTGAACCGTTGGGGCGTGGGTCCGGTGATGCTGCACGAACGTTATTCGTTCTTCAAAGAAATCTATGCAGACCAGACGGTTTTCGTAGGGCTGGAAGTAGCGGCACTGTCGGAGGATGGTTCTATCTACCAGTTTATCCATAAGTTTTACCTGCCGGACGGTACGCATTGTGCCACTGCCGAAGCTACGGGCGTGTGGATCGATATGATGCTGAGGAAAACCACCACACCTCCGGATGATATTATGGAAGTTATGAACGAGTACAAATCAGAAAACGTCCAGACTATTTCCCGCGAATTCCTGAAAACGCTGCCTTTCCGTCCGGAGAATGTGGACGCTGCACAGTTCCAATAAAGTCTATCCTAAAGTTTTAGGTTAACATTTAATTTCACATAAATAATAAAAATGCTCGAAGATAAATCACCCCAATTGACACCGATTTCCAAACTAGGAGAATTTGGTTTGATTAAACATTTAACGGCACATTTTCCTGTGATGCAGGATTCCACAAAAGTTGCCGTAGGCGATGATGCAGCTGTCATTGATGCCGGAAGCAGCAAGATGGTTATTTCTACAGATATGCTGGCGGAAGGTGTTCATTTCAATTTGGGTTATGTTCCGTTGAAACACCTTGGTTATAAAGCCGTAGCGGTGAATATCAGTGATATTGCCGCCATGAACGCTACGCCTACGCAGATTCTGGTTTCAGTCGCAGTGTCCAATCGTTTTCCGGTGGAGGCACTTGAGGAAATTTACTCGGGAATTGCCCTGGCCTGCAACCGATATCATGTTGATCTAATTGGTGGAGACACCACCAGTTCTAATGCAGGCCTCGTCATGAGCATTACGGCAATCGGTCTTCAGGATGAGAATAAAATTGTAAAAAGAACCGGAGCCCAAGAGAATGATCTTTTAGTCGTTACGGGAGATCTGGGCGGTGCTTACATGGGACTTCAGATTTTAGAAAGAGAGCATTCTGTTTATCTGGCGAATCCCGATATGCAGCCGGAGATGGAAGGTTACGATTATATCCTGGAGCGGCAGCTAAAACCTGAGGCCAGAACCGACATCCGTAAAAAACTGGAGGAGCTGGACATCTTGCCAACAGCGATGATTGATGTGTCAGATGGCTTGGCTTCGGAAATTCTTCATTTATCGGATCAGTCCAAGGTTGGTTTTCACTTGTATGAAGAAAAAATTCCTATGGACAGCACGATGATTTCTACTGCGGAAGAACTTAACCTGAATCCTGCAATGGCTGCACTAAATGGTGGCGAGGATTATGAACTGCTCTTCACCATTTCGCCATCTGACTTTGACAAAATTAAAAATCACCCGGACTTTACAGTGATTGGCCACGCAACAGCAGAATCTTCTGGAAATTACTTAGTCGCAAGTGGCTCTAACCAGTTGATTCCACTCACGGCGCAAGGCTGGGACGCATTCCTGAACGGAGAATAATTTTTGGAATAAAACTTGTAAAACACAAATAAATTTTGAATAAACGATGAAAGTCCTAAAAATCTCCTCTTACATTTTGGTTGGGCTGGGTTTAGTAGCCTGTGTTACCAATCCTATTACAGGCCGTTCCTCCATCCAGATTGCCAACAATTCTGAGATTGCAACTGCAGCAGCTTCTGAATACCGCACCACTCTGGCAAAAGCCAAAGTAATCACAGGAACAGCCGATGCCAGCCGGGTCAAGAATGTGGGTGCTAAAATTAAGAATGCTGCCTATGCCTACTACAAAAGTATAGGGCGGCAATCTGCGCTCAATGGTTACAATTGGGAATTTAATCTTATACAGGATCCTCAGTTGAATGCATGGTGTATGCCTGGCGGAAAAGTAGCCTTTTACAGTGGAATTATGCCAGTGTGCAAAGACGATAACGGAGTAGCTGTTGTAATGGGTCACGAAGTCTCTCACGCTTTGGCAGGACATGGCAATGAAAGAATTTCTCAGGCCATGCTCGCTCAATATGGTGGAAATCTGCTTGGCGGAAGCATGTCAAACAGCCAATGGTCCAGCATTTTTGAACGGCTATATCCTTTGGGCGCCCAGGTTGGACTAATGGCTTATGGTAGAAAACAGGAATCCGAAGCGGATGAGATGGGATTGTACCTGATGGCGATGGCCGGTTATGATCCAAGAAATGCTACATCATTCTGGCAAAGAATGGAAGCCTCTTCTACAGGCAGCCGTCCACCGGAATTTCTTTCTACACACCCGAATCCTGCCAATAGAATTGCGGATCTGAATGCCGATATGCCGAAAGCATTGCAATATTATAGGACAGCTGGTGGTAAGCTTTAATTTTTTTGTTAATTTTAAAGAAAAATCACAATTATGAAAAGTTTAATCATTATTGGTATCGTCCTTTTTGGGATCGGAGGTCTTCTTTTTTATCTTAATGATATGGCAGTAGACCTGCGTGTAGTGTATGGTTCTCTATGTGGAATCGGAATCGGGCTTATTATAGGAGGCCTTGTAGGATATCTTAGCAAAGGGAGCGCAGTGAAAGAAGCCCAAATCCGTCAGGAATTGAAGCGTCTTCAGCAGGAGAAGGCCGAGTTGGAAAAACAAAGAGTAGAAAATACGGTAGGACATAACAATTACTAATCTTAAAGATTTTTAATGAACTGTCCTGGCGTTGTATTGGTATACTTTTTAAAGATCTTATTGAAGTACGTAATATTATTAAAACCTGTAGCATAGCAACTTTCTGCTATGCTTTTTTCTTGTGAAAGCAAAATGCATGCTTTGTCAATCCGGTACCGGTTCACAAATTCTACAAAAGTTAGTGAAGTCGCTTTCTTAAAAAAATTACAGAATGCCGGTTTGGTAAGATTCGCAAGATTGGCAGCCTGCATGATGTCGATATCATTCTGGTACCCATTTTCCACATAGGTAAATACCGCTTCCAGCCGGTTACGGTTTCTGGATACAATGGTGTAAGGCATCACTTCTGTATTCATCACCTCATATTCCTCGGTTTTGGAAAGGTGGAAAAGGATGTCAAGCAAGAGCAGATAACGTGTGTAACCTTCTGCAGAAGCCAATTTTTCCAGTTTGGGAATCAGCAGGTTTTTTATTTTTGATGAGAAGAGTACGCCGTACCTGGACATCTCCAGAAGTTTTTTTATAGCTGCCGTATCTGCCTCACCTTCCGGCAGGGAAAGAATCTCTTCCCGGAACAAAACCACGATCTCTTCATGCGGATCGGTTGCATTAAGACCAAAGCCGGAGTGTGGAATGTTGGATCCTATAAGTGCCAGCGCACCATCTTCGAAATGGCTTTTATGATAACCCACATGGCGCGTACCTTTCCCATTAAATACGCAAACAATCTCAAATTCAACATGATAGTGGTATTGCCAGTTCAGTTCCGAGATTGGAACATCTTTAATGTGCAGCACTTTGAAAGAGCTGTTTTCGTCTGGCGTAATGTGTTCAAGTATAACTTTCATTCAAGTTAATATTGTTTGGAAACAAAAATAAACAAAAGATGTTAATATTGTTCTATTTTTGGTTTATTATGTTAAACAATTGTTGAATAAAAGCTTATATTTTCGTAGTACAAAAAATGATTTCTCACAGCAGAGATTTTTTTGTGAATTTTTAAGGTCTATATATGAAGAAGGCTGGAAATCGTTTCCAGCCTTCTCATATTTTTTGGAGTAGTGATTATTTGAAGTTATAACCGATCCCCAGAATAAACATGCTTGGTCTGTTATCGTAACGGATTTCCTGTCCTGCGACAGATTTAAAAATTCTTGTATCCTTAGAAAAAGCACCCTCGTATCTGGCATTAGCAACAAATTTTCCTAGAGTAGCCTGAGCACCAAATTGATAACCAACAGTAAACTCATTTTTTGCATCTTCGATAAAAGTGTTTTTATTTTGATTGGCGCTTAGGTTGTAAGAAGCTACAGGACCCACAAATGCTGCTAGTTTTCCTAAAAGAAAATTGTGACCGATCATAACAGGAACATCTAATCTGTCACTTTTTGCTTCTACCTCTACACCCTCGATTGTATTCTTACTCTTGAAATTAGTATAATAAATTTCCGGCATTACAAACCATCCGCCTACAGGAGATCCGATCTTAAATGCAAGACCCAAATTGAAGCCGGATGTATTGTCTCCTTTACTATCTACAGCATTGTTAAATGTTCCTTTAAATTCTTCCCAGCTTGCAGAAGAAGTATTAAACAGGGCATTGGCTCTCACGCCTACAGTTACTTGCGAGTACGCCATCAGTCCCAGGAACATTGCGGCTGCGCTAATCAGTTTTTTAGTCATTTTGTTTGATTTTATTATAGTTTAATTATTGTGATGGATGGTCTGTCTCCGGCTTGCTTTGAGTCGTAAGACTGGTCTGGTCATTTTCCAGCATAAATTCTCTTAGCTGTTTGAAAAGTTCGGATGAATACACAAAATCAATAAGATTTTTATTTTTCGCCGTAGCCAGGATATCTTTGTTACCTTCCCACTCTTTGACACCGAGTCTGAGGTAAAGAATCTTCTCGCCAATGGTCATCACCGAGTTCATATCGTGGGTGTTGATAATAGTGGTGGTATTGTATTCCTTAGTGATTTCCATCAGCAGGTCATCAATCACGTTGGAAGTATAAGGATCCAGCCCGGAGTTGGGCTCGTCACAGAAAAGGTATTTGGGATTATTGACAATCGCTCTTGCGATGGCCACACGTTTCTGCATACCACCGGAAATCTCGGAAGGAAATTTTTTATTCGCATTCTGTAAATTGACCCTGCCAATTACTTCCAGCACTTTGCGTTTCTTCTCACGGTAAGTGAGATTGGTGAACATATCCAGCGGGAAGCTGATATTTTC
Organism: uncultured Chryseobacterium sp.; assembly: GCA_913778505.1. Classification (GTDB taxonomy): domain Bacteria; phylum Bacteroidota; class Bacteroidia; order Flavobacteriales; family Weeksellaceae; genus Epilithonimonas. The sequence continues at coordinate 173,670 of CAJYWD010000036.1, forward strand.
TTCCACTGTCATGGAGTCGAAGAGAGCGCTGCCCTGGAAAACCGTCCCAATTTCCGATCGCAGGGATTGCTTCTCCTCTCTGGACATGGTTACAATGTCTCTGCCATCAAAAAGAATACTTCCGCTGGATGGCTCGTAAACATTGAGAAGTGACTTAAGGAATACTGTTTTTCCCGAGCCACTCTGTCCAATGATTAGATTGACTTTTCCTGTATCGAAGGTAGTTGAAATGCCTTTAAGAACCTCAACGCTGTCGAAACTTTTTCTTAATTCTTTGACCTCTATCATCAGCTCAGTAACATTTGGGTTAGTAATAAGTCCATGATGATCACAGACACCATTGTCCAGACCACAGCCTGCGTGCTGGCACGTCCTACTTCCAGTGAGCCGCCTTTGACGTTATAACCAAAGTAGGCAGGAATGGTGGCAATTAAAAAAGCAAAAACAGCAGTTTTCAGGAATGCATACCAGATAAAATAAGAAGGCATGTACATCTGGATACCTGTAATGTAGTCGGCTTTTGTCCAGTTGCCTGTTGCTATTCCGGCTACATATCCACCCCAGATTCCTACAACAATACTAATGGCAATGAGCAGAGGATTAAAAATAACGCTCGCAACCACCTTTGGCAATATCAGGAAATTCGGTGAATTAACACCCATTATGTCAAGTGCGTCAATCTGCTCCGTAACCCGCATGGTTCCGATGCTTCCTGCAATATAGGATCCGACTTTTCCCGCCAGAATCACGGAAATAATCGTCGGCGAAAATTCCAGAATCAAAACCACCTTGGTGGCATATCCGATGAAACTGTTCGGAATAGGGAATGAGGATGCACTGAAGTTATTGTACATCTGAATAGCCACTACCGCCCCCACAAAAAAGGATGTGAAGAGTACCAGACCAAAGGAGTTGACTCCCAGATCATAAAATTCCCGTACTAAAAGTTTGAGATATACATTACGTTTCTGGGGTTTGCTCATCACTTTTCCCATCAGCATAAAATATTCTCCTACAGATTCGAATAATCTTTTTAACATATTGCTAAATTAGTTTTTTTTCCGGATACTTAACGGGCTTTTTTATCGCCGCCAATGACCAGGAAAACAGTTTTCAGAATGATAACAATATCCATACTAAAACTCCAGTTTCTGACATAAAAGGAGTCAGCAAGGATTCTTTTTTTCATTCCAAGGTTCATATCGCCTTCGTCGCCTCTCAGTCCATTGACCTGCGCAAGGCCCGTAATCCCTGGTTTTACCATGCTGCGAAGGCTGTACCGGCTGATTTTTGGTTTGTAATAATCATCCACCAGAAGCATGTGGGGCCTCGGGCCCACTACGGACATCTTACCAAGCAGCACATTGATAAACTGCGGCATCTCGTCCAGGCTCGTTTTCCGCAGGAACTTTCCGATTTTTGTGATCCTTACATCATCTACATCGGTCGTTTTGTCCGCAGAATGCTCATTCACTTTCATGGTTCGGAATTTAAGACAGTCAAAAACCTCATCGTGAAAGCCATAGCGTTTTTGGATGAAAAATGGTGAACCTTCGGAGCCGTCCAGTTTGATCAATAATATAATTAACGGAAAAAGCCACGTGCCAATTCCGACTAATATGATCGCAGAAAAGACGATATCAAAACTGCGTTTTATTGTCGCATTAGAAAATACATCCAGCGGATACTTGGCTTGCTCCAGAACCGGCACTGTCTCGATATAGCTAAACTCATATTCAAAAAAATGATTCTGAATGATGTTCGGAACCAGGGCAATCTTGACTTTATTAATTTCTGCCTGCCGGAAAAGCTGATCCTCAAAATCTTTATCAAAACTATTTTCGGAGGGCAAAAATATCGTGTGGATGCCGTTCCTCTTCCAGAAGTCTGTAATGCTGCGGAAATCATAACCATCTGTATAATTGAAGGTTTTATATCCAAAATCTTTACGTTCCTTCAAAATATTTTTCAAAACTGTAGTGGAAGCATTCTCTCCAATGAACATCACATTTCTATGGTTTTTTCCTATGCTGCGGATGTACTTTAAGATAAAGAAAATCAGTGTTTTAATTGGAAGAACGATGAGTAGAAGAATGATCGCCAGATAAAAGCGTTCGGTCTTCAGAAAGTCATTATTGCTGACCTTACCGAGCAGCAGTACTCCCATAAAAAAGAAAAAGACGTGGAGGATAATCCGTTCCAGATAGATGGTGTAGGAAATATTACGCGGGATATGATATAACTTGGTTCTGCCACTGAGAAGTGTCCAGAACATACACAGGAGCACAATGGATAGTATGTTTTGCTCCATCGTTTCGGAATCATACTTGACTTCGAAGTTTCTCCAGTAATAAGCTACAAAAACGGATGCTACCAGAATCATATCCAGTAGTATCAAGAAGGTTTTGAAGTAGCGGGAGTATCTGAGTCGCTGCATAATAAACCGCCAATTTAAGGAATATTCAGATATTTATGCGTTTGTATGGAAGACCGCCATTTGGGATTTACAAGTATGAAGTCTGTAATTTTCGGGTACATTACGTCGCGCTTGCTCCATTCGCTCTGCAGATACAGCTCGCATGCTTTGCCCACTTTTTCCGATTGTTCCTGCGCAAATTTAAAATCATTTTGATTGAAAATAATCATTTTCAACTCATTGGCAAAAGGGTATATATCGGCTAATGGCAATCCCGTTTTTTTTGGCGAAAGTGTGATCCAGTCCAGATGACCACTCATAGGATAGGCTCCGGATGTTTCGATGTGAATGGTACAGCCTAATTTCTTTAGCTTCGAGGTCAAAACATTAAGATTCCACATCAGCGGCTCGCCTCCTGTCAGAACAATGGTTTTACAGTATTTGGCAGCCGTTTCTGCAATTTCTTCCGTGTTCATCAACGGGTGCAGCTTAGGATCCCAGCTTTCTTTGACATCGCACCAATGACAGCCGACATCGCATCCGCCAAGACGGATAAAGTAGGCTGCTTTTCCAGCATGGTAGCCCTCGCCCTGAATAGTGTAAAAATGCTCCATTACGGGGAGCATTTTACCTTCTTTTAATAATAATTCTTCTTCTTCCTTAGTCATTATAAACTGAAGTTTTATAGGCAATGATGGTATTTTTCATCAGCATGGCACGCGTCATCGGCCCCACGCCTCCCGGAACCGGCGTGATCCAGCTTGCTTTTTCGGCACAGCTGTCAAAATCCACATCGCCTGCCAGATGATAGCCTTTTTCTGAGTTATCTTCCACTCTTGTAATTCCAACATCTACGATAACGGCACCGTCTTTTATCATTTCTTTTTTCAGAAAATTCGGATCGCCCAATGCCGTTATGACGATGTCGGCTTGTTTGGTATATTCTTCTATATGCTCTGTGTAAGAATGTGTGAGCGTCACTGTAGAGTTTCCCGGGAAATCTTTTCTTCCCATCAGGATGCTCATTGGTTTTCCTACGATTCTGCTTCTACCGATAATCACGCAGTTCTTACCTTTTGTTTCGATATTGTATCGTTCCAAGAGGGTCAAGATTCCGAATGGTGTTGCCGGCAGGAAAGTATCCATTTCCAAAGCCATTTTTCCAAAATTCTCGGGATGAAAACCATCCACATCTTTTCTGGGGTCAATGGCCATAATGATCTTTTCCTGATCGATCTGTTTTGGCAATGGTAACTGTACAATAAATCCGTCTACAGCTTTAGATTTGTTGAGTTCATCAATCTTTTCCAATAATTCCGATTCCGAAACCGTACTCGGAAATTTGATCAGTGAAGAGCTGAATCCTACTTCCTCACAATCTTTCACTTTGCTGTTGACATAAGCCTTGCTGGCGCCATTGTTACCAACCAGAATGGCGACCAAGTGCGGCGCTCTTCGGTTATTGGCAAGTATTTTTTCAACTTCCTGCTTAATTTCAGCCTTTACTTCTTTTGAGACCTTGAGGCCATCTAGAATTTGTGCCATTTTTCTTTCTTTTTACTTTTTTTAGATTAAAATCAATAGAAAATTAATATAAATTATTGATTTTCAAAAAATTAAAAAATATAATATTTTATTCTATTATTTTTCTATTGATTAGTACTTAATAGAATATCTTGTCCATTTTTTTTCCCCTAACTTCTTTATTTTGTCTTGCTCCAATATTTTTTTTAGAATACGCCTAACTTTGAAAATATTAATTTCCTGTCCGATTCTCTTATGAATTTCTCCAAAGGAAGTGTTTGGATACGAACTAATGTCCTTGAATATCAATTCTTCCAGTCTGTGATCTTCTATATTTTTAAGATCCGTTTTTGCGTTTTTAAAATTTATTTTCCTTACAAACTCAGGATTTATTGAGTATTGGGTTCCTTTAGCTTTGCCGGATTTGATTATCAACTCATAATCAACTAATTTGCCTAACCAGTTTTTAAGCCCTTGTTCTTCGTTTTGATTTAAAATTTTAGATATTTCAAAAGATGACAATGATTGGTTTTGAGCAATCAATCCGAGAGAGATAATTTCTTTCTGCTTTAATTGAAATTCTTTCGATGCTTTATCCATTAGACGTACAACTTCTTTATTAATAAATTGTTTCATTATGGTAACGACAACCCTATCATTGGTCTCAATAACATTCGGAATTTGCTTCCCAGAGCCTAAAAGTATTTCATAAATCAAATCAAAACCACTTCCCTCTCTCTCCATAAGATTCAGTGAATAGAAAATTTTCGAAATGTGCTCATTTCTTCTTATAGATTGGCTCAATATATTTTGAGATGTTACACCAAAAGGAAATTTGCCTGGACTGTGAACTTCCAATCGATCAGGATAAATATTTATAAAAATATCACCTCTCGTTGTATAAGTTCTGTGCGCAAATGCGTTTACAACAAGTTCTCTAACAATTTCTATTGGAAAAAAGGGAATATTCTTTCTAAAAAGACCGTCGGAAATCTCTATAGATTCTTGCCAGTCGGGAACATCCTTTTCTATTACTTCAATTAATTCCTTAGGATTTTGAAAAAAGTCGTCTAATACAAGCTTCCAAACTTTTTCATCTTGCTCATTATATCGGATGACCTGGACAGTTGGAGCGTATAACAAAGTGGCTCGATCACTTCTTTTTCCTATCCACAATATACCTAAATTGGTCAAAAAATCCTTTTTTTGCAATAGAAAGTATTCTAATAGTTCAACATCGGACATTTCTTTAATGAAACTACTCACTCTGTCTGATGATCTAATTTCTCTCAGAAAATTGGATCTTTTAACTAAGTCAGAATTATCTTTTGAAATTTTTTTACTTACTTGTTCTTCCCATACAAAGGCATTTTTATCAGCTGCCAGTCGCGCCATTTCATCTGGTGGAATAGGTTTGCAAACATCATCAACTCTTATATAATATTTACCATCTGTTGTTGATGCAATCGTTTGAATACTTCTAAATACTTGAATTTTTATGTATTCCGAATCATTTTCGGCGGTTTCAATAGTTACACTTATCCCAACATTAATAGTTCTTTGCAAGACATTTTTATGTATCGAATCAACTTCCAATACATCCACTTTTTGATCTTTTGGAGGTAAACTTTCATTATCTTCAATACCAATAAGAATTATACCTCCAATATTATTTGCAAATGCAACACAATCCTTAGCTAATTCATTCCAATTAGTATTTTTTCCCTTAAGAAATTTAAGAGATTTTTTATCTAAAGATTTTCCCTCAGTCATTCGGCAAATTTAATTTTATCGGTTTGATTTATAATAATTGATCAATCCGTTGGTAGAGCTGTCGTGTGTTTCAATTTGACCTTCTGCGTCCAGTTCCGGGAGGATTTTTCCGGCCAAAATTTTTCCGAGTTCTACGCCAAATTGGTCAAAACTAAAGATATTCCAGATCACACCTTGCACAAAAATCTTGTGCTCGTACAAAGCAATCAGCTGGCCTAATGTAAAAGGCGTCAGTTCTTTAAACAAGAAAGAGTTCGTCGGTGTATTTCCCGCAAAAATCTTGTAATTCAGTAATTTCTCAATTTCTTCCTCTGATTTGCCGGATGATTTCAATTCCGCAAAAACTTCTTCTTCTGTCTTTCCGAAGGCTAAAGCTTCCGTCTGTGCAAAGAAATTGGCCAATAGAATGTCCTGATGCTCGCCTACTTCATTCGGCGATTTGGCATAAGCAATGAAATCTGCAGGGATCAGTTCTGTTCCCTGATGGATCAATTGATAAAACGCATGCTGACCGTTGGTTCCAGGTTCTCCCCAGATGATCGGCCCGGTTTCATACTCCACAAATTCACCATTTCTGTCCACCGATTTTCCATTGCTTTCCATATCACCTTGCTGGAGATAGGCAGAGAAACGGTCTAGGTATTGAGAATAAGGTAAAATTGCATACGTTCCGGCTGCATAAAAATTACGGTACCAAACACCCAAAACGCCCATTAATACAGGAATGTTTTCTTTGAAATCTTTGGTCTGAAAATGAATATCCGTATCGTTTGCTCCCTTTAGTAACTGTTCAAAATTATCATAGCCCACAGACAAAACGATGCTCAGCCCAATAGCACTCCAAAGAGAATAACGGCCGCCAACCCAATCCCAGAACTCGAAAATGTTCTCTTCGGAAATTCCGAATTTCTTAACCGCTTCAATATTTGTGGATAATGCTACAAAATGTTTGGCGACATCTTCATCTTTAGCGCCGGATTTCAGGAACCATTCTTTCGCAGAATGTGCGTTGGTCATGGTTTCCTGTGTGGTGAATGTCTTGGACGCAATGATAAATAAAGTGGTTTCCGGATTAAGATCTTTCACTACTTCTACCATGTGATTGCCATCTACGTTGGAAACGAAATGCACATTCAGTCTGGTTTTAAAATGCTTCAATGCGGAGCAGACCATCACCGGGCCAAGGTCCGAACCTCCGATTCCTATATTTACCACATCGGTAATTTCCTTGCCTGTAAAACCTTTGTGTGCACCGGAAATAACGGATTCCGAAAAGGCTTTCATGTGGTCCAGAACCTTTCTGATCGCGGGTTTGATATTCTCGCCATCAACCAAAATTTCTTTATCCGAAAAATCTCTCAAAGCAGTATGGAGCACGGCTCTTTCTTCGGTTTCATTAATTTTGTCGCCGGAAAACATTTTCCCGATGGCTTCTTTCAGCTGGGATTCCTCAGCCAGTTTCAATAGCAAATCCAGAGTTTTGGCATCAACGAGGTTTTTGGAATAATCAAACAAAAAATTGTCTGTCTGTATGGAGAACTCCTGAAAACGACTCGGGTTATACTGGAAAAGCGTTCTTAGTTCAAAATCATTGTTGGCAAACTGTTGATCCAGAGCTTTCCACGCAGAAGTCTGGGTAGGATTTATTTTTGGTAGCATTTTTTTCTATTGTTAAGTTAAAAAATGAACTTCAGAAGAAGTTACTGTGAGACCTGCAAATTTAAGAAAAATCGCACACTTCAATCTGAATATTTTTTAACACAAAATTTTTGCATCAGGAATTTCCTGATGAATCCATTGAACTGAAATATAGGCACTGATTAGCGACGTTTCTTCGCAGTAAACATTCCTAAAATAAACTTAGCGCCTTCTCTCGCCAAAGTGTTCAGAAACGTTTTACCCGCACGGCTTTCAATAACCTGCTCAAACATTCCAGGTTCTTCTTTAGGTTGTGCGCTCCGTCCTTTTGGTGGAGTTGGAAGTACGGTTTGTGTATGTTCTTCCAGTCTTTTGGTCAGAATTTCGTAGGCGCTTTCTTTGTCAATGGTCTGTTCGTATCTTTTGACTAGTGAAGAGCTGCCGGTGAGTTCATCAATTTCTGATGATTTCAAAACATCCATTCTACTTTCTGGCGAAATCAAATAAGTCTGAACCAGTGGCGTAGGAATTCCTTTCTCGTCCAATGCGGTTATAAAAGCTTCTCCGATTCCGAGATTCTGGATGAGTTCATTGGTTTTATAAAATTCTGTGATGGGATAATTTTCCACCGCTTTGTCGATTTCCTTTCGGTCTTTTGCAGTAAAGCCTCTTAGAGCGTGCTGGATTTTCAAACCTAGCTGACTCAGAATATTCTCCGGAACATCGCCCGGAATCTGAGTAATAAAATAAATCCCGATGCCTTTGGAACGGATGAGTTTGACCATCGTCTCAATTTGAGAGAGCAATGCTTTTGAAGCCTCGTTAAAAATCAGATGGGCTTCATCGATGAAAAGCACCAGTTTTGGTTTTCCGCTGTCGCCTTCCTCGGGAAAAGTCATATAAATCTCTGCAAATAAAGAAAGCATGAACGTTGAAAAAAGATTCGGTTTGTTTTGAATATCATCCACTCGGAAAATATTGACTACACCTTTTCCGTCTCTGGTTTTAAGTAGATCTTCGACATCAAAACTCGGTTCTCCGAAAAACGTGGTTGCACCTTGCTGTTCCATTGCGACAATGCTTCTGAGAATCGCTCCCAGAGATGCAGGCGCAATCGATCCGTAATTGTCGGCCAGTTCTTTTTTGCCGATCGGATTATCGGTAACGTATTGAAGCACTTTTTTCAAATCTTGTAAGTCAACAAGCGGCAAAGCTTTGTCGTCACAATATTTGAAAACAATCGACATAATACTTTGCTGAGTGTCATTCAGACCAAGAATTTTACTTAATAAGATCGGTCCGAATTCCAGAACGGTCGCTCTGAGTTTTACACCTTTTGCGCCGGAAATCGTCATCAATTCTACCGGAAAATTCTGTGGGGAATAAGGTAATTGTGTCTTTGCGTAACGATCTTTGATGTTATCATTTTCAGTTCCTGCTTCGGCAATGCCGGACAAGTCACCTTTGATATCCATAACCAAAGTCGGGATGCCGGCGTGAGACAATTGCTCTACAAAAACCTGAAGCGTTTTAGTCTTTCCCGTTCCCGTTGCACCCGCAATTAAGCCGTGTCTGTTCACGGTTTTCAGAGGAATCGAAACGTTAACTTCAGGAATCACTTCGCCGTCCAGCATTCCTTTTCCAAGAATGATATGTTCTCCTTTCGGATTGTATTTTGCGTTGAGGTCGTTTATGAATTTTTCTTTGTTTGACATCGATTGGTTTTTTAATTGTCTAAATTTAAAAATAATTCCATTAGCTGAATCTTAAAATTAAAATTTCTAACGCTTATCTTTGTCATCAACAATTAGCCTATGCGCGTTTACAACACAAAAAATTTCCTCAAGATCCTCATCAGTCTGCACAAGTCGGACACGCTGAAAATCCTGTTTCCCACGATTTTGCTGGTCGGCGTTTATTCTTACGGCGTTTATTTGCTTGAAGTAGAATATCTGCACCTGACCTCAAAATCATTGGTTAGCCACGTCGGACTTCTGCATTCTCTATTGGGTTTTGTGTTGTCTTTGTTACTGGTTTTCAGGACTAATACGGCTTATGACCGCTGGTGGGAAGGCCGCAAACTGTGGGGCAAGCTGGTGAATGACAGCCGGAATTTCATTATCAAAATTAACAGCATCTTGCCGGAAACGGATGTTAAAAACAGAAATCAGATTGCCAAATATGTCCGATTTTTTCCGTTTTTCCTGTCGAGTCATCTCTCGAAGGAATCGACGAGGTTGGTTCTGGATAAGGATTTTTCTGACCTTGCCAAAGAACTTCAGCATCATCCGCCGGCTGAATTGATTTTTCTCCTGACCAAAAAATTATATCAACTGAGAAAGGAAGGCAAAATTTCCGATACCGAAATGTTGTTTCTGGACACGCAGTTGTCTGGTTTTCTGGACGTCTGCGGTGGTTGTGAACGTATAAAAAACACACCGATTCCTTATTCTTATTCCTCGTTTATCAAGAAATTTATCATCTTTTATGTACTGGCGCTTCCGATTGCCAATGTGGTCAATCTCGGCATTTTTATGATTCCGATCACGATGTTTGTCTACTATGTATTGATGAGTCTGGAGCTGATTGCCGAGGAAATCGAAGACCCGTTTAACAATGATGAAAACGATATTCCGATGGAAGCCATTTCCCAAAATATAGAAAGAAGTATCAACCTGATTTCCAATAAAGCCTGATTATGACGAAGAAACTGAAACTCGAAGAACTCGGAAGAATTGATGTCGAAACTTTTAAAAAAACGGCGAAGATTCCTTTGGTGGTGATTCTTGACAATGTGAGAAGTATGCATAATGTGGGCGCCATATTCCGAACAGCCGATGCGTTTCTGGTGGAGAAAATTGTGCTTTGTGGCATCACGCCTCAGCCGCCTCACCGCGAAATTCATAAAGCTGCGCTCGGCGCTACGGAAAGTGTGGACTGGATTTTTGAAAAGGATATCAACACAGCAATCGATAAACTTAAAAAAGAAAGTTTCGAAATTATCGGCATTGAGCAAACTTCATCCAGCCAGTTAATAACCAATTTTGAAATTGATTCTCAAAAAAAATACGCCCTGATTCTTGGCAACGAAGTTGATGGTATTTCGGATGAAGCTTTAAACAACATCGACACATTTCTGGAAATTCCTCAATTGGGAACCAAGCATTCTCTCAATGTCAGTGTCTGTGGCGGCATTGTGATTTGGGAATTTGCGAAAAGCCTTGGGTTTAAAAAATAAAAAAACTGCAAGCACCAGAAGTGCCGCAGTTTGAAATAAATCTAATAAAAAGTAAAAATGAAAGGCGACAAAGATATATTTTTAGAATCATACAAAGCAATAGTTTTGTTAAAAATTTCTAAAATATTTTAAAAAGTGTTGTCGCCAAGGATTTTTTGTAAATTAGCATAATGTTTATAAAAGACTACATTTCCAAAGATTATCCGGCTTTTGCGGTCAAAGATTCCATCGAGGAAGCTTCTGAGGTGGCGAAGGAATTCGGGTATTCTCACGTATTCATCGTAAACAAAGGTGTTTTTCTCGGTGGCCTCAGCCAGTCATTTCTGGAAGACAGTCCGGAAGGAAGGCTGGATTCGCTCAATATTCATTATGAGCGATTTGCGATAATTGAGGATAGCAGTCTTTTGGATAGCATCAAGCTTTTCTACACCTTCAACGCAAATGTGATTCCAGTTATCTCCAAGGAAGAAAAATACTTGGGATACATCTCCTGCGATGATATTTTCAATGAGTTTTCCAAGTATCCGTTGTTCTCAGAAAATGGTGCCATTCTTACAATTCAGACCACGGGTTTGCATTATTCGATGACGGAGATTTCTCAGATTGTGGAGAGTAACAATGGGAAAATTTACGGCATTTTTATCAATGCGATTAAGGAAGATTCCATTGAGATTACCCTTAAAATCAGCAATGAAAATCTGAGCTCTATCGATGAAACCTTTGAGCGTTACGGCTACATTGTGGTTCATAAACATTATAATGATGAAAAAGAAGAACTGTTGAAAGACCGTTTCGGATTTTTCCAGAAATTTTTGGAAATCTAAAGTATGAAGGCAGCCATTTATTCTCAAAAAAAAGACCTTGATACATTTCTGTATCTCAACAAATTTATTTCTGAGCTGGCCCTGAGAGATGTTGCGGTGGTGCTTCACAGAGAAATGGCGGAGAACCTTAATTTTTCCAAAGAATTTGACACGTTTTCAGGCAAAGAAGAATTGCGCAATAAGAAAGTCAATATCGTTTTCAGCTTTGGTGGCGACGGCACGATTCTGAATGCTCTGACGTTTATTCAGGACTTGGAGATTCCAATTATTGGCGTGAATACTGGACGGTTGGGGTTTCTTGCCAATTTCCGGAAGGACGAGATTTTTACAGAATTGGATTCTATTATTCTTGAAAAAAATTACAATATCAGTGAACGTTCCGTTATCAAAATCACCACGGATAGCGCCACAGATATCGATTTTCCTTTTGCGCTGAATGACGTCAGTCTTTCGAGAAAAGAAACAACTTCGATGATTACCGTGGAATCTTATATCAATGATGAATTCCTGAATGTTTTCTGGGGCGACGGTCTGATTATCTCTACGCCAACGGGTTCTACGGCATATTCACTCAGTTGTGGCGGGCCGATTATCTCACCTTCGAATGACAATTTTGCAATTTCGCCCATTGCGCCTCACAATCTGAATGTTCGTCCTCTTATCGTAAAAGATGATTCTAAAATCAAACTGACGGTCAAAAGCCGTGTTCCCGAATATACATTGGCTTTGGATTCCAGGCTTTATCACATGGAAGTGGGGAGCGAAATCCTGATTGAAAAGGCGGACTTTTCACTGTTTCTCATCAAGCCGAAAAATTTCAGTTTCTATGAAACCATTCGGCAGAAGTTACTCTGGGGAAATGATAAGCGGAATTAAATTTGTTACACAAAATAAATTAAATACTTACTAAAATGTTAACTATCGAAATCAAAAATAAATTAAGCAAAGATAAAATGAAAATGGTGGTAAATGTTCTCAAAGCATTGGGAATTACTGCGGTTTTTAATAATGAAAACGATGACACGAAAATGACGAAGAAGGATTTTTCGGATAAGATAGATAAGGCGCGCAAAAGCTCAAAAACAAAAGTCTCAGCTTCTGAGCAGTCCAAGATTTTAGGTTTATGAGTTGGGACTTAGAGTTCTCAGCGGAATTTCTGAAAGATATTAAGAAACATCAGAAAGCGGGAAACAAAATTTTACTCAAGAAAATAGATTCATTTCTGACAGAAATCAGAGAAAACCCTGTAAAAGGCCTGGGTAAGCCTGAGCAATTGAAACATTTTGAAGTTCCAATATGGTGCAGGAGAATCAATGAAAAGCATCGCCTGGTCTATGAATTAAAGGAGAATGTCGTTGAGATATTATCTGGCTGGGGACATTATGATGACAAGTGATATTATTCAAAACAAAAATTATCCATAACATAAGACTTATAAAATCAAACTTTGAATTATTAATAATTTCGTAAGTTTACAGTCCAAAAAAATTTAAAAAATATCATAACAATGAGCAGAAAATTTCCGGCAGGAGTTGCCACTGGTTCTTTAGTAACAGAAATATTTGATTATGCCAAGGAGAAGCAGTTTGCGCTTCCGGCAGCCAACGTGATTGGTTCCAGTAACATCAACGCAACTTTGGAAACTGCTGCAAAACTGAATGCACCGGTTATTATCCAGTTTTCAAACGGTGGAGCTGCCTTCAACGCAGGAAAAGGTTTGAATAATGACGGACAGAGAGCTGCGGTTCTTGGTGCTGTTGCAGGTGCAAAACATATCCACACTTTGGCTGAAGCTTATGGAGCAACGGTGATCCTTCACACAGACCACTGCGCCAAGAAATTGTTACCTTGGATAGATGGACTTCTGGATGCAAGTGAAGAATTTTACAAGCAAAACGGAAAGTCTCTTTACTCTTCTCACATGTTAGATTTTTCAGAGGAGCCAATTGAAGAAAACCTAGAGGTCTCTGCAAAATACTTCGAGAGAATGAACAAAATGGGAATGACGCTTGAAATCGAATTGGGCGTTACCGGAGGTGAAGAAGATGGTGTGGATAACTCAGATGTTGACAGCTCAAAATTGTACACGCAGCCGGAGGAAGTAGCTTACGCTTACGAAATCCTTAAAAAAGTGTCTGACAACTTCACCATTGCAGCAGCTTTCGGAAATGTGCACGGCGTTTACAAACCAGGAAACGTAAAATTGACGCCGAAAATCCTTGACAATTCTCAGAAATATGTTCAGGAGAAATTCGGAACTGCTGAGAAGCCAATCAATTTCGTATTCCACGGCGGATCTGGTTCTACTCTGGAAGAAATCCGTGAGGCTATTGGTTATGGTGTAGTGAAAATGAACATCGATACCGATTTGCAATTCGGTTACACAGAAGGCATCAGAGATTATATGACAGAACAGATTGAATATCTGAGACATCAAATCGGGAATCCAACTGGCGCAGACGCTCCGAACAAAAAATTCTATGACCCGAGAGTCTGGGTAAGAAAAGGAGAGGAAACGTATATCAAGAGATTGACGCAGGCTTTCGAAGACCTGAACAATATCAATACACTTTAATAATTGTAAAATGTAAGAAGTACAAAGTAAAATGTAAAATTTGCATTAGCTTTGTACTTTTTTACTTAATACTTTTTACTTAATACTAAGACAATGGCATTTGATTGGTTTAAAAGGAAAACCCAAAACATTACAACGTCCACAGAAGACAAAAAAGATGTTCCGAAAGGGCTTTGGCATCAAACTCCGACAGGAAAAATCATAGAAGCGGAAGAACTGAGAGCTAATAATTTTGTGTCGCCGGAAGATGGTTTTCACGTGAGAATCGGAAGCAGGGAATATTTTGATATGCTTTTTGATGACAACAAGTTCAAGGAACTGGATGCTGATGTGGAAAGTGTAGATATGCTTAAATTCAAGGATACAAAATCTTACACAGACCGTCTGAAGGAAGTAAAATCCAAAACCAAGCTGACCGATTCTATCCGTAATGCAACGGGAAAAGTAAACGGTGTGGAAATGGTGGTTTCTTGTATGGATTTTGCTTTCATTGGTGGTTCTTTGGGTTCCGTAATGGGAGAAAAAATCCGAAGAGCGATTGATTATTGTATCAAACACAAATTGCCGTATATGATTATCTGCCAGTCCGGCGGCGCTAGAATGCAGGAAGCGGCATACTCGCTGATGCAGCTGGCAAAAGTTCAGGCCAAGTTGGTACAGCTTTCCGACGCAGGTCTGCCTTACATTGCCTACCTGACCGACCCGACTTTCGGTGGAATTACAGCGTCGTTTGCGATGACAGCCGACTTGATTATCGCAGAGCCAAGCGCTTTGATTGGATTTGCAGGACCAAGAGTTATTCGTGAGACCATTGGAAAAGATTTGCCGGAAGGTTTCCAGACATCGGAGTTCTTGCAGGAAAAAGGTTTTGTGGATTTCATCGTAAAAAGAACCGAAATCAAGCAACAGGTTTCCAGAGCGGTCAAGCTTCTGATTCACGAGTTTCATTAATTGAATTAAACTTAAATACATACTCTCTCAACTCTGAGAGAGTTTTTTTATGAGATTTATAGGCATATTTTTCCGAGCATTAAAGTCATTGACGTTCAAGAAATTATTCAAAGTTTTTTCGATTGGGTTGATGCATCCTTTGTTTGCATTCTTATATACTTACGCCAGTTTTAAAGCCTTTGTCAAAGCCAAAGAACTGTATCCGAAAACCAATTCCAATAACGGAAAAGGCAATGCCTTCCGGCATTCGTACTGGTGTTGTTTGATAATGATGTATTTCTGCAAGGTCTCTTCGCCGGAAAAATCCCTGCAATGGTGCAAAAAATTGACGAATATGCACGAGGAATTATTCCCCAACAAACCTTTGGAAACCAAAATGGACCTTCACAATAATAAGGTCGGAATGGATTACTTTATGACCCTTGTTCCTGGCGTTCACCGTCAGTTTTTTGAAAGCGGTTTCTTTATTGAGGAATTGAAGAAAAGGACGGAAAATGCCGTGATGATAAAGTCAGTGGACGATGAGGTGGACAGTGCGAAACTGGTTTATATGGAATAGTATTTTTTTGCGCTTTTCGGTATTTCGATGAGCATTTTTCTTACATTTACTAAAATTAATTTCCAAAAATGGTTCTAAGCAGGATTTGGTCCGCCTTCATCATCATTGCAATTGCGGTTGCATCGATTAAATATTTCAGTTCTGATAATTACAGTCAGATTTTCAACGATATGGTGGTGGGGAAAGGCGGCGACACGATTCAGATTTCTCAAAAACCATTGGCTCAGATGTCGAGCGAGATTCAGAAATCATTATTATCAAACCCAGATTTCGAAGACAGTCACATCCATTACAAAATGGATTCTCTTCAGAATGTCAGAACTTACCGAGTTGCAGAAACCGACGGTGTGATTGGAACCAGCGAAACAGCAGTCAATATCTGTCTGAAGTTAATTGGAATTATGGCTTTGTTTATGGGCTTTATGAGCATTGCCGAAAAAGCAGGCGGCATCAATTTCCTCAGCCGGTTGATTCAGCCATTTTTCTCAAAACTATTTCCTGAGATTCCGAAAAATCATCCGTCATTCGGGCATATGATGCTGAATTTCAGTGCCAATCTTCTCGGTCTTGATAATGCAGCGACGCCATTCGGACTCAAAGCAATGGAAAGTCTCCAAACATTGAATCCTGATAAAGACAAAGCGAGCAACGCACAGATTATGTTTCTCTGTCTGCACGCAAGCGGATTGACATTGATTCCTGTTTCCATTATTGCGATTCGTTCATCAATGGGTTCTGAAACGCCGACAGATATTTTCCTGCCTTGTATGATTGCGACTTTTTGTGCTACAATGGCGGCGATGATAATTGTTTCTATCAGACAAAAAATCAATCTTTTTCAGCCGATTGTTTTAGCCTACGTTGGCGGGATTTCTGCAATTATTGCTTTGTTGGTTTTGTATCTCGTTCAACTGAATAAAGAAGAATTGGACTCTTTCAGCAAAGTGATGAGCAACGGCATTATCCTGTTGATTTTCTTCGCAATTGTTCTCGGTGCAGTTTACAAAAAAATCAACATTTTTGATGCGTTTATTGATGGCGCAAAAGAAGGCTTCACGGTTTGTGTGAAGATTATTCCTTACTTAGTGGGGATGTTGATTGCTATTTCATTACTGAGAACAAGCGGTGTTTTTGACGTCATTATTGACGGAATGAAATGGATTGCAAGTGCATCACATCTCGATACAAGATTCGTGGACGGATTACCAACCGCTTTGATAAAACCATTATCAGGCTCCGGAGCGCGAGGAATGATGGTGGACACTATGAAGACTTTCGGGGCAGACAGTTTTCCGGGGAAATTATCTGCGATTCTTCAAGGAAGTTCTGATACCACTTTCTATGTCATAGCCGTTTATTTTGGTTCAGTCGGAATAAAAAATACGAGATATACCGTTGGCTCAATGTTGTTGGCAGATTTGGTCGGCGTGATTACGGCGATTGTTTTGGCATATTTGTTTTTTGGGTAAGCGAGTTGCAAGATTCAAGTTGCAAGATGTGAGATTCTATGTTTGGTTTATTGCTCATTATTATTGTATGAGTTACTTTTAATAAAAAAAACCAAATGAGCTATTTGAAATTAGATATTTATACCATTTCTTTTGAACTATTTATAACGACACATCGATTGATATTTAAACTTCCAAAACAGGAGCTGTACGAGTGGGAAGCCAAATCAGGAGAGCCGCCGACTCAGTTAATTCAAATATTGTAGAAGGCTATGGAAGAAGAAAATACAAAGCAGATTATTTGAGATTTTTGACAATGTCGCACGGAAGTTGTGATGAGACAACCAATCATCTAAGAAAAGTAATAATTTTGTACCCTGAATTTTCATCTGAATTCAATGAAATCCTGGAAAAGTATTTATTGCTGGGAGGAAAAATTCACAATTTTATAGAGTATGTCAAGAATAATTGGCGCACGTAAAAACCTGCAACACGCACCTTGTACCTAACAATATGATTCAAGATAAAGATTTTACAATTAGATTAATAAGACAATTAACACAAGCTTTAGAGAAATTGTTGCTTGGAAAACCCGAAGAAAGTCTGATGCAGAAAGAATTGGATTTTGATTCTTTGATGAAGGATATTTTTAAAATTAACTTTGATGATATTGCTTCAAAGTCCAAAAAAGAGATTATAGAAATCGTAAAAGAAAGAGAACCTAAAGACCACGCAGATTATTACGAGATGCTGGGCAATGTATTTATGTTCCATTATCGATTAGAAAGCAAGAATGATTTTGCCGATAAAGCCAGAACCTTTTATGAGCTTTATCTTCAGACCAGCGGGATTTTCGCATTGCCAATTATTAACAGAATTAATGAGCTGAAATCCGTATTAAGCTAAATTAAACTAATGTATTGGAAAGCTTGGCACAAAAATTAATCTTTTATTTGTAATTTTGGCGGGCTATCGATAGAGCACTATGATTTTTAAAACTAAGAAAGACAAGAAGTACACTTACCTGGAAGCGGGAGAAGGCCATCCGATGGTGCTTTTGCACGGTCTTATGGGCGGCCTGAGCAACTTTGATAAGATGATCGATTTTTTTTCGGACAAAGGTTATCAGGTTTTTGTACCCCAATTGCCAATATATGATTTGCCGATTCTTAATACCAATCTCACATCTATTTCAAAATTTGTTGCTAAGTTCATTACAGACGTCATCGGAAAGCCGGTAACGATTGTAGGAAATTCTATGGGCGGACACATCGGATTGATTTTGGTCACTTCTCGTCCGGAATTGGTGAGAAATCTCGTATTGACAGGAAGTTCTGGTCTTTACGAAAGAACCTTTGGCGACAGTTTCCCAAGAAAAAGCGACAAAGAGTACATCAAGAAAAAAACCCAGGACGTTTTCTATGACCCGATTGTAGCTACTGATGAACTGGTAGATGAAGTTTTTGCAGTGGTGAATGACCGGATGAAAGGTATCAAAACCGTGATGCTGGCAAGAAGCGCCATCAAGCACAATATGCTGAATGACCTTCCGAAAATCACATGTCCAACCTGCATTATCTGGGGAAAACAGGATAATGTGACGCCGCCGGAAGTAGCGGAAGATATGCACAAGCTCATTCCTAATTCCGAACTGCACTGGATAGACCAATGCGGGCACGCAGCAATGATGGAAAAGCCGGAAGAATTTAATCAGATTCTATACGACTGGATGAAGCGGGTAATGTAAAATCCTTGTAATAACAAAATATCAAACCATTAAGAAATCGATTTCTAGAAATATAAATTGAATTCTTAATGGTTTTAAATTATAAAATTATGCAAATTAAAACTGCAGAATTCGTAAAAAGCAGCCAGAAGTGGCAGGAATGTCCGGAGCCGGTAATGCCGGAGTATGCTTTCATCGGACGTTCCAACGTTGGCAAATCTTCTTTGATTAACGCAATGATGGGAAGAAAAGACCTCGCCAAAACGTCCGGAACGCCAGGAAAAACGCAATTGATCAATCACTTCTTAGTCAATGAAAACTGGTATCTCACCGACTTGCCGGGCTACGGTTACGCCAAAGTTTCCAAGAGCCTGAGGAAAGATTTTGAAAAACTGATTACCAATTATATCCTAAACAGAAAAAATCTGGTTAACCTCTTTGTCCTTATCGATATCCGCCACACCCCGCAAAAAATTGACATCGAATTCATAGAATGGTGTGGCGAGAATAGCATTCCGTTTTCCATTGTTTTTACCAAGCTGGACAAAATGAAACCCAATGCTGCCAAAGATAATGTTGGAAAATATAAAGAAGAACTTCTGAAAACCTGGGACGGTCTTCCGGAAATCTACGTGACTTCTGCCGAAAAAAGGGAAGGCACCGCAGAAATCCTGGGCTTCATTGGCAAGACCAATGATTTTCTTACTAAAAATAAAGTAGATTTCAATGGATAGTCTGGTTTGGAAAATCAAAACGTTTGATGAGATCGGTACGGCTGAGCTGTATGCCATCATCAAAGCCAGGATTGACGTGTTCGTGGTGGAGCAGGACTGTCCTTATCCGGATTTGGATAACTATGACCAGGCAGCGTTACACCTGTGGGCCGAGAAAGATGGCGAAGTTCTTTCCTATTGCAGGATTTTTGACAGAGGGGTAAAATATCCGGAAACATCCATTGGAAGAGTCATTACCACAGAAAAAGGACGCGGCACAGGACTTGGCAAGCAATTGATCCGATATGCTTTGGAGATCATCGAAAATCGACTGAGAACTGCGGAAGTAAGGATCTCTGCGCAGGATTATTTGTTGAGATTTTATTCCGGTTTTGGATTTCAGGATACCGGCAAAAAATATTTGGAAGATAATATTCCGCACACGGAAATGTACAGAAATTAAAAGGAGCCCAAAGTGAAACTCAGGACTCCTTTTAAGAAAGCTGTGTATATTCTCGATTTGTGTTTTTACGGTTACTAATCTGTGACAAAGATAGTTGTCAAGCATCAATATTCCTTACGGGAAAACCGTAAAAACCCTTCATGCTACATTTATTAACCCGGGTTCAGTAATTTCAGATGATCCCGATGTCCCTTCCGGCAGCGATCAGTTCTTCTGTATTTCCCACAGACAACACTATTTTCATCGCATTAATACGCTTTTCCACACTGCTGAGGCTGTTCGGATAGATACCCTTTTCCTGCAGTTTTTTTGGAATATTTTTCTGCAGAATGCCTTCACCTAGAAATTGAAGTATCGTCATATCGTAATTGGTAAATTCCAGGGTGTTCATGCTTTTGGGCGGAAGTTTCAGATCGTGGGAGAGATAGGTCTCGCCCAAATACACCTTTTCGAGAGCTTTTCTGAGTTCATGGCTGTCCAGTCTTGCCTTTCGGACATACGCATCAATTTGCAGATTGCTGAATAAGAGATCGATGACACCAAGCCGGTGTTCCGCCGAGAATACGATGACTTTGAGCTCCGGATACAGGTCGCAGCAATTTTTGATAAGCTCTCTGCCATCGGAGATGCGCTGGGGTGTGCCGTCATCCTCAAAAGACAGATCTGTGATCAGAAGTTCATATGGTTTATTGTTTTCTAAAGAAATCTGAAGTGCCGCAAAAGCATCATCACAATAATAAAAACCGTCGTAATCCGGGATCTCAAGCTCCTGTATAACTTTCTGTACGGAAAAATTACTGCTTTCATGGTCCTCTGCTACCAATACCTTTTTGAACATAGCCATTAATTGAGATCCTAATTTACATTATTTTTCCGGATTTTCCCAGTAGATTCGGAATACAAGGCCGGAATGTGACGGTAATTTTTCAAATGTTCCGTGCATGCCGGACAGTCTGGATTTAATGTTGGCTAGACCATTTTTCTCAGTTGTAAGCCCTGATATACCAACGCCATTATCTTTGTAATTAATAGAATAACCATCGTGGTCTTTCACAAACCGCAGGATGACCTGGCTGGATTGGCTGTGTTTTTTCATGTTGACCAAAAGTTCACGGATCACCTGAAACAATTCCAGCTTAAATGCCGGGTCAATGCTCGTCCAAAAATGGTTGTCATTGCCGATGATGACAATCTTGGTATGCTCATCGTCGAAAGAGCTGATGAGGCTGAATATCTGATCTTTAAAATCAATTTCCTCTCTTCGGTTATAGGAAAGGTCCCGTGATTTCTCGTACATCAGCTCCAGCTTGTCCAGAATTCTCTCTTTGGGCAAATCATTTTGATGTTCAATTGTCATCATTACCTCGTAAATGCCATTGGCTACCACGTCATGCACCTGTTTGGAAAAATCCAGGCGCTGCTGCTGCAGTTTCTTGTCTGCTTCCACAAGTAAGCGTTCTTTCCTTCTTTTAGCGTACAGTATTGCGCCCGCCACCACGCTGAGGAAAATTAAAACCAAAAACCAGATGATCAGCTTCTGGCGCTCCATTTTGTATTCATGCACGTTATGTTCCTTTTGCAGGAGGAGATTGTCGGCTTTGGCTTTCTCACTGTCAAAACGGATGAGTGCAAACTGATTTTTTGCTTTATTCTGACTGTTGATGAGACTGTCCTGAGTTTTGGAAAATCGGTCGAAGTATCTTTGAGCCTTCTGGCCGTCTGATAATTTGATGAGGTTTTGCAGTGCTTCCAGCTGGTCGGCAGGATATTTCAGCTCTACCGCCAGTGTGAGCATCTTCTCTGCATAAAAACGTGCTGAGTCTGCATTTTTATTGAGGTAATAATCGGAAAGAAAAGCGTAGGCTGCGTCCACAGTCCATTTGTCATGGTTCTTCTGACTTAGAATGATCGATTGATGATAGTTTTTTGAAGGATCAAACAACGGATTACGATACCATTGAGATCTGGAATAGTTCAATAACAATTTTGGGTAAAATTCACTCCCGCTTTCCAAGCTATCCAGGAGTTTCTTGTAAATACCCACGGCTTTTCCATACTTCTTTTGATTATGATAAACAATGGCGAGGTTATTGTCAATCATCAGTTGGTCAATAGGATCTTTGGTCAATGTCAGTGCTTTTTCGTAAAAATTGATGGCATCCTGATAATTTTTAAGATTGTTGGAAGCTACGCCCAGATTATTAAAGTTACTGTACAAAAAAGAGTGATGCGCAGGATTGTTAGCTTTTAAATAATCTAATGCAGAAAGACTGGTTTCGATGCTGCCAAAATTGTCGCCCGCCGCTTCCTGGATGATGGCCATATTAATAAGACTTTTCCCGACTCCGAAACTGTCGTTTTTTTTCAGAAAGTGAACGCGTGCTTTGTCGAAATAGACAAATGCGCTGTCCTGGCGATCCTGATCCAAAAAGTTACAGGCCTTCTCGTAAAAGGAATTTGTAGATTTTTTGCTCAGCGGATGATGGCTTTTAGATCCCTTATCGGAACAGCACACCATCGTCATCATCAAAAATAAAAAAAGAAACTTGGGCAAGACTCGCAATTTATTCTAAAATTAGTAAAAAAGAATGGCAATCGCTCCATTTGCTTTTAAATAATAAGCTTAATTTTGTAACCTTTCAAATCTTCTGATGGCGATTCATCTTCTAGAACAATATCTTCCTGACAATACACTGCCTTTTCTCACCAAATGGTTTGGTAGTTACAATATTCACATCAAAATTACCAAAAACCGAAACAGTAAATTGGGAGATTACAGGAGATTGACGGACAAGTCGCACCAGATTACCATTAATTCTACGCTGCAGCCCCAGCTTTTCTTTTTCGTACTTACCCATGAGCTGGCACATCTGATCGCTTTTGAAGATTATAATTTCAGGATCAGCGCGCACGGAAAAGAGTGGAAAGACACTTTCCGGAAGATGCTTTTAGAAAGTATATCAATTTATACTGCAGATTTACAGCCTATCATTTTTAATTTTGCAAAAAATCCGAAAGCCAATTTTATGGCAAGTCCGGAACTGGTGCGGTATTTCCACATTATTGATCCGGATAATCATACGACATTCATTGAAGAATTGGCAATACATGACGAATTTCATTACAGAGGCGAACGTTACAGAATTCTGGAAAGGCGGAAAAAATTATATCTTTGTATTAATTTGAGTCATTCAAAAAAATATTTGTTTCGTCCCTTGGCGAAAGTGGAAAAGATCATAGCAGATGGACAAAAATAATAATTACTGTGTGATAATGGCTGGTGGCATTGGTAGCCGTTTCTGGCCGATGAGCACCAAGAAATTTCCCAAACAGTTTCACGATATTTTGGGTACAGGCAGAACCATGATTCAGCAGACTTTTGACCGCATCAGTCAGCTGATTCCAGCGGAAAATATTTATGTGATTACGAATCAGGAATATGTGGAGCTTACGACACAGCAGCTTCCGGAAGTACCGCTGGATAACATTGTCGGCGAACCTGCCATGAAAAATACTTCTGCCTGCAATCTGTATATGGCAAAAAAAATTGAGGCTAAGAATCCTGATGCCAATATAATTGTGATGCCAGCCGATCATCTGATCCTGAAAGAAAAAACCTTTCTTGACAAAGTAGAACTGGCCTTCGGTCTTACATCCAACAATGATTATCTGATCACGCTCGGAATTACGCCCACCAGGCCGGACACAGGTTATGGCTACATCCAGTTTATTCAGGAAAAAGATGAGGCGATATCAAAAATAAAAACCTTTACCGAAAAACCGGATTTGGAAATTGCCAAAAGTTTTCTGGAATCGGGAGATTTTCTCTGGAACGCCGGAATTTTTATCTGGAGTGCCAGAAGCATTCTCCGTGCGTTTAAAAAATATCTTCCGGAAATGACTAACCAGTTCAATACCTGCGAGTACAACTGCGAAGCCGAGAAGCAATGTATTGATATCATTTATCCTACGGTCAATAAGATTTCCATTGATAATGGCATCCTGGAAAAAGCTAATAATGTCTATGTGATTCCTGCGAATCTGGGCTGGAGCGATCTGGGAACCTGGACTTCAGTGTACACCAATGCCGATAAAAATGATGACAATAACGCCATCAATTCTAAAAATGTCCTCACCTATAATTCCAAAGGTAACGTCATCAGAATTCGAAACCAGAATAAGGCGGCTGTTATTGATGGTCTGAAAAATTACATTGTAGTGGATACTGAAAAAGCCTTGCTCATTTGTCCGCGTGAAAATGACCAACTCATAAAAGATTATGTGCTGGACCTGAAAAATTTGAAAAAAGGCGAACGCTTTATGTAAAATTTTATTTTATACAAAAAGAATGATAACTCTTTGGTTTTTACCGGAGAGTTTTTTATTTTTAAATTCTAAAAAAACACAAATTCAAAATGCTGGTCAAAGTTTATGGTGCCGCTATTCACGGCGTTTCTGCACAGATTATTACAATAGAAGTTAATGTGGACACTGGCGTAGGTTATCACCTCGTTGGCCTTCCGGACAATGCCATTAAGGAAAGCAGCTACAGAATATCAGCGGCGCTTAAGAATTCCGGTTTCAAGATTCCGGGAAAGAAAATTACGATAAATATGGCGCCGGCAGACCTTCGTAAAGAAGGTTCTTCCTATGATATGAGTATTGCACTGGGTATTCTGGCAGCCTCCGATCTGATCATTGAAGAGAATCTGGGCGATTACATTATCATGGGCGAGCTCTCACTGGACGGCGGTTTACAGGCAATCCGGGGTGTGCTGCCTATTGCCATCAAGGCTCGGGAAATGGGATTCAAAGGTATTATTCTTCCCAAACAGAATGCGCGGGAAGCGGCCATCGTCAATAACCTGACGGTTTATGGCGTAGAAAATATAAAGGAAGTGATTGACTTTTTTAATGAAGGTGCGCCGCTGGTACAGTATGAGATCGATACCCGAAAAGAGTTCCAAGATAAGATAGACCATTTTCCGTTCGATTTTGACGAAGTCAAAGGACAGGAAGCGGCGAAACGTGCGATGGAAGTCGCAGCTGCCGGCGGACACAATATTATTCTCATCGGCTCGCCGGGAAGTGGCAAAACGATGATTGCCAAACGACTTCCCAGCATTTTGCCGCCACTCAGTCTCAAAGAAGCTTTAGAAACCACTAAAATCCATTCCGTGGCCGGCAAGATGGGCGCAGAAACATCGCTGATGACAGTTCGGCCTTTTAGGTCGCCACACCATACGATTTCGGATGTCGCCCTCGTCGGCGGAGGCAGTTATCCTCAGCCAGGAGAAATTTCCTTAGCGCATAATGGCGTTTTGTTCTTGGACGAAATGCCCGAATTTAAAAGAGCCGTTCTGGAAGTGATGAGACAGCCGCTGGAAGATAGAGTCGTCACCATTTCCAGAGCCAAATTTACGATAGAATATCCCGCAAGTTTTATGCTTGTGGCCAGCATGAACCCCAGCCCTAGCGGCTATTTTCCGGATGATCCCAATAACACCTCATCTGCCCTGGAAATGCAACGCTATATGAACAAACTCTCCGGTCCGTTGCTGGATCGGATTGATATCCATATCGAAGTTTCGAAAGTGGAGTACGAACACCTTGCAGAAAAACGAAAAGGTGAAAGCAGCGTGAGTATCCGCAAGCGTGTGGTGAATGCCAGAAATATCCAGACCGAGCGGTATAAGGATTTAGAAATCAACTATAATGCGCAAATGGGTCCGAAGGAAATCGAAAAATATTGTATGCTGGACGAGTATTCTCAATTGCTGATTAAGACGGCAATGCTTAAACTAAATCTTTCGGCCAGAGCTTATGACCGGATTCTGAAAGTCGCCAGAACTATTGCAGACCTGGAAAACTCTGAGAATATTGAGGGCGACCATATTTCCGAAGCCATACAATACCGAAGCCTGGACAGAGATTTCTGGAACGCCTAGAACATTCCGCCATCATTCTGATTCTCAAAAAAAGTATCGATTTCCAATTTTCCGGATTTGGATGCCGCCACAGCCAGCTGGTCACAGATTTCATTCTCGGGATGACCGGCGTGACCCTTTATCCAGTGGAATTTTGGTTGATGAAGCTGATATAATTTATAAAAAGCCTGCCAGAGATCCGGGTTTTTCACATTTTTCCAGCCTCGTTTGATCCAGCCGTAGATCCATTTTTGGTTGATGGCGTCTGCCACATATTTACTGTCGGTGTAGATGTGAACTTCATGATCAGAAGTTCTTAGATTGCCAAGTGCAACGATTACCGCCATCAGTTCCATTCTATTGTTGGTGGTCTTCCGGAAGCCTTTGGCATAAGTTTTCTGGTAGTTTTTCCCCACCACACGCATCAGGATGCCGTAGCCTCCTGGGCCGGGATTCCCGCTGCAGGCACCATCGGTAAAGATTTCGACTTTCAAATTAGAAAAATTAATGATTTATTGTTAAAACAACGATTACTTATCAATTCTAGAATTAGAAAGGCATATCATCATCGTCATCATCATTCATTGCAGAGCCGGAAACGTTGCTGTTACCAGGCATCCCAAATGCAGCGCCTGGGTCTATGGTGATGTTGATCTTTTCAAAGCCGGAAGGTTCATCTTTCTGCCCGAAGTTGGAAGGCGTATATTCGTAATTGGTTCCAAGGTCGGCAAACTTACCAATGTTCTTGTGGAAAGCCAGACGTACATCGGCAGTGGCACCGTTTCTGTGCTTGGCAATGATAATCTCGGCCTGATTTTCCGTGCTGGTTTCTGCGCCTTCTTCGTCATTGTCCCAAACGGCAATTTTGTAATATTCCGGACGGAAGATGAAGGATACGATGTCCGCATCCTGCTCGATGGCTCCGGATTCCCTAAGGTCGGAAAGCATCGGTCTTTTGCCTGGCCTGGTTTCCACGGTTCTGGAAAGCTGGGAAAGCGCAATCACCGGGACGTTCAATTCTTTTGCAATTGCTTTCAGGGAACGTGAGATCATCGCAATTTCCTGCTCACGATTTCCAGCGCCTTTCCCGGAACTGGCTGTCATCAGCTGGAGATAATCGACCATTATGATTTTCACGCCGTGCTGCATTACGAGTCTTCGGCACTTGGCGCGGAAGTCAAAAATCGAAAGTGACGGTGTCTCATCGATAAATAACGGTGCATTTTCCAAAGCTGAAACGTTGGTGAACAAACGTTGCCACTCATCGTCGGACATTTGTCCTTTTCTCAGTTTTTCTGAGGAAATTCCGGTTTCGGAAGAAATCATCCTGGTGATCAACTGAACCGAAGCCATCTCCAGGGAGAATAATGCCATCGGAATGTTATGATCTACACAGATGTTTCTTGCCATAGACAGGATGAAGGCGGTTTTTCCCATCGCCGGTCTTGCCGCAATAATGATAAGGTCGGAATTTTGCCAGCCTCCGGTTTCCTTGTCCAAAGCTGTAAATCCGGACGGAATTCCGGAAAGGCCTTCTTTATCTTTTAATGATTTGATTTTGTCAATTGCTTCTTTTACCAAGGAATTGGCGGTGTCGAATCCTTTCTTAATGGTTCCGTTCGTGATTTCGAAAAAGGACTGCTCGGCTTTATCCAAAAGTTCGAAAACATCGGTGGTTTCTTTGTATGAGCTGTCAATAACGTTAGCCGACACATTGATTAATGAACGAAGGATAAATTTTTCAAGGATTACACGTACGTGATATTCGATGTGTGCAGATGAGCTTACACCCATCGTGAGATCAATAATATAATGGTCGCCGCCGGCAAGATTGAGTTTTTCATTCTTTTTGAGATCCTGAATTACCGTCATCAGGTCAATCGGCGAATTACTCTCATACAATTTCAGAATCGAAGCAAAAATCGTCTGGTGCCTTGGGTCATAAAAAACATCGGGCGTCAGCAAGTCGATGGAATGATCCAGACCTTTTCTGTCTATGAGAAAAGTTCCGATAACGATTCGTTCGAAATCCAGTGCATTAGGTGGCATTTTGCCATCCGAAATAGAGAGTTCCTTTGCAAAATTACCGTGAATCAATGACGATAATGTATCCTTCTGTGCCATTTTACAAAGGTAAAATTTTTTGAACGCTTTCGAAATTTACTTTTGCTCAAGAAATCCACATTAAAATGTTGATAAATTAAAATTCGTTGTAACAAAATGCGTAAAGTGTGAACTTAATAAATAGGAAACACAAAGACTCTCAAAAATCATTAAATTTAATTTAAAAATCAAATTATGCTGCAACGGTTCATAAGATTGGAATTCAAAAGTTTTTTCAGGTCCAGCTCCTTGGCTGCCAATCTTGTTCTTAAGATTTTTCAGCTTCTCGGCGTGCTATACATTCTGGCAATGTTTGTATTCGTGGCCTTTGGTGCGTTTTATTATCCCAAACAGAAATTGATGGTGGATCCTTTGCCACTCATCAGTCAGTTTCTGGTGTACTGGCTTGTGTTGGACCTATTCCTGCGCTACTTTTTTCAGCAGATGCCCACACAAAATATCAAACCATTTCTGACGATGAATATCAGGAAAAGCACGCTGGTAAATTATATGATCAGCAAAACTTTTCTTTCTTTTTTCACTTGGGGCAGTCTGTTTATTTACCTGCCGCTTCTGGGGATCCTGCTTTATAACGGTTACAACTTCCCTGGAAGCTTTGCCTGGATTTTAGCCCTGATTATCCTTAGTTTCACCATCAATCTGATCAATATCCTTCTCAATGGGAAAGATCTGATGGTGTGGATTATCGGCGGGCTTTTGGTGTTGGCCGGGGCGCTGGATTATTATCATATTATTGCGCTCTCATCACTGTCGGGTAAATTTTTCATGATGTTTTATCAGCATTGGTATGCGGTTGTGCTGCCGGTGATTCTGTTCGTAATTCTCTACAGCATCTGCAGAAAGTACATTGCAGAGAATTTCTATCTGGATAAAGGTCTGGAGATGAAGCAGGAAGTCGGCAGGACGGAAAGTATCCAGTTTCTTAATCAGTACGGTGTTCTGGGAACCTTTATCAATAACGATATCCGGATGATCAAACGGAGCAAGGCTGCCAAATCCATTGCACTGGGAAGTTGCTTGTTCCTTTTCTACGGGTTGCTCCTCTTCAGTTCGCCGGTTTACAGAACGCCATATATGCAGCTGTTCATGGGACTTTTTGTAACGGGCGGATTTCTGTTTATGTTTGGCCAGCGCGTGCCTTCGTTTGACAGTTCCTATTATCCGTTGATGATGACCTTAAATGTACCTTACAAAGAATATCTGAAAGCCAAATGGTGGATGATGGTAAGCGCAACGGCCGTGTGCATGGTCTTGGCGATTGGCTATGCGTTCGTCAGCTGGGATCTGTATTTCACATTTCTGGCGGCCGGGCTTTATAATATCGGTGTCAATTCCCAGGTGGTTCTCCTTTCCGGCGCGTATAATAAAAATCCGATAGACCTTAATACCAGGGCGAAATCCTTAGGTAAAAAGAACAATTTCAGCATCAAGACCATATTCTTGCTTCTGCCACAGATGGTTTTGCCGATGGCTGTTTTTGCGGGCACCAAATATCTGCTGGGTACCACGGCCGCAGTTGCAAGTCTCGGTTTGTTGGGGTTAATTGGCTTTCTTCTGCGTGAAAAGTTCTTTGGATTTATTGCCAGATTATACAGAAAAGAAAAATATTCAACGCTTAAAGCCTTTAAAGGCAATTAAAATAATTTGCGCAGCTATTTGATTACATCGAAAGCTAATTAATATTTATTTTTATGGCAGCTTTTCCGTCTTCCGCTCCCAATCTTTTTTGCAGACGATTTAAGTTCAAATTAGAACTCGAAGGTTAGCAAAAAAGGATTTCCGCTCAAGCCGGGCTGCGTGCAATTCAACATCTAAACCATACCTAAAATCTAACATCTAATACCTCAATAAGAAATGATAACAATAAATAATCTCACCAAAGTTTACGAAAAAAGAAAAGTTCTATCCATAGAAAACCTCGATTTTCAAAAAGGTCAAACCATTGGCCTGGTCGGAAATAACGGTGCCGGAAAAACCACGCTCTTTAGCCTGATTCTGGATTTGATAGAGCCAAGTTCCGGCAATGTTTCCATCGACGGCGAAAAAGTCAACGAGACGGAAAACTGGAAAAACAAAATCGGCGCGTTTATCGATGAGACTTTTCTGATAGGCTATCTCACGCCGGAAGAATATTTCTATTTCCTGGGAGAACTCAGAGGACAAAGCAAAGCTAATGTTGATGAGTTCCTGAAAAACTTCACCGATTTCTTCAATGGCGAAATACTGAATGCCAAAAAATATATCCGCGATCTTTCAAAAGGCAATATGAAAAAAGTCGGAGTCATCGGTGCATTAATCGGAACACCTGCGATTATCATTCTGGATGAACCTTTCGCCAACCTTGATCCATCTACCCAGATTAAACTGAAAAACCTCATCAGAGACTGGTCGCAAAACTCCGATTCCACGTTCCTGATTTCCAGCCACGATTTGGCGCACACCACAGAGGTTTGTGAAAGAATTGTGGTCATCAACAAAGGCGAATTGGTGAGAGATATCCAGACTTCGCCGGAAACATTGAGAGATTTGGAGCAATATTTTGCAGACCAGGTTTCGGTTAATGCATTATAATATCTTTCTGATTTTGCAGATAAGGCAGATTTAAAATTTCATCTGCTCAATTTGCGAGAGAAAAAAGTATAAAAAAACCACAAAAGTCACAAAAGATATTATTTTTTCTTTTGTGACTTTTGTGTTTCAATTTATTAATGTGATGAAACTGCTTTCAGCCCAACAATGGAAGCAATCAAAGTGAAAATAAAAAATAGTCGCCAGAATGTTGCCGGTTCTTTGAAGATTAAAATTCCAATCAACACCGTTCCCACCGCGCCAATTCCTGTCCATACTGCGTAAGCTGTTCCCAAAGGAAGCGTCTGTGTCGCCTTGATGAGTAAAAGCATACTTGAAACCAGTGAAATCCCGAATCCCGCGTACCAAAGGTAAGATTCTGTGCCCGATGTTTCTTTAGCTTTTCCTAAACAAGAGGTAAATCCCACTTCAAAAAGACCACCAAGAATCAATAAAATCCAGTTCATAATATATTTGATTTCAGACTGTTCTTAATCAATCAACCCTTTCAAAATCGAGATTCTGAAAGGGTTTTGATTATTTTTTTTAAGCTAATAGCAAAAAGCCAATTGCCCGTAGCAATTATTTATTTTAAGCTTCCAACCATATCTTCAGGCTTCACCCACTCGTCAAACTGTTCAGCCGTCAATAATCCAAGATTAATCGCTTCTTCTTTAAGAGTTGTTCCGTTTTTGTGAGCCGTTTTAGCAATTTTTGCTGCGTTTTCGTAACCGATGTGTGTATTCAAAGCAGTTACCAACATCAGAGATTTATCAACTAATTCTTTGATTCTCGGTTCGTTGGGCTCAATTCCCACCGCACAATGGTCGTTGAAAGAAATCATTGCATCCGCCAACAATTGTGCAGATTGCAGGAAGTTTGCTGCCATCACCGGTTTGAAAACATTCAGTTCGTAATTCCCTTGTGTTCCAGCAAAAGAAATAGTCGTATCATTCCCCAAAACCTGAGCGCAAACCATAGTAATGGCTTCATTCTGAGTTGGATTCACCTTTCCAGGCATAATTGAAGAACCCGGTTCGTTCTCCGGAATGAAGATTTCCCCAATTCCGGAACGTGGACCGGAAGCCAATAGTCTGATATCCTGAGCAATTTTGTAAAGCGAAACCGCCAATTGTTTCAAAGCACCGTGAGTTTCCACAATGCCGTCGTGCGCTGCCAAAGCCTCGAATTTATTCGGAGCTGTTACAAAAGGAAGACCTGTGAAATCAGCAATATATTTCGCCACCAAAACGTCATAACCTTTCGGTGTGTTCAGTCCTGTTCCAACCGCCGTTCCGCCAAGAGCTAATTCTTTCAAATGGTCCAGCGTGTTGTTGATTGCTTTTTTCGCATAATCCAACTGCGCTACATAACCGGAAAATTCCTGACCAAGCGTCAAAGGCGTCGCATCCATCAGGTGCGTTCTCCCTATTTTCACGATGTTCTGATATTTTTTTGCTTTTTCGTCAAGCGTATTTCTCAATTTTTCTAAAGCCGGAAGCGTATATTTTACAACCTTTGTATAAGCAGCAATATGCATTGCCGTTGGATAAGTGTCGTTGGAAGATTGGGATTTGTTCACATCATCATTGGGATGAACTTCGGTTTTTTCGCCCAATTGTCCGCCGCTATTCACGTAAGATTTGTTAGCAACCACCTCGTTCACGTTCATATTAGATTGCGTTCCCGAACCGGTTTGCCAGATGACCAACGGAAACTGGTCATACAATTCACCTGCAAGAATCTCATCACAAACTTTTCCGATTGCATCTCTTTTTTCATTGGAAAGAACGCCTAATTCTGCGTTGGTATACGCCGCCGCTTTTTTCAGGTAAGCAAACGCATCGATGATTTCGCGCGGCATACTACCTTCCGGACCTATTTTAAAATTATTTCTGGAACGCTCCGTCTGCGCACCCCAAAATTTATCAGCAGGCACCTGCACTTCGCCCATCGTGTCTTTTTCGATTCTGAAACTCATTATATTTGATTTAAATTTTATCTAACCACAAAAGTCACAAAAGAAATATAGATAAACTTAGAAATACTTTTTCTTTGCTAAGTTTTACGGCTTTGCGACCTTAAAAACAGATTATAGGGTTATAATTCTTTGCGGACTTTGCGTTTAAAACAATTCTGCAAATCAACGCATTTACAACCTTACGAAAATACTAAAAACTAAAAGTTCAGCAAAATGAAAAAAATCAAGGTATAAATTTTGTCAGATTTAATTAAATCTTCTATTTTTGCTTAAAATTATAGCATTATGATGTTATCAGCTTTTTGGCCGTTTTACCAATTCCTTTGGACTGTTTATTTCTTCACAATGATGTTGTGCGGATTTTGGTGTATTTTGATGTTCTTCGGATTCATCGTACCACTTTGGTTGACAGAAGGTGTCGCAGAATACTTTGGTAAAATCAACAAAAACTTTGACCCGGAAAAAGTAAGATACAAAAAACTGTACGAGCAGGAAGGCGTAGAAGTAATCTACCAAAGACCAGCAGGCGAAAGACCAGCGAGTCACGGTCATCACCATTAATTGGGCAATTTTCTTTTCGTGAGAGATTGCACTCAAAGCGAAACAATATATAAGAAATCCATTCTCTCGGGAATGGATTTTCTGCTTTCAACCACGAAGGCACAAAGATTTCAAAGAACATAATTAAATTTTCGTTTCTAAAGATTAGCTTAATGAACCTCGTGTAAAAACTTTTATGTCTTTGTGGTTGAAAAAAATCAAACTATTTTTCTTGATTCTTGAATCTTTCTTCTTGTTTCTTTATTCCGTATCTTTGCCAACTAAAATTTACCTATGTCTAAGTCATTAATTCCGAAACTGGAAGCGATAAAACAACGATATAATGAGGTGGCCGACCTTATCATCCAGCCGGATGTGATTACGGATCAAAAAAGATATTCTGCCCTGAACAAAGAATACAGCGACCTTGGAAAAATCGTCAGAGTTTTTGATGATTATAAAGCCGCGCTGGATACGATTGCTGAGTCTGACGAAATTATTGCGGAGGGTTCTGATAAGGAATTCGTGGAAATGGCGAAGCAGGAAAAGTACGAAGCGCAGGATAAACTGCCGGCTTTCGAAGAAGAACTGAAATACCTTCTGATTCCGAAAGACCCAGCGGATGACAAGAACATCATCCTGGAAATGCGTGCCGGCACCGGCGGTGACGAAGCTGCGATTTTCGTAGAAGATATGTACAGAATGTATTCGATGTACTTCAAAACGAAAGGATGGAAACACGAAATCACCGATTCCAGTGAAGCGTCCAAAGGTTATAAGGAATTGATTATGAAAGTAGAAGGCGAAAGCGTTTACGGAATTATGAAATTCGAGTCCGGCGTACACCGTGTGCAGCGTGTCCCGGAAACCGAATCTCAGGGCCGTGTTCACACGTCAGCCATTACGATTGCCGTTTTGCCGGAAGCTGAAGAAGTGGATGTGGAAATCAATCCTGCTGATATTGAGATGCAGACTTCTCGTTCCGGAGGTGCTGGTGGACAGAACGTTAATAAAGTTGAGACGAAAGTTCAGTTGACGCACAAACCATCAGGATTGGTTGTGGTTTGTCAGCAGGCTCGTTCTCAGCTGGCCAACAGGGAATTAGCTATGGAAATGTTGAGAGCTAAGTTGTACGACATCAAGCTTCAGGAAGTAGTCGGCGACATTGCAGCGCAAAGAAAAACGATGGTTTCTACGGGAGACCGTTCGGCAAAAATCAAAACTTATAATTATCCGCAAGGAAGGGTTACTGACCACAGAATCAACAAGTCAATCTACAACCTTGATGCTTATATGAATGGTGATATCCAGGAAATGATGGACGCCGTGATTATGGCAGAAAATGCTGAAAAGCTGAAGGGCGAGGAAGAGGGAATTGCCTGATGGTGGTGAGAAGTTAGTGGTTAGAAGTAAGAAGTTGGATGTTTTTTTGAAAATTTTAATCAGTACGATTTTACTTTTAAAATAGAATATAGCTCAGTGATATTTCATTGAGCTTTTTTATTTGGTTTTGTCGATGCCTCGCAGGCCGTTGAATCTCACGCCGTATTTCCAATTACAATAGGCAAAGAATTGGTATAACCTGTACTCAAAATCAAAACCGTAATTTTCCTTTGGGTCATAATCTATGGCCACTTCGTAAAAGTTGGGATTGACGCCGGAATAGAATCTGGAGTTCCATTCGGTAACGAGCATTTGGTTTCGGGCTTTCAGGCTGCTTTCCGTAAACATAGATTTTGGCTGCGCTCTGGTGGCGACAAAAGTTTCATATTCGGTATCGAAAACGGTAATTTCCCACTCATCTGAAGAATCGGTCTTTTTATGCGTTGATAATCCCGATTTGGAATCTCCAGGTAAGTGTTTTGGATGGGATGTGCAGGACCAAATGAATGCGGAAATGATTCCTATGGCGAGAAGATTTTTCATTTGCAATGATTTGTTTAAAGTTATGACTTATTTTATAAGCAACGAATCCACTTTTCAATTTGTCTTTAGTTAATGAAAAAAACAATGTATCAAGTCAGTCAATTTTGTTGGTGGGATTTCACGCAGCCCGGCTTGAGCGGTTACCCTTTTTGCGAGAGGCTATGCCGAGCAAAAAGATAATAGCGGAAGACGGAATAGCTGCCATAAAAAATAATCACATTGCTAATTGAAGCGTGAAGACCGGCCTTAATTTGTACATAAAAAAACCGTTCCAAAACTGAAACGGTTAATCTTTATTCTAAGGTTCTTTCTGCAAAATCACGAATGCCGGGAAGTGGTCGGAATAACCGCCGGTAAACTTGTCTCCCGCCCAGGAACGGAACGGATAGCCTTTGTAATTGCCTTCTTTGGTGATGAGGTAATCCGGTGCAAAAATTTCTGCTTTGAAAACCGTGTAGTCCTTTCTCAATTCGTTATTAGGCGCATAAAGATTTGAGGAAACGATAATCTGGTCAAAAAGGTTGGGTGCATCCTGATAAGCCAGGGACGCAACGCCTTTTTTGTACAACGGATACATCAGGTTCAGGTAATGATTGTCCTCATTCAGATCTTTTGGATTACCAACGGCTTTCAGATAATTTTTGAAACTTGGGCTTACGGGATCATCATTAAAGTCACCCATGGCAAAAAGTTTGGTAGAAGGATCCAACGCTCTTACGCTGTCCATTTCTTTTCTCAGGGCTGTTGCAGCCGCATTACGTTTTGGTAAGGATGCTGCCTCGCCGCCTCTTCTGGATGGCCAGTGGTTCAGGAAAAATGCTACTTTTTCATTGTCCAGAAAACCGGTCATTACCAAAATATCTCTGGTGTATTCCCTTTTTCCTTCATCTCCAAAAATCTTCACTTCTTTTTTCCAGGTTTTGGAAGGTGTGAATCTTCTTTTCTGATAGATGAAGGCAATGTCTATCCCTCTGTAATCATAAGAATTATAATGTACCACGCCGTAGTCATACTTGGCAATCGCAGGTTCCTTTACCAGGTCTTCCACCACCTGACGGTTTTCTACTTCCAAGAGACCAACGACAACAGGAGCCGTTCCTGTGTAGGATTTTCCCATCTCGGAAATAACTTTGGCTTCGTTTTGCAGCTTTTGTTTATAGACATTGTACGTGTAGTTTTTTCCACTTTTCGGGGTGAACTCTTCGGAACCGCCCTGGATTCTTACGACTTTTTTGCCTTTGAGCGCTTCGTCATTCCACGGGCCGGCATAATCTTTTTCTGTGACTTCCAGATATTTAATAGAGTCCAGCGGCACACTTCTGTGAAAGGCAGGATTGCTAAAATCCTTGGTGCCATCAATATAATCCGCAGAACGTACGGTGTCCCAGAGGTTTTCCACGTTCAGGAAACCCACTGTGGCTGCGCGGACCTGTCTTTTTTGGGCGCCCACCATCGTGATCATCAGTAATGCGGTAAGGCTCAATAGATTCTTCATAATAAAAAAATGTAAGGCTACAAAAGTAAATTTTTTTAGATAGCTGCAAAATAAAATTTACAAGTTTTTCAAGGGTATCAAATTATGTTTCTAAAAATTGATATTGCGTTCAAATAAAAATAAAATGTTAAAAAGTTTTAATTATCAAAAAATTATTTACATTTGCCTTCCCGTGTGTAACGGGCTGTATATTAAAGAAAAAGAGCAAACAAAACCTAATTGATTTATGATTAAAAAATTATCATTAATCTCCTTATTCACAATGCTTCCGGCATCCTTTTACTTCGCTCAGACGACTGTCTTTGCCTACCTGAAAGATGCCGACGGGAAACCGGTAGAAAGAGCACAGGTAAGTCTAAAAGGAGAGGCTAATGATGTTACGGCAGACAAAATTGGTTATTTCCAATTTGTAGATTTGAAGTCCGGACATTATCAAGTTGTGGTGACCAAACCAAATTTCGAGACCAAAACCTTGGAGTTTGACGTGACCACAGAAAAGAGAAAAGACTTAGGGGTGATTACCCTTTATTCTGCATTGACAGGAGCAGATCAGGGCTTGGCAATCCTTGATAATGGAAATGATGAAGACAATAATACCCAATCATCAACGGTAGGACTATTGCAATCTTCACAGGACGTTTTCAACAGAACAGCAAGTTTTGATTTAGGTGCATATTGGTTTAGACCGAGAGGTGTTGATGGCCGGACTGGAGATACTATGATGAATGGTGTTTCTATGGCTGGAGCTGATGATGGAAATGTAGATTTTGGCACTTGGGGAGGGCTTAATGAGATAACACGTTATCCTGAGATTGCTCAAAATCATGCCCCTTCGGAATATGGATTTGGAGGTATTGCTTCAGTTATTAACAAATATACTAAAGCAAGTGAATACAGAAAAGGTAGCCAACTTACTTATTCTTTTACCAATAGAAATTACAATCACAGACTATCTTATCGTTTTTCATCAGGAATGAACAAAAAAGGATGGGCTTTTACGGGTATGATTGCAAGAAGATGGGCTGAAGAAGGAATTCAGGAAGGAACTTTCTATGATGCTGTAGGATTATATTTAGGAATTGAAAAAAAACTAGGGAATCATACACTTACTCTCAATGGGATAGGATCTCCGTATAAAAGAAGTACATCCAGCCCAAATACACAGGAGGTATATGATTATATGGGTGTGCATTATAATTCTTATTGGGGCTGGCAAGGGAATGATAAAAGAAATGAAAGGGTAAGAAAAGGATTTCAGCCAGTAATTCAACTTACTGATTTTTGGGATATCAATAAAAAATCAAAATTAATCACCACTGTTTCTTACCAATTTGGTATAGAAAAAGCGTCAAGACTTGATTGGTACAAGGCTCAAAATCCATCACCAACCTATTATAAAAACTTACCAAGCTATTATCAAAAGAAATTATATCTTAATAATTTGTTCTATGGCCCGGATTATAATGGAAATGCCTCTGTTCAGGAAGGTTTAAATAATACAACTGCATGGTGGACTAATGATGATGAAAATCATACCCAAATTGATTGGGCAAGATTATATGCCGCCAATAGAGGGACAAAGAACAATTCTAATATGCCTGCTTTTGAGCAAGGAAGAGCTGTTTATTATTTGGTAAATGATGTCAAAGATGATAAGATCTGGAATGTAGCCACTCATTATACCTATGACTTTACAAATAAAACTAAATTCATATTAAATGTTGCCTATCAGAATTACAGATCAGAGCAATATCGAGAGGTTAATGATTTATTAGGAGCAGATTTTGCGTTGAATATGGATGCCTTTGCTAAAGAAGCAACTGGAGGCAAATTCAATAATAATGAATCAGGTGATGAGGTTAAGAAAAAAGAGGGGGATAAAATTGGGTATGACTACATCTATAGAAGACAAGACGTAAAAGTTAATCCGGGACTCAAATTCTCTACCGGTAATTTTGATGTTTTTGTAGCAGGATTGTTTGGATATACTACCAATAATAGAGAAGGTCTTTACAGTCATTACTTATATAAAAGTTCTTTCGGAAAAAGTGGTGATCAGAACTTCTGGAATTACGGATTGAAAGGACAAGTTACTTACAGACTCAATGGTAGAAACTTTTTGGTATATAATGGAGCCTATTTTTCGCAAGCCCCATATGTAAGTGATGTTTTTATAAATGCTAGAGTGAGCAATACTGTTTCGCCAAATCTCAAAAATACCGTCATAGATGCTAATGATTTAAGTTACGTTTTGTCTACGCCTCTTCTAAAGGTCAGATTAACCGGTTATATAATCAATACACAAAATGACACCAATGTACAGAGATTTTTTGCAGATGGTATTAATCTACAGTCAATTACCACAGAGGGGACAGTAGACAGTGCTGTGCCAAGTACGTTTGTAAGTCAAGTAATGTCAAACGTTGAAAAAAGAAATATGGGAGGAGAGCTTGGTGTTCAGTTTAAGTTAACGCCAACTCTTACTTTTAATGGTGTTGCCAGCTATGGTGAATACACGTATAAAAATAACCCTAATATATACTTAATTGCTGATGCAGCAGGTGTATTAAATGATATAGACGCAAGCGGAAATGTAATAACAAGGAATTACAAAGAATTTGGCTCTGCTTATCTTAAAAATTATAAATTGGGTGGAACTCCTCAGGAAGCATACTCTGCTGGATTACGTTACAGCTCTCCAAAGTACTGGTGGGTTGGTGCCAATTGGAATTATTTAGGACACAACTATCTGGATCCTGCAGCTGCAACCAGAACTATTAGTTTTGTGCAAAATGAAAATTCTAATTCGCCGTATGATCTAACAGAAGAGCTGTTAAGACAAACACTTCAACAAAAACAATTACCATCTGCCTATTTCTTCAACGTTAACGCAGGGAAGTCATGGATTATAGGTAAATATTATGTCTTAATCTCAGCGACTGTTAATAATGTTCTCAATAATAGAAAATATATAACAGGAGGGTTTGAACAAACCAGAGAAGTTAATTTTGATGGTTTGGCAGAAGAAATGAATAGCGGACATGCTAACTTTAGTCCAAAATATTGGTATAATCAAGGTATTTCTTATTTCGTAAATTTACAGGTAAGATTCTAATTTTAAAGCTTTTATTAAAATGAAAACAAAAATATATTTAAAAACAGCGATTTTTGCTATCGCAGGTTTTATAACCTTAGGCTCGTGTGTAAAAAGTGATGATTACGAAACTCCAGAAGTGACATGTACTGATAATCTGGGGAAAGTAAACCATACACTTGCTGAATTATCTGCGAAAGCTAAACAAAATGCAACACAAGCAGATATTATTTCCGAAGATTATATTGTAGAAGGATATGTAGCTTCCACAGATGTTACAGGGAATATTTACAAACAGATATTTATTCAGGATCAACCGTCAAATCCTACTATCGGGTTCGAAATTGATGTGGATAATTCTTATCTATATACAGACTGGCCTGTTGGTGCTAAAGTCAAACTTAATGTAAAAGGGTTGGTAGTTGTTAAATATAATGGGGCTAATAAAATTGGTCAGTTTGATCCAACTTATCAAGGCGCTGGGCAAGTAGGAAGAATTAATCCAACCAAACTTTCTAAATACATGGCAAGACAATGCGGTGCAGATGGTTTCCCTGTACTTGCTACAATGGTTCCGAAAGAATTTAGCTCGATTAGTGCGGCACTAGCATCTACAGCTAATATTAATACATTGGTAAAAATTAATAATGTCCAGTTTAATACACCAGAACTTACTAAAAATTTTACTGATCTTGGTGGATATGCCTCAGGATATGACAGAAATATAATTGATCAGTCTGCGGGCTTACTGGTACTTAGAATTAGTGCTTACGCCAGCTTTTCCTCCAATCCAATTTCTCCGAAATATCAAGGGAGCGGTAGTGTAACCATGATCTTGAGTAAATACAACGCAACACCTCAAGGGTATATAAGAGGTCTAAATGATCTTGATTTGAAAGGAAATCGTTTTTCTTTTGATAATTTAGAAAATTTTGAATCTTATGCTACATCAACGGATAATTTCTTACCAAAATACTATAATTTATCAATTACAGGAAGTAAGAAATGGTTTATTCAAACATATAATAATAATAAGTATCTTCAAATTTCCGGTCTTAACGCAGGTCCCACAAAAACTCAATTCGCAATTCCTGTCACAGATTTTGCAAAAACGAGCAAAGTAAGTTTCAAAACTAATGCAGGTTATTATAATGGCGATGTTCTGAAAGTCTACTGGTCTAGCAATTATAATCCAGCAACTCCGACTGCTGGAACTTTAAATGATATTACAAGCCAATTCGATATTTCTAAAGGTAAAGTTCCTGGTGGGACAGGCTCTAATTATGAGGATAGTTTTAGGCCTAGTGGAATTGGTAATTTACCTACTGGAACAACAGGATCAGGATTTATAATATTCGAATATAATTCCAACCATTCAAGTTCAAACCCAAGTGGTGTCTCTACTGTTATGCAATTAGATGATATTAATATATTCTAACCCTTAAATTTAAGAGTAAATAAATCTCCCGCAACTTTGCGGGAGTTTTTCGTTATTAAAAAATTCCGGGATTATTCGCTTTTAATTTTCGCCAAAGTTTGCGTCCGAAAAATAAAACTAATATGATTAGAACTATTGCAAAAATAAAAGCAATGACGGGGAGAAAAATCGAAAGTACAGACATAAATCCCGCTCCCGCAGTTTCTGTCGTAGCGACTGCATTATTCCCAATTCCGGCAGTAGTTGCAGTAGAAGCAGCTCTTGTACCGGCAAATCCAGCTGAAATAGTTGCAGCAGTTCCGCCACCGGCTATCAGGGCAAGTGCCCATTGAGGAAATGTTCCCAGCTCCATAAACTGGCTCGCAAATAGAATCGAACCAGCAATGGTTGCTAGCGGAATAGTAATCGTGTCCAGAAAATTATCTACAACAGGAATATAGTATGCTGCGATTTCAATGACTGTG
Source organism: uncultured Chryseobacterium sp. (assembly GCA_913778505.1). Lineage (GTDB taxonomy): Bacteria > Bacteroidota > Bacteroidia > Flavobacteriales > Weeksellaceae > Epilithonimonas. The sequence continues at coordinate 215,075 of CAJYWD010000036.1, forward strand.
GCAATACCCGTTGTGATGAGTGTTGGCAATCCGGAAAGCCATTCAAAATTATCAGACATCGGAATCCAGCCAACATACGATGCCAGACTGACCGCAAACATCGGAAGAAAGACACGGAAGCCCGAAGCGGCTGCCAAGCCTATTCCGATAAAAGCACTAAGAATGTAAGGTAAGATATCATTCATTTGTAATGGGTTTGAGATTAAAATTACAAATTAAATCAAGATATCTATCCTTTTTTCTTCAGACAGAGATTTAGGAATTGTTTTTCTACGATGGAATAATGACCCGGAAGTTCCTTAGAAACCCAGAATAACATTGCAATATGCTTTCCCCCGAATGACTCCAGGTAAAGATCTTTGTTAATTCTGTAAGCTTCTCGTAATAAGCGTTTTAGTCGATTTCTGTCAACGGCTTTTTTAAAGAATTTTTTAGAAACGGAAACTCCGATTTTATGAGATTCAAGAGGCTGTTTTTCCGAAGAATTCAGATAGATGATTCTCAGTTGGTCCACAGAAAGCCATTTGCCTTTCTTGAAAAGAAGGTCGATCTCGGATTTTCTTTTGAGCTTTTCCTGCGAAGGATAACCATTGACTTTCAAATTCTTAATTTCTTCCGGTTAAGTGATTGATGACTTCTGCCGCCGCATACAGACCAAAAAGCGCAGGTATAAAACTGATTGTTCCATAGAAAGAACGCTTGAAGTTAGTGCCGTCCGTCATTTTGAGACTGTTCTCATCCTGCACTTCTGTAGAAAAAACACATCGGAATCCTTTGTTGATTTTCTCTTTTTTGAGACGTTTTCTCACCTGTCTTGCCAGCAGGCAATCCCGTGTTTTGTGCAGGTCACGCACCATGACTTTACTCGGGTCGGTTTTTCCACCGGCGCCCATTGAAGAAACTAATTTTACCCTATTTCTACGGCAGGTTATCATTAATGCCAATTTCGGCGTGAGAGAATCAATACAGTCCAGGACGTAATCAAACTTTTCTGATTTAATGAGTTCTTCCATCCGTGCAGGCTCCAGAAATTCATTGATTTTTGTCAATTTAAGATCAGGATTAATGTCCGTCAGGCGGCTGCCCACCAGTTCTACTTTGTGCTGTCCTACTGTGGAATGGAGCGCGGGCAATTGGCGGTTAATATTGGTAATGTCCACTACATCGCCATCAGCAATGATCATTTCCCCGATGCCCGCTCTTGCCAGAAATTCTGCTGCAAAAGAACCGACACCACCTAAACCCACCACCAGGACTTTCGCTTTCTGAAGTTTTTCCAGGCCTTCATCTTTTATCAATAGTTCGGTGCGTTCCAGCCAATATTTATCCATAATAAATTACATTTTCAAGATTTTCCCACATCTGCCTGCTGAGCTCCTCTTCGGAAATATTTTTGATGGCCGATACCTTTTCGTAAAGCATGGCAATATCAAAATCCGCATTATCAGTTTCCAGAAACATTTTTTGCAGCGGAAAATCTTTAATCAACTTTTGCAAAGATAAGTTATCCGATGCTGCTTTTCCAAAACTGAGAAAAAAGCCGGCGTCCAAAAGTTCCTTTGCAATTGTTTCTTTCTTATTAAAACCGTGGATAATTAACGGAATTTTGGCATTTTTATAATGAAGGATCTGAGAAAATCTGCGTACACAGTGGATGATGATGGGTTTCCGGATTTCCTCAGCCCAGGAAACATGAGCCTGGAAAATATCGTTCTGAAGCTTTTCATCGATGTCAATTAATCCGTCTATACCACATTCGCCAATGGCTAGGCAGTTTTCTGAAAGGGAAATTTTTTTGATCTTTTCGAAATCGGATTTCCAACTGGGGCTAATATCTTTCGGATGAAGACCTGCGGAAAAACGGGAAGATGGTGTTTCCTCGTTAAGATCAAGATTGTAAATGCCGGCAGCGCCTCGTTTGTGATGATGAAAATCCAGAAATTTCATATTCAAAGATACTTATTTCAAGGACAAATGATGCGCTGTAGAATAATGGAACGTCCGGAATAAATCATGACCGGGATGAATAGTTTGTAATTAATCAAAAATAATTTTATTTTTACAGATAATCATTCAAAAAAAACCGATGAGAAAAAAGTTTACAGACAAGCAAATCAAGATTCTGGATGTGGCAGAAGAACTCATTGCCAAAAAAGGCTTCGATGGAACTTCGGTACGGGATATCTGCTCTAAGGCCAATATTAATGTGGCCATGATTTCTTACTACTTCGGATCCAAGGAAAAGATGATGTCTTACCTCTACCAATACCGTGTACAGCGTACGAAGGAGAGCTTTTCCGAGTTTGCACAGACTATTAAGGAAGGAAAGCCCGAGATGCAGATGAAAGAAATCGTGAATTATGTTATCGGTCTTTTATTCCGCTACAGCTATTTCCATGGCTTTGTGACGCAGGAGATGCGCTCTTTGGATAACGTGAAAGATGACCTTCTGGAATTTTATCAGACCTGCGTGAGCCGGCTGGACGAAATTATCAAGAGAGGTGTAGTATCCGATGTTTTTCACAATGCGCCGAAGTCGGAAGATATTCTCACCATGGTGATTGGCTCTACACTGTTTGTGATTCGGAACAAGAATTTTTATCAGCTTTATGTGCCGGCCAGTACGGATGCGCAATACATGAAGGAAGCGGAACAAAAACTCAAAGAAAGCACTTTACTGAGCGTCTTTGCCTTGTTGGACTATAATGCAGATTGATTTGCGTTCGCCAGTTTGAGCGCTTCATTAATATAAAATTCTACCACCTTCGGACGGTTTTTAGAATCTTTTTCGGGGTTTTCTTTACGACCCTGTCTTACAATGATCATATCATATTCCGCAACCATAATCACAAATTGGTCATGAAGTCCCCACATGTAATAATGTTTGATTGCTGTGTCATTATTGATCCATAATCCCATACCATATACGCCGTTGGAATGGAGCGAAGGCGTTTTCATCCGCGTTACAAAACCTTCATCTATCAAGGGTATTTCCCCGATTTTTCCTTTATTCAGAATCAGATAACCAATCTTGGCAAAGTCCCTTGCGTTGGAGTGGACGCAGCAAAATGTTTTTTCCACACCCAGATCATCGGTGCTCCAGAATGCATTATTTTCCATCCCCAGTGGTTTCCAGAGTTTTGCTGATGCATAAACAGAGAGTGGCATCTGAACGGCTCTGCCCACTGCAAATCCAAGCATCTGCATAGCACCGCTCTGATATTGAAATGTCTCGCCGGGATTTTCTTTGACAGGATCTTTAAAAATCACATCCGATAAAGAAGATCCATAGTAGGCTCTGGCATTTTTAGACAGTGGATTCTTATGCTCATCCGGCCAGTCCAGTCCGGCCTGCATAGATGCGAGATTTTCAAGCGTCAGTTTTTTGCTGAATGCATTGCCGCCAAATTCCGGATAGAAGTCGTAAAAAGGCTGATAGAGGTTTGTGATGCGTTGGTCGTCAATAGCTTTGCCGAGAAGCAGCACCATGATAGTATTGGCCATGGAAAAAGAATTGCTGGCAGTATTGCGGTCGTAGCCGTCCCAGTAATGTTCCTGCAGAAGTTTTCCATTTTTGATGACGAGGAAGGAAACAGTCTCAGTGGCTAGCAGATTTTTTTCCAGGGCGGGAGATAATTTTTGATGATTATATCTTGGGTCGGCAGGCCACGGTTTTGATGAGCCTTTCAGAATTTCTTTGGATGGAAAATATTTTCCGTCGTCTATGGTTGGGCCATCATTACCTTTCAGATAAGTGAGCTTCACGCCGCGGAACAGATAGCCGTAGCCTGTGATGTAGACAAGGACTATTACCGTGGCCAGCGCAAGCAGGATGGCATTAAAAATCTTTTTCAGCATTCACCTTAATTTGCTGTAAAAATATTTAATTTAATCAAATATTGATAATTTTGTTTGGAACGATTTTCGATTTTTGACCATTATGAATGATGACCAGAAAAGACAGCAGCTCAGACGCTTTAAAACTCTTGCAACAGGATTGTTTGTTCTGATGGCGGCGACCTTTATAGCAATGACCATTTTACAAAAACAAGATCATTCGCATTGGATTGGCTATATCAGGGCATTTTCCGAAGCAGCGATGGTAGGTGCTTTGGCAGATTGGTTTGCGGTGACTGCGCTTTTCAATTATCCGTTGGGGCTTAAAATTCCTCATACCAACCTAATCGAAAACTCAAAAGAAAAAATCGGTGACAATCTTGGGAATTTTGTGGTTGATAATTTTCTTTCGCCTCAGAATATTCGTCCGTATATTCAAAAACTAAAAATTTCGGTTTACGTGGGCGATTGGTTGTCCAAGGAGAAAAATCAAAGTGTTTTGATTAATGAATTGTCTTCAATCCTTAAAGATATTATTAATAAATTAGATGATGAATCGGTTGTGAATTTCATTTCAAATAAAGCTGAGGAAATGACGGATTCTATTAAATTAAATTCAGTTATCGGCAACGGAATCGAATATCTTCTCAATAAAAAGGACCATCAGAAAATCATCACCAACCTAAGTTCTCAGATCAAAGGCTACATTCTCGAAAATCAGCAAATGATCTCTGAAAGGGTAGGAAAGGAAAGTTTTTTCCTGATTCCGAAATCGATTGACAATAAAATCGCTGAAAAAATCACCAAAGGTTTGAGCGATTATTTTCTGGAGGTGGAGGAAAATCCCAATCATCCGTTACGAAGTGAAATCACCAATAAAATCCTCGATTTTTCCAAAGAACTGAAAGATGAGCCAAGATGGAAAACGGAATTTGATTCTATTAAAACCGATTTTCTTCAAAGTGATAAAATCAAGCAATATTCATCCGATATTTGGCAATCTCTGAAATCGTCATTAATTAAGGAACTTTCCGACGAAGATTCTAAACTGAAATCTTACGTCAGAAAAAACATTGATGAATTTGTCGCTAATCTTCAAAACGACGAGCAATTCCAAAATAGGATTGACAGTTGGGTAAGAATGACAGCCTATAAATATATTCTGAAAAACACTCAGAATTTTGGCGAACTTATCAGCACAACAGTCGGCAACTGGGAAGGTAAAGAACTCAGCAGAAAGCTGGAACTGGAAGTGGGAAAGGATTTGCAATTCATCAGAATCAACGGAACTATCGTTGGTGGATTGGTTGGTCTGCTGATTTACACGATTGCTAATTTTATTTAGAGTTCAATCTCTCGCAGATTATTCAGATTACGCTAATTTACATAAAAATTACTCGAAATCAGAACAATCTGCGAGAGTCAAAATGAAAAAGCCTCCGATTTGGAGGCTTCAGTTTTTCATTTCTTCTCAAGAATTTTCTCGATGATTTTATGCGTAATCATATAAGTTGGCTTTACACCAGTCAGTCCAAGTCCGCCGGAAGAAAGCGTGCTTCCCGTTTCCAAGGGATTATCCGAAGCGTAATAAGCATACATCACGAACAAATCCGGAGAGATGTGATGACGGATTTTGCTCGCCACCTGAATCGCTTTCTGATAATGCGCACCTTCCATTTCCAGTCCGATGGCTTTCCAGGAAGTGGTCATAAAATAGGAAAGGATATCTTTATTCTGGAGCGATGTTCCAAGAACGGTAATCATCGGGCCTTCATAAGATTTGATTTCATCATCCACAAAATCAGTAGCTTTCAGAGCATTTTCGAAAACATAATTGTCAGCAGTTCCTTCGAAGATATGCGAAGTCGGAATCATAATATCGCCTTTTCCTCCGGTCAGGATTCCCGCTTTACCCATTATGGAAACCGATTTTACCTTCATCATATAAACTTCGCCTTTCACGTCATAAGGTCTTAGCAACTCGTCCATGACCTCGAAAGCCTGTTCCCCGAAAGCATAATCAAAGACCAAGATTACATCGTCACCCTTAAATTTCTGATTGGCAAAAACCGTGTTTTTTAGTTCAGTTTTAGCAAGGTCAATGATTTGAACATCGATATTGCTACCGCTGTTGTCATCGATGTAAATCATTCCCTGTTTTTCAGCATATTCAAGGACTTTGGTCTGAAGTTCTTTTTTGTTACTGATGTCAGCAAATAGTTTGTAATCTACATCTTTTGTTCCTTTTTTGCTCAGCGCATCGTTGGCAAAAATCATATTTTTCACCGAGTGCATATTGGCACTGATGATGTGAAGCGGACGCATGTGAAGGTCGTTTTCTACAAGGACTTTCTTGATTTTGTTGGCCCATCTTTCCCCGAAAAGGTGATGGCCAACTCTTTCCTGAAGAATCGCTGAGAAGTAGATTTCTCTTTCTCTGTTTTCTTTCCAGTCATTCAGGCTGACTTGTCCCAACCAATAAATGATTTTGAAAAGTCTGTCCGGATTTTTATCATCGCCGAAGTTATTGTAAGCAGCCAAAGTTTCATCAAACGTTCTTCCTAGGAAAGAAGACAAATGAATCAATGCGACTTCTTTTTCTTTCCGGCTGTATTTTTTTTCGCCTTTGGCCACTTCTTCAATGATTTTCCAGGTTCTTTTGGCGCGGCCTTCATTTTCCAAATCGAATCCGATATTTCTGATTTTGTCCGCTTCCAGATAAAGGAAAGTCAAGTGGGTAAGGATATCGTAGATTTCTGAACGGCCAAGCAAAACTTCGATATTCATCTGGTGTTCATCGATTCTGTAGCAGTTTCTTCGTCTTTTCTTAGGAACAATTGGCTCAAAGCTTCCTTTGTCAAAACCTTCGTCAGACGTTAGATGGATGAAAGAACATTCTTCGATGCCTTCCGGGAGACGGTCAAGAACATAAAGTAAACCGTCCAGCTCTATCTTATTGGGAATGCTCATACTGCCGTAGATTTCCGGGTTGATGACCATTAGCAGTTTTCTCAATGACTCACCAGACACTCCAGACGGTTTGAAAAATCCTCTGTAGAAAAGGTGTCTCATAGAGACATATAATCTTTCGATAGCTTCTGTGGTTTCTCTTGCTCTTGAATTTGCCATATATTAAAATTTTTGTAAAAGTCTGCAAAGGTATGAAATTAAATTTAAATCGAATTTTAACCTTTAATTATTTGAACTTCAAATAGTTTTATTGCTGACTTGAATGATGATTCAAAATTTGTAACAGTTTTTAAAGTTAAACTTTCCTTGTTGATTTCAGAAATTAAATCGGATTTATATTTAATTGTTATTATCTTAATTCAATTTAACTATTTTGACATTTCTCTGCTCACGTGCAATGGGTGTTTTGCAGTAAAATTTAAAATTGGGCTAAAAGGGAGTGAAAATTAAGGGGTATTTTTATTTTGAATCGTATTTTTTGTAAATTTGCCCCGTTTAAAATAATAAGCATTATGTCAACATTAAGATTTAAAGCACTCGCTGAGCTTCCTTTCAGAAATTATAGACAAGATAATTTCGTGGATGTTCCTGCAAAATTGTCCGAACTATTCTGTCAAAATGTTTTCTCAGAAGAAACGATGAGAGAATATTTGACTAAAGAAGCCTTCACTTCTATTATAGATGCCATCAAAAAAGGCAGCAAAATCCAGAGACATATTGCAGACCAGGTGGCGGTAGCCATGAAAGACTGGGCAATGTCCAAAGGTGTGACACACTACACGCACTGGTTCCAGCCTCTGACAGGTGCCACTGCCGAGAAACACGATTCTTTTTTTACGCCCATTGAAGGTGGAAGAGCAATCGAAAGATTCAGCGGCGGAATGCTGATCCAGCAGGAGCCCGATGCTTCTTCCTTCCCGAATGGCGGTATCAGAAATACGTTCGAAGCCAGAGGTTACACCGCTTGGGATCCTACTTCTCCGGCTTTCATTATGGGAACTACACTTTGTATTCCTTCCATCTTTATTTCTTATACAGGTGAGACATTGGATTACAAAACACCTTTATTAAGAGCATTGAACGCTGTGGACGAAGCTGCGACCGATGTGATGAAGTCTTACTTCGATAAAAATGTAACGAAAGTTTCTCCGACTTTGGGTTGGGAACAGGAATATTTCCTGGTAGATACAGCGTTGTATCAATCTCGTCCGGATTTGGTGTTGACGGGAAAAACCTTATTGGGACATTCTCCGGCAAAAGGTCAGCAGCTTGATGACCATTATTTTGGCTCGATTCCTACAAGAGTGATGAACTTTATGAAGGAACTGGAAATCGAATGTATGAAACTGGGAATTCCTGTAACCACGCGTCATAACGAGGTTGCTCCAAACCAGTTTGAGCTGGCGCCAATGTTTGAGGAAGCGAATGTTGCCGTTGACCATAATTCATTATTAATGGACGTGATGGCGAGAATTGCGCACAGACATCATTTCCATATTTTATTTCACGAGAAACCATTTGCCGGTGTAAACGGAAGTGGAAAGCATAACAACTGGTCACTTGGAACGGACACAGGCGAAAACCTTTTGAGTCCGGGAAAAAATCCTAAGAAAAACCTTCAGTTCCTGACTTTTTTTGTTAATACATTGAAGGCTGTTAACGACTATGCTGATTTATTAAGAGCTTCTATCGCATCTGCGTCCAATGACCACAGATTGGGAGCTAATGAAGCGCCGCCGGCTATTATCTCTGCATTTATCGGAAGTCAGTTGTTCAGTGTTTTGGAAGAACTGGAAAAAGTAAAGGACGGCAAATTATCGCCAGAAGAAAAAACAGACCTTAAGCTGAATGTTGTTGGAAAAATTCCGGAAATCCTTTTGGATAACACCGATAGAAACAGGACGTCGCCGTTTGCATTCACCGGAAATAAATTCGAAATCAGAGCGGTTGGTTCTTCTGCAAACTGCGCTGAGGTAATGACGGTGATGAACGTAATTGCTGCAAAACAGTTGAAAACATTCAAGAAAGAAGTCGATGCATTGATAGAGAAAGGTCTTAAAAAAGATGAGGCTATTTTTAATGTTTTGAGAGAATATATCAAGCAGTCCAAGAATATTATGTTCGAAGGCGACGGTTATTCCGAAGATTGGGCTAACGAAGCTGCAAAAAGAGGTCTTAACAATCTTAAAACCACGCCGGAAGCACTTAAGCAGGAATTGAATAAAAAATTCGTTGACCTGTATGAAGAACTTGGGATCTATTCTCACAGAGAGTTTGAGGCAAGGAATGAAATCAAACTTGAAAAATATTCTACGGTGATTGATATCGAAGCCAGAGTTTTGGCGGATATTGCCAGAAACCACATCATTCCGGCTGCTCTGAATTATCAGAACAGGCTGATCGAAAACGTAAGAGGTCTTAAGGAAATCTTCGGCGATGAGGAATACAAATCCTTGGCAAAAGAGCAGCTGAGCCTGATCTCCCAGATCTCGGCAAATGTCTCTCAGATCAAAGTGGGAGTAGATGATTTGCTGTCTGCTAAGGAAAAGGCTAAAACTACCGCAGGAAGTCAGGAACAGGCCGAAGCCTACTGTAACAGCGTGATTCCTTACTTCGAAGTAGTGCGCGAAGCATCCGATGCTTTGGAGATGATGGTAGATGATGAGCTATGGCCAATGACCAAGTACAGAGAACTGCTTTTCACAAGGTAATGTAGATATAAATCTACAAAAAAGTTAAAGAATCTTAACTAAAAATAAAACCGCAAAGTCTATAATTAGGCTTTGCGGTTTATTTTTCTTTAACATTCTTAAGAAGATTGTTAAAATATGTTAAACTACCTGACCCCAAATTTGATTTGAAATGCCCTTTGGAGAGTATTGGCTATTTTTGCTATGCAAATCACAAAAAACCAACTCGAGTTTAACAAATAATTAAATATATATGAAGAAAAGAGTTCTAGTTTATATCTTATTTGTAGTCACATTTTTTTCGCTTCAATCCTGCGTATCTAACTATGTGGTTTCTAACAATCAAACATACAAAACTGATGCCAAATTTGCGTCGATGGATTTAAAACCGGTAGTGAATAATAACACGCCTACCAAGACTCAAAAGGTCCTTGCAGCAATTACCAACACCAGCGCAGACATCAAAAGATCAGCAATCGAAAATGCGATCCGACACAGCAATACTATAGACAACATTCTATCCGAAGCTGAAAGTTATCTCGGTACACCGTACAGATACGGGGGAACTTCCAGAAGCGGAATCGACTGTTCAGCATTCGTGTTATCCGTTTTTGGTGCAGCTGCCGGGATGAATCTTCCAAGAGTGGCCGCAGCTCAATCCCAGGAGGGTGATTCTGTAGACAAAACAGAACTTCAGAAAGGCGATCTTGTATTTTTCTCGCACAGAGGCAGCAGAATCTCTCACGTGGGCATCGTGGAAGAAGTGACTGCAGAAGGCGAAATCAAGTTTATCCACGCCGCAACATCCAAAGGTGTGATGGTTTCCTCACTGGACGATAACTATTGGGGCCCAAAATTCAAATTCGCCAAGCGAATCATCAAAGAAAATACATTAAGTGTTTTAAATAATTAGAGAGACTGAAAATATTCAGAAAAAACCTCAGAAGAAATTCTGAGGTTTTTTGTTGTAAAAAGTTATATATTCAATCAGATTTATCTCTCTCACTCTCCAACTCTATGACGCATCATTAGGAGCTTAATCCCGCTTTCCGCTCATACTCCTCACGCCGAGGCTTTCCCAAGGCCAGTTGCGGGGTAACCGCTGCAATGGGGCTATGGGTTTTGGTGTTCTAATGAAGCTTGGGAATCAGATTGACGGGAATCATTATCTACATTGATAGGGAAAAGTGTCACTCCTCCGGAGCTCAAAATACTGAGCTGTCAGAACATGGCTACAAACATTCGCTCCTCCGGAGCTCAAAATGATAACGGCTCTCGGGCAACAAACGTTTCGCTCCTACGGAGTTCGAAATACTGAGCTGTCAGAATTTAGCTACAAACGTTTCGCTCCTACGGAGCCCCGCCAATCAATTGCTAATTAGCGTAAGTTCGATATAATCAATTTACAAATTGACTGATAATCAATTTATTGTATTTTATAAATTGCGTCGGGCTTCAGCCCGATGTATAAATTTAGAGATTAAAGTAGGCTTTAGCCAAAATTTAAGCTAGGTTTTGGCTAAAGCCTTACATTCTCTTTTAATATAAAATGGGCTTTAGACCATTTCAATAATTCGGAAAGAAAATAGGCTTTAGCCAAAATACTTCATCAGTTTTGGCTAAAGACCATTTTGAATCTTGATTATCAATTAATTTTTAAATCTTTTATTTCGGATCAGCGTTAATCAATAATCATTGCTTCGATTTTCAGGCGGATGTCGTTGCTTTTTAATTTCAGAATCAAAAAATACAGTTCCGGGAATTGAAGTGCAATTACGTCCCAGCTTTGAGTCAGTTCATAAATATTATCAATTCCCTGTAAAAGACTTGCTAAAAAATGCACTTTTCTCTGTATTAAACCCCGGAATCCATACGCGCCCAAGACTTGCAGAAAACGCATCAGTTTCAGCCACTGTAAAGATTCCCGTATGGACGCGCTGTCACTTTCATTCCAGAAAGAAAGATAGTCATCCAGCATTTCCGCTTTGAAAGGATCGGAAAAATTAGCCTTAGCCTGATAAAGAAAAGAGATCACATCGTAAGCCGCTGGACCTTCCATCGCAGATTGGTAATCGATGAAAAAAACCTCATCCCGGTCATTGATCAAAATATTCCGGGACTGAAAATCACGTATCATCAATACTTTTGGTGTCAGGTTCTGAACAATTTCCGAAATGCTTCTATACTCTTTAAGCAAAGTGGATTTATGATACTCCAGTTCAAGAACATCAATTAGAAAATTCTTGAAATAGTAAAGATCGTGCGTTATGGGAAAATCGTCGTACTTCTCGTATTCGTAGGTGCTTTTGTAATCTACTGTTCCAACGGTTTTGGTCTGAAGCGAATAAAGATTTTCCAGACTTTTTTTTACCAGATTTTTTACCCTTTCGCTCGGTCCTTCTTCAGTAATAATTTCCGAGAGTGTTTTATCCCCAAGAAACTCCTGAATGTAAAGATTGCGCTCATCATTGATTTTGAAAATCCTCGGCGTATTGAGATTCAGCTTTTGAAACAACTCCGTAAAATAAAAAAAAGCTTCATTCTCGCGGACGTTCTCGTTGTAAGTAACCACGTACTTTTCCTGTCCGCACATTGCAACATAGTTGATGCGTGAAGAACCGCTCTGCGGTAGTGGTGTGAAAGAATCCGCACTTTTGCCGAGAAAAGATTCAAAAAATTCCTGATGATTCTGCATAGAAACAAAGTTAAATAATAAATGGATTTGCGAACCCGAAAAATTGTAATTTTGCACAATGAATCACTCTGAAATGTGATTGATACAACTGCTGAAAAAAAATAATTGCTGCTTATGAAGGACTTTTTGCCGGTTCTCAAGATTTTATTAAGGTTTGTAATCATTTACATGGTCCTGGTGCTTCTTTATCAGTTTTATCTTAATTCCTATGCGGGAGAAGTGGTTGACCCATTTACCAGAATTGTGGCAAAACAAGTGGCATACGTTCAGAATCTTTTGGGATTTCCTACGGTTTTGGTAGATAGCCTGGAACTGCACAGCGTTTTGTTTCAGACGTCAGGAAAATTCACAACCAGAATGGTGGAAGGTTGCAATGTGATCTCTGTGGCTATTCTTTTTGCCGCCTTCATTGCTGCATTTTACAAGGGTTCGAAAACTTTTATCTATATTCTGTGCGGAGTGATTCTGCTTCATATTATCAATGTCCTGCGCATTGCAATGCTGAATGTTATCTATCTAAAATATCCTCAGTATGAGAAGATTGGGCACGACTATGTTTTTCCGGCCATAATCTATGGTGGAGTGGTGATCCTATGGTTGGTGTGGATTCAGTATTTTGCCTTGAAAAAAGTGAAAGATGCTTAGGTGGTTTTTGGTTTTTTTTGGATTTGCAGGATTGATCGCAGTCCGCGGTCTGGAAGACGAAATCTTCTACGACCCGTTTTTAGATTATTTTAAATTGGCAGACCGATCTGAGGTTTTCCCTCACTTTGTTTGGGGTAAGCTAATATTCAGTTATTTGCTCAGATTTTTGTTAAATAGCATATTTTCTTTAATCGTTATTCAATGGCTTTTTCAGAATAAAATGTGGACTAAGCAAGCGCTCTGGCTGATAGTTTTGGTTTTCGTCATCGTCTTTCCGATTTATCTTCTCTGTATCCACGATAGATTTGAATTCGGCTATCTTTTCTCATTTTATGTCAGACGCTTTGTCATTCAGCCACTAACACTCATTTTGATTATTCCTATTTTTTATTACAGGAAAAAGCTGATCCAAAATTAATTTTCAACCGTATGTTTATCGGGCTGGGAGATATTTTCGCCATTCCAGTCGATTTTTTTAGTAAAGGTTTGCTGGCGTACCGGACAATTAAAAATTTCGCAGATAGTGCAGGATGTCGGTTTACAATCATCCATATGAAAGTTGAACTCTACGGCGCGGTCTGTGTTTTTGGCGATAAGTTTGATGACTTCCTCCATTTCATCGTGAGCGGTTCTTAATTCAAAATACCACGGTAAAGTAAGATGTGCATCGATATGCAGCCTGCTTCCGAACTGCTGGATCTTCATGTTGTGAACGTCTATCCATTCGGGTTTCCGGTTTTTGTTGAGAAATTGAGCCAATCTCTCAAGCATTTCCGGGTCGGCCTCGTCCATAATTCCGCTAAGAGAGCGCCGGATAATTTTGTAACCGATAAAAATAATGTAAACTCCAAGAATCAAAGCTACAACCGAATCTATCCAAACCAGTTTTGTAAAATAAACCAGCACCAAACTTACAACAACGCCCAAAGTCGTAATAGTATCGGATTGGAGATGCTTTCCTGACGAAATGAGTACAATAGAGTTTTCTTTTTTTCCTTTCTGGATTGAGATGTAGCCCACAATATAATTGATAACTGCTGTTGCAGCGATAATCCATATTCCTAGATCCAATTGGCTCAGAACCTTACCGGAAATCAGGCTGTTGGTGCCTTCGTAAATAATCATTACTCCGGCAATGCTGATGAGTGAGCCTTCTATGGCGGAGGTCACAAACTCCACTTTTCCGTGACCGTACGGATGATTTTCATCTCTCGGTTTTGCTGCCAGATAAAGGGAGTAAAGTCCCATAAATGCACTGATGACATTCACAATGCTTTCCATAGCATCAGAAAATACCGCATCTGAATTGGTAAGTTTCCAAGCCACGATTTTCCCTACAAAAAGCAGAACGCCGACAAAGGCAATCCACTTTTGAAACGCAATACTGGAGGTTTGTTTCTCTGTTTCCATTCTATAAAAAAAGAATCTTCGTTTTTTTTGAAGATTCTTTTGATTTTGTTAGTTTATACTAAGTTGTTGGCTACCAAATATTCTGCAATCTGAACCGCATTGGTCGCGGCACCCTTCCGGAGATTGTCTGCCACAATCCAGAGGTTGAGCGTTTTTGGCTGCGAGAGGTCTCGTCTGATTCGTCCCACGAAGACCTCATCTTTTCCTTCAGAAAAAAGAGGCATTGGATATTCATTATTTTTGACGTTGTCCTGGAGCACTACGCCTGGCGTCTCAGACAGGATTTTTCTGACTTCTTCCAGCTCAAATTCATTTTCAAACTCGATGTTTACGCTTTCAGAATGTCCGCCCTGAACGGGAACTCTTACCGCTGTTGCCGTCAGATTAAAAGTGTCATCACCCAAAATTTTCTTTGGCTCTTTCATCAACTTGATCTCTTCCTTGGTGTAATCGTCATCGGCAAAAACATCGCAATGTGGCAATGCATTTTTGAAGATCTGATAAGGGTAAACTTTCTCAGGATTTTCACCAGCTGTTTGGCTCTCTTCGTTCACCGAATATTCTATTTCTGAATTTAATTGATCAACTGCTGCTTTTCCAGTGCCGGTAACAGACTGATAAGTTGAAACAATGACTCTTTTAATGTCATATTTCTGATTCAAAGGATGAAGAACCATTACCAACTGGATCGTAGAACAATTTGGGTTAGCAATGATTTTATCTTCTTTGGTAAGCTCTTTGGCATTGATTTCCGGCACCACCAATTTTTTGGTCGGATCCATTCTCCAGGCCGATGAGTTATCAATTACGACTGTTCCTACTTCGGCGAATTTCGGAGCAAATTCCAGAGAAGTATTTCCTCCTGCCGAAAAAACAGCGATCTCGGGTTTGGCTGCAATAGCGTCGTTCATGCTAACGATAGTGAATTCCTTGTCCTTGAATTTGACCTTATTGCCAACAGATCGCTCTGATGCTACAGGAATTAATTCGGTGATCGGAAGATTCCGCTCTTCCAGAACTTTCAGCATAACTTGTCCAACCATTCCGGTTGCGCCTACTACAGCTACTTTCATTGTTTTATAATTGATAATTGATTAGTGAAATTTAATTTTATCCGAACACTCTGGCCCAAGGAAAAGCGAATACAAAAAGTGCTATTGCAACTAAACCTAATGACATAATTGGGATAGTCAGCTTGTCGTTGGTTTTCAGTTTCTTATTAACAATGGTCATGATGACCGCAGCAATAAGCATTGAAAAAGGGTGTTCCACATACTGGAATCTTAAGTCAGCATTTTTCATCACAAGGCTCATGTCGAGACCTTTAGTAAAGTTGGTGATCAGCATTACCAGCCCGATAAGAAACTGGACATGGAAGAAGATCATTGTAAAAAGCGTCACTTTTCTGAGTCCTTTGGAAATGTTACCACTGTAACCAAACATAGTGACAAGTAGGAGAATTAAGAAGGCAGCTACCAATAGCAGCTCCAGATAAGCGAAACCTTTATGCGCATGAAGAAGAATGTTGTAAAATTCCATAGTCTGATTTTTTGATTGACAAAGATAGAAAAATCCCGACAGATTGCCGGGATTTGGGTTGTTAATTATATTCGGTCGGTAATTAGAACGCGTACTTGAATCCCAGCATCATATTCCATGTGGTGGAAGTAGTACTGGCAGCTCTGTAAGGTTTTTTAACCAATTCGTTATTTTCTCTCAACATTGTAAAGCTAGGATCAGGTGTGGCTGCTGTTCCAGATTTAGCCAATACAGCTGCACCATAAGAACTAACATTGTAATCCTGAATTCCCCATTTGGAATTAAGAAGGTTGCCCACATTTACAATATCCAAAGTGATCTGTACCTTGTCACCTTTTGTTGCCATATTATTGAAAATAGTCTGACTTAGACGAAGGTCTACACGGTTAACCCATGGTAATAGGAATCCGTTTCTTGGAAGTATCTTTCCTCTGTATTTTTCCAAACCATTATCGGCAATAAATTGATCAAAAGCCTGCTGCTGCTGTGCTGCAGTGTATTGAACCTGTCCGTTGGAAACGATATCCACGAATTTAACACCTTGTGCCACTGTAGGAATATAAAGCAGGTCACTCGCAATTCCGTCGCCGTTTACATCGTTGGAATAGTAGTATGAAAATCTTCCTTGGCTGGCACCTTGATAATATACACCGATGGTAGTATTCTTGATGTTATAAGAGATATTAGCCACCACTCTGTGAGGAATCGCAAAATTTGACAGCTGTAGAATTTCTTCGTTCGGAGAATCGTATGTTGGTGAACCACCCCAAGCGGATGATGCGCTGGATCCCGCGTTAGCCGAAACTTCTTTTGCTTTCGAATAAGTGTAGAATACCGAACCAGATAGACCGTTCCAAGGTGCTATGTTGAATCCACCAGTAGCAGAGAACGAATAACCTTTTTTATCAGTATTGGTTAGTACATAGGCATTGTTTGCACCGATAGCAGTGTTGTACTGGTAAGATGCGGCCGTAGGATAGTATGCTCTGTCTGCATAAGTCATTCTTTCAGTAGAAGCTTTTCTGTTAGCACCAAACTGGAAGATTGCGTTAACATCTCTCGTGTATAGAATATCTGAGGTAAAAGTTACTCTTGTGTCAGGAATCTTATAATCAATGCCTAAGCTGGATCTCCATACAGATGGCATCTTAAAGTTTTGATCTACTAAAGAAAATGAGGACGGTGTTCCCGCATTCGGCGTAGAGATAAAAGGAGTTACCTGACTTCCATTACTGGCAGTGTAATAGATTGGGTTATTCACATAATAATAAGGATCTGTCTGGAAACGAATTTGTCCAATCCAAGGTGCTGCTGCGGCATAACCATTCGGCTCAATTGTATTCTGAAGAACACCTGCGCCAGTTGGCATGTTGGTTAACCATACAAACGGAACACGTCCTGTGAAGATCCCACTTCCTCCACGGATGATAAGACTTCTGTCTCCTGCAACGTCATAATTAAAGCCTAATCTTGGAGACAACATCACCTTAGAATTTGGCCATTCTCCGGAAGAATAGTTTTTAGGATTCCCATTAACATCTAACAGTGTTAATGCGTCTATCGATGGATTAGCTGTCAGATCATTAAGATACAAAGGAAGTTCTGCTCTTAATCCTACCGTAAAGTTGAATTTTTCACTCACGTTGAATTTGTCCTGAACGTATGCCGAAGCCAGTCCGAAATTAATTCTGGAATAAGTCTCCTGACCCTGATATGGATAAGTTAAGCCATACATGATTGGTGCCACTTCATTAGGAGTACCAGTCAATAAGAAATCTTGAACAGATTTATATCGGTAATATCCAGTTCCCATACGCGTGTAGGAGTTACCGAATTTTTGTAATTCGAAAGCAACACCTCCGGTAATTGTATGTTTTCCAGCGGTATAAGTTAAATTGTTGATGAAAGAATAGTTGTTGTTAATGACATCATTCTTGTAAGAAAACAATTCCGTCCCAAAACTGATGTAGTTTCCTCCGGTAGCAGATCCATCCCAGATATCTACGAATGGAAATAACTGGTTAGAAGGAGTAGATCTTGTATCCTGAATGTTGGAGTATGTAAATAATAGTTTGTTCGATAATTTGCTGCTAAAAGTCGAGTTAAGTTCTGCTGTCACCGATTGAACTATGTTCTCGAAACCAAAGTTAGCATTCTCGAAAGTCATGGAATTGGCAGAAACTCTGTTCCAGTTACTTCTTGGCTGAGGTCCAGAGTTACCATTGGCAATCTGCATAGAGTTGGCCTTCATGTAGTTATATCGAACAGCAAACTTATGTTTGTCGCTAATATTCCAGTCTAACCTTGCAAGGATTTTATCACCTTTTTGTTCTGCCTCATTGGCGTAACCCTGATATCTTCCAGGGTCGTATCCCCAGACATTGATAAGGTGATTTCTAACCGCAATAAGATCAGATTCTTTTACCCTCGTAATATTGTTAGCCGCATCGGCAACACCATTCGCAGAAGCTCTCCAAAGATTAGCACCTGAAGCATTGGCTCCCGTAGCAATTTCTCTTTCGGCACTTAAGAAAAAGAATAATTTGTCTTTTACGATAGGCCCGCCCACAGTGAGACCATTAGTCATTCTTACACCAGAAACCTGCTGAAGACGATCACCGTTGATTTTCCATCCGGTCAGTTCTTTTCCTGTATAATAACCGTATAGGGAACCGTGAAATTTATTGGTCCCTGATTTGGTTACAGCATTGATTCCTGCTCCCGTAAAACCAGATTGTGTAATGTCAAAAGGTGCAATATTAACAGAAATTTCCTGAATGGCATCCAAGGAAATTGGCTGGATGGTACCACCGCCAGGAATAGGGTTAGAACTTAAACCAAATCCGTTGTTGAAGTTTGCACCATCTATCTGTAGATTATTGTATCTCGCATCACGACCAGCAAATGAGTTGCCGTTTGCCTGAGGTGTAAGACGTGTGAATTCTGTAATACTTCTCGTTGTTTGCGGAAGTTCCTGAATTTGTTTTTGTCCTACGTTAGTGGCTGCGCCGGTTTTATTGACATTGGTACGGCGGTTACCAGTAATGATTACCTCACCGATATCCGTTGTTTTTACACCATCTTTTGCGTTAGCATTCAGCACAAAAGGTGAGCCTAATTCCAGATAAACATCTTCATAGATCATGGGTTTATCATTAGCTTTAGAAATTTCTATGGTGTAAGGACCACCAACACGCATGTTTGATATTGTAAAACTTCCAGAAGAATTTACGGTACCTGTATATACAGTACCGGTCGGGACGTGTGTCGCTTTCACCGTGCCTCCGGCAGCATTAGCAAATACACCTTGGACACTACTGGTGGTGACCTGTGCAGATGCAGTAAAAAAACCGCCTAATAAAATTGCAACGATTAGAGTCTTTTTCATTTTCTTTAAGATTTATGCCGCAAAAGTCCTAAAAAAAATGATAAGTCTTGTTAATAAACCGTTAAATTTTTAAAGCCTTGAGACTCAGGTCTATATTGCTCGAAGAATGCGTAATTGCGCCCGCAGAGATGAAATCGACGCCAGTTTTGGCCACCGAATTTAACACCTCGCGTGTGATTCCACCGCTGGCTTCGGTCTCTGCTTTTTTATTGACGATTTTTACGGCTTTAGCCATTGTTTCCACATCCATATTGTCAAACATAATCCTGTCTGCTCCGGATTTTACAGCTTCTTCCACTTCTTCCAGATTGCGGGTTTCTACCTCAATTTTAAGCTTTAATTTATTTTTTTTGACATAATCTTTCGCCATTTTCACGGCGTTGGTAATGCTTCCGTTATAATCGATGTGATTGTCTTTCAGCATAATCATGTCATAAAGCCCGTATCGGTGATTGGTTCCGCCGCCGATGGCAACAGCCCATTTTTCGCAAACCCGGAAATTGGGGGTCGTTTTTCTGGTGTCCAGCAATTTAGTTTTTGTGCCTACTAATCGCGAATCCCAATCGTGGGTCATGGTTGCGATGCCGCTCATTCTCTGCATGCAGTTGAGAACCAAACGTTCTGTAGAAAGGATTGACCTTGCTTTTCCGGTGACGATAAATGCCACATCGCCTTTCTTAGCCGTTTCTCCATCTTTAATAAAAATCTCAACATTTAAGTTTTTATCAAATGTTTTAAAAATAATTTCAGCCAGTTCCACACCTGCCAAGATGCAGTTTTCTTTTACCAAAAGCTGCGCTTTCTGTTCCAGATCTTTTGGAATCGTAGATAATGTAGAATGGTCGCCACCCTGGATGTCTTCTTCCAAGGCGTTTTTGATGAATTCTTTTAAAACTTTATCGGATGCGTAGGCTGGTCTTTTCATTTGAGATTTTTATTAAGTTCATTTTCAATGTCTTCGATGCTTGGCAGGGAAGATTTAAAGTTATCGGGTAGTATTTTCTTGAGTTCGTAGGAAGAGATTCCCAATGGTTTGTGCAAATCGGTCAGAGAATATTCTGCGATGATGTCGTCTTTTGTTTTGCAGATAATCAATCCAACTGTTGCGTTGTCATTTTCGTCACGCAATTGTTTATCTACAGAAGTTACATAAAAATTGAGTTTCCCGGCCTGTTCCGGCTCAAACTCGCCTGTTTTCAGTTCTATGACAACATATCTTTTTAATTTGATATGATAAAATAGCAGATCTATGAAAAAGCTTTGATGACCCACTTTCATTTCCACTTGTTTCCCGACAAATGCAAAACCATTGCCCAGTTCGATAAGAAACCTTTGGATATTATCTATCAGCGCATTTTCCAATTCCCGTTCTTTATAATTGTCAGTGATGCTGATAAAATCGAAAATATAAGGGTCTTTCAAAGTTTGTTTTACCAATTCGCTGTCGTAATCTGGAAGCGTTTTAGAAAAATTGGTAATGGCTTTTCCTTGAGATTGGTAGAGATTTCCCGAAATCATATTCAGCAAAACCGCTCTGCTCCAGCCATTTTCTATGGTTTTATTAATATAAAACAGGGCTTCCTTTATATTTTTACATTTTGTGATAATAGTAACGTGATGAAACCAAGGAATTAAAAAAAGTTTCTGAGGGAATTCGTTAGCAAGTTGGTAACGATTTTGATTTTCATCATTTTTGAATTCTCTATCAACTTGCTGGAGATTTGAATGGTCATTATCTTTGAAATCGTTAGCAACTTGCTGACGATTTATAATTTCCTGATTGTAAAATAAATAGAATCGTTTAAAGAATTTAAGATTGCTTTCGGAAAAACCTTTAATCTCAGGAAATTCATTCCTCAAATCTTGACTCAACTGCTTAAAAAATCCAGAACCATAAGTATTCTCGAAGCTTCTCTCCGAGATTTCCTTTCCCAAATCCCAATACATTTCTATCAAAGCAGAATTCACCTGAATCGCCGCTTTGATTTGGCTTTGCTGGATTCTTTGTTTCAAATCCGAAATCCAGCTAATGTATTGTTGATTATTATCTTTAAGCATTTATCTAATCATTAATCAAAAGCGGCTTCGTGGCCAAGTCCTTATTATAGAATGCGCCTTTATTTTCTTTCATCTCGAGAGAATGTTTGATAATCAGATAAGAAACATTCACAAGATTCCTCAGTTCCGAAAGCTGTGGCGAAAGTATGGAATAATTATAAAGTTCCGTTACGGCTTCATAGATTTCGCGCTGTTTTTTCTTGGCTAATTCCAATCTTGCGTTGCTTCTAACAATCGCTACCAAGTCGCTCATCATTTCCTGAAGCTGTTTTCTGAGATAAGTTACGAGAACCATTTCGTCCATCATTTTCATTCCTTCTTCATTCCATTCCGGAACCGCTTTCAGATCATCGAAATTGAAATCGTTTTCTTTTAGCAGTTCAACCGTTTTCATCGCGGCATTATGACCAAAAACCAAACCTTCCAATAAAGAATTTGAAGCCAAGCGATTGGCGCCGTGCAATCCGGAGTTGGTGCATTCTCCTACGGCAAATAGATTTTTGATAGAAGATTGTCCGTTCTTGTCCGTGTCGATGCCGCCCATCAGATAATGACAAGCCGGAACCACAGGAATTAATTCTTTGAAAGGGTCGATGCCTTCATCCATGCATTTTTGGTAAATATTCGGAAAGTGATGGATGAATTTTTCTCTGTCCATTTCCCGGCAATCCAGACCAACATATTCGTCTCCGCTGATTTTCAGTTCATTATCAATAGCTCTTGCAACGATGTCACGAGATGCTAATTCTTCGCGCTCATCATATTTTTGCATAAACGGTTTTCCGTTTTTGGTACGGAGTTTTGCGCCGTCGCCACGAACCGCTTCCGAAATCAGGAACAACATCCCGTCCCGTTTGGAATACATCGCCGTTGGATGAAACTGATAATATTGCATGTTGGAAACTTTGCCTTGTGCTCTGTGGACGAAGGCGATTCCGTCTCCTGTTGCAATGATTGGATTGGTGGTGTTTTTATAAACGTGCCCAGCGCCGCCTGTTGCTACCAAAGTGATTTTCGAGGTGATTTTTTTGATTTTTTTATGCTGCTCATCCAAAATATAAGCACCATAAGCATTGATGTTACCTTTGTCCAGTTCTTTCCCGGGAACGTGGTGCTGAGTGATCAAATCGATGACGTAATGATGAGGAAGAATTTCGATATTAGGAGAATTTCTTACCGTTTCCAGAAGTGCTCTTTCGATTTCGAAACCTGTGATGTCTTTGTGATGCACAATTCGGTTTTCGGTGTGTCCGCCTTCACGGCCCAGTGAATATTGACCTTTTTCCTGGTCAAATTTTGCGCCCCATTCCACAATTTCATTGAAACGCAGTGGCGCTTCTTCTACCACTATTTTCACAATATCCGGATCGTTGATGTAATCTCCGGCTCGCAAAGTGTCGTCTATATGTTTTTGAAAATTATCTTTGGAGAAATCCGTGACCACAGCCAATCCGCCTTGTGCATACTTGGTGTTGCTCTCGTCCTCATTAGATTTCGTGACGATGGTTATTTTGGTATCTGGCAACTGCTCAGAAATTTTGATGGCATAAGATAAGCCCGAAATTCCGGAACCAATGACGAGAACGTCTGTTTTTATCATTTTTTGAGTTGAATTGTATTAGGAAAGAAATTACATATAATATTAAAATTCTAGCTGATTTCTCAGATTTGGCAAATTTAAAAAGCAACTTAATCAGCTTGATTTTCATAATCTACGAGAAAATATTAATGTAAAGTTTTGGCATCTTTTATAAAAAGAGATTATTGATAGTTTTTACGAATGTCTCGCCAATCTTCAAATTCCTCTTCTTTCGGGAAAATCATAACCTCAGTAAATTCAGCATCAAAATTTTCTGGAAGTTCTATGCTTAGTTTATGATTTTTCACCTCAACGATTTGTCTGATTACATTCATTTTGATTTGAATTAAAAAATAAATTTACAGAAATTTAATAAACTTATCCGCAGGTTTTCTTACTTTTTTGAAATTTTGAAAAATATCATCTTCTGCACGATAGCCTAAGGCCAAAACCACGGCCACTTTTTCATTCGCTTTATCAATTTTCAGCACATCTTCAAGGATTTCTGCTTTGAAGCCTTCCATCGGACAGGTGTCGATTTCTTCTTCGGCAGATGCCATTATCAATGAGCCAAGAACGATATAGCTCTGTTTCTCGGACCAGCTTTCCAGTTCTTTCTGAGTATAATTGTCTAAGAAAAGATTGATGTTATTTCGGAATGCCGACAATTGTTCCAAAGTCACACCACGCTCATTAATAATATGACTGAAATAATTGTCAACATACTCCTTATTAATATGAGTTTTGGTAACCAAAGCAACCAAGTGCGAACAAGTTGATATTTGTGATGGATTATAAAATGCCGGAATCAATCTCTGAATCATCTCCTCATTTTCCACAACCAATAGATGATAAGGTTGCAATCCTAACGAGCTGACTGACAGTCGTCCTGCTTCCAAAATGTTGTTCAGTTTTTCAAAAGAAATCTTTCTTCTGTCAAATTTTTTCACAGAATATCGCCAGTTAAGTGCTTCTAAATAGTTCATATAACAAATATAGGTAATCTGAAATTTTAGTTAGAATCATTTTAAATAAGTTCTCTGGAAGCTTATTAATTGCAAAAAGTTAAAAAGGATGAAGATTTTTTTGAAAGGCAAAGAATCAACAGGCCGATTTTTAAGCGAACTGTAATACGCAATCTTAATCAAAAATCAATGTATTGAGACTTCGGAAACTTTACCGTTAAAAAAATCACTGCGACGTAATCCAATCAATGATGATGCTTTATGCACATGGTTTTTCAACTCATTCATTGCAAATGCTTTATAATACAGCATTTCAGAAGAATTCGATTTAATCAATTTGTTATCAAACCATTAGCCAGAAATGCTGCTGAGCTGAAAAGTTATAAACATTAACTATAAAAGTGGGCAAAAGTGGTAAAATGTGGTAGAATTTTGTATAAATTTGCTCCAAATGAAAAACTTCATTGGGACATACGAATGTAAGATCGATGACAAAGGGCGCATCAAACTGCCTGCTTCACTCACGAAGCAGACGGAACACTTTGCAGATGAGCCATTTGTGATTAAGCGTTCCGTGTTTCAAAAGTGCCTGGAAGTGTATCCGATGAAGCCTTGGGAAAAACTGATGGCAAAAATAAATGGTCTGAACCGTTTTGTCAAGAAAAATGCAGATTTCATCAGGATGTTTACAGCCGGTGTCAAAACCGCTGAACTCGATAATGTCGGACGTCTCCAGATCAGCAAAGATTTGACGCAATATGCCAATCTGACCAAAGAAATTGTCATCACAAGTGCTGGCGAACTCTTCGAGATTTGGGATAAAGAAGCTTATGAGCAGGTTATTTCTGTCAGCGAATTAGACTTCGCCAATCTTGCGGAGGACGTGATGGGAAATCTGGAATCTGAAGATTCTGAGAATCAAGAATAAAGAATCAAGAAAAAGCTGTCAACTGACAACTGTTACCTAAAACCTAAAATATGTATCACAATCCTGTCTTATTAAAACAAAGTGTCGATGCTCTGGTAATCAATCCGGACGGGATTTACGTGGATTGTACTTTTGGTGGAGGCGGGCATTCTAGAGAGATTCTGAGCAGACTGTCGGACAAAGGAAGATTGTTTTCTTTTGATCAGGATCTGGATGCCTTGAAAAATGTAATAGACGACCCGAGATTTACATTGGTCAATCAGAATTTCAGATTTCTGGAAAACTCGATGTTGGCTTATGGGATTTCTCAGGTTGATGGGATTTTGGCGGATTTGGGTGTTTCTTCACATCAGTTTGATGAAGCAGAAAGGGGATTTTCTACAAGAAGCAATGCGCCGCTTGATATGAGAATGAATGTCATGCAAAGTCTTGATGCCAAGAAAATCATCAACGATTATGAAGAAGAAGATTTGGCCAATATCTTTTACCAATACGGAGAATTGAGAGAATCCAGAAAATTGGCAAGAGAAATTGTTCATCACAGAAAAACTAAGAAGATCAATACAACTGAGGATTTGAAAAATCTGTTCAGTTATATTCCGGCTTTTAAGCAGAATAAATTTTTTGCTCAGGTTTTCCAGGCGATCAGAATTGAAGTCAATCAGGAATTGGAAGTGCTGAAGGAGATGCTCGTTCAGTCTTACAAGATTTTAAAAGATGAAGGACGACTAGTTGTGATTTCTTATCATTCTTTAGAAGACAGATTGGTAAAACGTTTCCTGAAAAACGGAATGTTCGAAGGTGAACCTCAGCGCGATATTTACGGAAATTATGCGAAAGCTTTTGAATTATTACAAACAAAAGCAATCATTCCGGATGATAAAGAAATTGAAGAAAACTCGCGCGCAAGAAGTGCGAAAATGAGAATTGGAATAAAATTGTAATGCTGGATGCGGGATGATGGATGACCTCTAACACCCTACATCTGACATCTAACGAAAAATGGCAAAACAGACAACCTATAGTAAGCAGAGAAAGAAACTCACTTTTATGGACATCATAAAAGGGAATTTCCTGAATCGTGATGAGGTCAAAGCGCATTACAAATATTTCCTGTTCATTTTCGGATTGCTGATGGTTATGATTTACAGTAATCACTTAGTTAACAAGAAGATAGAACACGTTAACAAGCTGAAAGAAGAAACGGAAGAATATAAATCCAGAAACGCCTATGCGCAAAGCAGGCTGATTAAAATAAGAATGGAATCCGAGCTGGGAAAAGAAATGATTCAGGATTCTTTGGTGAGTCTGGAAAGCCACCCGATGAAATTATTGATAAAAGTAGACAGCACCAATGATAAAGCAACCCAATAACAATTACGAAAAAAAGCGTTCCAATGCGTTGAAGTGGGGCTACCTTTTTGTGTTGGGAGCCTTCATTTTATTTGCAGTTTTTTTGACAAGGATTCTCATTCTTCAGAACACCAATGTGGAAGAGTTTGAAAATAACTATATCAGTAAAAATTACCGCGAGGCAACTCTGAAGGCTGCGCGCGGAAATCTTTTTGCTTCCGACGGTTCCATCCTGGCAACGACCGTAATGCGTTACGACATCTACCTGGATTTCAAGTCCATGCGCGATACGATCTACTCCAATAATATTGGTGCCTTAACAGATTCTCTTAGTAGGATGTTTGATAAGCCGCGTAGTTACTTTCGGGCTAAGTTAGATGCTCAGAATCAGCGAAATAACCAATATTATTTGTTGGCAAAAGGTCTTGATTTCGACCAGTATGACAGAATCCGTGATTTTCCGATTTTTAACAGAGGAAAAAATAAAGGCGGTTTCATTGTGGAGCGCAATTTCCGAAGAGAACTGGCCACTACACAAATAGGAGCCGGAACCATTGGCGCGGATAACGGCGAATCGAAATCTGGTCTGGAAGGCGCTTTCAGTAAGTTCTTGACCGGGATTGACGGAAAAAGGCTGGAGCAGAAAATCACTTCCACACAGTGGAAACCCATTGATTACTGGAAAGTTCAGGAACCGATTGACGGTCAGGATGTGTACACGACGTTGGATCTGAGGATTCAGGATATTGCGCATTCTGCGTTGCAAAATCAGTTGGTAAAATTTGATGCAGACCACGGCAGCGTGGTGGTAATGGAGGTGGCGACGGGCAAGATCAAAGCCATGGTTAACCTAAGAAGAACCGAGCCGGGAATTTATGTCGATGCCTATAATTATACCGTAAAAGACGCGCAGGAACCAGGCTCCACCTTCAAAACCGTTTCGCTTTTGGCCGCAATGGATGATGGTTTCATTGATGAAAATACGAAAGTCAATATCGGAAACGGTGTCTGGAACTATGCCGGACAGAGAATTACAGATGGCCATGGTGGCGGTACTTATGATGTAAGCGACGTTTTAGCAAAATCCAGCAATGTGGGCGCTGCAAAACTGATCACGGAACATTATGCCGATAAACCTCAGGTTTTCATAGACCACCTGAAGCGTTGGAAAATGTTCGACAAGATGCAGATCGAATTACCGGGTATCGCGAAGCCGTCTATCCAAACACCACAGAGCAAGCGCTGGAACAAGGCGACATTGGCATCTTTAGCTTATGGTTATTCATCAAGGTTTCCGTTGTTGCAGCTTGTGACTTTTTACAATGGTATTGCCAACAAAGGCAAAATGGTAAAACCGCTTTTCATTGACAAGATTATGAAGGACGGCAAAGTGCTTTACGAGGCTCAGCCCGAAGTGATGGTCAAAAAAATGGCCTCTGACAAAGCTATTGAAATGATGACCAGTGCACTCACTAAAGCTGTGGAAAAAGGAACTGCCAAGAGTATTTATACGCCTAACCTCAAAATTGCCGGAAAAACGGGAACTGCGAGATTTGAATACTGGAAAGCCGGACCAATGAAATATCAGGCTTCTTTTGCGGGCTTCTATCCGTCTGATAATCCGAAATATACCTGTATTGTGGTAGTCAATCAGCCGGATGTCTCAAAAGGATTTTATGGAGGAACGGTTTCTGCGCCTGTTTTCAAGGAAATTGCCGGGAAGACTTTCCTTAAAACACCTCTGAATGTGGAAAAGGAATTGTTGGTGGAGCATAAGGTCAACCTCAATAAAATGACGGCGCCCAATGTGAAAGTGAATGTGAGAAAAGATTCCATGCCGAACCTGGTAGGAATGATCGGCAAAAATGTCATTCCTCAATTGGAAAATCTGGGCTATCGGGTGGATTATAAAGGTGTGGGGAAAATTACAGGTCAGTTTCCTGTAGAAGGAGCGGCCATCGGAAAAAATCAGAAAATATATCTGAATCTTCAGAATTAATTTGAGCGACGAAGTCGCAATATATTGGTAGAAAGAAATAAATTATAACAATGAGGTGCGAAGCACCGAAATATTGGTTAAATGATATTAAAAGAGTTATTACAAAGAATTACAGTTTTAGAAACCAGCGGAACTCTTGAAAAAGAAGTTGCCGAACTTGTTTTTGACAGCCGGAAAGTTGTTGAAAATTCTTTGTATGTGGCGATAAAGGGAACGGTTTCAGACGGCCATTCTTTCATCAGTCAAAGCATCGAGAAGGGTGCAAAAGTCATTGTTTGTGAAGAATGGCCTTCGGAAATTAATGATGACGTAACTTATCTTAAGGTTGAGAATTCCTCCAAAACTTTAGGTCGTTTGGCTTCCAATTTTTACGGAAATCCTTCTGAGAAATTAAATTTAATCGGTGTTACAGGAACCAACGGAAAAACTTCTGTGACGACATTGTTGTTTGACATTTTCAAAAATCTGGGATATCAATCGGCTCTGATTTCTACTGTTGAATACAGAATCGGCGAGGAGATTATCCCTTCAACGCACACAACGCCGGATGTAATTCGTCTGAATCAAATGTTGGCTAAAGCGGTTGAAATCGGATGCGAATATGCTTTTATGGAAGTGAGTTCACACGGGATTTCTCAGGACAGAATAGAAGGTTTACATTTTAAAATCGCCAGTTTCACAAATATCTCGCACGACCATTTGGATTATCACGGGACTTTCCAAAATTACATCTACGCCAAGAAAAGATTCTTTGACGAGTTGGAAGATTCTGCGATTGCCATCACCAATGCCGATGATAAGAACGGACTGGTAATGTTGCAGAATACCAAAGCAAAAAAGAAAACTTTTGCGTTGAAAACAATGGCAGATTTCCATGGAAAAGTTCTTGAAATCGACTTCAACGGAATGTTGCTGAATTTCAATAACAAAGAATTCTGGACCACATTGACAGGGAAATTCAATGCTTATAATTTATTGTTGGCTTATGGAATTGCACTCGAATTAGGAATGGACGAAACAGAAGTTCTTCAGGCAATTTCAACATTAAAAAGAGTGAACGGAAGATTCGAAACCATTAAATCTGATAGCGGTATTTTCTTCGTCGTTGATTATTCTCACACGCCGGATGCATTGGAAAATGTGTTGGACAGCATCAACGAGATCAGAACCAAAAACGAGAGACTGATCACTGTTTTTGGTTGTGGAGGCGACAGAGACAAATCCAAACGTCCGGAAATGGGTGACATTGCCACAAAGAAATCAACTTTGGCCATCATCACTTCTGACAATCCCAGAACGGAAGACCCGAATCAGATTATTAAAGAAATAGAATCCGGCGTTCAGCCACAGAATTATAGCAAATATACATCGATTCCGGACAGAAGAGAAGCGATAAAAATGTCCATCAAATTTGCGGAACCGAAAGATATCGTGGTCGTTGCCGGAAAAGGTCACGAAACGTATCAGGAAATCAACGGCGTGAAACATCATTTTGATGACAAAGAGACGATTAGGGAACTTCTGAATCTCATGGGGAAGTAATTTTGAAAATGAGATAATTTGACAATAAAAAAAAGTGCACTTTGTCGTTCCGTAGGAATCTCGATAAAATGATTAGAAAATAAAGATTCAGATTCCTGCGGAATGACAGACAAAATTTAAAAAAGAACCATCAACTGACAACTATAAACTGACAACGAATGCTTTATTACCTCTACGAATATTTAACCGCTCACGGAATCCACGTTCCGGGAATGAACTTGTTCAAATACATTTCGTTTCGGGCAGCGATGGCCGTATTGTTTTCGCTGATCATTGCGTTGGCTTACGGAAAAAGAATCATCAATTTCCTGAGAAGAAAGCAGATGGGAGAATTGGTGCGGGATCTTGGTCTGGACGGACAAAAGCAAAAAGAAGGAACGCCGACAATGGGCGGTCTGATTATCATTCTGGCTACCATTATTCCGGTTTTGCTCTTTACCAAGATCACCAATGTGTACATCGTTCTGTTGATCATTTCGGTTTTGTGGATGGGAGCCATTGGATTTCTGGACGATTATCTCAAAAAAGTTAAAAAAAACAAAGACGGATTAAGCGGAAAATTCAAAGTTATAGGGCAGGTTGGTTTAGGCTTAATTGTCGGGGTGACAATGTATTTCCATCCGGATATCGAGGTTAAACGAAAGTATGCAGACGCTACGGTAATTAACCGTAATGATGTGGAGAAAAACTTTATGGAAGACGAGAAAATACCGGTTTCCACAGTGCCTTTCACCAAGAATAATGAGTTCGATTACAGTGGTATTTTATTCTGGATGTCACCGGAAAAAGCGCACGAATGGGCTTGGGTAGTGTTCATCCCGATTGTGATTTTCATTGTAACAGCAGTTTCCAACGGCGCCAATATCACGGACGGAATCGATGGATTAGCGGCCGGAACCAGCGCCGTGATTTTGCTGACACTGGCTTTTTTCGCTTACGTTTCCGGGAATATCATTTTTGCCGATTACCTGAATATTATGTTCCTGCCGCATATGGGCGAGACCACGATTTTTGCCCTCGCTTTGGTTGGTGCGGTTATCGGGTTTTTCTGGTACAACACCTATCCGGCGCAGATTTTTATGGGCGATACAGGAAGTCTGATGTTGGGCGGTGTGATTGCCGTTTTGGCCATCATTCTTAGAAAAGAATTATTGATTCCGGTTTTATGCGGCGTATTCCTTATTGAAAACCTATCCGTGATTTTGCAGGTGATGGTTTTCAAATACAGAAAGAAAAAATACGGGCTGGAATATGCGCAGAACAATAGATTATTCAAGATGTCTCCGCTTCATCACCATTATCAGAAAGAAGGATTCCACGAAAGCAAAATCGTGAACAGGATGATAATCATCGGTGTGATGCTGGCTATAATCTGCTTGATAACATTGAAAACAAGGTAAAAATTGTAAAATGTAAAAAGTATAATGTACAATGTATTTTTTACAGAATGACTAATAACAATTATAAATGTAAAAAGTATTAGAGTACAAAATAAAATGTACTTTTTACATTGTACATCATACATTATACAAAAAATGAAAGTAGTAATACTTGGTGGCGGAGAAAGCGGTGTAGGCGCAGCGTATCTAGCGAAAGCTAAAGGCTTCGAGGTGTTTCTTTCGGATATGGGAATGATTCGTGAGCAATACAAAAAAGAATTGGAGGAGCTTGGGATTGACTATGAAGACGGAAAACACACCGAAGAAAGAATCCTGAATGCCGATTGGGTCATCAAAAGCCCCGGAATTCCGAAGAAAGCCGAAATGGTTCAGAAGATTCAGGAGAAAGGAATCCGTTTATCGTCTGAAATCGAATTTGCTTCGGAATTTACTAATGCAAAAATTATTGCCATCACGGGAAGTAACGGAAAAACGACGACAACGTCTTTGATCTATTACATCCTGAAAGAAGACGGATTCAATGTCGGATTGGGCGGAAACATCGGAAAAAGCTTTGCAAAACAGGTTGCTGAGGAGAATTTTGATTATTATGTATTGGAAGTCAGCAGTTTCCAATTGGATGATATTCAGAATTTCAGACCCTATATTTCTTTGTTGTTGAATTTGTCTAAGGATCACCTGGACCAGTACAATTACAATTATGAAGAATATGCCTTAGCGAAGTTCAGAATTGCTGAAAATCAGGATGCTAATAATTTTTTCATTTATAATAAGGATGACGAAATGAGCAAATCGATTCTTGAAAAACTGGATTTGAAAGTAACTAAAGTTCCATTCTCATTGGATGAAAGACTGGAAAGAGGTGCTTTCTCAATTGATGAAAATTTTGTCGTTAATGTCAATGAAGGATTCACAATGAATATCGACGAATTATCATTGGTAGGGAAACATAACGTTGCCAACAGCTTAGCGGCAAGTATTGCAGGTAAACTATTGGAAATCAGTAATGAAAGCATCAGGCATTCATTAATGACTTTCCAGGCAGTGGAGCATCGGTTGGAACCTGTGGCGGAAATCAGAGGCGTGAAATTCATTAATGACAGCAAAGCGACCAATGTCAACGCAACATATTTCGCTTTGGAAAGCATGAAGCAGCCGGTGGTTTGGATTGTTGGCGGAAAAGACAAAGGCAACGATTATACGGAAATAGAAGAATTAGTCAAGAAAAAAGTAAAAGCGATTGTCTGCTTAGGTGTTGATAATCATAAGATTATTGATTTTTTCAAGGATAAGAAAACGCAGATTTACGATACTTCCAGTATGCAGAAAGCGGTGGAAATTTCAAAATCGATTGCAGAAAAAGGTGATGTGGTTTTATTGTCGCCTTGTTGTGCCAGTTTTGATTTGTTCAACGGTTATGAAGACCGAGGGAATCAATTTAAAAATGAAGTTTTAGACGAATTGACAATTAAGAATTAGAATTTAAGTAAAATGTAAAAAGTATTTATGTATTAACGATTTTAAAACTTCATTAATACATTTTACGTGAATACATTAATACAAAATAAATGGAAAACCAAACTACAGAAAACAAATTCGAACTGCTGAAAGGAGACAAAGTCCTTTGGTCGGTTATCATTTTGATTTCCTTCCTTTCCGTGTTTCCGGTGTATTCCGCAAGTTCGAATCTGGAGTATATCGTGAACAACGGAACCACAACAGGTCACGTTTTCAAGCATATTGTTTTCGTATTCATTGGTTTGGGAATTATGCGTTTCGTAGGAACCGTGAAGTACGAATACATTGGAAAACTCAGCTCCATTCTGCTTTTGTTTACGATTGGATTATTGTTAATCACCATGTTCACAGGACAAAAGATTGAAGGCGCAAGTGCTTCGCGATGGTTAAAGATTCCGGGAACACCGATTTCGTTTCAGCCATCATCATTCGCTTATTTGATGTTGATTATCTATCTGTGCAGGTATTTGACTAAAAAAATCAAGCGGGAAAGATTACCGTTGGAGAACATCATTTACATATTCGGACCGATATTATTGGTTTTCGGATTGGTAGCGAAAGATAACGGTTCTACAGCCTTGATGATTATGATGGTCTCGATTATTGTATTGATTATCGGTCAGTTGGCCTGGCAATATGTAGCGGGATTTATTTCGCTTTCAGTCGTTTTCATTGTAATGTTTTTAGTCATTGCGCTGAATACAAATTTAATTGGCGGAAACCGTGTTCACACCTGGATGAGCCGTATCGAAACGTTTACGAGTTCCAAGAAAACAGCTGATGTCGAGGACGAAAGCATCAAGGCAAAAAACTATCAGGTAATGCAGGCGAAAGCCGCGATTGTTCACGGTGGATTCAACGGAATTGGACCGGGGAAAAGTGCTTTGAAGCAGACATTACCGCAATCGGTTTCCGATTTTATTTTTGCAATTATAGTGGAAGAATACGGCTGGATCGGTGCATTTGTGCTGATAAGCCTTTATATGATAATGATTATCCGGATTGTAATGATTGCCAGTAAAATGCCTGCATTTTTTGGGTCGTTGCTGGTGTTGGCTATTGGACTGATGATTTTTGTTCAATTGTCAGTCAACATTGCGGTGGCGGTGAATCTGATTCCGGTGACAGGTCAGCCTTTACCATTAATAAGTTATGGAGGAACTTCGATGCTAGTGACTTATATTCAGCTTGGAATTATCCTCAATGTAAGTTCCAGGATTCAGGTTTATGATGAAGAAGGTTTGGGCAAAAAACAAAGTTTAGAAGAAATTAATGATATAGCGTAAAGTTGGAAGATGGATGTCAGAAGCTAGAAATAGAATGAGTTCCATCGGAAAGAAAGATTTTTATCAGCGTTGGAATTTATTCCAACGAAAATTAATGAATAATATGAACCAATCAGCAAACAGCCAAAAGCCAAAAGCAATCCGCGTTTTACTCAGCGGCGGCGGAACAGGTGGACACATCTATCCTGCGGTTGCGATTGCTCAGGAAATTCAGAAACGTTTTCCTGATGCCAAGTTTTTGTTCATTGGTGCCAACGGGAAAATGGAAATGGAAAAGGTTCCTCAGGCCGGATTCAAAATCGAAGGTTTGAACATCGCCGGATTCGACAGAGGCAATCTTCTGAAGAATATCGGATTGCCGTTCAAAATCATTTCCAGCTTGATGAAAGCTAAGACAATCATCAAAAATTTCAAGCCGGATTTTGCGGTTGGGACAGGAGGTTTTGCCAGCGGACCGGCGTTGTACATGGCCGGGAAAATGGGAATTCCGACTTTCATTCAGGAACAAAATTCTTTGCCTGGAAAGACGAATGTTTTCAATGCTAAAAAAGCCAAAGCGGTTTTCACAGCCTATCCGGATATGGAGAAATTTTTGTCGGGAACCAAAACATATTTCTTGGGAAATCCAATTCGTCAAAACATTATCACGGATTTGATTGATAAAGATTTGGCAAAAGAAAAATTAGGCTTAGATAAAAATAAATTAACGATTCTATCCGTCGGCGGTTCTCTCGGTTCCAGAACTTTGAACAACGGCTGGAAAGACAATTTAGATAAATTAAAAGAAAAAGATTATCAGCTCATCTGGCAGACTGGTAAGTTGGATTTTGAAAGTTTGAGTACAGAATCTCAAATCTTAAATCTCAAATCTCAAATCTCGCTTCGCGAGTTCATCTCCGATATGGCTTTGGCTTATTCCGCGGCGGATGTGATTGTTTCCAGAGCTGGTGCGATTGCAATTTCCGAATTGGCAGTGGCAAAAAAACCGGTTTTGCTCGTTCCGTTTCCATTTGCGGCAGAGGACCATCAAACCAAAAACGCATTGACTCTGGTAAGGAAAAATGCGGCACGAATGGTCAAAGATTCTGAGATGAAAGACAAGTTCTGGAACACGCTTTCAGAAATCTGTGAGAACGAAAATCTTAGAAATGAAATGTCATCCAATCTAGAATTCTTTGCAAAGCCAAAAGCGGCGGAAGCAATTGTGGATGAGATTTTTAAAGTGATAAATAAATAACACAAAACGAATGATGAAAAATCTTTTTTGGATAATGGTGGTATGGGTTTTATGCGGGTGTAATCCAACAGTATATAAAACGTTGCCAAAACAATATTCAACAAAAGAAAGATTAGATAAAGCAAAAGGTTTTGCGCAGCAATTTTTTGAAAAATGTGATAAAAAAGATTATTCTGAGATAAAAGGAAATGATATTGATGTGAATTTTAAAAAAGAATTTACTTCAGAAAATCTAGAAAAAAGATGTGAAAAATTTTCGAAAAAATTTGGGAAAATTACGGTAGGAGAATTTAATAATGCAATTACTTTCACACGTCCTGCAGATTTTTCAGATTGGTTTTTTTTTAATGTAAAAGCAGAGAGAACAGATAGTTTAAAATTTGTTGTTGTAAGTCTATACAGAGATAAAGATTTTGTTAAAGGACTTAGCTTAATGGATACAGCAACACCAAAAATTCGACGACGAGTAAAATATGGACAACCTAAATAAATATCAAAACTTTTATTTCATCGGAATCGGTGGGATTGGGATGAGTGCGCTGGCGCGGTATTTCCACGCCAACGGCAAAACTGTTTTGGGCTATGACAAAACACCTACAAAACTGACCACTCAGCTCGGTTTTGAAGGGATTGATATTTCGTTTGAAAATGTGATTGATGAGAAAATAGTGGCGCTGGACAAAGCGTCGACTTTGGTGATTTATACGCCGGCCATTAAGAAATTGTCAATTCTGGATTATTTCACCAGCGAAGGTTTCATCATCCTGAAACGCGCAAAAGTTTTAGGTCTAATTACCGAAAACACAGATTGCATCGCCGTTGCAGGAACACACGGAAAAACAACGACTTCTACATTGATAGCACATCTCTGCAAAGAAGCCAATCTTCCGTCATCCGCATTTTTAGGCGGAATTTCGGAAAATTTCAAATCAAATTTTGATTACAACGGCAATCAGTTTTCTGTGGTCGAAGCGGATGAATACGACAGAAGTTTCCTCAACCTTTCTCCGGATTGGGCGGTGGTAACATCGATTGATGCAGACCATTTGGATATTTATGGTGACAGAGTTCAGATCGAAGATGGTTTCCGACAGTTTGCAGCTTTGGTTCCGAATGATAATCAACTGTTTGTCAGAAAAGGAATTGCGATTGGAAGAGAACATTTGACTTATGCAGTGAATGAAGAAGCGGATTATTATTCTGATAATCTGAGAATGGACCACGATAAAATCTATTTCGATTTTCATACTCCAACTAAAGAAGGTCACTCTGAGCCTGTCGAAGAGTTCGTTTGGGAAATTCCTGGAATTCACAATGTTGAGAATGCAACCGTGGCCTTGGCGATTCTGCACAATTTGGGAGTTGATTTCGAGACTTTGAAAAAAGCCATTGCTAATTTCAAAGGCATTAAGAGAAGATATACGAAACATATTTTCGATAACGGAAAAATCTATATCGATGATTATGCGCATCATCCAACGGAACTGAATGCCGTCATTGGTTCGATTAAAACCTTTTATCCAACCAAGAAATTGCTGGTGGTTTTCCAACCGCATTTGTTTAGCAGAACAAGAGATTTTGCAGAAGATTTTGCGAGAAGTCTGGAAAATGGAGATGATTTGTTGTTGCTTGATATTTATCCGGCGAGAGAACTTCAGGAAAATTTTGAAGGAATTACTTCAAGCTGGTTAGCGGAAAAAATTGAAACAGAAAACAAAGAAGTCTGCACATTACAAGAGACTTTTGAAAAAATAAAAGAAAAAGACTTTGATATTTTATTGACCGTCGGAGCGGGAAATGTTGATACACTTTATGACCCGATTATGGA
The DNA here is from genome assembly GCA_913778505.1 of uncultured Chryseobacterium sp. Classification (GTDB taxonomy): domain Bacteria; phylum Bacteroidota; class Bacteroidia; order Flavobacteriales; family Weeksellaceae; genus Epilithonimonas. Next base: position 251,942 of record CAJYWD010000036.1, read on the forward strand.
ATGGATGCAAAGTTTGTAAAATGTAAAACGTATTAATGTATTCAGGATTTTTAAAATCATTAATACATTCTACATTAATACGTTAATACAAAAATTAATATGAAAAACAAGTGGAGAATATTGAAGATACTCGTGACAGTGGTCCTTTTTGGATTTCTGCTCAGTTTCTCATTGAAGCGTTTCAACAACGCCAGGATGGAGAACGTATCGATTAATATGAGCCAGACCAAAACGCCGGTTTATTTCGTGGATGAAAAGGATATCAAAAATTTGGTAAATCAGTTCAATCCCACCAGAAAAATAGGCGATGTGAAGATTCCGGAACTGGAGAAAAAAATTAATGAAATACCGTTTGTCGATAGTGCCAATGTTTACATGAATCTTAATGGAAACCTGAATGTGGATATCAAACAACGTGTTCCGGTTTTCAGATTAAGCAAAAATGGAAAAGATTTTTATGTGGACGAAAAAGGTGTTGAATTCCCGATTTCCAGAAATTTTTCTTATCCGTGTATGCTCGTAATGGGCGATGTGGATGCTTCGGAATATCAGGAATTGGGACAATTGGTTGAGAAAATTGACAAAGATGATTTCAGCAAAAAATATTTTATTGGCATCACTAAGGAAAAAGGCAATTACAATCTCCTCACAAGTGATGGTAATTATAAGGTGGAGTTAGGCGACCTGGATAACATTGATTTTAAGGTCAAAGGATTCAAAACTTTTGTTGAGAAATATCTCGTGTTTCAGAATCCTGAGAAGTACAAAAAGATTTCAGTGAAATACAATAATCAGATTGTAACCACACTGAATCCTTACTTCAAAGAAAACGACAGTATTCTGAGAAATGCCCCAAAAATAGAATTGAAGTCGGATGCTGGAAGTCAGAAGCTGGAAGCAAAGAAGCCAGAAGTTAAACAATCTGAATCCAAACCAGAACCAAAGAAAGAAATCAAAAAATCAGAACCGAAAAAAACGGAAGTTTCTAAACCTAAAAAAGTAGAGAAGAAACCGGAAATCAAAAAAACTTCGACAAAGAAAAAAGAAACCGCTTCCAAAACAGGTGACAAAAAGAAAAAAGCGAAAGTAGTAGTAGAATAAATTAGATATAAATAAAGTCTTAGCTAAGTAAAACGCCTTTGCGAAGTTAAAAGCATAATAATGGTAAAATAAAACGTTGCGGACTTTGCGTTAAAAATTAAAAAATCAAATCGAGCATATAATGGAAAATCAAGAGTATTCAGTAGGTCTGGACATTGGGACAACAAAGATTGTCGCCATTGTCGGCAGACGTAACGCTCACGGGAAAATCGAAATCCTGGGCGTTGGGAAGGCTAAAAGTCTTGGTGTTCACAAAGGTATTGTGAACAACATTTCCCAAACCATCAATTCCATCAAAACCGCAGTGGCAGAAGCGCAATCCAGCGCAGGTGTGCCTATCAAGAAGGTCACTGTAGGTATTGCAGGAAAACACATCCGTTCCCTCCAGCATTCGGATTACATCATGCGGGAGCATCCGGACAGATACATCACAGAAGATGACATCGAGAAACTAAAAGACCAGGTCAAGAAATTGGTAATGTTGCCTGGCGAAGAAATCATCCACGTTTTGCCTCAGGAATACAAAGTAGATTCCGAAGGCGAAATCCAGGAACCAATCGGGATGCACGGCAAAAGATTGGAAGCCAATTTCCACGTTGTTGTAGGACAGATGGGTTCTATCAGAAACATTGCGAGATGCGTGCGCGAGGCTGGCCTGGAAATGGAAGCTTTGACATTGGAACCTTTGGCATCGTCCGAAGCGGTTTTGACTAAAGAAGAAAAAGAAGCAGGTGTTGCCATTGTCGATATCGGTGGCGGGACAACGGATATTGCGATTTTCAAAGACAACATCATTCGTCATACTTGCGTGATACCTTACGGTGGTGGCATTATTACAGATGATATTAAGGAAGGTTGTTCTATTATCGAAAAACACGCAGAGCAACTGAAAGTGAAGTTTGGTTCGTCTGTTCCGGAACTGGAAAAAGACAGCACCTATGTTACAATTCCAGGATTGCACGGCCGTCCGGACAAGGAGATTTCGTTGAAAGTTTTGGCTCAGATTATCAATGCAAGAGTTGAAGAGATTCTGGAGATGGTGAACACAGAACTGAAAGGCTACGGCGCTTTCGAACAGAAGAAAAAACTGATTGCAGGAATAGTGTTGACAGGCGGCGGTTCCAACCTTAGAAATCTTCGTCAGCTGGCTAATTACACCACAGGTTTTGACAGCAGAATCGGATTTGCAAATGAATATGTGGCAAACGATAAAAATCAGTATCTTAAAGGACCGGAATTTGCCACATCCATCGGCTTGTTGATGGAAAGTCTTAAAATCCGGGATAAAAAGATTAGTGTTACCGAAGACGAGATAATTGAGGAAGCCGTTGCAAAGGCCGAGCCTGTTTCTCAGCCTGTTGCCGTCACCGAACAGCCGGTGCAGCCGCCGCTGGAGCAACCTGCAAAACCCAAAGAAGAAGTCAGGAGAAGCAAACCGACATTCGGTCAGTCAATTTTAGATAAAGTAAAAAAATTCTTTGAGGAAGTAGAAGAGTAAATAATAATTGTAAAATCGCGAAATCGTGGAATCGTAAAGCAGGCAATAAACAATTTTGCAAATCAACGATTTAACGATTTAACAAAAATTGAAAAAAATAAAATACTATGGACAATATAAATAATACACAAGGATTCTCATTTGATTTACCAAAGGGCAATTCTTCCATTATTAAAGTAATCGGTGTCGGTGGCGGCGGAAACAACGCTTTGAAGCACATGTACGAAAAAGGGATTTATGGCGTGGATTTCGTCATTTGCAACACCGATGCGCAGACATTGGACAACAATCCTGTGTCCAACAAAGTACAGCTGGGCGTCACCATGACGGAAGGTCTGGGCGCAGGCGCAGATCCGGAAGTAGGAGAAAAAGCGGCCATCGAGAGTATTGACGATATCAAGGCATCGATGGGACAGAATACCAAAATGGTTTTTATCACGGCCGGAATGGGCGGTGGTACAGGAACCGGAGCAGCGCCTGTGATTGCGAAAGTGGCGAAAGAAATGGGAATACTGACCGTTGGCATCGTAACCGTGCCTTTTAGTTTTGAAGGAAAAAGACGTCTGGAGCAGGCCGAGCTGGGCTTAGACAAACTAAGAAATAATGTAGATTCCCTGATTGTCATCAACAATGATAAACTGAGACAGCAATTCGGAAATCTAGGCTTCAAGCAAGGTTTCTCTAAAGCCGATGAAGTTCTTACGAACGCTGCAAAAGGCATGGCAGAAGTAATTACAGGTTACTTCGATGTGAATATTGACTTCCGTGATGCTAAATCTGTATTGGCCAATTCCGGAACAGCGTTGATGTCAACCGGCATCGCAAGCGGCGAAAACAAGGCGGAAGAAGCGGTTAAAAAAGCATTGGATTCTCCGTTATTGAATGACAACAAAATCACCGGTGCGAAAAACGTTCTATTATTAATCAGAAGCGGTGCGACTGAGGTAACAATGGATGAGATAGGTGTGATTATGGATCACATCCAGAAAGAAGCCGGAAACACTGCTGATATTATCTTTGGAGTTGGTTCTGATGAAGAATTGGGCGATGCAGTGAGCGTTTTGGTCATTGCAACCGGTTTTTCCAACGATAATAAGAAACATTCTGGCGTTACTGAAACCATTAAGTATTCTCTGGAAGACAGGCCAAGTTCTTCTGCACACAGAGAATCGCCTTTCAAAAGCAGATTTCAGGAGGAAGCCAAGCCAGAGACGCAATCCGGGAAAAATTTTTTCCGCTTAGAGGATGAGGATGATTTCGGAACGTCTAACTTTCCTACCAATTCTGCAGCAGAAAGTCTTGTAGAAGAGCCTCGTGCTCAGACTCAGATCATTGAAAATCATGAGATGGAGGAGTTTTCCAATGATTACTCATCTGGTGGAAAGCAGGAATATAATCTTTTCACCTTCGAAGAGGAAACCTATGAGGAGGTAGATTTGGAAGCGCAGTCTTTTTCTTTTGAAGTGGAGGAAAAACCAAAGCCATCTTTCCGCGATGAGACAGAAAAACCGCTGGAAGTCACTTTTACCATCAACGATACTTCTGATGACGAGGAATTTCCTGTGATCGAGAAACCTGTAGTTTCAGAAACTGCTCAGGCTCCGGCTGATGAAGTAAAGAAGGAAATCTTTGAAGAAAAAATAGAAGAACCCGGCGCTTTTTCTTTCAAGTCTGAAGCGAAGCAGGAAGCGGTTGAAGAGAAAAAACCGGAAGCTGTAAAGGAAACAGAAGGCGGATTCACATTTTTCAATAAGACTCCGGATGCTTCCAAGGCCACTGAAAGAAGGAATAAGCTGAGAGAATTTAATTCCCGTTATCAGCAGCTGGACAATGAAAATGTTTTCGAAACCATTCCGGCGTTCAAACGAAAAAACATCAGCATCGACGGAAGCAATGCATCAGATCAGAATATCAACACGTATCTGTCTGACAATAACGGAAGCATGCAACTGAGAGAAAACCGTTTCCTTAATAAAGATGTTGACTAAAATTGTACTGATGTATTCATGTAGAATGTATAAAAGATAAAGAATTTCGTTTTACATTTTAATCATTAATACATTAATACCTTTTACATTAATACAAACAAAGTGAGTTTAGAACAAACAATAAGCGAGGCCATTAAAACGGCGATGAGAGAAAAAGACCGTGTGGCTCTGGACTCTCTCCGTGCAGTGAAAGCGCAGATTCTGCTATTACAAACGGAGGCCAGAGGTGCTGATGTTACCGCAGAACAGGAGATTGCCATTTTGCAGAGAATGATCAAGCAAAGGAAAGATTCTTATGAGCAATTTATGGCTCAGGGAAGAACAGATCTTGCCGAAGTGGAGGAAGCTCAATCCAAAATCATTGAAAAATTTCTTCCAAAACAGTTGACTGCTGAAGAATTGGAATCAGAGATTAAAACAATTATTTCTGAAACCGGAGCGCAGTCTATTAAAGATTTAGGAAAAGTGATGGGCGTTGCTTCTAAAGCATTAGCCGGAAAATCCGACGGAAAAAGCATTTCCGAAATGGTCAAGAAGTTACTTTCCTAGGTCAGATGTTGGAAGACAGATGTCAGAGGATAAATTATTGCATAATATTTAAACTTCGGACATCCGATACCTGGCTTCCAACCTAAAAGGGATATACTTAATATGCATATCGATTTGATTAAAGCCCAGAATCTTCGGATTTTGGGCTTTTTGTTTTAGATTAAAAAGCCAATCGCAAAAAGCCAAAGGCAAAAAGCATTTTCCTGTCAAAATGTCTCAATAGATTTTCGGAATGATTTTGATAGAATGTTTCCTGAATCAATCCCGTTATAATTGATTAAATTTGCAATTCGCAATAGACATTGAATATTAAATTTTAAATCAAATAGTATGTACCCAGCAGATTTAGTAATGCCAATGAAGGCAGAACTTACAGATAAAGGTTTTCAGGACCTTACAACACCAGCACAAGTTGACGAAGCTATCAAGCAAAGCGGAACAACGCTTTTAGTGATTAATTCCGTTTGCGGATGCGCAGCCGGCGCAGCAAGACCAGGCGTTTTGTACTCTCTAACAGGCGAGAAGAAGCCGGATCATTTGGTAACCGCTTTCGCAGGTTTTGACACAGAGGCCGTTGCAGAAGCCAGAAAATTATTGGCTCCGTTCCCACCAAGTTCGCCAGCTGTGGCGCTTTTCAAGGATGGTGAGTTGGTGCACATGCTGGAGAGACACCACATTGAGGGTAATCCTGCAGGCGCCATTGCCGCCAATCTTCAGGCCGCTTTTGACGAGTATTGCTAATCAAAAATTACAAAACCAGAACAGATATGCTCTGGTTTTTTTAATGAAATCATCCTTAGCCAAAGGCGAGCTTAAGTCAGTGTTACAGCCAGATTCTTAAGTTTGGTCAATTAATAATCTAAAAAGAATCGATGAAAAGTTCATAAATAAACTTTCAGACTTTTCATTATTTTTTAAATTTGCAAAAAAGTAAAAATGTCAGACCAAGCAAGTTATTTGTTTTCCACAAGGACCAGCCAAGAGCTGGCAGAAAAAATCGCTCTGTCCTATGGGCAGCCTTTGGGAAAAATCAATATTCAACATTTCAGCGATGGCGAGTTTGAGCCGGTTTTGGAACAATCGGTAAGAGGTGCCCGCGTTTTTCTCATCGCATCCACCTTTCCGCCGGCAGATAATCTGCTTGAACTGTTGCTGATGATTGACGCCGCCAAAAGAGCCTCAGCCAAAAATATCACCGTCGTGATTCCCTATTACGGTTTGGCAAGACAGGACAGAAAGGACAAGCCAAGAGCGCCAATCGGTGCCAAGCTGGTTGCCAATTTGCTTACAGCAGCCGGAGCTACAAGAATTATGACGATGGATCTGCATGCGGACCAGATTCAGGGTTTCTTCGAGATTCCTGTAGATCATTTGTACGCTTCCACCATTTTCGTGGATTACATTCAGTCGCTCAAATTAGATAATCTGACGATCGCATCGCCGGATATGGGTGGCGCCAAACGTGCAAAAAACTACGCCGGACACCTGGGAGCAGACGTGGTAATCTGCTACAAGGAACGGAAAAAGGCCAATGTGGTAGAAGAAATGTTCCTGATTGGCGATGTGAAAGATAAGAACGTGATTCTGATAGATGACATGATCGATACTGCCGGGACACTTTGTAAAGCAGCTGACATCCTGATGGAGAAAGGCGCAAGGTCTGTAAGAGCTATGGCCACACACGGCGTACTCTCCGGGAAGGCCTATGAAAACATCCAGAATTCCAAATTGCAGGAAGTGATTGTAACGGATTCCATTCCACTGAAAGAAGGGCTTTCTACCAAAATCAGAGCGCTTTCCTGCGCCTCACTTTTTGCAGATGTGATGAAAAGCGTTCACGAACATCAATCCATCAGCGATAAATTTATTATTTAAAATAAATCACTATATTTGCAACCTCAAATTTTAATCATTATACAATGAAATCAATTACAATTCAAGGTACAAAAAGAGAAAGCGTGGGCAAGAAGTCTACAAAAGCTTTACGTGATGCTGAATTAGTTCCTTGTGTTGTTTACGGTGGTAATGAGCCTTTGAACTTCTCTACAGAAGAGAAATCTTTCAAAAATCTTGTTTACACGCCAGAAGCACACACGGTATCTATTGAGGTTGACGGTCAAACTATTCCTGCAGTTCTTCAGGATATCCAGTTCCACCCAATTACAGACAAGATCCTTCATGTGGATTTCTACCAATTGTCAGAAGACAAGCCGGTAATTATGGAAGTTCCTGTGAGAATCACTGGCCGTGCAAAAGGTGTGGTTTCCGGTGGTGTTCTTAGACAGTCATTCAGAAAACTGAAAGTAAAAGCACTTCCTGCTAACTTGCCAGACGAAATCGTGGTAGATGTAACGCCATTGAGAATCGGTAACAAACTATATGTTGCGGCTCTTAAGAATGACAATTACACATTCATGCACCCGGACAATGCGGTAGTTGCTGCTGTTAAGATGTCTAGAAACGCTATGAAAGGCGGTGCTGCTGCAATGGATGATGAGGATGAAGAAGAAACAACAGAAGGCGCTCCAGAAGCTGCAACTGAAGAAACTTCAGCAGAATAATAATCCAATTATTTTGATATACAAGCCACAAGATTTTTCTTGTGGCTTTTTTTTATTTTAATACGTCAGGTTATGGCGTCTTCAGTCTTTAGTTTTGTTCACAAAGGATTAAAATTATGGACAAAATTACACTACAAAGAATTCAGAAACTACATCCATCTATTCGGGGTGAAATGACTTCAATTATCAAAGAATGTGGTCTGGCGCTTACCGGGCGGGCAAAAATCAGGGTTACCCAAGGTCTTCGGTCTTTCAAAGAGCAGGATGAACTTTTTGCAATCGGAAGAACAAAAACTGGCAAAAAGGTAACCAATGCAAAAGGTGGTCAAAGTATTCATAACTATGGATTAGCAGTCGATATCTGTCTCATCATTGATGGAAAGACTGCCAGCTGGGACACGGCAAAAGATTGGGATAATGATAAAGTGGCAGATTGGTACGAGTGTGTCAGGATTTTCGCCAAGCACGGCTGGGACTGGGGCGGCAACTGGAAAACTTTCAAAGACCTTCCTCATTTCGAAAAGAAATCCATTAAAACAAAAACCTCCGAGATTAAAACTTCCTGGAGAAACCTTATCAAACTTCCGAAAGATAAAGATGGTTATGTTATTTTTTAAAATCAATTTTTATCACGTCAAGTTCTGTCGCTATGCTCTTCTACATTTGGCTCATAACAAAATTTAAAACCAATATTATGAACAGATTATTAGAAGAGATAGAAGATTTTGATGAAGAAAGTCAGAAGATTTTAAGAGCTGTGGCGAGATCAGGAAAAATTATTGATTTTCAGAATCAGCCAAGCAATCTTAAAAATATTATGGTAGATAAAGATTCTCCTGATTACAGGAGTGCTTTTCACGATTATGCCAATACACCTTTAGGCTATTCTTACCTTACGGATAATCCTGTTTCCACTTTTCCATCAACAGGAATTAATGAAAATGGAGAAAAAGGAATTGAATATTATGCAGAAGTTTTGCCTTGCAAAAATGGGTCAGAAGTCTATGGGAGTTATCAGAAAAATGCAAGAAAGAATCAAGCTCTTTTCTTATTTTATGAGAAACCTGACATGACAAAATCCAACTTTGCAGGTCCATTTTACATTGCAAAAATGGGAAACTATTTTGTTTCGATGTTCAAGGATTTTCCTAAAGCTATTCCATCCAATATCAATGGAAACTTTTTTAAAGACATTACTTCTTTGGAAGACGAGGCTTCTTATCTCGCACAGCTTGCTTACACTTATGAAAAGGATAAAATTGATGCTACAACAGTCTATCAGGCATTACTGAGAGAGTATCAATTTCTCACGAATAGCAAACAATTTGATGAACTTATTGGAAATATTTCTGCCATTCCTGCGGAAGCTATCGGCTGGTGTGCAGATAAACTGGAAAATCTTAAACCGACAGAAAAGAATTACAATCCGGAAGCTAAAGATTACGCCCCGATTGTTCCTGTTTTGAGAGTTCCGATTCCTGTCAATATGAATAAGGCTGCCCAATTCTTTGAAAATTTGGGAGATAATCCCTTTGTACAAGGAGCGGATGCCGCATTTACAAAAGTTTGGAATTTGGTAAAACAGGCAGCAAGTAAAGTAAAAGATGCTTCTATAGAACATCTTCCGGAATCTTTTAGAAAGTTGGTAAACAAAATCAGCGGTATCATTGGCATGGTTAAAGATTTCTTGGCGGATGCTGCGCATTTTATGACGGACGCAGGTGTAGAGATTCTGAAATTAGCCAATGCTTTTTATTGTGGGATTATAAGTGGTCTTATCAGCCTGTTGCAATGCCTGCTTTATATTTTGGAATTTCTCTTGCAACCGACCGAAACATTTTCTTACAAACAATATCTGGAAAGAAGAGACCTGTTGGAAAAAGCAGAAGATGTATTGGACTGGATACACGAGAATGGACCCAAATTTCTGCAAGGTGTAAAAGACCTGTTTAAAGGAAGCGGAGATTTTTCCCTATCCGATATGGAAGGCGTTTTGGACAAGATGAAGGCGTATTGGGATGGCATCTCCCGCTATACCGTGGCTTTCTATACAGGAATTCTTGCTTTTGAAGTTCTTATCAATATTCTTCTCCTTATTTTTACAGAGGGAGCCGGTAATGTTGTAAAAGGCGCTACTTATGTGAAAAAAATGACAAGTTTGCTTAAAACTCTGGGTAGGGAAACTGTATCAGTTGTAACATTGGGGATGACAGATTTGTTGGCTTTTCTCTCAAAATTTATTATTAGATTTACAAAAGCCTGTGCAAAAGGCTTTAGGGGTTTTATTAAATTTATAGAAGAACTTTTGCAGGGAGTGAAGAATGGTGCAAAAGCTGAGGATTTGGGAATGAGCGCTCAGGAGATTGAGGAAGTGATTCTACAAGGAAGGAAACCAAGAAGCATCTTTGATATTGGCAGAAATGTTAGAATTGGGTTTCGGGATTTGGGCATAGAAATAATTGCTAAAGCAGATGGCTATCTTCTGAAATGGAAAGAAAAACCAATCTTTAAAGGAGACCACAGAGAGCTAAGGTATTTTTGGGAGAAGATTCTTAAGCCTAAAATAAGAACTGGAACAGGAGGGATATTAAAGTATCTAGAAGTTCTCTCCAGAGATATGCTTGCACAAGAGCATAGTATGTCCTGTGTTGCAGCTTGTGTAAGGCAGTATTGTAAAGATTTAGGAATAAAAAATATTCTATCTGAAAAGAAAATTTTTGAATTGGTCAGTATTAAAAATCTTGATGAAGGTCTTGATGAGTTAGAACTTCTTAGAATATTGGAGCATATTTTTAAAGATAAAGAAGTTGTTGCCAGTAATTATTTTAGAAATGTTGGAGCTGATTTCTCAGAAATAGCAAAAGATATATCTAAAGATGGAAGCTGGATAGGGTTTATTTTTCCTGAAGATGGAAGGAAACACGCTATCATAATAGATAAAATTATTGATAACAAAGTCTATATCAGAGACCCTTGGCCTATAGAAGGTATTGGAAAAGGTTCAGGTGTCGAAGCAATTGTTGATTTGGATGATTTTGCTTATGTTTGGTTAAGAGGAGGTGCTAATAGATTTAAAATTAAATAATATGATAAATTTAGAATTAATAAAAAATGAATTAGAAGTTAATGGTTATTCTCCTGTTATTCATAAGATAAAGAATAAGGAAATTCTTTTCTTCTCTCTTGAAGATAAAGATAGAAATCCCTTAATGAATACTGTTTCTAATATCGTAAGTGAAAAAGGAATAATAACATTGACATATTTTGCAAAATTAATTGATGTTCAAAAAGAATTCAAAACAGTTGAAGAACTTTTAAAATTTGTAAGACAGGTTTTTCCGATAGAAGATTAATCTAATACTATAGCAAAGCCACTTTTGAAATATAGTAGAAAGTGGTTTTTATTTCAAAAAGTAATTTAAATTTACTCATCTTAATAAAAAAATGGAAACAAGACAAGGGAAAATAAAAAATAACATTATTATCATTATACTAACAGGAGCATTTCTAGCCTTCACTGGATATATGGGCTATCTTACTGGTTCAAAAAATGGTTCAAAAAAATTGTATAAAACGAAATGTGAAACTTTTCAAAAAACAGAAGCACATCTAGAAAGAACTTATGATGAAACTACAATTCGAAAAAGAGCTTTAGAAGTGAAAATTAAAACATATCATTATTCCTTTAAGATTGATGGACAATATTATACAGCTGAAAAAACATCGGTTTTAGACAAACCAGAAGAATCAATAAACGTTTGGTACGATGTTAATAATCCTTCAGACAACGAAGTTGAAGACCCTTGTGAAAAATATAATAGTATAAAAAATGAGAAAGAAGGAAATTACTTGATAATTCAGTTATTTGGAATTTTAGCTATTCTTTTGTTTATTTATAATGTTTTTTCATTAATAAAAAACACTATTGTTCTAGGTACTAATTCAGCAATAAGTAAATTTTCCAAAAAAAATAAGTAATAATATACATCTAAAACAATCGCAATTGTTGCGTTCTACTTCCCGTAAAATGTTCAGTTGTCAAAACTGCTCTTTCACGATTATTGAAAAATTTCTTCTTCCCAATTTCAAAGGTTTTATGAATCATTTCTGCAATATTTCCTTCGCCTTTGTATCTTTCATAAAAGCGTTTTTCGCCGAGATTTCCCGATAGCGCGGATTTGTAATCCGTGCTTTAACAGCATTTGAATATAAAAGCAATAGCACGATGTGTTATTGCTTTTTTATTATTTTCGAGAATTCATGTTGGATACTGTCACGGATTACAAACCCCGATGTTGCGGATTTGCAATCCGTGCTATTATACAATAATTAAAATAAAGCAGTAGCAGAAAGTGTTATTGCTTTTTTATTTATTTTCGAGAATTGATGTTTCGAACACTTATAATTACAGATCCGCAATATCGGGCAGCATGGGTTTGCGGTCCATGCTGTTTACTTTGTGGTTGCCAATCGCAGATTTGCCGTTTCCTTCATCGGGAATGTCAAATCCAGCGAATGATATGCCGTTTCAATTAATAGAAATGCCAAATCCAATGATGGAAATGCCGTTTCCAATGATGGATATGTTAAATCCAATATATGATACGCTATTTCCGCTAACGGATGTGCCACTTCCGACATTATAAAGAACAACTGTGATGATGCATTTTTTTTTGCTTCAGTTAATCTTTAAAATGAAAATATTTTTATTTTAGGCTTTTTTATATGATTCCTTTTAATATATTTGTTAGTATTATTTTATTAATATTAACTTAAAAAACAAAACAAATGAGCAGAACAAAAGGAAGGGTCGTACTAAGCAAGAACCCAAAAGAACATCTGGACGTAGCCAAAACTATCTATGACCAGCACATAAAGTTGGGCGACAAAAGCCCACTATTGCTACTGGAGGATATAGACTGGAAAACCGTAGAGCCCAAGATCAGCACAGGGCTGCAGGCCCATGCCGATGCCGAGTTCCACAAAGGCGAGATGGAGAAGCAATACGCCACCAGGGACCTTCAGATGCCGGATGTGACCAAGGCGGTGAAACAAAGCATCAACCTGCTGAAGGCCACCTTCGGCGATAATCCCAAAAAGCTGGCAGACTGGGGAGTGAATGTGGACGACTCTCCAAAACCAAAATCTAAACCTCCCACAGCGTAAAATATTGATTAATAGCCGCTCAGTTTACTGAGCGGTTTTTTTATGGCAAAAAATATTTAAATTCTAAATATAATACGACGAGTTCTGTCGCCACCCGCTTCTACATTTGCTTTATCAAATCAATACCTATTAAGCAAATGAAAAAGATAACCATGCTTTCTTTAGATGGCGGCGGAATCCGAGGAATTATCTCCTGCATCGTTCTCCGCTATCTGGAAGAGCTCTTTCAGCAAAAAGACCACGCCAACGCCAGACTCGGCGATTACTTCGATATGATTTCCGGAAGCAGCACCGGCGGAATCCTTGCATCTGTGCTGCTTGCTCCGGATGTCAATGGAAAAGCCAGATATTCTATTCAAAAAGCGTTTGACCTCTACAAGGAAAAAGGGGAGGATATCTTCAATGTTTCGCTGTGGGAACGTCTGATCAACCCTTTCGGGCTCTTCAGCGAGAAGATCTCTCAGGATAATCTGGAGAGACAGCTGAAGGATTTTTTCGGAGATCTGGAACTCAAGGATTTTATCAAACCATCGCTCATTACAAGCTATGATATTGAAAACAGAAGAGCCAAGCTGTTCAATACCATCAATGCGCAGCAGAGCCAGCAGAATTTCTTCGTGAGAGACATTTGCAGGGCTACGGCTGCAGCACCGACCTATTTCTCCCCCGTACAGATCAGATCTTCTTATGGCCAAATATTTAGTCTGATAGACGGTGGCGTATTTGCCAATAATCCTGCGCTGTGCGCCTATGCCGAAGCCCGTAAAATTCCTTTTGGCAATCTGTTCCAAAATGCTGAAAAGCCGAACTATCCTAGAGTCAATGATATGATGATTGTTTCCATTGGGACAGGAACGGAGATGAAAAGTTATCCTTTCCGGAAATATCAGAACGCAGGAAAACTGGCTTGGATCAATCCGATAATTGATATTCTCCTTTCTTCTAACGCAGAGACCGTGGATTATCAGCTGACGCAGATGTTCATGACCTTAGGGGTGCGAAACAGGCAGAACTATTACAGGATCAATCCTTCGCTGAAAAGTGCTTCTCCGGAGATGGACAATGTGAAAAAGAAAAACCTGGAAGCATTGATCCAAGCAGGGCTGTGCTATGTTGAAGAAAATAATGAGTTGCTGAATCAAATTGCAGATAAATTAATAAAAAATAAAATTTAACACGACGAGTTTTTGATAAACATCTGCCCGTACTTCTGGAGCAGTTTGATGAAGCAATACAGGCGATAGAAAAGCTGAGTTTCACAGAAATTGCAAAATACATCTATGGAAAGCTAAAAGAAGTAAACCTTACCTTTGACCCTATTGCTTGTGCATACTTTGTAGGGTATGCCTATGGATTTATTCTTTCTTTGATTATTGAGATTATTCTCACAGTTATTGCAACAGGAGCTACACTTACAATTCCTGTTATTGTAGAAAAATTGTCCGAGGCTTTATTTGGGATTTTTAGATTAGGTTTCAGTGCGGTAAAAGGAGTTGCAAAAACTATAAGGTCTTTTTCTAGGTTTGTAGTGAAATCAATTGAAGATATAATAAAGGTTTTTCAGGAACTTCTTAATTTCTTAAAAAAAGAATGGGATGAAATAAAGAAGATTATTGAAGAGGTTTTTGAAGGATTGAAAAAACTTAGAAACAAAGAACCAAATAAAATAAGAAGTAATTATTTTAACTCAATTGCAGATCCTGTTGCTGATATTTTGGGAGCAGCATCTAAATCACATCCTGTAAGATTGAAACAAATAATATTAGATCTTACAAGTGAAGGTGTAGAAATTATTCTCCGATCAGATGAGGCACTTGGTTACTCCCCAGGTCTTTCAAAAGGAAAGCCAGGTCAGATAATAATTCATGAAAATGCTTCAATTTTTGCATGGGAGCATGAGTATATGCATTTTTTGGACGATCAAAATAAAGGCTTTTTAGGAATGAGTTCCTTGTTCGATTCGAATTATAGAGTTCTTACAGAATTAAATGCATATACCAAAGAAATTGAATTTGTTAAAACATTAAAAGGAAACAATATTAAAATTATTGAACAATTGAAAACAAATTTCAATGATTAATTAAGCTATATAATTAATAACTTTGGAGATGTAACGGATAAAAATATACTGGACAAAATAAAAAAATTAAAAAGATTATAACAAAATGAATGATATTATTCCAATCAATAAAAATATTGATAAGATGAACGACAATGAGCTGTTAAGAAATTTCAATAAGGATAACCCTCCTTTTGGAAGAATAAACTACTACGCAATTTTCGCTAAGAGAATTACAAAGTTTAAAAATATTCTTAAAGAAGAAATTCTAGATAATGAAAACAATATTGAATCTGCGATGGGGATTATCAAAATTTCATGGTTACCATTGATATCAATATTATGTTATGTAAAAGAGGAAAGTGAAAAGAAAAACTTTGTTAGCTTGGCAAAGAATAATTGGACAAATAATAATTTTGAAGATTTCAAAAATTTCATTAAAGATGATGGTAATTTAAGTAAATATTTATAAAAAGCTCATTTATGTAAAATTTCAACCGCTTCAAACGAAGCGGTTTTTTATTTCTAAAAAATTGCAAAATACATCTATGGAAAAATGAAAGAAGTGAACCTTAGTTTTGACCCAATTGCTTGTGCGTATTTTGTAGGCTATGCCTATGGATTTATTCTTTCTTTGATTCTTGAGATTATTCTTACAGTTGTTGCAACAGGAGCTACGCTTACTATTCCTGTTATTGTAGAAAAATTGTCCGAGGCTTTATTTGGAATTTTTAGATTAGGTTTTAGCGCGGCAAAAGGAGTTGCAAAAGCCATAAGAACTTTTTCTAGATTTGTAGTTAAATCTATTGAAGATGTAATTAAAGGTTTTCAGGAACTGCTTAATTTCTTAAAAAAAGGCTGGGATGAAATAAAGAAGATTATTGATGGAGGCTTCAAAGGAATAAAACAAAATTTTTTATCGAAAGTAAAAGAAGTATTTTCTCAGGAAACACAAACTGATGAACTATTTAGAAAAATCAGTAAAAAAATTGATTCAACTGGTAAACAAATTTTAAATACAAATGAGCTTAAGAAATTAAGATTATATTTAAAAAAAGAATTAGGAATTGAGCTTGAGATTGTAAGCAGAACAAATCCTGCAACGAAAGAGCTTTGGAGGAAGATGGCTTTGGGGCAAACCCAAGAAGGAAATCGAGTTTTAGGAATGTTTAAGGCAACAACAGGGAAAAGCCGTAAATTTGGGATGACATTAGAAGGTCCTAAATTGTATGTTTTAGACGAGGCTTATGCCTATACAGTAGAACACGAGTTGAAACACGCAAAACTTTGGCACAAAATGACAAAAGAGTTTCCGGAATTGGAAGCACAGTTTAATAGTCTATCGCAGAGATTACACGAAGAATATGTGTTATCCGAACTGGTAAAAGCCAGAAAATGGGAAACAGAAGATTTATTATTAGATTTGAATACTATAAATAAAAAATACAGAAAACCTTTTGGCTTGCCCGAAGTTAATTTAGACTACTTTAAAAACTGGAAACTGCAAGAACAAATAAAATAATTAATTATGAAACATACAAAAGAACAAGCTATTGATAAAACAAAAAAAATTTTAAAAGATTTCGATATAGATTATTATTTCGAAAATACTTTCAAAACAATATCTTCGGATGAAGATGAATATATTAGAGGACAGTATGATTTAATCAATTCTTGGTGGGTTTATGTTGAAGTTCCCAATGAACAATTTGACCATCTAACAGGCATTTTAGGCATTGTAATTAACGATGAAGATTTGGAGCCTACAATTTTTATGGATGGTTCCGGAGGAAGAATTCCAGACAGGAAAATTTCAAAGAAAGATGGAAAATATCAATTAGGAGAATAGTAAAACCGCTTCATTTGAAGCGGTTTTATCAATTTAAGAATGTGGACGGAGTATCTGTTTAATGCTGAATTTAGAAACAATTAATGAAAAATGAAAAATGTGGAAAAACATATAAAGGAGGCGGTCATCAATATGAAAGTTTGCAGAAGTTTATCAGAGATGATGTTTTTATTCCAAGTTTAGACGCATCAAATACTGGAAAAATAATAGAAAGAATAGAAGATTTTATTAAAACCTTAAAATAAATAGCTGTAATGATAGAAAAAATTGAATTCTCAGTAGAAGGACAAAAAAATTACAATCTGTATAACAGAGAAGAATATTTTCTGTATATGGAAAAGAAAAGAAAAGAATATGTTGGAATTCATCGAGCTCAAACTTGGATATTAGATGGCAAAAAAATAATTCCAAATTTTAAAGGCGGCACTCCATCTTACAATTGGGATTGCATAATATTTGAAAAAGATAGTAAAACATTGGTT
This sequence comes from uncultured Chryseobacterium sp., assembly GCA_913778505.1. Lineage (GTDB taxonomy): Bacteria > Bacteroidota > Bacteroidia > Flavobacteriales > Weeksellaceae > Epilithonimonas. Next base: position 269,195 of record CAJYWD010000036.1, read on the forward strand.
GTTTGTAATCCTGATGGTTCTGTTCGTTTTGAAGTTCCTGTACCGGATAAATTAATTCAAAGAGGAGAGTATGACAATCACTTTAAACTTTCTGAGTGGAAATCAAAAGAGATAGACAAAGATTATTATGTGATGAAATATGAAGGATTTGATGATTACTTTGAATATAATGGAAAACATTATTTAAATGTTTTATTAGGTAAGTATAATGAGAATGAGAATTTTGATGCCTATCTCCAGATGCGTTATTTAGATTGTGATACAGGAGAGTTTTTACCTTTTACAAAAAAAATAATTCAAAGAATTCCAAATCCACATAGTTATACTGAAAACAGAGTAGAATTGTAATATCAAATCCGCGCCATCGGATTCTTAATTCGTGCTTTTAATAAAAAAAAAAGTAAGATCAGTATAACCCAAGAAACTTCAGCAGAATAATAATACCAGTTATTTTGATATACAAGCCAAAAGATTTTTATTTTTAGGCTTTTTTTGTATCTTTATGAATAAAATATTTTAAATTATGAAAAAATTTCTATTCTCTGCTTTATTTACATTTTCTATGTTAAATGCGCAAACGTCGATTTTTGGCGAAGACTTTGAACAAATTACAGATTTGCAAAGCGCAGGTTGGACGCTCTATAATGATGCCAATACACCTTATGGAACATACGAAGCATTATTTCCTAACGCCTGGAATATTGTATCCTGGGGCAATGAAAGCGGAAATAAGGTTGCATCCTGTCCATCATGGTTTACCGAAATAAAACCCGCAGACAGATGGATAGTTTCTCCAGCAATTATACTTCCAACAAATTCTAAAGTGTCCCTTGAATTTTTTGCAAGATCACATCAAGATTCTCCTTATGATGATGGTTTCAAACTAAAGATCTCAACGTCAAATACTGCAAAGTCTTCATTTACAAATGTTTTGGCGGTAGATCACGCACCTAATTCTACTATAGTGGCTATCACATCTCCTTACACAGTAAATCTGTCTGCCTATGCCGGACAGACTATCTATCTGGCCTGGGTCAATGATTATACGAATGGCAATCTTCTTAGTATAGATGATATTACAGTTACCGCTACATCATTAATGGCTGTAGATGATGTCAGGAAAAACAATATGACAGTGTATCCTAACCCCGCTTCTGAGTATTTTATTATTAATAATGCAAATGATGTTATTTCTGCTGACATATACGATGTTTCAGGAAAAGTCGTGAAATCAAAACTGGTAGCTGTTGACAATAGATTTGATATCTCTGATCTTGCTAATGGTGTTTATACCGTCGCTGTCGAGACCAAGACAGGAATTGTAAGCAAAAAATTAATCAAGAAATAACTTTCATTTATTATATCATAAAAAATCCTCTTTGAGGGTTTTTTTTGCTTCCTGTACTGCAGATTTGCAATCCGTACTTTCATATAATTACCAAGAGCAGCAGCACAATGTGTTACTGCTTTTTTAGTATTTTAGAGAATTAATGTTGGATTGCAAATCCCCAATATCAGAAGCTAGTAGCTTAAAACTTATCCACAACGCCAAAACACGACACCTTTTGTCGCATTAAGCATCTATATTTGTTTTACAGAACCAACAAATAATTAGCGGATTTTCAGACCATGAAAAAAGATTTCTATCTCACCAGGTACGGCCTCATCATCAAAAGACTGGATCGCTCCCCGGCCACCTATCCGGAGCTGGAGAGCTACCTTCTCAGCTCTTTTGAGTTTCAGGATGCCAATATCAGCACCTATTCTATCCGTACCCTGCAGAGAGATATTAAAGATATAGCCAATCTTTTCAACTTCGATATTCATAACAAAAAGAAAGGTGATAACCGTTATTACATAGAAAGCCGCCCCGTGATGGAAGTAGACGAGTACAACCAGCGTCTGTTAGAATCTTTCCAGATCATGAATGCCGTCAATTCTCAGCCCGATCTTGCTCAGTTTGTCTATCCCGAGACCCGCACACCACGGGGGATTCAGAACTTTTATGACCTCCTTTTTGCCATCAGGAACAAGAGAATTCTGGAATTCCAACATTTCAAATACAAAGACCAAAGCATTACTTCCAGAAAAGTTCATCCTTACGCCCTCAAAGAGTCCAAAGACCGCTGGTATCTTATCGCTTTAGATACCAGAGATGAGAAACTGAAGGCCTTCGGTCTGGATCGTATCAGCGACCTGGAGGTGAGTAAAGCTGGCTTCAAACTCGGGCAGAAATTTAATTTGAAGGATCACTTCAGAAATGCTTTTGGTATTATGAATCTGGAAGAAGAGCCGGAAAAAGTCGTCATCAAGTCTACCAGAGAGCAGGCAGAATATCTCAAGAGTTCTCCGCTTCATCATTCCCAGCAGATCGAGAAGGAAACGGAAAAATCCGTTTATTTTACTTACGATCTCTATCCCACGTATGATTTCATACAGGAGATTCTGTCATACGGCAATCAGGTGAAGGTCATCCAGCCCAAAAGTCTGGTGGAACAGATCAAAGAAACCCTTAAGCAGAGCTTTCAGCAGTACGACGATCCTTTATCAGATCAATAATTTCCGTTTTCAATTCATTGGGCACTTTTCCATTCTCAAAAATTGTTATATTTGTGAAGCATGGCAACGAAAGCACTTTTCAACTCGGTGGTCAATTGGTTTATCCTTCAGCGGATGGATCAGATCAGACGTTTTATCAAGTATCCCAAAGAGACGCAGGAAGGGCTCCTGTTCTCCCAGCTCTTCCATGCCGAGGAAACCGAGTACGGACAGAAATACGGATTTAGTTCAATAGCCAATTACCGGGACTTTCAGAAAAAAGTTCCCATCGTCTGCTACGAAGACTTTGAACCCTACATCGAGAAAGCCCGGCAGGGACAGAAGGACGTCTTCTGGCCGGGTATCATCCGCCAGTTTGCCAAATCTTCCGGCACCACCAATGCCAAGAGCAAATACATCCCCATCACTGATGAAAGCCTGGAAGACTGTCATTACAAAGCAGGAAAAGACATGGTGGCGCTCTACGTCAATAACCATCCGGAAAGTGAGCTCTTTCAGCATAAAAACCTTCGTCTTGGCGGCAGTGCAGAGATGTATCAGGATTTCAATACCAAGTTTGGAGATCTCTCCGCCATTCTCATTGAGAATCTTCCGTTTTGGGTAGAGATCATCAATACGCCAAGCAAAAAAGTCTCCCTGATGTCCGAGTGGGAAAGCAAGATGAAAGCGATCATTACCGAGGTGAAGAACGAGGATGTCGGCAGTCTCACAGGCGTTCCCAGCTGGATGATGGTGCTTCTGCAGAGAACCTTGCAGGAAACGGGCAGAAGTAACATCGGCGAACTATGGCCTAATTTGGAAGTCTTCTTCCATGGTGGCATCAGTTTCAAGCCTTATAAAAATCAATACAAAGAACTCATCGGGAAGAAAATCCGTTACTACGAGATTTACAATGCCTCGGAAGGCTTTTTTGCCATTCAGGATCAGCACGGCAGCGATGAGATGCTGCTCATGTTGGATTACGGAATTTTCTACGAGTTCATTCCAATGGATCAATATTACGAAGGAAGCAGGGAAGCCATTCCGATTTCCGAAGTAGAAGTGGATAAGAACTACGCAGTCGTTATCACTACCAATGGCGGATTGTGGCGTTATCTCATCGGCGATACAGTCCGATTTACTTCTGTGAATCCTTATCGGATCAAAATCTCGGGAAGGACCAAACATTATATCAATGCCTTTGGCGAAGAACTGATGATCGATAATGTGGAAAGTGCGCTGAAGATTACCTGCGACCAGCTGAACAGCAGCATTTCCGATTACACCGGTGCGCCGGTATTTATGACCAGCGGGAGTAAAGGCTGCCACGAGTGGTTATTCGAATTCACCAAAAAACCGAGTTGTATGAACGAGTTTGCCGAAGTCTTCGACAAAACACTCAAGACCTTAAACTCCGATTATGAGGCCAAGCGATACAACGATATTACGCTGAGAAAACCAATCGTCCATTCTGCCAAGGCTAATCTGTTTTATGAATGGATGGCAAGCCGCGGAAAATTAGGAGGTCAGAATAAAGTGCCCAGACTCAGCAATGACCGCCAATACATAGATCCGCTTCTGGAGCTTAATCAGAATTAATTGTTATCCGATAAGTTCCTTGGCTTGAGAAATGGCGGCTTCGGTAATTTTGGATCCCGAGATCAGCTGTGCAATTTCGTTCAGCTTTTCCGCATCCGTCAGTTTTACAATTGTAGTTTTGGTGACCGCATTTTCATCAAATTTCACCACCTTGTAATTATCATTACCCTTCGCAGCTACCTGCGCCAGGTGCGTAATAACGATGAGCTGAAGGTCGTCCGACATTTCCTGCATCAGTTTCCCCATTTCCTCCGCAATTCTTCCCGAGACGCCGGTATCAATTTCATCAAGGATCAGCGTTGGCAGCGCATTATTCTCTGCCATGATTTTCTTAATGGCCAGCATCACCCGCGAGCGTTCTCCTCCGGAAACGGCACTTTGAATAGGTTTCAGCGGAAATCCCGAATTGGCCTGAAACAGGATCTGAATCTGGTTTTTCCCGTGCAGGTTAAAAGCTGCGGCATCACCGATCTCTATTTTAAGAACTGCTTTTTCCAGACCCAATTTCTGAAAAATAGATTGAGCCTTTTGCTCCAGCTCACCGGAGAATTTTCTTCTCTGATCGGAGAGTTTGCGGCTCAGCGTATTCAGTTTTACTTCCAGCTGAATCAGCCTGTTTTCCGCAGAAGCAATATCATTCTCGATGGTATCCAATGAGCTTTGACCAGCTGCCAACTCATCTCTCAGCAAGATGAGGTCTTCTACACTATCTGCTTGATGTTTCAGAAACAGGGCATTGATCTTGTTGATGGCCGATAAGAGCTGCTGGAGAAGTACCGGATTGATTTCCAGATTCTCCGCCTTATCTTCCATGTCGGAAGTGATATCTTTGATTTCCAGATAAGCCGCCTCCAGCCGCTGGCTCAGTTCCAGGTAATCCGGTGAAAGTTCCGATAATCTTGACATCTTGTTTTTAACGTCGAAAATGCCGGACAAAACCCCGAACTCCTCTGCGTTGAGTTTGGATAACGATTGAGAAAGCTGCTCACCAATCTGATCGGCATTCTCCTGGATGTTCAGTTGGTTTTGAAGATCCTCGAAATCCAGGTTGTCCAGGTCGGCTTCCTGTAATTCAGTGAGCAGAAAATTCTTATAATCAGATTCTTTATTGCTCTCGGCGAGACGTTTTTTCAGATTTTCAAGGTCTCTTTTTGTTTTTTGATAATCGCTGAAAACAGATTGATAGTCTGTCAGCAGCATTTGATTTTTGGCTAGGCCGTCCAAGATGCCAAACTGGAACGATTCTGTGAAGAGATTGGAAGTCTCAAACTGAGAATGGATATCAATCAGCCGGGAAGACAGCATTCTGAGGATGTCAAGCGTCACGGGAACATCGTTGATAAAGGCTCGGGATTTTCCCCCGGCTGATATTTCCCGCCGGATGATGGTATGCTCTTCAAAGTCGAGATCATTCTCATCAAAAAAACTCCTGAAATCTTCACTGATTACAAACTCAGTTTCTACAACACTTTTGGCGTCGTTTTTCACAAAAGATTTAGCATCAGCCCGCTCGCCCATGATTAGTCGCAGGGCGCCGAGAATAATAGATTTTCCTGCCCCGGTCTCGCCGGTAATGACTTGAAGACCTTTTTTGAGGTCAATGTCCAGGCGATCGATCAGTGCAAAATTTTGTATAAAAATTCTTGAAAGCATTTTTAATTATTAATTGTCAATGGTTAATTAATAATTATTTCCACTTATCCCACTTGGAATCAATATCTTTAGGAGACAGCGTGCTCATAAGGCTTTTCAGTTCGCTGATGTTCACAGAAGCGTTGTTGCCACTGTTGAAGATGTTGAAAATCTCTGTGCTTTTGGTTTCCAGAAATACACTGATGGGATAGTTCATCTGGAAATTATTTTCATAAAATTTAAGCTGCATCAGCGCTTCGGCAATGGTTTTCTTGGCAGGATTCTGATCCGGCTTGGCCAGATTGTCCAGTCCGGCTCTGTGGTAAGTGTAATACACGGTTCGCAGTGTAGAGGTATTTTCATTTTGCAAACCTGCAATGAGAGCACCACGGTTACGCTGATTTTCCAAGACATTCCAGCCGGAATAGTTTTGGTTCTGAGCGTTCTGCGATATTTTAAAAGCCTTGTCAAACCATGGCTGTCCCCCTTTCAGCTGAAAACTGTCGCCATCGTAGCCAAGGATCAGATAAACATAGAAACTCACAACGTCTATCAGGTTTTTGCCGGAGAATTGTCTTTCGTTAAAGATGAGGTTCTCATTTTCATTATATTCAAATGAAAAACTGGTGTCGTTGATGTTCATCAGCGGAGATTCATACTGGGAATTAAAAACCGGTCTGGTGGCCTGCACCACAAGAGTTCCCTTGAAAGAATTATTGCTGAGACGTTCCGAAATGACCATTGCAAAATTACATTTGATCTTCTCGAAATTCTGGAGTTTTTTGCCTGTCCAGCTGGTATTGTTAATAAAATCGCGCAATGATTTTTCCAGTGTGCGGAAAACCTGTGTGTTGCTGCCTTCTATCTGCTGGTTATTGATCTGGATTGTAGCGAGCAGTTCCTGTGCTGACCATGTCTGAGCCACGAAGACAATGCAGAGAATATAGATTAATTTTTTCATGAGCGTCAATAGATTTGTAAAAATAAGGAATTCCCCGACTTATGGAAGAGAAAACTTAGACAAACTTGCCATTAAAGTATAACGGAGAATCCGGGTTGTTTCTTACAATTTTTCCGCAACAAAATCCAAAATGTCACGTGCCACTTCTTCTTTGGATTTTAAAGAGAAGGAACGTTCTTCCGTACGGGTAAAGATTGTCACTTTATTAGTAGCATTGGCAAAGCCTGCACCTTCGTCTCTTAGTGAATTAAGGACAATCATATCCAGATTTTTTTTCACCAGTTTAGCTTTCGCATTAGTTTCCTCATTCTGCGTCTCGAGGGCAAATCCGACTAGAAACTGGTGTGTTTTCTGCTCGCCCATGATCCTCAAAATGTCTTTATTTTTAATCAGTTCGATGCTGAGTTCGCTCTCATCTTTTTTGATTTTTTCGGTGGCTTTCACTTTCGGGGTATAATCGGCGACGGCGGCGCTCATGATAGCCACATCTGAGTCTTGATAATATTTAAAAACCTCGTCAAACATTTCCTGGGCAGATGTCACGCGGTAGATTTTGATATTGGGATGATCCGCCTGCTGAGAGGACGGACCGGAAATGAGGATGACTTCTGCGCCTCGCCGTGCGGCTTCTTTTGCAAGGTCGAATCCCATTTTGCCAGAAGAATGATTCCCGATGAAGCGCACAGGATCAATGTTTTCGTAAGTAGGTCCGGCAGTGATCAGAAATCTTTTGCCGGTGAATGCTGAGGTATGCTTAGAGAATTGGTCTTCAACCGTTCTGAAAATGGTTTCCAGCTCCGCCAATCTGCCTTGACCCACAAGACCACTTGCCAGCTCGCCAACTTCTGCCGGGATAATCTGGTGTCCGAATTCTTCCAGTGTCCGGAGATTTTTTGCTACCGCGGGATGCACGTACATGTCCAGATCCATGGCCGGAGCAATGATGACTGGGCATTTCGCAGACATATAAACTGCCATAAGGAAGTTGTCGCAGAGGCCGTAAGCCATTTTAGCAAGCGTATTGGCTGTGCATGGCGCCATCAGGATCAAGTCTGCCCACAAGGCCAGCTCCACATGATTGTTCCAGGTTTTATGGTCATCGTAAAAATCGGTGTAGACTTTATTTTTCGAAAGCGTGGACAGTGTCAATGGCGAGATAAAATCTGTGGCAGAATGCGTCATGATCACCCGCACGTCTGCGCCCGCCTTTATAAAATCACGAACCAGATAATTCATTTTGTAGGCGGCGATTCCGCCGGTGATGCCAAGAATGATTTTTTTGCCTTGCAAACTCATGAACTGATGATTTTATGGACGAAAGTATTAATAATTTTGATAACAAAAAAACCGCCCTGTTGTAAGGCGGCTGATATGTCTGGGCTTAAGAATTATTTTCTTTCCTCCGTTTTTCTGAAGTAGATGTCTTCATCCATCCATTCCTGGATTGCAATAGAAGTCGGTTTTGGAAGTTTTTCGTAATGTTTGGAGATCTCGATCTGCTCTCTGTTTTCGAAAACTTCTTCCAAAGTAGAGTTGTGCACGGCAAATTCATCCAATTTCCCATGAAGCTCGGAGCGGATCTCAGCGTTGATCTGTTCTGCTCTTTTACCCATGATTACGATGGCTTCATAGATGCTGCCAACTTTTTCCTCGATTTTATCTTTGTCGTAAGTGATTGTACTTACTTCAGCTTTTGTATCTTTAACACTCATTGGGCGAAATTATTTTTGAGAATGCAAATATAGTAATTATCTTTTGAATTTGAAAGTAGCCTGAGGCTCAGGAGAATTGATTTTGGCGCTGTCTCTTCTGGTCTGCTCCGCGGCATCCTCCATTTTCAGCTGATTTTTTTCCTGTGCGATTTCTTTTTTCTCGTTTTCTTTAGCTTCAGCGTTTTTTACTTTGGCCTCGTATTCTGCTTTACGCTTTTCTACTTCCTGCTGCACTTTTGCGAATTTCACTTTCTCGTCTTCCAGTTTGGCGTAAAGATCATTGGCAGTCTTGGCATAATCGGTGTTTGGAAGTTCGTTTGCCACTCTTTTGGCATACGCTGCAGCTGCATCCAGTCTTTCTTTTTTAAGGTCATAAATAGAATTGACGGCCAGCTCGTATCTGGATTTTAAAATGATGTCGTAGATCTGAGGTCTGAGTTTGGTAGCAGGAAAATCTTCCAGGACATTTTCGAAAGCCACGGTTGCGGCTTTGTATTCTGCCATCTTATAATATTGTCTGGCGTTTTCGTATGCTTTGAATTCCAGTTTGTAACCCAGTTCGTCAATCATCTGTGTAATGTTTTTGGAACGTTCGGAGTCCGGATATTCATTGATGAAATTCTGAAGTTCTGTGATGGCAGATTCTGTGTTGCTCTGATCCAGGTTATAGTCCAGTGAACCTTCATAATAGCACAGTGCGGAGAAATAGGCTGCTTCCTCTTTTCTTGGATCCTGAGGAAAGCTGATCACGAAATTTTTGAACTGATTGGCTGCCAGTCTGTAATTTTTATCATAATAATTGGCATATGCCGAGTTGAAAACCACATTGGGAGCATCATCTGTACCGGCTACCAGATTGGGCAATCTATCATACAATGCCAAAGCATCAGACCATTTTTTCTTGGCAAATTTTTCGTTGGCGACCTTCAGGATAAAATCCTTATCGGCGCTTTTCATTGCTCTATCCATTTCTGTTTTGCAGGACAACAAAACCACCGACAGCATCAGCAAACTAAGATATTTCTTCATAACAATCGTCAGAATATTCTTTAATGTTGAATATTAATAATCTGCAAAAATAAAACATTTTTCCTCATTCTCTTTTTTTTATGAAAGATTAACGTTTATCAGCGTATTGCAAAGCTGTTGTGTGTTATGCAGGAATTAATTTTGTGTGCAATCTTTATCGTATAATATAGAACTCCAACTTGTTTCAAAAAATTGTATTTTTGCAGATTACAAGAATAATCAATGAAGAATATCAGGAATTTCTGCATCATTGCTCATATCGACCACGGTAAGAGCACATTGGCAGATCGTCTTTTGGAATATACCAACACTGTCTCCCAGAGAGAGCTGCAATCACAGACGCTGGACGATATGGATCTGGAGAAGGAACGTGGCATCACGATCAAGTCTCACGCCATCCAGATGGATTACGAATATAAAGGAGAAAAATTTGTTCTCAATCTAATCGATACGCCGGGACACGTTGATTTTTCTTATGAAGTTTCCCGCTCTATCGCCGCATGCGAAGGTGCGCTTCTGATTGTAGACGCTGCGCAAAGCATTCAGGCGCAAACGATCAGTAATTTGTATCTGGCGTTGGAAAATGATTTAACCATTATTCCAATTCTTAATAAAATCGACCTTCCTTCTGCCAATCCGGAAGAGGTGACGGACGAAATCATGAATCTTATCGGATGTGAATACGAAGATGTTTTAAGAGTTTCCGGAAAAACCGGTGAAGGTGTTCACCATTTGCTGGAGCAGATTGTGGAAAGAATTCCTGCACCGGTTGGAGATCCGGATGCTCCACTACAGGCTTTGATTTTTGATTCCGTTTACAATCCTTTCCGTGGAATTGAAGCATATTTCAAAGTGGTGAACGGAAGTATTTCCAAAAACGAAAAAATTAAATTCTTTGCGACAGGGAAGGAATATGGCGCCGATGAAGTGGGAACGTTGAAACTGAAACAAGTTCCTAAGAAAACCATCGGTTGCGGTGATGTAGGTTATTTGGTATCCGGGATCAAGGATGCGCGCGAAGTCAAAGTAGGCGATACGATCACGTCTTTTGAAAAACCCGCTTCCGGCCCTATCGAGGGTTTTGAAGAAGTAAAACCCATGGTATTCGCAGGGATTTATCCCATTGATTCCGAGGATTTTGAGGAATTACGATTTTCTCTGGAAAAATTAAGGCTGAATGACGCTTCATTGGTTTTCGAGCCGGAAAGTTCAGCAGCTCTAGGTTTTGGTTTCCGCTGCGGATTCCTCGGAATGCTTCACATGGAAATCGTTCAGGAACGATTGGATAGAGAGTTCAATATGAACGTTATCACAACGGTCCCGAACGTGTCTTATCACGGCTATACCAAAAAAGATCCCGAAACGGTTATTCTTATCAATAATCCTTCAGAAATGATGGATCCAACGACCATGGACCGCGTGGAAGAACCTTTTATCAAAGCTTCAATTATCACAAAATCTGATTTTGTTGGGGCTGTGATGACACTTTGTATCGAAAAGCGTGGCGAAATCGTCAACCAAAGTTATCTGACTTCCGACAGAGTAGAATTGATCTTCAATATGCCTTTGGCCGAAGTAGTTTTCGATTTTTATGACAGACTGAAGTCTATTTCCAAAGGTTATGCGTCCTTCGATTATCATCCCATCGGCTTCAGAGCATCTAAGTTGGTGAAAATGGATATTCTGATTAATGGCGATATGGTGGATGCCTTGTCTTCACTGATTCACGATTCCAACGCTTATCACATTGGTAAAAAAATGTGTGAAAAACTTCGTGAACTGATTCCGAGACAACAGTTTGATATTGCGGTTCAGGCCGCTTTGGGTACGAAGGTTATCGCCAGAGAAACGATTAAAGCGTTGAGAAAAGACGTTACTGCAAAATGTTACGGAGGTGATATTTCCAGAAAACGTAAACTTCTTGAGAAACAGAAAGAAGGTAAGAAAAAGATGAAGCAAATCGGTAGAGTTGAGGTTCCGCAATCAGCGTTTATGGCGGTTTTGAAGCTGAATGATTAAGTCGTAGGTTACTTGCAGAAGCATTTTTTGTAAAAAGAAAATTTATAGAATAAATATTATAATGAACTTTTTGAAAAAAAATGCTTTTGTAATTCTGTACGTGCTTTTTTTCTCCGGTATTATATTCCTAACAAGGCACGGCGTAATACTGGAGAACGAGTGGCCGCTGATCCTGAAGGAATTTGATAAGGGCTCGGAATATCGTTTTTATGGTGTTGCATCTGCTTATATGCCACCATTTTTTCCGTATTTTTTGTTGGTTTGCAAAGTCTTATTTGGATTTACCACAAGGTGGGAAAGCATATCGTGTTTGCTGCAAGCAAGCTTCTTCTTTTGGTGCATTGTACATTTTTGCAAAAGCATTGTAGCTCAGAAAGGTCATAAGGCATTGATTTATGTAATTGTAGTAGTGTTTTTTCCTCCAATATTCTTTGCCTTATGCAAAATCAGTTCATTTGGATTCACCGTTGGAGTAGTAGCGCTTTTTGTGGCTCAGATCTACAGGATTTTTGTGAAAGCACATAAAACAATCAGTGAGTGGATCGTCCTGTTATTTGCTGTGATATTGGGCTTGTATCTGAGGTACGAACTGATTATGTTTTACGCCTTTATTCTTTTTACATTGGTTTTCTTGAAGCGAATCCATATATTAAGATGTTTGTCATTGATCCTGCTAATCTGGCTATTGTACCTTCCATGGACGATTCGGAATTATTATAAAATTGGCGTCTTCTCTTATTCCACGTCGCTCAATTACAATTTTGCAAAAGGGAACAATGTTAAATATAATATTTATTCTTACAATAATTTTGCATATTCTCCACAGACAGACGAATTCTTTGTGAATGATATGCTGTATAAGAAGTTAGGGAATGAAAAGGAAATAGATCAATATCTTGGTGAACTAAATAAGACCTTTTTAAAAGAACATCCGGAACTGTTTATCAAATTATCCTTCCAGAAATTGGGCATTAATTTTTTTCAATTTTTTCCTGATTATTCTTTTTTATCTAATATCTACATTGCTTTCAGCTACAGCTTGATGGCGGTCATATTACAAATTGCATTTTTATTAGCGATCTACAGAAATATAAGGAGCAGATACTTGTATGATTTTTCTGTATTAGCACTTTCAATTTATATCTTTTTCCTTATTTTCTATTCTATTGCTCCACTTCCCAGATATTTCCTGTTCTTTTTTCCGGTATTTATAATCATCATTTTTTCAAGAATTGGCTCTAAAGACGATAGGACTTTATCGTAAACTTACTTGAGAATCAGCATATAAATCTTTTGTCTTGCCTGAAACTATATCAAAAACTCCTAGCAATGAAAAATCTGTTTTTCCTCTTCGTCCTCAATTCGATCTTCGCTCAATCCCAAATCCTAACCCCTTACGAAAAAGGCAACGGCAATCAAACCACAACTTTTGACGAGATGCGAAAATTCTATCAGGAATTGGCAAAACAATATCCATACATCAGTTATGAAACCAAAGGCGAGGATGACAACGGTGCGCCCATCGATGTTGTGATTTTCAATCCAACAAAACAAAGTTTCGGAGAAGCCAGAAAAGGGAAATCTGTTTTGTTTGTCAATAACGGCATTCATCCTGGTGAACCTGACGGCATTGACGCAACGATGATGCTGATGCGAGATTTGGCAACCGGGAGAATCAAAGCGCCCAAAAATGTCATCTTCACAGCAATCGCCAGTTACAACGTTAGCGGAATGATGAACCGTGGCAGTTTTTCCAGAGCCAATCAAAATGGACCGGAAGAATATGGTTTCCGAGGCAACGCGAGAAACTATGATTTAAACCGGGATTTCATCAAGACGGATTCAAAAAATTCCAGAAGTTTTCAGCAGATTTTCGGGTGGCTGAAGCCGGATGTTTTTATTGATAACCACGTCAGCAACGGCGCAGACTATCAATACACTTTTACTTATATTTCTACTAACAAAGAACGTTTGGGCAATGTTCTCGGCAATTATTTCAATGACGAAATGCAGAGAACGCTTCTGAAAAATATGGAGAAAAAAGGTGTGATTTCTGTGCCTTATGTCAATATCCACGGCGATGTTCCGGATGGCGGCTTTCCGGCTTTTATGGATTCGCCGAGATATGCGACGGGTTACACGACGTTGTTCAATACGATTGGAACTGTGGTCGAAACGCATATGCTGAAACCATACAAAGACCGTGTAAAAGTCACTTACGATTATATGGTTGACAATCTGAATTATATCGATGAAAATTATAAAACCATTCAGCAAAAAAGAGCCGAAAATCTGAAACAATACAAAGTCGGAAACCGATATGCTTTGGCCTGGAAACTCGATTCTACAAAGTTTGAAAATATCGATTTCAAAGGTTTTGAAGCGAAGTATAAACCAAGCGATGTTTCGGGAAAAACCAGACTTTGGTATGACAGAAACTCCAAGTTTTCAAAACCTGTCAAGTTCTACAATACGTATGTTCCGGCAAAAGAAATCACAATTCCGAAATATTACGTCATCCCGCAATCTGAATGGAAAATCATCGATTTGCTGAAGCTCAACCAAATCAAAATGATTCCGATAAAACAGGATTCTACGATTGTGGTGGAGCAATACCGAATCAAAGATTTCAAAACCGTCCAGAATCCTTATGAAGGTCATTATCTGCATTATGACACCTTTGCGACCAAAGAATCAGGAAAAATAAAATTCAGAAAAGGCGATTTTTTAGTTCCGCTGAATCAAGATGGTGTGAAATTTCTCTTAGAAACCTTAGAACCGGAAGCGGTTGATTCTTATTTTAACTGGAATTTCTTTGATGCGATTCTCGGTCAGAAAGAATATTATTCGGCTTATGTTTTCGAAGATACAGCGAGCAAACTTCTGAAAGACAACAAGGCTTTGAAAACCGCTTTCGAAATGGAAAAAGCTAATAATCCAAAGTTTGCCGATGATGGACAAGCGAAGTTGGATTGGGTTTACAAACATTCGGAGTATTACGAAAAAACGCATCGGCTTTATCCGGTTTTTAGGATTGATTAATTAATTCCTCAAACTCAACAAATAACCCTCAGCATTCATCACAGGAATCAAAGCATTTTTAAAATCCTTTTCGTTTCGGGTGACGATAATATCGCAATTGGAAGCCAGCGCACTGAAATATTGCATCGCATCTTCGAAGTCTTTAAAGCCAGAATTGATGGACTTTTCCACCACTTCGTCATCCATTACAGACATCGAACACAGTAATTTGAATTTCCTGATTTTTTCTAATGCGATTTTGGAGCTTTCATATCTTGCCAAAACATAAAATACATTCGAAATAGAACTGGGTGAAGTATAAACTTGTATCTTTTTTTTGTCTGCTAATGTCATAATTTTTGCGGACGCTTCGTAAAAACCTTCTCGTTCTCCTAGGAAATCTAAAATGATATTGGTGTCCAAAAATATTTTTTTCATCTATTGGTATTTTTTATCCAGATAGTCATCTCTCAGAGTTTTCCAATCCAAATCCGCCGGTACACTTTTACCGCTGGAAATGCTTTTCACAAAAGGAGAAATCTCAAAATCATCATTTTGTTCACGTGTGATAGAATCAAGATAATTTTCAATCAATCTAGATAGGCTAACCTTCTTACTGGAAGCATAATTTTTAGCCCTTTCGATAACATTTTCGTTTAATTTCAAAGTGAGTTTGGAATCCATATTTAATAATTCTACGTACAAATATAAAAAATTAATACGTAAAAATTAAATTTTTGATTTTGTGTAAACTTGCCATTAACCAAAAACTTCCTATTTTTGGTAAAATTATTATCAACAAACCTTTTAGGTTGAATCATATTCCTATGAAAAAACTAAAAATAGCTCTATTCTTTTCTCTTTTCTCTTTTCTCTTATCCGCTCAGCAAGGTTCTTATTATCAGCAATATGCCAAATATAAAATGGATATTGATGTGGATGCTGCCAACTTCACATACCAGGGAAAACAAACGCTGCAATATCAGAATAACTCTCCTGATGAACTGAAAGTCGCCTATTTTCATTTGTATTGGAACGCATTCAAACCAGGTTCTATGATGGACCAGCGTGTGCAGTCGCAAGGTGTAAATGCCGACGGAAGACTGGCCAAAAGAATCGGGAACACCGTAATTTCCAGATTGTCAGAAATTCCTAAAAATGAAGAAGGTGCGCAGAATATCCGTTGGATCAAGCAGAATGGTAAAGAGTTGAAGTTCGAGATTCAAGGGACGATAATGAAAGTTTTCTTGGCGGAAGCAATTAAACCCAATTCTTCCACCACTTTTACAATGGAATGGGACGCCAATATCCCGATGCAAATCCGGAGAGCAGGCAGAAACAACCGTGAAGGTGTTGATATGACCATGACACAATGGTATCCAAAAATTGCGGAATACGATTATGACGGCTGGGCAGCATTTGATTATGTGGGAAGAGAGTTCCATGCGCCATTTTCTGATTATGAAGTGAATATCAAAATCGATAAAGATTATGTGATTGGCGCTGGAGGAAATCTTGAAAATCCAACAGAAGTGAAAGGTTATGACAGTAATGCAACAATCAAACAAGATATTTCTAACAAAGTAACCTGGAAATGGACAGCCAAAAACATTCTGGATTTTGCCTGGGCAGCAGACAGAGATTATTCCGTGGAAAGCTTCCCAATTTTGGACGGACCGAAGGTGTATTTGGTTTATCAGAAATCTGAAAAGACAAAATACTGGTCCGAAATGAAACCGTACATCACCAAATATTACCAACTGATGAATGCGACTTTCGGACGCTACAAATGGCCGAGTTACTCATTCATCCAAGGCGGCGATGGCGGAATGGAATATGGGATGTGTACAATGATTTTAGGTGAAGCAACTTCTTTGGAAGGTCTCAGCGGATTGATGTTCCACGAGGGTGCGCACTCTTGGTTTCAGCAGATGCTGGCAACCAACGAAAGCGTAAGGCCTTGGATGGACGAAGGTTTCACACAGTATGCGGAAGATTTTGTGTCCTACAGATTATTCCCGCCAAAGGAATCTCAACCCAATCCATTTGTTGGTGCTGTGAAAGCTTATGTTAATTTCACCAAATCCGGGAAAGAAGAACCTGCAGTTTGGCTGGGCGATCATCATGATAATGGAACGGCTTATACTTACGCAAGTTACATCAAGGGTGAATTGTTTCTTGTAGAGCTGGGTTATATTGTTGGCGAAGAAAATCTCAACAAAATTATGCTGAAATATTATGACGAATGGGCGATGAAACATCCTACAGAACGTGATTTTATTCACATCGCACAGTTGGTTTCCGGAATGGATTTGAAATGGTTCCAGCATTATTGGATCAATACCACGAAAACCATCGATTACGGTATCAAAAACGTGAAATACGACCCGCAATCTACCACGATTACTTTGGTCAACAAAGGCGGTGTGCCGATGCCCATCGATTTCAGTATTTTGACCAAGGATAAAAAAGTTATTAATTATAATATTCCACTGAACCTGACCAGAGTTTGGAAAACCAAAGATATTTACGGCAATATCCAGACTTTGCCTTTCTGGGCATGGACGCAGCAGGAATACAGTTTTACGATTCCTTATACCAAAGCACAATTGTCAGCAATGGGAATTGATTTCAGCCAAAGATTGGCCGATGTTAATCCTGAGGATAATTATTTGGAAGTGAAGTAATTAAAAATGTAAAAAGTATTAATGTATTTACAGCTTTTTGGAAAGTCATTAATACTTTTTATATTAATACATCTAATACAACAAAATTAGAATGAATTCCATTGTAATCAATATAGGCAATACCAATATCCGTTTCGGACTCTTTGATGAGGACAATTGTGACATCTCCTGGGTTATCAACACCAAACCGTACAAAACGACAGATGAGCTTTTTGTCCAGATTCTGATGTTGTATCAGACCTATAAAATCGAGGTTGATAAAATTGATAAGATCATTATCGGTTCCGTGGTGCCACAGTTGACAAAAGTAGTGGCAAGTGCCATCAAGAAAATTCATCAAAAAATTCCATTCATTGTCGATAGAAATACGCCATCTGCAGTAATTCCAAAGTCCAAACAAATGGGAACGGATATTTATGCTAATCTAGTGGCGGCACACCATCTCTATCCGGGTCACAAAAAAATCATCCTGGATTTCGGAACGGCACTCACGGCAAGTTGCCTGTCAGAAAACGGCGAAACGCTCGGGGTTATCATTGCACCGGGCATCATCACATCACTGAACAGCTTGATTAAAGGAACGGCGCAATTGCCGGAAATAGAACTGGTAAAACCAAAATCAGTTTTGGGGTTGGATACCATTACCTGTATGCAAAGCGGAATGGTTTATGGTTTTCTCGGAATGGTGGAAGGTTTTATTGACCGGATTAATGATGAGGTTAATGATAATTGTTTCGTTATCGCAACGGGCGGCGTGAGCCACGTTTACAAACCTCTGACGGATAAAATCAATATTGCAGACCGATTGCATACCTTGAAAGGGCTGTATTTTTTGGGGAAGGATTTGTAATTATCTTTTATTCCTGAAAAATTCTTTGACCATCGAAGCGCATTCGTTTTCCAAAACGCCGGTTACGATTTCCGTTTTGGGATGCAGAGAAAGATTTTTGTTGAGGAAACCTCTTTGCTCATCCCTTGCGCCAATGACCACTTTAGAAATCTGAGACCATGCCAGTGCGCCGGAACACATCACACAAGGTTCTAGAGTCACGTATAAAGTACAATTCCAAAGGTACTTACCTCCGAGAAAATTAGCAGCAGAAGTGATGGCCTGCATCTCTGCGTGAGCGGTCACATCGTTTAAGGTCTCGGTAAGGTTATGGGATTTGGCAATCACTCTGTTATTAGAAACAATGACGCAGCCAATAGGGACTTCGTCTTTTTCCAGCGCTTTCCCGGCTTCCTGCAAAGCCATTTTCATGAAATAATCGTCGGTGAACATAAAAAGCAAAAAGTTTAGCACAAAGCTAAACTTTTATTTGTGTTAATCGATCAAGATCTAGAATCGATAGCCGATGCCAAGCATTCCTTTTCCTGTAATATTGGCGTCATCATAATAGGATTTGTTTCCAAATCTTCTCCCGATGCCAACGCTTGCTTCGAAGATAATGTTATTACGGCTGATCCATTTCCCACCGAAACCAACGCCGATTCCGATTGTCGTTCTCGTCTTCTCATTATAAGTTGGCGGAGTATAAACTGTTGAATAAGGATCGAAGTTGTAATCATAATAAGAATCCTTGGTGCTTGTAATAGGTACAAATCCTTCTACAAAGAAGCCGCCGGCATACTTTTTCCCAAAGTACATTCTGTAGTAAGGTGATATCTGCGTAAGACCATAATCGTCATTATTGCTATTCCCGAGGTAAAACATTCCATTGATTCCCACGCCGGAATTGGCACTCAGAAGTCTTTCATAAGAAATATTGAGCAGAGGTGCAGCAATAAGTTCAATAGGGCTGAGCATAATGTCATTTTTGCGCTCAGTATTGGATTCCTGTGCGTTTACAGTAGAAATGCCGACGCACGTGATTCCCAGAAGGATAATAATTTTTTTCATGGATGATTAGTTCAATATTGGTTTTTAATAATTGTCAGAAAGGCATCTGCTCAGAAAGTGTCATATCCGCAATGCTGGTGTCCAGAATCGGAAGCATATTGTCCCGCACGTTGATCAGGAGCTTTCTGATGCTGCAGGTGGCTTCGTCTGTGCAGTCATCACATTTAGCATAGAAATTAAGTGAAGCACAAGGCAACATTGCGACCGGGCCATCAACAATTCTGATGACATCCAAAACTTTGATGTCGGCTGGATTTTTCATAAAGGTGTAGCCACCTTCCGCACCACGTTCACTTTTGAGGATTTTGTTCTGCTTGAGTTCGCGAAGGATTTGTTCCAGAAACTTCAGGGGAATACGTTCGTTCTCCGAGATTCTCTTGGCAGAAAAAAGGGAAGCATTATCATTTCTGTTGAGGAATAATAATGTTTTGATGGCGTATTTGACTCTTTTTGAAAGCATTTTGTAAAAATAATCAAAATTTTACATTTTGAAATAAATATTTCCTGTCAATAAAAAACCGCCTCGATTTTGTTTTCGAGACGGCTTATATCTAAGAGAAATCCTTAATTAAGGAAAAGTAACGCCGGAATAAGAATTTGGACTGACCATAGGAAGGTTGGATTTGTACTTCATATTGATTGCTTTCAAAAATTCATTAGCCACAATAGCATATCCACGTCCTGTAAGGTGTACACCATCCAGGGAGAAAGCTCCGCCGGTCACGAATTTTGCGGAATAGCGCACGCCGTCCCACTGGATTCCTGATGCAGAGTTGAGTTCTGTCATTTTTGCATTAGCATCTACGAAGGCAAGCCCGTACGCGGAAGCTAAAGTAGCAATCTGAGAATTATACGCATCTATTGCACTCTTCACACTAGCTGCTTCATCTTTGGTCAATGAAAGCTGATCTCCGATAGGATAAGAAGCGCCATAAACAAGCTCAGATGTGTCTGTAGCGGGTTTTCCCGTTGCTACATCTATACCAAGAAGGCTTGAGGCAGGAAGTAATATTAAATCGTCAGCAGCAGACTGTCTTACCTGGCCGAATGCATTTCCTAGCATTGCTGCTTTAGTTGGAGGAACACCATTGGCGGTTAGTGCAGCGGTAATTTGTACAGATAAATTAGTTAACTTATTATCAACAATAAGTACAGGATTTTGACCTGCTTTTACGAGATTCAGTCTTGATCCTGCTCCTAAATAAGTTAGTGCATTTTTCATAGGTTCATACAGTGCAGCATTTAATGCCTGAGCCTTGGCGCTAGTCAAAGGAATGGCATTGTAAGGCACAGTCGTAAAATAAGGAATAGAAGTAACATATGGTATATTAGCTATGATTCCTTTTGTGGTTCCTGATGCTTTAAGCGTTTCCAAAACAGTTTTGATAGAACCGGCTACAACCTGCGGGCTGGATATATCATTGGATTTATACGTAGATGGATCAACACTTGTCTGTACTGTTGCTGGAACATACGTAACTACATTATTAACATTGACAGTATTAGTTCCACCGTTGGTAGCATAGCTCAGAACGTCATTATTTCCAATCCAAAGTGAAAAAAATGTTGGTTTCTGAGCAGCAGCATCAGCAGCAACCGTGGATGTATTGCTTGTAGAAAATCTTACGTAGTAAGGATTTGCCGTTCCTGCAAGAATACCATTTACATTTCCATATCCGGGAGCAATTAAATGAAATGATTTTGCGCCGGGAACACCCATATTATTAATTGTACCGGTTACTTTTTTTGTAACATCAGTTGTAGGAGTAGCTTGTACATTTTTAAGGACAGGAACTCCATTCGCAAAACCAGATATGTATAATTTTGTGGCCAAAATTGGTGTAGTGCCAAGAACCATTCCTCCATTGTTATCTGCCATCAGAGGTTGCACGAATTCTCCTCCGCCCGCAAGCTTCATTTGTCCGGCTATTAAATTTGGATATGATTCTTTTTGACCGTCAACATAAAGTGCGTTATCTCTGTATCCTGATGTCAAAGAGTTTCCTAGCGCTATATACTTGGAAAAATCGGCTTCTCCGGAAGTCACAACTACATCTTCCGTACTGTTTTCAAAATCGGTTTGGCAGCTTACGGTAAAAAGCAAGGCAGCCGCAATGGTCGATATATATATTTTTTTCATAATAGATTCAATTTTTAAAATGCGTTGTACGAAAGTCCAAGTCCGAAATAAAATACTTCTGCCTTTGCCTGTCCTGCAAAATTGATGTTAGTATTATTGAATGTTCTGCTTTTCGGCATTGCATAAGCACCGGACAGGTCTACACCTAATCGGTTGAATTTGAAACCTACACCACCTGTGATCACATAGTTGTCAAAAGACGGCGTTTCCGGAATGAAATCCTTATCTGCATAGGGCGTCTCGTCGAAATACCAGCCTAATCTTCCGAAAATCATATCGTTGAAGGCATACTGTGTTCCTACACGTACGCTGGAAGTATTTCTAAAATTCTTAGGATTGACCAAAACTGTAGGGTCGTTTGGCTGATTTCCGGCAGCAACATTGTCGAAGTCCAAAGTCAGCTTGCTGTACCGTTCCCATCCGTGATAATTGTAGTCTGCAGAGACTAACCATTTCGGGGTGATTTTATAAGTGACGCCTAAAGTGTATTCATCTACCAGAGGAAGCGTTGCCTTGAAGTTGTCTGAGCCGCCGTTGAAGTTTGAGAGAAGAGCACTTGGAACCATAAATGTGGCCTTGCCTTCTTTGGCTTTCATGTCTACGGGAGAACGGTATGCCATACTCACATCCCATTTATCATCAGGCTGGAAGTAGAAACCAAATCCGAATCCGTGTCCTGTAGCGGAATCGTCCAAGAGATTAAGTTGTCCGTTGTAAAGTGTTAAGGCTTTTGTCCAGTCCACCTTGCCTTTTGCATAGATGTAACTTGCTCCGAATGAAGCCCATGGTGCCAGCTTCACGGAAATCATCGGTTGGAAAAAGTAACTTTTCAGCTCCAGTCTCTGGACAATTTCGCGGCCTTCCCAGTCGCCAGGCCACTCTATAGTGCTGCCAAACGGCGTGGTAAAGCTGAAACCTAATGACAGATTGTCCAGCACTTTATAAGCTACTGCCGCATAGATCGGTGTTCCCAGCGGATTATCTGTTTCTGTCTGCTGAAGCGTGGTCGTATTCTGGTAAGTGATTTTATTTGAAACTCCGAAACCACCTGCCGCTACGCTCAGTTTAGAAGGAATGAAGGAAATACCTGCGGGATTGAAGAAAGCCACACTGGCATCTTCCGCATGGGCGCTGGTGTGTGCCATCGCCAGCTGCTTAACACCCTGAAGTGATACCCGGAAACCTCCCGCGTATGCCATAACGCCGGCTGCTAACGCCGTGGATATTAAAATTTTTCTCATAAGATTATTATTATTGTTCCAAATTTATAATTATTTTAATAACCTTGATAAAAATTATTAAAAAAAGTTAAACATTGCTATTCGGAGAATAACTGTTTGAAATACATGTCTGTCTAGTAATTTGAAAAACAGTGTTATATCAATTTTTTTTAAGTTCAAAATGGTTGGATTTAACATCAAACACAGCCGTAAAACATCCTTAAAATGTGTAGAATTGAGTTGATTAAACGTTGCGTATTGTTCCTAATTGTTAATGAATCAGCAATGTGAAGTTAATGTTAACACGGAATTAACAAAAAACTGTTTTTAAAAAATATAATCCTGAGGCTTAAATAAAAATTATATTAACTTTGCACTTCATCATAAAAATATATATATGAGTTGTGGATGCAAAACATCCGGCGATTCTTCCCATTCCTGCGGTACGAAGAGTGCCAATGGATGCAGTAGTGTAGATACCTGTGGTAATAGTTATAAATTAAGTGTTTTTGACTGGCTTTCGGAGGTTAATCCTTCCGGTTCTAAAAGCTCGGAATATGTAGAAGTGCGTTTCAAAAACGACCGTAAATTATATTATAAAAACGTCAATAATCTGCCGCTTCACATAGGGAGCATCATTGCTGTAGAATCTAGCCCGGGTCACGATATCGGCGTAGTAAGCCTTTCCGGAGAACTGGTGAAAATCCAGATGAAAAAGAAAAATGTGCCTGTGGAGCACGCTGCCAAAGTTTACAGACTGGCCAATCAGAAAGATATTGAAACCTGGCAGGATCTCCGTAAAAAGGAAAACAATATTAAAGTAGAAGCACGGAAAATCGCTTACGGACTACACCTCGAGATGAAAATCACGGATGTGGAATTTCAGGGTGATGGTTCCAAGATTACCTTTTACTACACCGCAGACAGCAGGGTAGATTTTCGCCAGCTTATCAAGGAATACGCAGGTGCGTTCCGTACCAAGATTGATATGAAGCAGATCGGATTTCGTCAGGAATCTGCGAAAGTAGGCGGCATCGGCTCTTGTGGCCGAGAACTGTGCTGTTCTACCTGGCTTACAGATTTTCGCTCTGTCAATACCAATGCTGCAAGATACCAGCAATTGAGCATCAATCCTCAGAAGTTGGCAGGACAATGTGGTAAGCTGAAGTGTTGTCTTAATTACGAGTTGGATAGCTATCTGGATGTTCTGAGGGATTTTCCATCGTCCAGCACTGTACTGCATACTGAAAAAGGAAAAGCATTTTGTATCAAAATTGACGTTTTCAAAAAGAAGATGTGGTTTGCTTATGTAGAGAACTCAATGGCTTGGTACGATCTGGATATCTTTGAGGTCAAAAAATTAATTGCTATCAACAAAAAAGGTGATAAAGCACCTGCTTTGGAGGAGTTGCGAGTGGTTGAAAATAAGCTCGTTACCTCCGATCTGATTCAGGAGAATAGCGTAGACCGTTTCGAGAAGAAAAACAGGCGACCAAAATCCAACAAAGACCGTAACCGCGAGCGCGGACCGAGATCAAATGATGACAAAGGTCCGAGCGACAATAGGAATGGTCAGCAAAAATCGCAAAATAACCGTCCGCAGAAACAGCACCAGAACAGAAACCAATCCGGCGAGCAGAAGCCTGCACAGAACAATCATACAGCTGTAAAAGCGGAAGACAATGCAAAGCAGAATCCCAATGCCAATCAGAATGTGAATACGAATCCGAAAACGGAAAATAAAAATCATAAAAAACCGTTCAAGAAAGCGAAAAAGAAAATGCCGCCAAAAAATGAAGGGAATGCTTAGAATAATTGCTTTTTGCATCATTTTTCTCTCTGTGGCCTCTTGCAAAGATGCGAATGAAACGATTGTCATGAATGATGTAAACAGCCAGTGGGATAAGAGAAAAAGTCAGGATTTTCAGTTCGATGTCAGCGATGCGCAGAGTCCTAAAAATCTGATTTTCGTGGTGAGGAACAATAACGACTATCCGTACAGCAACATCCGTCTGATCACAAGATTGGAGCATAACAAAAAAGTGATCGCCACAGATACGCTGAATTATGTTCTCGCAAAACCGAACGGCGAGTGGCTGGGAACAGGATTTGGCGAAACCAAGGAAACATTATTCCAATACAAGCTGAATTACAAGTTTCCGCAGAACGGAACTTATTCCGTGAAGGTTATCCAGGCTATGCGCCGTAATGTGCTGCCGGGGATCGAAGATTTAGGAATCAAAATTCAAAATGTAAAGCCTTAATTCATCAATGGAAAATAAAAAACCTGAAAATAAAACCTTTCCGCTTCCGAAAAAGAAGAAGCCTAACTCCAACATCAAGAAATGGATCAAGATCGTTTGGGTGGGATTTATCGCTGTGGTATTGGGAATTTCTGCCCTGTTTTTTGCAGTTTCTCAAGGCTTTTTAGGCGATATGCCGGACGTGAAAGAACTGGAAAATCCGGATATATTTGTAGCATCGGAGATTTACTCTTCGGACAACGTGCTGCTGGGAAAATTTGAAAAAGAAAAAACCAAACCGGTTAAGTACAGCCAGTTGCCTCCATATCTTGTTTATGCCTTGCAAGCCAAGGAAGATGAGCGTTTTAAGGAACATTCCGGCATCGATCTGAAATCCATTGCCAGAGCCGTATTTTTCCGTGGCGAGAGAGGAGGCGGTTCTACCATTACACAGCAGCTTGCCAAATTGTTATTTACAGGTCAGGCTTCTCAGAACAAAATTCAAAGAGCATTTCAAAAGCTTAAGGAATGGAGCGTGGCAGTCAGCCTGGAGAAACGATATACCAAAGAGGAAATCATTACACTCTATTTCAATAAGTTTGATTTCCTGTTCAATGCCAAAGGTGTGGAAATGGCTTCCAGGGTTTACTTCAATAAATCTACTAACCAACTAACATTGCCGGAAGCTGCGACTTTTGTGGCAATGCTGGAGAATCCAAGAAAAAATAATCCATACAGATATCCGGAAAAAGCCAAACTAAGAAGAGATGTTGTATTGAAGCAAATGCTGGATACAGGCTATATCGATAATTCAACTTATGATAAAGCTGTTGCAACACCTGTTACTGTAGATTATCACGAGGTAAAAACGGTTGAGGAAGGTTATTCTGCATACTATAAATTCTATCTCAGAAAAGAGATTCAGCAATATCTGGATGCATACGAAAAGGAGACCGGAAAGGAACTGAACTTATACAAAAATGGTCTCAAAATCTATGTAACCCTGGATTCCAGAATGCAGAAATATGCTGAGGAGGCAATCAAAGAGCATTTGACCAATCTTCAAAGGAACTTCGACAATGAGATGAAGCGTAATCCTAACCGTCCTTACTATAACCTTAACAAGGCACAAATCAACTCGCTGATGATGTCGGCAGTGAAGAGAACAGGACGTTACAAGCAGCTAAAAGCCGAAGGAATGCCGGAAGATTCTATCCTGATGGAATTCCACGAACCGGTGAAAACCACACGATTCACTTGGCAAGGCGAGGAAGAGGTAGAGATGTCACCTTGGGATTCTATACGCTACCATAAGCAGATTGCACAGGCCGGACTGATGTCTATGGAGCCGGCAACAGGCGATATCAAAGCCTGGGTGGGCGGTATCAACTGGCAGCATTTCCAGTACGACCATGTGAAGCAGGGGAAACGTCAGGTAGGTTCTACCTTTAAGCCATTTGTTTACGCAACAGCGATTATGCATCTTGGGATGACGCCGTGTTCCACAGTTTCCAACGCGCCTTACGCTAAAGGAAGCTGGTACGTGAAAGGCGGTGGCGGCAGCGTCACCATCAAAGAAGGTATTGCCAAGTCACTCAACCCAGTTGCCATCCGACTGGCTGAGAAAGTAGGAACACAGAATGTCATTCAGCTGGCAAGAGATCTTGGCGTTACAGACCATATCGACTCAGAATTGCCAATGGCACTGGGAACTTCGGATATCACGATTTATGAAATGCTTGGCGCTTACAGTACGTTTGCTAACTTCGGAAATTATACCAAACCGGAAATGATCTGGAGAATTGAGGATGCCAACGGACGCGTGATTAAGGAAGTAAAACCAGTGGTGAAGGAAGTGATGAACGAAATGTATGCTTACACAATGATTGACCTGATGAAAGGTGTGGCGGAATTTGGTACGGCATCCGGAGAACTAAGAAGACAAGGCATCCCGGCTGGCGTAGAGATTGCGGGTAAAACCGGGACGACACAGAAAAACTCGGATGGTTGGTTTATGGGAATTGTTCCTAAATTGGCAACTGGTGTTTGGGTAGGCTGGGAAGATCGTGCTACGCACTTCTGGAGCACAGGTGAAGGTCAGGGTGCGAAGATGGGACTTCCGATCTGGGCCATTTATATGAAAAAAGTTTTTGCAGATAAAGCGCTCAATATCAAGCCCGAAGATAAGTTTGTCAAACCAACCAACTGGACAGGAAGCTGTTCCGACCTTACAAGTCTCCGTGGTGGCTACGGAGATGACGGCGGACTTCAGACCATTGACGAACTGAAAAATCCGACCCGAGTAATTCCGGATAAGCCTGCTAAGAAGGAAGAGCATACCAATGAAGCGATTAACTCTTCCGATGATATAGATTTTAACAAATAAACTAATTCCCGTCCCAGAAAGACGGGATTTTTAATAATGAACATCAAAAATATTACCCAAAATTTCACGCGCATTTTCTCAGGCGATTTCTCCGGGAATCTGATGCAGAGACAGACGCCAGACGTGCTTTTTTGTTCGGTAAAACCGGTCAGTTTGGATGACGCCAAGCTGATAGACTTCAATGAAGATTTATCAGTGGAAATTGGTTTAGGGATATTAGAAAATGATGCGAATTTCTTAGCTGCTCAGAATCTTGCGGATAATGTTAAGACCTATGCAACGGCCTATGCCGGACATCAGTTCGGAAACTGGGCCGGACAGTTGGGCGACGGAAGAGCCATTTTTGCCGGAGAGATTTTTAACAATGGAAAGCAGACTGAAATCCAATGGAAAGGTGCAGGTGCCACGCCATATTCCAGACACGCTGATGGAAGAGCCGTTTTGAGGTCTTCAATCCGGGAGTATCTGATGAGCGAGGCGATGTTTCATGTTGGCGTTCCTACAACAAGAGCTTTGAGCCTTTCGAAAACAGGAGAAGATGTCATCAGAGATATCCAGTATTCAGGAAATCCACAAAAAGAGCAAGGCGCAGTTGTTTTAAGAACTGCTGAATCATTTCTACGTTTTGGACATTTTGAATTGCTATCGGCAAGAAATCAACCTGATTTGCTGAAAAAATTGGCGGATTACACGATTGAACATTTTTATCCCGAAATTAATTCAGAAAGTAATCCCAATAGATATATCGATTGGTTTAAAGCAATTTGTGACAGAACTCTGAAAATGATAATCGACTGGTATCGAGTCGGCTTTGTCCACGGCGTGATGAATACCGATAATATGTCGATTCTAGGGTTGACAATCGATTATGGTCCGTTTTCTATGATGGATGGCTATGATTTGGATTTTACGCCCAATACTACGGATTTACCGGGAAAACGATACGCTTTCGGAAAACAAGGACAGATTTCGCATTGGAATTTGGCAACTTTGGCGAACGCCATTTTTCCATTGATTAATGATGGCGAAGCTTTAGAAAAAATTCTGAATAATTATGGAAGACAATTCTGGGCAGAACACGACGAAATGTTGGCAAGGAAGTTCGGGTTTGATAAAGTTTTGCCTGAGGATGAGCGGTTTTTCACCCAATGGCAACAGATGATGCAGGATTTGAATTTGGATTATACCTTATTTTTCCAAAGTCTTGAGAAGCCAATTTCAGAAATTAAAATAGATGATTTTTCCAATTCTTTTTATCATATTCTGAATGAAAATGAGTTGAAAAAACTTTCTTATTTCATAGAGAAATATCAGGAAAGAAAACTCAGAAATAAAATCTCGGAAACCGAATCTCTGGCAATGATGTCCAAAACAAATCCGAAATTTATCCTGAGAAATTATCTGCTATTCGAAGCGATTCAGGATGCAGAAAAAGGTAATTATGAACTATTTTTCAAGCTGAAAGAAGCCCTGCAAAACCCTTATGAAAACCGCTTCCCGGAGTTCAATCAGAAACGTCCTTCAAAATATGATAATCAGACAGGTTGTAGTCAGTTATCTTGTAGTTCTTAAATTATTTTGTAAATATTAATATATGCTCCGCTCTTAATTTTGAAATGTATAATTTTGCCAAAATTAATAATTCAATGAAAAAAAATCTTTTTTTATCTTCTTTAATCTTTTTGAGTTTATCTTGTAGTTCAACGGATGTTGAAGACGGAGGAACTGATCCACAATATCCATTTTTAGTAACTAAAGCGATAGTTGATGGTGATGTTTATACAATCAAATATGATGGTGTTAAAATTTTGGAACAATCAAATGCCGACGGTTCAAACAAATTTGTTTATACCTATACAGGCAATGTTATAACTCAGATTAAAGATTACTACAATGGTTCTCTTAATAGCACAACTGATTTTACTTATGACAATGATAAATTGATAAATGTAAAAGTAGTTAGTATTACTTCTGGCAGTAATACGACAAGTATAAAGACATTGACTTACAGTTATCCAAACTCTACAACTATAAACTGTACTCAGATTCGAAATTATACATTGGCAGGTAATTTACAGACGGATAAATCAGAGATAGTTTATACAGTAAAAGATGGAGATGTTATTTCTTCTAAAGAAAAATATTATCATAATAATGTTTTAGCTGGAAATATTACGGAAACTTATACTTATGATGATAAAAATAATCCGTATAAAAATGTTAAAGGTTTCGATAAAATAGAGCTTTATAATCCTTGGGCATCCAATGATAATTTATCGGGGAAAAAGAATCTTGTACTTTTTACGAATTCAAATACTCCGACAAGTTCTGCGATTTCCAATTATAAGTTAGTATATATAACCTCTTACAACACTGCAAATTATCCTAATCAGATTACGGAAACCCAGTATAATAGTAGTAATCAGGTGAGCAGTAGCCAGACTACAATTTACACATATAATCAATAAGGAAAATAATATATAGTTAAAGTCACGGATTTATGATTCGTGACTTTTTTGTATAAATATGGTTTTTCTATTTTTGCAAAAAAATTCCGGATTGAAAAAATTTACTAATAAATTCACAGAGATTCTGAAAATCATTTTTCCATCAACCAAAACAGAATTGCTGATTTTCTTATTCTTCGCTATTCTTTATGGAGCCAATGCCTGGTTTATCGCAGAGAACTTCAGGATCGTCTATGATGACAGAATTCCTTGGGATGGATATTTCAGTTTTGATAACAGGGCGATTGTGCAGACTGGCGGCGGTTTCGAGAGACATCCTTTGTCCAATTATTTCTTCGATTTTATCAGAACTTTTGCATTATGGATTTCCGGAAATCGCTATGATTCGGTTTTCAGATTAGTATTGTCATTATTGTCAACTGTGGTCATTTCCCTGGCCAATGTTCAAATATTCAAATATCTGAGCAATGTTATCCAACTTCCACTTAAAATCAGCCTGTTGATTTTAGCATTTTATGGATTGTTTGTAACCAACATTCTACTAAGTTTCACGCCGGAAACTTATACTTATACTTTATTATTTCTTTCAATTTTTAATTATTATTCAGCAAGGAAAATTCAGGAAGAAAAACCGATTTCTTTTGGCGCTACTATTTTCGGTTCGGTTTTCATTGGTGGATTGACGATTACGAATATTGTCAAAGTTTATATTCCGTTTCTGTTTGAGAAAAAAATCTTCCGGAACTGGAAAAAGATCGGATGGGCCGTGGCAAAAATAGCCTCGTCAGTCGTCATTTTCTCATTTCTTTTTCTGTGGAGGCTCCAGTTCAATTTCCAGAATTTCCTCAACAAAACCGAAGAGCAATATGACAAATTCTCTAAACCCAAAGTAACACCGTTGTGGGATATGATTACTTCCTGGTTTTTTGGTGGGAATATTTTGTTTTCCAATTACGAAATCCGCGACTATCATAACAAAGACAAAACCTTCTTTTATAAAGCTTTGTTCATGGATGTTTACAGTTCTGCAGTTCCTTACATGTTTGTAGTATTAATCTTACTCTTGATAATCTGGAGTATCATCAGAAATTATAAAAACAAACTGATTTGGGTTTTGGTCATCACTTTTCTTTTCGATGTGCTCATCCATTGCATGCTCAAGTTCGGACTTCACACATCGTACATCTACGGCGGTCACTTTGTTTTTGTGTATCCAATGCTTCTGGGCTGGCTGTTTTTCAGTTACAAGGACAGAAAGCTTTTGCTGAGTTTGTGTTACGGCTTACTTTTGGTACTGACCGTTTATCTCGGTGCGAATAATCTGTACAGGCTTGGTGAATTCTACCAGTTTTTGGAAACCTATTACCAATAAAAAATTCCGCGTCATAGCGGAATTTTATTTGGTTAATCAATCAATTCAATATTATCTAGCTTCCACGCAAAAAACAGCGTAAGGCACTGTGATGGCGCTGGGATAGAGCCGTTTTACATTTCTCAAATCATCCGCTGCGCTCTGTTTGGAAAAATAACTTCCGGCCAGGATTTTATAGTTGGGTCTTAGTGAAGCATCGGTTTCTACTTTCAGGCTTCGGAAATTATTCCGGAACTCTGTTGCGATTTTTCTAGCTTCCTCATTGCTTTTTACAGTCACGACCTGAATTTTGAAACCCATGATTTTTGGATTTTTACGGCAGATTTCTGCATTGGTCAGCTCTCTGCTAGCCACCAGAACTTTGGGAGGCGTTCGCACCGGCGCATCAGAAATCCGGTTGCAGTTCCCTTCAATTTTTTCTAATGCATCGTTGATTCTCTCATCGAGTGCAAAAGATAATTCGGTCCCCGATAAAGTGTCTTTCTTCACAACATATTGAGCATCAATTTGGTAAAAACTGAATAAAGTTGCCACGATGAAAAGCTTGAGCAGATTGTTCATTTAAAATTATTTTTAGCAAATTTAAAATAAATTGAATGAAACGCAAATCGTGTTATTTAGAATAGTTACAAATTAAAAAGAAATGAGAAAATCCATAGAAATAGGGCTTCTTAATTTTTGTTAAAGTGCTATTTTTGCGGAATTGAATGTAAACTCAATACAATTTACTAACCCAAGATTATATAAATGATTAGTTGGAGAAAGCATTACAAAAAGGGTCTGATAGCAATTAGTTTATTGTTATCAACCGGCGCTTCTGTTTATGCACAAGGCGATCCAAAAAAAGGACAGGATTTGTTCAAGACAAACTGTACGGCTTGTCACGCATTGGATAAACAAGTTATTGGACCGGCACTTGGTGGCGTAGTGGACAGATTAAAGAAAGAACAAAATCTTGACACAGATTGGCTTCACAAATGGATTAAAGACAACAAGGCTTTAAGAGCATCCGGTGATAAATATGCCAATGAGGTTTTTGAGAAGTTCAATAAAACCGAGATGTTGCAGTTTCCGAGCTTATCAGATCAGGATATTGATGACATCTTAGCTTACACTACTGATCCTCCAAAAGAAGAGCCTGCTGCCGACAAAGCAGACGGTGCGCCTGCGGTAGATAGTATGGCGTCTATAGAGGCAGCAAAAGCGCAACAGCTGAATACCAAAATAATGGTGGCAGCGTTGGTGGCAATTGCGGGACTTCTTTTCTGGTTGCTTTTGGTGATCAAAAGATTGGTAAAACTTCAGCAGTCTCCGGAGCTTTCTGAGCTTAACGCAACTAAAATCACCTCGTTCTCCAAACTCTATGAAAAGTACAGCTTCGTAGGAAAAGGTATCATCGCCTTGCTGGCTCTTTTTGCCGCTTATGGCGTTTGGAACTGGCTGATGTGGATCGGTGTTTACAAAGGCTACCAGCCGGAACAGCCGATTTACTTCTCACACAAGATTCACGCCGGAGAAAATAAAATCGACTGTCAGCTTTGTCACTCCAGTGCTAAGTATGGTAAAGTGTCCGAGATTCCTTCTGTTAACGTTTGTATGAACTGTCACAGAGCGATTTCTGAATACAAAGGCAAGTACATTGAGCCAGGAAAAGACAGAGAATTCTACACAGGAGAAATCAAAAAAATCTATGCGGCAGCTGGATGGGATGAGTCTAAGCAGGCTTATACCGGTAAGACCACGCCAATAGAGTGGACCAGAATCCACAATATGCCGGATTTCGTTTACTTCAATCACGCACAGCACGTGGTGGCAGGAGAGCAGGCAATCATCAACGGATTTAATGCCAAGCAGAAAGATCAGGCTAATAAAATTGACGTCGTTTGTAAGGCTTGTCACGGCAAAATTGATACAATGAACGTGGTGCAGATGGCGAACAACTTCACAATGGGATGGTGTATCGAGTGTCACAGAACGACAGAAGTTGATATGAACAATGGTTACAATAAAGAATACTTCAAGAATCTCCACGATAAGTTGAAAAAACAATATGGTGAAGGAACTAAGATTACTGTAGATGCAATCGGAGGTCTTGAGTGTGGTAAATGTCATTATTAATAACAAAAATTAGAAGTATAAATGGCTTCAAATAAAATACAATTCAGAAGTATTCACGAACTAAAAGACCCGACTTTGAATGCAAAGTTGGCGGCTAAAGAGTTCCAGAATGAAATTCCGGTTGAAGATTTCTTAGATAACTCTGAGAACAATTCAGGGACTTCTCGTAGAGATTTCCTGAAACTATTGGGATTCTCTACCGCTGCAGTAACTTTGGCAGCTTGTGAGGCACCGGTGATAAAAACGATTCCGTACGTGGTAAAGCCACACGATATCATCCCGGGAATTCCAAACTTTTTCGCATCTTCATATTTTGACGGTTACGATTTTGCCAGCGTTTTGGTAAAAACAAGAGAAGGCCGCCCTATCAGAATCGATGCCAATCCTGCAGCTGGTAATCTTGGAAAAACCAACGCCAGAGCTCAGGCCAGCGTTCTTTCGCTTTATGATAATGACAAGGTGAAAAATCCTTCATTGAATGGCGATGAACAGACAGATTTCAATAAAGTAGATGATTTCGTTCTGAAAGGTCTTGCCGAGTCTCAGAATGGCGGAAAGAAGATTGTGGTTTTGTCGCACTCTTTTCCAAGCCCGACTTTCAAGAAATTGTTCAGCGATTTCAAAACCAAATATCCTTCTGCCGAACTGATTACTTATGATGCTATTCCTTACGCAGCAGCTTTGGACGCCGCTCAGGAAGTATTCGGACAGAGAGCTTTGCCGGTTTATGACCTTAGCAAGTCTCAGTTGGTAGTTTCTTTCAATGCAGATTTCTTAGGTGATTACAATGCATCAAGCCTTGAAGTTTCCTACGCTGCGGCTAGAAAACCAGGCGAAAATATGTTAAGACATATTCAGGTAGAATCTAATATGAGCTTGACAGGTGCTAATGCTGACAGCCGCTACAGACTGAAGCCAAGTGCAGTTTTCAAAACTTTGGTAGAAGTTTATAACGGGCTGAATGGCGGAACATCGGATAAAGTGGCTTCCGAAATCGTGAAAGAACTTCAGGCAAAAGGCAGCAATGCTGTTGTTTTTGCGGATGGTTCCAAAGCGGCTTATGTTTTGGCTCACTTAATCAATCAAAAATTAGCGTCTAACGCATTTACTGGAAAGGCTAATTTCCTTAAGGAATACGACAACGCAAGATTCAACGAGTTTTTATCCTGGTTGAATGGCGGACAGGTTGGTGTTTTGATTACAAATAATATCAACCCGATTTATTCTCACGCCAAAGGTCAATCCTTGAAAGCAGCTATTGAAAAGGTACCTTATTCTGTTGCAATAATTGACAAGAAAAACGAATTATACAAAGCATCAAAAGCGATTATCCCTTCTACACACTGGTTAGAATCCTGGGGTGACATCACACCGGAAACCGGAGCTTACTCCCTGATGCAGCCAACTATCCAGAAAATCTACAAATCAAGACAGATTGAAGAATCACTTTTGGTTTGGATGAATGGTAAGGATAATCCGGCGAACAATTATTATAATTATTTGAAAGCTAATGCACTGACATTGAACGGTGGATTGTCTTTCAATAAAACTCTATATAACGGTTTTACTGCCGGAGGTCTTACTACAGGATTATCTTACTCTGGCGGAAACGCAGCGCAGGCTGTTTCTGAATTGTCAGCTTTCAAACCGGCTCAACTAGAATTGCAACTTTATACCAAGCCTTCAATTGGTGATGGAACGCAAGCTAACAACCCATGGTTGATGGAACTTCCGGACCCGATTTCCAGATTGTCTTGGGATAATTACCTTACCATTTCACCTAAAGATGCAGAAAGCCTTGGATTGGAAAACAGTCTTAATGCAAGAATGCAGCTGGACGGTGATACCGTAAATATAACAGTGAATGGTGTAACCTTGAACGATGTTCCGGTATTCATCCAGCCTGGTCAGGCAGATGGATCTCTTGGACTGGCACTGGGTTATGGTAAAAAAGATTCTGGTAAAGTTGCAGAAACCGGTGTTAATGCTTATCCGTTGTTCGATGGTTACAACACGGTTCTTACCAACGTTAAAA
Organism: uncultured Chryseobacterium sp.; assembly: GCA_913778505.1. Taxonomy (GTDB): domain Bacteria; phylum Bacteroidota; class Bacteroidia; order Flavobacteriales; family Weeksellaceae; genus Epilithonimonas. The sequence goes on from CAJYWD010000036.1 coordinate 304,275, forward strand.
TAGAAAAATCCGGAGACGGACACGAGTTTGCAGGAATGCAGCTTCAGAATACCTTGATGGGACGTTATGAAATTGCCAAAGAAGTTACTTTGGATGATTTCATCAACAAGCCTGTGGATGAGTGGAATAAACCATTGGCAATGCATACGATTGGAGGCGAGCTTCCAATCGGTAAAGTGGATCTTTGGGATGCTTATGATGATACAGACGGTCCTCACTTCAATCTTTCCGTAGACCTTAACTCTTGTACAGGATGTGGCGCTTGCGTTATCGCTTGTCAGGCAGAGAACAACGTTCCTGTTGTTGGTAAGGAAGAGGTAAGAATGTCCAGAGATATGTACTGGTTGAGAATTGACCGTTACTATTCTACGGAGCAGAAAGTGGAAGTTTACGAAGGTCTGAAAGAAGGCATGGCTGTACCGGAACTTTATGGTAGTAATCTTCTAGGAATCAAAGGTGCATTGGAAAATGCAGCGGAGAATCCGGATGTTATCTTCCAGCCGGTAATGTGTCAGCATTGTAACCATGCGCCTTGTGAAACTGTTTGTCCGGTAGCGGCGACTTCACACGGTAAGCAAGGTCAGAACCAAATGGCTTACAACAGATGTATCGGTACAAGATATTGTGCCAACAACTGTCCTTATAAAGTTAGACGTTTCAACTGGTTCAACTATGCTTTGAACGATAGATTCGACTTCCACATGAACAATGATTTGGGAAGAATGGTTCTTAACCCGGATGTTGTTACCAGAACAAGAGGGGTGATGGAAAAATGTTCTATGTGTATTCAATTGACACAGAACGTAATCCTGGAAGCTAAGAAAGACGGCAGAAAAGTGAAAGATGGAGAATTCCAGGTAGCTTGTGCCAACGCTTGTTCTACAGGCTCGCTGAAATTCGGTGATATGAATGATATCAATTCCGAAGTAAGAAGCTTGTTCAGCAGCAACAGAAAATATGTATTGCTAGAAGAAATTGGTACTAAGCCAAATGTTTTCTATCATACTAAAATCAGAAACAGAAAAGAAAGTTTAAATAATAAATAGGTAAAAAATGTCAGGACATTACGAAGCTCCGATAAGGGAACCTTTAATTATTGGTCACAAGACTTATCACGATATCACAGAAGATATCGCCAGACCTATCGAAGAACGTGCAGGTAAACTATGGTGGGCATCTTTGTATGCAGCCTTGATTCTGTTCGTTTACGGATTTGGTTGTATCGCCTACACTATTGGAACCGGAATCGGTGCGTGGGGACTTAACAGAACTATCAACTGGGGTTGGGATATTACCAATTTCGTATGGTGGGTAGGTATCGGTCACGCCGGAACATTGATTTCTGCCGTACTATTATTATTTAGACAACGCTGGAGAATGTCAGTAAACCGTTCTGCAGAAGCGATGACCATCTTTGCGGTTTGTCAGGCAGCCATCTTCCCGGTGATTCACATGGGTAGAGTTTGGGTAGGTTATTGGGTTTTCCCATTACCAAACCAGTTCGGGTCGCTTTGGGTTAACTTTAACTCACCGCTACTTTGGGACGTATTTGCAATCTCAACCTATTTCTCGGTATCCGTAGTATTCTGGTTCATGGGATTGATTCCTGACTTTGCAATGATCAGAGACAGAGCAAAAACACCTTTTAATAAAAAGATTTATACGCTTCTAGCATTCGGATGGGGTGGAAAAGCAAAGCACTGGCAAAGATTCGAAGAGCTATCTTTGGTTCTTGCAGGTTTGGCTACGCCGCTTGTATTCTCCGTACACACTACGGTATCCTTTGACTTTGCGACATCGGTTATTAAAGGTTGGCACTCCACTATTTATCCTCCATATTTCGTAGCGGGAGCAATTTTCTCAGGATTTGCGATGGTACAAACGCTATTGTTGGTTGCTAGAAAAGTTTGTCACTTAGAGGATTATATCACAATGTACCACATCGAGATTATGAACATCGTTATCGTTGTAACTGGTGGTATGGTAACAGTAGCTTACGCAACTGAGTATTTTATAGGATGGTATTCCGGGTCAAGATTTGAAGATTTTACATATCTTTCTCCGGGAGCGGCAGTAGGACCTTACTGGTGGGCATTCTGGGCATTGATTATCTGTAACTTGGTTGTACCGGCAGCGTTCTGGTTCAAGAAAGTGAGAACTAATATATTCTGGACATTCATCATCGCATTGATTATCAACATAGGTATGTGGTTTGAGCGTTTTGACATTATCGTTATCAACTTGTCCAGAGATTACTTACCTTCATCTTGGACAATGTTTAAGCCAACCATTATCGACGTTGGTGTATATCTTGGAACAATCGGATTCTTCTCTGTGTTATTCTTGTTATATGCCAGAACATTCCCTGTAATCGCACAGGCCGAATTGAAGAGTATTTTGAAAATTTCCGGTGAAACTTATAAAGCAAAAGAAGGAGATGAGCACCACTAAGATTATATATGGACTTTACGGCGACGACGATGATTTACTACACGGCGTCAAAGCCTTCAACGATAAAGGGATCAAGATCAACGAAGTGTACACACCATTCCCGGTTCACGGGTTGGATAAGGCTTTGGGGTTAAGAAAAACAAGAATCTCGGATGCAGCATTTATCTATGCCTGCTATGGTGTAACCATCGGAATTACCCTGACTGCCTGGATTATGAACCATGACTGGCCACAGAATATTGGTGGTAAGCCGTCTTTTGACTGGATTCATAACTTTCCGGCATTTATTGATCCAATGTTTGAATTGATGGTATTCTGTTCTGCCCACCTGATGTCATTGACTTTCTTGGTTCGAAACAAAATGTATCCTGGTGCCAAACCACAGAATCCAGACCCTAGAACTACGGATGACAAATTTATGATGGAGTTTGTATCAGATGATGTTGAAACTATAAAACAGCTGTTAATTGATACAGGTGTTGAAGAAATAACTGTTAAAGATGCCTAAGATGAAGAATAATATATTAAAATTCACTGCGATCTTTGGTTTAACAACTGTTTTACTGAATTCTTGCGGTCCGAAAGATAATCCGCCTTTGGTGTATTTCCCGGATATGTATTTCCCGGTGGCTTATGATCCATTGATGAAAGCTCAGGATGCCTATTCCAAACATGAAAATGAAATTCCTGCATTTGTGGCGCATAATGGTGCTACCGGTCTTGGTCCTGTAGAAGGAACAGTTTCTCAGAATAAAGACGGCGTTATCAGCGAGGAAACGCTTCCAAAAAATATGGATGAGTATAATGCAGGTTACGATGCTTCCAAAAGTATCACCACCTCACCTCTGAAACCCGAAAATCTTGAAAAGGATCTGGCAAGAGGTAAAAGTCTGTACGAGCATACTTGTTCTGCGTGTCATGGTGTAAACGGTGACGGACAGGGTCCGATTGTGCAAAGCGGTGCTTACTCGGGTGTACCTAAATATGCGGACAGAGATATAACCATTGGATCTGTACATTACGTTTTGACGAATGGTAGAAACGCGATGGGTTCTTATGCAGGACAGCTGAACGTGGGAGACAGATGGAGAGTGGCACTTTATGTTTACAATACATTCAAGGCACCGACTGCAGCTGCGGCTCCTGCGGCAGGAAATGCAGCACCGGCAGCAGCTACCACAGCAGCACCGGCGAAAACTGAAGATAAAACTAATGCTAAATAAAAAAAGAAGTAATGTATAGTTTTTCACCTAAATTAAGATTATATTCAATCATACTCATCGCAGTGGGTGTAGTTTTATTCGGTATTGGTTATGCCCTTAACCATGGTTTGGATGATTCTGCAATCTCTCACTGGATGGAATCGGTTCATTCCAAAGGTCATGATGCACCTTCGCATTCCAGCGAATTGGTAGGTCCTCAGGATCACGGTGCGCATCTGGAACATGCCAAACATCAGATTCATAATCAGCCATTGGCAGCCATTCATACTTTTGCAGTTTTTGCATTTGGAATCAGCTGTTGTGCATTATTTTTCTATAGTATTCAACATGCTGCGCATGCAGGTTGGTCCATTATCGTAACAAGAGTGATGGAAGCGATTGCGTCATTTATTCCTTACGGTGGTGCTTTATTGGTCATCATCATGTTATTGAATATCACGCATCAGGGGCACTTATTCCACTGGATGGATCCCAATCTCACAGATCCTGGTTCTCCGGAGTTTGATGTGATTTTATTCGAAAAGAAAAGATTTCTTAATATCCCTTTCTATGCAATCAGAACGTTGATCTACGTTGTAGGTGCGTCATTCTTTGTGTGGAAACTGAAGAGCCTTTCCAAAAAGGTGGATGAAAATAGAGGCAACAGAAAAATTTATGCGAGTCTGTACAGCTGGAGTGTTGGTTACATCGCGTTCTTCGGCTTTGCATCTGCAGCCTGGGCGTGGGATTGGTTGATGTCTATAGACCCGCACTGGTATTCTACGCTTTACATTTGGTATTCAATGGTAAGCTGTCTGTCAACTTCCATCGCTGTAATGATCATCATCAGTGTTTACCTTAAGAAAAAAGGTGTTTATCCACAATTTAACAATAATCACCTGCATGACCTTGGAAAGTTCTTATTTGCAACAAGTATGCTGTGGTCTTACCTTTGGTTCTGTCAGTTTATGTTGTACTGGTATGCGAACGTTCCGGAAGAGGTTAATTATTTCTTCGGTAGATTCGAATATTACACACCGACGTTCTTGCCGATGTTAGTAGTTAACTTCCTTGCACCATTATTGGTTTTGGTAAGCAGCAGCATCAAGAGAAATTACAAGGTAGTAACCTTTATGGCTTGCCTGGTAATTTTTGGTCACGCTGTAGATTACTTCAATATGGTAATGCCGGGAACAGTGGGACCTTACTGGAACAATGCATCTAACGCACTGCTAGTACTTGGCTCATTTGTTTTCGTAGTAGGTCTTTTTACTTTCACCGTAATGACAGCATTGTCAAAACTGAAGCTGATGCCTACGGGAAATCCATACTACCACGAATCCGAGATTTACGAGTATCCTTTCTAATCAGATTAGAAAATTAAATATAACCCAGCAGCAATGTTGGGTTTTTTTATTAATTTTAATCAAATTAAAAACAGATGGTTCATAAGATTCCTATTGAAAATATACTCTTCCTGGACATCGAAACCGTTCCGCAGTCCGATACATGGATCAATCTGGATGCGACCAAGAAATACTTGTGGGATAAAAAAACCAGGTTCCAGAGAAAAGATGACATCGAAGCTTCCGAATTCTATGAAGAGCGTGCCGGCATCATGGCCGAGTTCGGAATGATCGTGTGCATTTCGATCGGAATGGTAGACAGTAATTCTGGTAAGCTTAAAATCAAAACGTTCTCCGGCGATGAAAAGACGTTATTGCTCAACTTCTGTGATATTTTTAATGCACCCAGGATGACCAATGTGATCCTCTGCGCCCATAACGGAAAAGAATTTGACTTTCCATACATTGCCAGACGATTGCTCATTAACGGTATTCAGCCGCCTGTTCCTTTTCAGATGTTTGGCAGGAAACCTTGGGAGATTCCGCATCTTGATACTTTGGAGCTCTGGAAATTCGGAGACTGGAAAAACTATGTTTCGCTGGAATTGTTGGCCCATATCTTTCGCATTCCTACGCCTAAGGATGATATTGATGGAAGCATGGTAGCCCATATATACTACAAGGAAGGGAATATAGACAGAATCATTCATTATTGTGAAAAAGATGTCTTAACTTTGGCAAATGTTTTCCGGCGGATGCGTCAGGAAGACTTGCTTAAAAGATTAGATTAACATGAAATATACAGACGAGCAGATTGCCGATATTGGTGAGGAAATTATCAAGGAACTGAAGACGGTTTTCGATCCGGAAATTCCAGTCGATATTTACGAACTGGGCTTGGTATATGATGTCCAGATCTCCGATGAAGGCGAAGTTCTGGTAATTATGACCTTAACCTCCCCGAATTGTCCTGTTGCGGAAACCCTTCCTGTAGAAGTGGAAGATAAAGTCAGAGGTGTGGAGGGCGTAAAATCCGCCAAAATTGAACTCACCTTTGAGCCTACATGGACCAAGGAAATGATGAGCGAAGAAGCCAAATTTGAACTTGGTATGTTATAAGTAAAAAATCCTGCTGCGTGCAGGATTTTTGTTTTAGTCTCAATATTCGAAAATTAGAATCTTCTTGATGTCCGGATGCAGACTGAGATACACGGGACAATTCTTTGCGGTTTGCTCAATGAATTCACGCTCTTCCGAAGTATAGGAATGCGGAAATTTAAAAACGCAGAAGATCTCGCCAATTCTCCTTGGCTCAAAATACATGGTCTTTTTCAGTTCGCAGGTAGCACCTGTAATATCAATATGCCTGTCCTTGCCCAATACTACCAGCGATGCAAACACGCTTTCTGCCAAAGCGGTTGCAAAAATATCGGTGGGAGAGAAGTGCTCGCGGACGGTAAAATCATTGGAAGGAACATAGGTGGAGAAAACATCACCAGAAGCTTCGTGCATGGACTCTATTTTTGAGTCGCCCAAATAAGTAGTTTTTGAAGTCATAACGTGGATATTATATTGTTTTTTCTGTAATAAATTTACGTCAATTTTTTCAAATTTAGAATATCAACTCAAATAATTTGAGAAAAAATGAGCAAATATCATAGAAGAGCGAAACAATCAAAAATGAAAAATATCTTTGGCCATGTTATAAGCGCTTTCAAAATTGAGAAGATTCTGATGAATGTCCAGTTTCTCGGACTGCATAAACGTGAAGACTTTTTCCGTTGGCATATTGCCCACCAGATCATCTTTGGCCATCGGGCAGCCGCCAATTCCTTTTATAGCACTGTCGAATCTTCTGCAGCCTTCATCATACGCTGCTTTTAGCTTCACATAAGAATCCTCGTATCGGTTATGGAAATGCGCGCCAAAGTGGATGCCAGGATATTTAGATGGAATTTTATTGAACAGTAGCGCAATTCTTTCTGCATCGCCCACGCCGGTGGTATCGGACAACAGTACATCTTTAATCCCGATTTCCTCGAAGCGCTTCGCCCAAAAGTCTACATCTTCCCATTTCCAGCTTTCGCCGTACGGATTGCCGAATGCCATGGAGAAATAGAGATTGAGTTGCCTGCCTTCGGATTTTGTCAGTTCCAGGATTTTCACCACTTCGCTGAAGGCTTCTTCACGGCTTTTGTTGGTATTTCTGTGCTGAAATGTTTCGGAAATTGAAAAGGGAAAACCTAAAATATCAACCTGCCCGTGACTCAAGGCTTTTTCAGCACCACGGAGATTGGCCACCACTACGGAGAGTTTGGTATTGGAAAGTGATTTATCGATCTCGTCTACCACAATTCCGGAATCGGCCATTTGAGGCATTGTTTTCGGATTCACGAAGCTTCCGCAATCCAGGACATCAAAACGCACTTCCATCAGGCGGTTGATGTAATCGATTTTCTGTTGTGTGGGGATAAACTCGCCCCATCCTTGCATGGCGTCCCGTGGACATTCGGTTAAGAACATTGACTTCAATTTAAAATTTATTTGGGCAGCTTTTCCGCCTTCCGTTCCCGCTTTTTTTTGCCAGGCTTTCCCCTCGCAAAAAAAGAGCTCCACTCAAGTCGGGCTGCGGTTTCCGGTGTTGAACAACATTGGTCACACTTTCGTAGATATCTATAATCACGAGACTTTCAACTATGACCCCAGATTTGTTTGCCGTTCACTCCATAAATATATAACTTTGTGGAGATATACCAAATTATATGGAAAACATCCAATTAGACGGGATTTGGAGAGAAAAACTCCTTAACAGATTCATCACTTACATCAAAATCTATTCAACCAGCGATGCAGAAAGCGAGACCACGCCTTCTACAGAAAGACAGTGGGATATTGCGAATTACCTGTACAAAGAATTGCAGGATCTCGGTTTGGAAGATGTGAGCATCGACGAAAAAGGCTATGTTTTCGGATTCATTCCTTCCAATAAAGAGGAAAAAGTTCCGCAAGTTGGCTTTATTGCGCATTACGATTCGTCACCGGATTTCAATGGTGAAAATGTGAATCCGCAAATTTGGGAAAATTATGACGGCGAAGATTTGTTATTGAACAAAGAAACTGGATTCACGTTATCATCAACCAAATTCGAATCTTTAAAAAAATATATCGGGCAAACGATTATCACCACAGACGGAACCACTTTGCTGAGCGCTGATGATAAAGCCGGCGTGGCGGAGATTGTAACCGCAGCAGAATTTCTTCTGGCCAATCCTCAAATCAAACACGGACGAATCTCTATCGGATTCAATCCCGACGAAGAGATCGGAAGAGGCGCTCATCATTTCGATGTGGAAAAATTCGGTGCTGAATGGGCTTACACCATGGATGGTGGAGAAATCGGTGAACTGGAATATGAAAACTTCAATGCAGCAGGAGCTGTGGTAAAAATCCACGGATTGTCCGTGCATCCGGGTTATTCATTTGGTAAAATGCTGAATGCGGGTTTAGTGGCTTCAGAATTTATCCAATCACTTCCGGCTAATGAAACACCGGCTACAACCAAAGGTTTTGAAGGTTTTTTTCATCTGACAGATTTCGAAGGCGATGTTTCCGAAGCTAAACTCCAATACATCATCCGGGACCATGATGACCAGAAATTTGAAGACAGAAAAAAGCTGATTACGGAAAAAGTTGATGCAATCAACAAAAAATATGGCGAGAAAACGGCTGAGATAGAGATCAAGCCGCAATATCTTAATATGAAAAAGCAGTTCGAAGGCAAAATGCACATTGTTGATATTGCAGAACAGGCCATGAAAGATTCCGGAATAGAACCAAAAATCAAAGCCATCAGAGGCGGGACAGACGGCGCGCAGCTGTCTTACATGGGATTGCCATGCCCCAATATCTTTGCGGGCGGACATAACTTCCACGGACCGTATGAATTTGTACCTTTGGAAAGCATGTTGGCAGCCGTAAAAGTGATTGTAAATATTGCGCAGTCGGTAAAATAATTTAATTTTAATTCAAAACCATTCTGAATGACCATCAAAGAAAAACAACAGGAACTCATAGAAGAATTCGCCTTTCTGGATGATTGGGAGCAGAAATATGAATACATTATTGACCTGGGGAAAGAACTTAAAGGACTTTCTGAAGACAAAAAAACGGATGAAAATCTCATCAGAGGTTGCCAGTCCAAAGTTTGGATCGATGCAAGACTCGAAGATGGGAAATTGTTTTTCAATGCAGATTCTGATGGGATTTTGCCGAAAGGCATCGTTTCACTATTGGTGAGGATCTACAGCGGGCATTCTACCCAGGAGATCCTGGATTCTGATTTTGAATTTATCTCCGAAATAGGTCTGCAGGAATTTTTGTCTCCATCCAGAGCCAATGGCCTGATGGCAATGACGAAGCAGATTAAATTTTACGCCGTTGCATTTCAACTAAAGAAGTAGGTGAAGAGAATTCTGGCATATCGTTTTTCCGCTTTCGGAGACGTAGCGATGACTGTTCCCGTCTGCGTCGAGTTTCTGGAACAGAATCCTGATTTGGAAATCATTTTCGTGAGCAGGGATAATTTTAAGGATCTTTTTGATAAGCATCCGAGACTGAAATTTCACGGTGTGAGTTTCGATGATTATAAAGGCATATTCGGAATCCGGAAATTGACCAAGCAACTCATCAAAACATACCAGCCAGATTATGTTGCAGATCTACACGATGTGATCCGTACGAAAATGATCAATTCGATCTTTATTCGGCACGGCTTCAAAGTGTATCAGATTGACAAAGGCAAGGACGAGAAAGAAAAACTCACCGATATCTGGAATCTTGATAAAAAACAGTTACGAAGAACAGTGGAACGCTACGCCGATGTTTTTCGGCGAATGGGTTTTGGTGTAGACCTGTCTCACCAATTGAGACCACAGTCAGACATCAAAGCAGGTATTGGTTTTGCTCCATTTGCGCAACATAAGGGCAAAATGATGCCGCTGGACAAGTCTTTTGAATTGGCCAGAATCTTATCAAGGACGGAGCAAATTTATTTCTTCGGCGGCGGGAAAGAGGAAAATGAAATTCTCAGATCCTGGGAAAATCAGCTTCCAAATGCTCAAAGCCTTGCCGGGACGTTAACGCTGAAAGAAGAGCTGGAGAAAATTGCCTCTTTGAAGGTCATGATCTCAATGGATTCTGCCAATATGCACCTCGCCAGCCTGATGGGCACCAGATGTATCTCAGTGTGGGGTTCTACGCATCACTACGCGGGCTTTCTGGGTTATGGTCAGCAAGAGGAAGATATTATCCACGTCAAAGATCTGTCTTGTCGGCCATGTTCTGTTTTTGGAGATAAAGAATGTTTCCGCGGCGACTATGCCTGTCTGGAGGAACTCAATATCCAGAAAATCCTCGGGAGAATATGATGCTGACTGTATGTGTCCCGGTTTATAATTTTGAGGTTAGCGATCTAGTCTCCGAACTTGCTCGGCAGATCACTGCTGATGAACTAGATGCGGAGATCGTATTGATCGATGATGCTTCTACTAAAGAGTTCGTAGAAAAGAATCAGCCGGTAGCATCTCAAATCCGACAGTTTATTTTTCTTCCGGCTAATATTGGACGTTCGAGAATCAGGAATCTGTTTCTCAAGTATTCGCAATCCGATTATTTATTATTTCTGGACTGTGACGGGAAAATTGCCAATCAACATTTCATCAAAACTTATCTCGATTATATCCAATCGCATCGGCCTGATGTTATTTACGGCGGACGACAAGTGGAAGCAAGGAAGCCCAGTCTTGAATATGGACTCCGGTGGAAGTTTGCTGTAGAACGGGAAAATCTGCCTGTCAATGAACGCGTGACATCTCCTTATCTGCATTTTCAAACGAATAATTTCGTTGTGAAGAGAAGCGTTTTGGAAGCGCATCCATTTGATGAGTCGATTATACAATATGGTTATGAGGATTTGATTTTCGCAAAGGATCTTTCCAAATCAGGCGTTCGCATTCATCACATCGGCAATCCGGTTTTCAATAATGATGTCGAGACCAATGAGATTTTCCTCCAAAAGGCCGATGAGTCGGCCAAAAGTCTCGCACAGCTGATTACCACAGAAAACTTCAAGGAGGACAATGACATCAAACTAGCAAAAGCATATTTTTTCCTGAAGAAGTACGGGCTTTTGATCCCCTTTTCTACATTTTACAGGATTATAAAAGCGATAATTGAAAAAAAACTCCTGTCCGGCTCCGCGTCGCTTAGATATCTAGATTTTTATAAGCTGGGACAAATGGTACGTTACGTTCGCAAACACTGATTTTTGATATTCTTTTTCCAGAATGGTTCTTATGTTTGCGACGTTGATCTTTCTGGCGATCTGTAACGAGGTGAAACCAATCAGCATTCCGAAGGTATTTAGAAAAACATCATCAATGTCCGCAGTTCCCCTTGCAGTATAAAGCTGTGCCAGCTCGATCATGGAAATCCAGGATACGAAGAGTAAAAGCATTAGCGGAAGACTGTTGAATCTCTTATGCAAAATTCCCATCCATCCGTACGGAATAAATACTAGAATATTTCCAATAATATTCACCATAAATTTCTCTGAGAAAATCTGGTGAGATCGTAAAAAATATTTGATGCTTTGGAAAGGATTCAGTTGCAGAAATCCATATTCCGGGTGTCTGCCACATCCATAGAACATCATGTATAGAAGAAAAATAGTGTATAAGGTGATTAATACCGCATAATATCTTTTCATAGGTTTCCTTTTTGGAGGATTAGTAAAGAAGAGATTTTCCAACAATCGCATTTCGTTTTGAAGTACGCAATTTACAATCAAAAATCTGACCTATGGTGGAAAATTAAACAAGCGATTAAGTTTTTTATAGAACTTTAACGATTATGTTAAATCAATGTAAACGTATTAAGGAAATTTTAAGAAAAAAGTGGGCGATACAGGATTCGAACCAGTGACCTCTGCGATGTCAACGCAACGCTCTAAACCAACTGAGCTAATCGCCCTTTGAAAATTTGAAATAAAAAATCTCCCAAAAGTTTGGAAGATTTTGTGGGTCCTGAGGGATTCGAACCCCCGACCCTCTGGGTGTAAACCAGATGCTCTGAACCAACTGAGCTAAGAACCCTGATTTTTTGAAAAGGTTTTGTTCCTTTCTGTGGGCCCTGAGGGATTCGAACCCCCGACCCTCTGGGTGTAAACCAGATGCTCTGAACCAACTGAGCTAAGAGCCCGCAACGTGTTACCGTTTTGAGTGGTGCAAATATACAATTTATAACTACATCAGCAAATTTTTTTCTAAAAAATCTCCCACTACAAAGTTACTTCCACCAATAAAAATCATTTCATCCACTTTACAGTTCTGTTTTGCAGCAAGATAGCCTTCCTGTACAGAATTGTATACTTTATAATCCAGATATGATTTTTTGAGCAAGTCTTCGTAATCCTTAGGATGTCTTCCCCTCCCGACACCTGGTTTCACAAAATAGAAACGCGCTTCGGGTGGTAGCATCGGAATCACATCATCAATTTTTTTATCATTGACGAAGCCTAAAATGATATGTTTTGATTGAGAATAGTCTTTCAGTTGATTAAATACTTCTTCCAATCCGGCCTGGTTATGTCCTGTGTCGCAAATCGTCAATGGCTGCTTTGAAAACTCGAACCAGCGGCCGATGAAATTCGTGTTTCGATGGACATTCAAAAGTCCGGATTTTAGATTTTCTGCACCTATTTTGAAGCCTTGTTTTTGTAGTTCAGCCACTAAAGCCAGAACGACACGGATATTTTTCTTCTGATAATTCCCCTTCAAATCCGAACTGAAATCAGTTTTAATTTCTACAGCATCAATAAATTCAGCCTGGACATCGATTGCTTTTTGCCGGATAATTTCTTTCACAATTGGGTTTTCGTCACCAGAAACTATAACAGTGTTTTCCTTGACTATTCCCGCTTTTTCTCTCGCAATTTCTTCAACCGTATTCCCGAGAATATTCTGATGGTCCAGCTGAACATTCGTAATAGCCGAAACTAAAGGTCTGATGATGTTGGTGGAGTCCAGTCTTCCGCCCAAACCAACTTCAATAATGGCAACATCAACCTCTTGCTGATAAAAATATTCGAAAGCCATGATCGTGGTGAATTCAAAAAAAGAAGGACGAATATCTTCCGGCAAATGCTTTAGTTTTTGGATAAAACCGTAAACGAATTCTTTATCACAATTTTGTCCATTGACTTTGATTCTTTCCGTGAAATCAATGAGGTGCGGCGAATTGTAGAGCCCAACTTTGTAGCCCGATTCCTGTAGAACCGAAGCCAGCATATTACTTGTAGAGCCTTTTCCGTTGGTTCCGCCAATGTGAACGGTTTTGATTTTGTCCTGTGGATTTCCAAAAAAATCACAAAGTTTTCTGATGTTGTCAAGTCCCGGTTTGTACGCCTTTTGTCCGTCAATTTGGTAGTTCGGCATCTGCACAAAAAGCCAGTCGACTGCTTCCTGATAATCTCTTGGAGTCATAGTTTGAAATGAGTGACAAATTTAAGATAAGCGATGCAAATCTGGATATGATTGTGGGAATTTCTATTCTTTTATAATCAATTTTAAAACTGTAATTGCGCCCCGGATGGAACGGCCTGTTTGAGCTCTTTTTATTTTTTTGTTTCGGATTGGGCCTGGTAAAAAATAAAAAAGCGAGTAGTGACAGCCGGAATTGGCGCCCAAATACTTTTAGAAATTAATCGTATAAGTTCCCTGAGAGCTATTCTGCGATTTTTTAGCTTTAACGTATTGTTTCAGCCAAATCACGGCGGCGGTGATGTTACAGGCGTCTTTGATGCCGCTGCTCCGTCCGGCCTTGGTTACATTTCCGGCTTTGTCTATGGTAATAAACATCACCAGCTGGCCTTTGGTTTTGCAATTATGATTCGGTAATTTCCCGCCTTTTCCCATGGTTCCGGGAATAAAAGCTGTAAGAACCCTGTCTTTCCCGATTTTTGTGATTTTATCGTCCTTAGAATCTGAGATTACAGCTTCTTTTTTCTCATCTTTTTTAGCGAGTTTGGCATCGTCTTTCTGAATTTTCTTCTCTTCTGGTTCAGGCGAGTTTTTTGCCAGAGCAACAGTATCAGGCGCCAAAATTTCTACATCCGGCACGTAGATTTCCGGTTTTGTAATAGAATCTGATTTGGGTTCTTCGGCTGATTTTGGAAGTTCTGCAACAACAGGTTTTGGTTGCTCGGTTGTTTTATAATAAAGCGAATTAAACGAAAATAAAAGGATAAAAAACAGCAGTGCCACCATGTAAAATGCGATGGGCAAACCAGACAATTTTTTGGTTCTTCTTCGGAATTCCATTGTTTTAAGAAGGCTTGTTGATAATGTCCAAAAACTCGTTGGTGTGATACTGGATTTTCATCAGCAAATAATCTACTTTGCCAACCAGAATATTGTGAAAAACATAAGATAGGAATCCGATAAGCAATCCGATAGCAGAAGGCGCCAATGCTTTGTAAAAATCAGCAGCCAAAAGGTTCTGAGCAACCACGGTTTCCGTTTTAGCCAATGTCCCGAAAGTGGAAGCGAGAATCAAAACGCCGCCAAGAAGTCCTAACATGGGAGCTGCACCAGACAATGTTGCCAGGTAGCCGATGTTTTTTTCCGCTTTATTAAGTTCTATCTGGGCGTGGGTTTCCATCGCATTGGCGATTTCGCTCACAGGTCGTCCTAATCTGGAAAGTCCTTTTTCCACACTTCTGGATTCGGGTGAATTATCTCTCCTGCAAAAATCAATCGCAGACTGGATTCTGCCATCATTCAGCAAATCATTGACATTTTTAAGAAGATAAGGATCTACCTGATTTTCTTTATTGAGTGCATAAAGTTTCTGACCAAAAAAAACGATGGCGAAAATTCCCAAAAAAATAAGAACAATGATGATGGAAACGCTCAGTAAACCTCCACCAAACAGAAATTCCCAAATAGAAATGCTTTGATTTGCCATAGTTTTTTGATTTGTTTAAATGATTGTCAAATTTATGAATTAGTTGAGGATTAATCCGAATTGATCAGGAGAGAATTTGAGGAATTGTTCTTTTTATAGTCCTAAAAAGTGATCTTGTAAGTTCCTTTTGAAGAAACATTCGCTGCCTCGGCCTTCACATATTGCCGCACCCAGCTTGTTGCGGTGATCACTACACAAGGATCGGAGACGCCACTCATCCGTCTTGCCGAGGTTACTTTTCCGGATTTATCGACCGTATAAGAAATGGTAATACTTCCACTAGCGGAACAATCATGGTTAGGCTGTGCGCCGCCGCGTCCCATGGTTCCGGGGATGAACCCGATAAGTTTCCGGTCTATGCCTATTATACTATTACCATCGCCATCTCCGCCCAGCGGGTCGCCATAATTTCCGGGCCCGTTACCATTTCCTTGTGATCCGGCTTTGCTCCCGCGACCTTTCAGAAGATTGCCAATGGCTGCATTGCCACGGCCGTCGCCGCTGGCGTTTTCTTTTTTGATATCACCTCTGGAGTTGGTTTTTCCGGTAGTTGTCTTGGTAGAATTGGCCACTGCAGCATTGGTTTTATCATTCGATTTTTTAGTTGCTGCAGGAGGATTTTTGGTTCTCGTTGGTATGGGAACTGTATTTTCAGGAATATCTCTGTCCACTTTTTCTTTGGAAACTTTTGCCACCTCAGTCACCAATTCTTTTTCGTCTTTGTTTTCGATCAGAGGCGCAGGACTGCCTTTTTCAGCTTTCGGCTCCTCGGCGCCTTTCCCGTTGCGGTTGTCACCATAGTTGATGCGCATCTCAGTAAGTTCTACAGGAATAATACGCTCACTGTTGACCGCTGTTTTTCTCGGCGATTTGATGATAGTGGCCGGCACAAAGAAGATAATGATAAAAATAAACATCCCGACGACCAAAGCCTTGGTTAGCGTAAACTCGTAGTGTTTGCGAAATTCGTAGGCGCCGTAAGCCTTGTGGCGGTCTTCAAAAACAATATCATCCAAATCCTGGTACATCCCAATCAACTATTTTCGTTATAATTAATTTTATAACGATTCGTAAATATAATTATTATTTTTTGGAGATGCTTAATCGTCCACTTCAATCTCGTCCTGACGGAAGTTGCATTTCAGCTTGAAGGGGATCGGCTCTTCCGAACCGGTATAGAAATCTGTAATATTTCCTTTCCAGTACAGCTCCAGCTCGCCCTTTTCATTGTTGGAAAAGCTAAGGTCATTATCGTAAACGAATGCTTCCTCATCATCATAAAGGTCTACTTCGGTATAAGTGTCCTCATCAGAATCCTCCACCTGGAACTGCTTTCCTTCCAGTTCCTGCCCGGCAATAGGGAATTCCGAAACGTTGATGGACAGCTGCGGGAATTTGTATTGCAAAGAATCATCATCCACATGGTCCAGAGAGTCGTCCGTAATGATTTCCACTTCCAGGAAATTCTGCGCATTAAGATAAACGGACTTGCAATAGGTGTTCCTGATGAAATACTTGAGCGTTTCCTCAGGATGGTAAATCTTTAATATTCCCTTCATTATAAGGACCTTGAATTATTGATAAATTTTTAATTGTGCTTAACAAAGATAAAAATTTGCCGGAATTTGAAAAATTTTTGTCCATTATTTTTAATGATTGTTTTGAATAATGTCTAATCTGTTGATATTCTGCTAATGTCACTACTTTCTAATCCTGAAAGATCAGCGCCTTAGGATGCTATAAAAATCTTATATTTACGTTGTCAAATAAGTGTTTTTAATGAAAAATCTATACAAAATTATATTACTATCCATAATGGCCTATGGTTTATTTTCCTGCAAAAAGGAAGATTCTCCGATGATGAAAACCTCCGTGGGTTCCTCTTCGTCCGATCTGGATTCCATCGCTGCAAGATATTATGATGAATACCTGAAATTTTATCCTTTGGAAGCGACGTCGCAAGGTGATGGAAGGTACAATGACCTGCTGCCAAATAATCTGAGCCAGGATTTCATCAAAAAAGAAATTGCCTTTTACAATTCTGTACAGAACCAGCTGAAATCGGTAGATTACAACAGTCTGGACAATGATCGTAAAGTGATATTTGATGTTCTGGAATATACGCTGATTGACAAACAGGAGCGTTATGCCTATCATCCGGAATATATTCCTTTCACTCAGTTCGACGGTTTGCCTTTGACTTTCCCGATGTTGGGAAGCGGAACAGGAATCCAGCCGTTTAAAACTGAGAAAGATTATGACAACTGGCTAAAAAGAATGAATGAATTCCCTATTTGGATGGATTCTGCTATTGAGAATTTCAGATTAGGAATCAGGAATAATATGGTGCTACCGAAAGCTCTGGTTTTGAAAATGATTCCGCAGATGAAGGCCGAAGAAATTACGACAATGGAGGTGGAGAATAATATTTTTTACGGCCCGATAAAGAATCTTCCGAAAAACTTCAAGCCTGTTACTGCTAATAAATATACCAAGCTTTATCAGGATGCTATCAAAAATAAATTGATTCCGGCTTATCTGAAAATGGGAGAGTTCCTGGAAAAAGAATATCTGCCAAAAGCAAGAACCACATCCGGCTATAATGCACTTCCGAATGGCAATAATGTTTATGCTTATTACATGAAAAGCTGGACCACAACGGATAAAACACCAGAGGAAATCCATAAAACCGGACTTTCTGAAGTAGCGAGATTGAGAAGCGAAATGGAAAAAGTCAAAACGCAGGTGGGATTCAGGGGTTCTCTGGAAGAATTTCTTGATGATGTAAAAGCTGACCCGAAAGCAATGCCTTACAAGACTTCGAAAGAAGTACTTGCAGGGTTTCAGTCTATTTTGGATAAAATCACGCCGAAGCTGAAAACGATGTTCAATGTGACTCCTAAAACACCGTTCGAAATCCGTCAAACCGAAAAATACCGTGAAGCAAGCGCAAGTGCAGAATATATCCAGGGAAGTGCAGATGGCAAACGGCCGGGGATTTTTTATATGCCGATTCCAGACCCAACTAAATTCAATGTGACATCTGGGATGGAATCCTTATTTCTCCACGAAGCCATTCCGGGCCATCACTATCAAATTTCTCTCCAACAGGAAAACACGAAGCTGCCGAAGTTCATGAGATTTGGCTGGATTGGTGCTTACGGCGAAGGTTGGGCTTTATATTGCGAATCACTCGGGCCAGAATTTGGGCTTTATACTGACCCATATCAGAAAATGGGTTCTTTGAGCGATGAGATGCTAAGAGCAGTTCGACTCGTAATTGATACTGGAATCCACACCGGACAAATGTCCCGTGAAGAAGCAATTAAATATTTCCTCAGTAACGTCGCTTATGATGAAGCCGGCGCAACCGCAGAAGTGGAACGTTATATGGCTTTGCCGGGACAAGCTTTGAGCTACAAAACAGGTGCTATGAAAATCCGTGAACTGCGAAATAAATATCAAAAAGAGCAAGGAAATAAATTCAATCTGGCATCTTTTCACGATGAAGTTCTGAGTCAAGGTTGTCTTCCATTGGAAGTTCTGGAACGCAAAATGGAACTTTGGGCGAAGAGTAAATAAAAGGAAGTTTTTTTTAATTCCATCAGAATTATTCTCCAATCTTTAGGAGTAATTTTGATGGGATTTTTATTTCTCAAAAAGGATTTTGGTAATAATGTCATTTTTCCGGTTACCTCTCGCTGGAGAATATTCTCTTCCGTAAAAAATAATCTGAAGATGAAGTTTGTTCCAGACGCTTTCATCCCAAAGACTTTTTGCATCTCTCTCGGTTTCTACAACGTTTTTTCCGGAGGTCAGTTTCCATTGCGTCATCAGTCTGTGGATGTGCGTGTCCACCGGAAACGCCGGAAACCCAAATCCCTGGCTCATCACCACGGAAGCCGTTTTATGACCCACGCCAGCCAGCTCTTCCAGCTCAGTAAAGGTTTGAGGAACAACCGAATTATGTTTTTCCACCAGAACTTCTGCCATTTTTTTCAGGTTTTTTGCTTTGGAGTTGGCAAGTCCAATTTCCTTGATGAGCTCCTTGATTTCCTCAACGCTCAACTTTGCCATTTTCTCCGGTGTATCCGCAACAGCAAAAAGTTTCGGCGTGATTTGATTCACTTTTTTGTCCGTGGTTTGCGCAGATAATGCGACAGCAACCATCAATGTATAAGCATCTTTATGGTCCAGGGGAATCGGAACCTCGGGGTATAATTTTTCTAATTCTTCCTGAACAATCTTGGCTCTTTGCTTTTTCGTCATTTTGATGCTAAATTTGTGTCAACAAAAATAAAAATTATGTTGAACGTTGGGGACGCTTTACCGGAATTTGTTGGAACAAATCAGGAAGGGAAAGAAATTAATTCAGAACAATTCAAAGGCAAAAAACTGGTCGTATTCTTTTATCCAAAGGCCAGCACGCCTGGCTGTACCGCGGAAGCCTGTAATCTGAGAGATAATTATTCCCTTTTGAAAGAAAAAGGTTATCAGTTGCTTGGCGTGAGTGCAGATTCTGTGAAACGCCAAAAGAGTTTTGCGGATAAGTACGCATTACCTTTTGATGTCATTGCCGATGAAAATCACGATGTCATTGAAAAATTCGGGGTTTGGCAGTTGAAAAAATTTATGGGAAAGGAATTTATGGGCATCGTGAGAACGACTTTTGTTTTTGATGAGAATGGAATCTGTACGCAGGTGATTGATAAAGTGAAAACCAAAGACCACGCTGCGCAGATTTTGATATAAAAAACATCTAAGAATACGTTCTTTACCTGTTGCTTGACGTTCTTTAATGGTCGCACGGGGTTATGAACGGTTCCTTTGTGGTTATAGACAGATCGCGTGACGTTGCCAATGTGTTCCGACATGTTTCGAACCCCAAATTATACGTTGCCTGACGTGTCGGGAGAGCTTCAGAGCCTGTGTGAATAGGTAAACAACCGCAGCGGAAGATTCCGGAACGTCAACCGACAGGTATTAATAAGGTTTGGATACATTCTATGTAGGTACGAAGCTCTATTTAACGTGAATCCATATCTCTTCCTCCGCAGAATCGTCATTTGGATTGTAATCCTCACCGAAAATCTCAAAATGTGGTCTGTTGTCCACTTCAAATTGATGTTCCGGGATGAAATTGTGAATGATGTAATTGAAGATTTCAGGTCCGTTTTCCGCTTTTCCGTGGTAATTTAAAACCAGATATTTTCCACCGGCTAATTCGAAAGTTTCAAAATCATTGGGAATATTGTCGAAACCGGAAACTTCTGCCAAAGCATATTTTTTGAAGGATTGATCCGGTGTGAAATGCTCGGGATAGATCTGAAGCGAGAATAATTGGTTAGAAATTCTGTTGGAAATTTCATGCCTTCTCATCATAAATTTCTTCCAGAGAACTGGCGTTTTATCATCCTGAAAAGAAGTCACGGTGCTAAAACCAATTAATTTCTTTGGTTCAATAATTTTGATGCGATGCTGTAATTCAAATTTAGTTTTCATAGTACATCAGCTCTGCATCATCATTAGGAATCGTTACCATTTTTTGGAATTTGAGGCCTAGCTTTTCAATTAATTTTTGAGAAGAAAAATTGTCTTTCGTTGTAATCGCTGAGATTTTCTGTACCCCAAAATCCGTAGCGGCAACTTCTTTGAGTTTATTGGCGGATTCGTACGCAAAGCCTTTTCCTTCGTAATTGGGCAGGAATGAGAAACCAATATCGAGGACATCCAGGCCTTCTCTTTCAAAAATCCCGACAGCGCCAATTTTGGAATTATCCTCTTTCAGAATCACGACATAATTTCCAAATCCCAATTTTTCAATTTGAGGAAGAAATCTGTTTTTGATATAATTTTCAGCATCTTCTTTAGTCCGGAGATTACGGTCGCCGATGTATTGGATGAACGACGGCATATTGTACAATTCGAGGAAAAAATCGGCGTCCTGTACTTCGGCAGGTTTAAGAATCAGTCTTTCTGTTTCGTAGCTTTTCATTGCTTAAAATTATAAAAAATTTAAGGTACAATCACCGTAAAAATATAGGCGAAGAGATTGACAAGGAGAACCACACCATAGAGGATATTGGTTTTCCCGCGGTTTAGCGAGAGCATCACCGTGTAAAGCGAGAGTGCAAGTAGAACCATCGACTTAAGGTCCAAGCCCAGCAATAGCGGCATTTCATAAATAATGGAAACCACCGCCACGCACGGAATTGTGAGTCCGATACTCGCAATGGCCGAGCCTAACGCCAGATTAAGACTGGTCTGAAATTGATTTCGCCGCGCTGCTTTCAGTGCAGCCAGACCTTCCGGCATCAGCACTACGGCTGCAATAATAACACCTACCAAAGCCTGTGGCGCTCCCAAGCTGTGAACCATACTTTCTATCTGTGGTGATAAGGATTTGGCCAGAAATACAACAACGCCTAAACAAAGGATCAGGAAAATGAGGCTCATACAGCTGTCGAAGTTGGAAGGCGGTATGGCGTGCGTTTCTTCGTCACCGTCAGGCAGGAAATAATTACGATGTCTTACGGTTTGGACCATCAGGAATGTACTGTAAATCACGAGGGAAGCGATCGAAAAAAATATCAGCTGTGCTTTGCTGAAGGTGGCGGATAATTCGCTGGTGGTGTAATTGGGCAATATTAAAGTCATGACGACGATGGCGACTAGACTGATAAGCGCCATATTTCCGGATGTACGGGCAAAAAACTGCTCTTTGAACTTAATGCCGCCTACCAGAAGGCAGATGCCTAAGATTCCGTTCAGGATCAGCATCACAGCTGCAAAGACAGTATCTCTTGCCAGTGTATAGGTTTCTTTTCCGCCGGCCATCATCAGCGAAACAATGAGTCCTACTTCCAAAACAGTAATGGCAATGGCAAGGATAATCGTTCCGAAAGGTTCACCCACTTTGTGCGCTACCACTTCGGCGTGGTGGACTGCGGCAAGAACTGCTGAGATTAATAATGCTCCGCCCAATATGGCGAGAAGAGGCGTCTCATCTGCAACGCCCAGCAGGTAGTAAACTAATGCTAGAATAGGGAAAATAAAAGACCAGTGTAATAAAGTTTTTATCTGCATAGAAAACGGTTTCTCTAATTTACAAAAAATTCCTGAAAATGATTTTGAGAGATTGCTGCAACAAAAAAGCCACCAAAATGCTGGTGGCTTATAGTTTTTAGATCACTCGACAGGTTATTGAACCAATGTCAGCTCACTGATCAGATGCTTAGCACCGGCATATTTGTCGATGATCCAAAGCACGTAACGCACGTCCACGTTAATGGTTCTCTGCAATTTTGGTTCGAAAACGATGTCCCCGCTCAAGGCTTCGCTGTTTCCGTCGAAAGCAAGACCGATGAGGTTTCCGTTTCCGTCAATAATCGGCGAACCGGAGTTACCACCTGTAATGTCATTGTTAGACAGGAAGTTGATTGGCATAAATCCGCCTTTCTTATCTGCATACTGTCCGTAATCTTTCTTCTTGGCAAGATCCAGAACTTTCTGAGGAAGGTCGAATTCTTCGTCGCCTTTTTTGTATTTGGCCACCATTCCGTTGATGTCGGTGTAGTAATTTTCCTTGATGCCTTTATAGTTTCTGTCGGATCTTTCCGGCAATGTTTCAATCGTTCCGTACGTTAGTCGCATTGTGGAATTAGCATCCGGATAGAATTTTTTCCCAGGCTGAGATTTCATCAGTCCGTCGAGGAATAATCTGCTGTTTTTGGCAAAATTATCATCCACCTTTGCAAACTTCTCAATGCCAAGTTTCTGATCTTCTACCATACCGTTGGCAAACTGTCTTAGTTTATCAGCATCAATTTTCAGGCGGTCAGGATTTTCCACGAAAGCCATCGCTGATTTTTTATTAGCAAAAACAGATTCGTAGGCCATCGTAGAAAGATTGTTCACATCAGCAGCCAAGATCGTTGGAGAGGCAAATTCTTTCGCCACTCTTGATTTATAAAGCGATGCAAGAGAGTTCAGCATTTCGCCTTCCACATTGTCGTGGAAACCGTCATAAGCTTTTTCTACAGCATCAGCTACTTTTGCTTTCATCGATGCTTTTCCGGCATCATCCTGGTCTGCATACGTTTTGAAAAGACTGCCTAGCTGGTAAGCTGTCGCAATATAATGGGCGTTTCTTTGAAGAATAGAAGCGTAATTTCTCTCCACGTTTCTGCCGGAAACCTGGTTGTAGTACGCCTGGATATCAGGAAGAACTTTGTAATACGTCTGTTCGTTCGGAGACTGCGCTGCCCACTGGTTGTAAGTTTGCTCCAGTTTTTGCTTCTCGGCCACGGTTCCGTTTTTCCTTACGGCATCAATAGTTCCCTGTCTGTTTTTCCAGTAGTTGGCAACACTTGCGTACTGAGAGGCGTAGTCTAGCTGAGTCGCTTTGTCTTTGTCCATATACTTCTTCATCACATCCATGGCCACTTTAGACGCTTCTACCCAGGCCGGATAATCTTTATTCACCATCTGCTCGATACCGTAGGAAGTCAGGTAACGGTTGGTTCTACCAGGATAACCCAGAATCATCGTAAAATCGCCAGGTTTGTAACCTTTCAAAGAAACCGGAAGGAAATGTTTTGGTTTCAAAGGTGTGTTAGCCTCAGAATATTCTGCCGGATTTCCGTTAGCATCAGCATAAACACGAAATACCGTAAAGTCTGCCGTGTGTCTTGGCCATTCCCAGTTGTCTGTATCGCCACCAAATTTTCCTAATGATGAAGGCGGCGCACCAACCAATCTGATATCTTTATAATCCTGATAAACAAAATAATAGAATTCATTACCGTTGAAGAAATCTCTTACTACAACCGTGTACTTTCCGTTCTCAGAATTTTCTGTCTGGATGGCTTTATATTCGGCATCGATAACCGCTTTTCTCTCAGCAGCAGACATATTGTTGTTCAGTTTGGCGTTGATTCTCTGGGAGACATCATCCATTCTCACCAGGAATCTTACGTAAAGACCTTTTGCGTTGAATTCCTCGCTCGGCTTCATAGCCCAGAAACCATTTTTCAGGTAATCTTTTTCAGGTGTGGAAGCTGCGGCAACAGCATCGTAACCACAATGGTGATTGGTGAAAATCAAACCTTTGTCCGAAACAATCTCACCGGTACAGAAACCACCAAAACTTACGATGGCATCTTTCAGACTGGAATTGTTCACAGAATAAATTTCTTCTGGTGTGAGGTGCAGACCTTCTTTCTGCATATCAACTCCGTTCAGACGTTTAACCAGCATCAGAAGCCACATTCCTTCGTCAGCTCTCATTTGTGCATAACCCAGAATGAGGGTCAATGCTAAAAATATTTTTTTCATTGAGAATATTATTTTGCTGGCTAATTTAATGATAATTTTAAATCTGATGGTACGAATTTGGCTGCGAGTTTTTGTAAATTTTAAAAGAATGAAATTTCTAAAGGCACTCGGTATTTTATCATTGGTAACACTTCTCGTGTATTCCTGCAAAACTACCAATCAAACTTCGTTAAAGTCTGAAAATATTCACAGAAAGTGGATGTTGGTTGAATACAGGGATTTTACGAAGGATGAACTTACTAAATTGGAAGCCAATATGGATCTCACGAAAAATTCTGATGCGCCCAACCGCTACACTGCAAAAATGGGTTGTAACGGAATGTTTTTCACAGCAGAATTCAATCAAGGAAAAGCTAAATTTTCTGGCGTTGGTTCTACAATGATGTATTGCGAAGGCAGAATGAAGCTGGAAGAATGGTTTGGAAAAGATTTACCTAAAATGAATCAGTACAAAATCGAAGGCCATTTCTTAACTTTAACGGACGGAGCGGCGTCGATGAAATTTGTAGCTGCAGATTGGGATTAATAGAAGATTCAAGGTTAAAGTTAATAGATTCAAGAATTTAAAATATCACTAAAATATTTACTTATGAAAAGAAGTGCAAAAGCTGTTTGGAAAGGAACAGTAAAAGACGGAAGCGGTGTTCTGACAACCCAAAGTACAACGCTGAATGAAACTCAATATTCATTCAAAAGTCGTTTCGAGGAAGGAGTTGGAACTAATCCGGAAGAATTATTGGCAGCAGCTCACGCAGGATGTTTCACTATGAAGACCTCTGCGCTGCTGACGGAAGCAGGCTATACGCCGGAAAGTCTGGAAACCAATTGCAAAATAAGTTTGGTTGATGGAAAGATCACATTGTCAGAATTAACTTTGACCGCCAAAATTCCTGGTATCTCTGCAGATGATTTCCAGAAAATCGCAAAAGATGCCAAAGAAAATTGTCCTGTGAGTCAGGCTTTCAGTTTTGAAAAATCATTGAGTGCAACACTTGTGAGTTAAGTGGATTAATCGCAAAGTCTAAAAAAATATTCTGAAAATCAACTCTTATTAAGCCGCAAATTATCAATTTTATTTCCGACTTTGCGTTAGAAGAAAATTAAAAAAGCCAAGGATATTCTTTGGTTTTTTTGTTAAAAAATAGTATCTTGTCAGAATCAGAAAATTATCAATTTTAAATGTTAGAAAAGAAAGAACATCAGTATGAAAGAGCGGTTTTGGTTGGCCTTGTCACCCAAAATCAGGACGAAAGCAAGCTGAAAGAATATATGGACGAGCTGGAGTTTCTGGCTTTCACAGCCGGCGCAACGGTGGATAAAAGATTTACCCAGAAATTGACACAGCCGGATTCCAAAACCTTCGTCGGAAGCGGAAAAGCCTTGGAAATCAAAGAGTACGTCAAAGAAAACGGAATCGGAACTGTGATTTTTGATGATGAACTGTCGCCTTCCCAATTGAAGAACCTGGAACGTGAAATGGAAGTCAAAATCCTGGACAGAACCAATCTCATTCTCGATATTTTCGCCCAGAGAGCACAGACTTCTTATGCGAGAACTCAGGTTGAATTGGCACAATATCAATACCTTTTACCACGATTAACCAGAATGTGGACTCACCTGGAGCGACAAAAAGGGGGAATCGGGATGCGTGGTCCGGGCGAAACGGAGATTGAAACCGACAGAAGGATTATCCGCGACCGAATCACTTTGTTGAAAGACAAGCTCAAAACTATCGACAAGCAAATGTCAACCCAAAGACAAAACCGTGGAAAAATGGTTCGTGTGTCTTTGGTAGGTTACACGAATGTCGGAAAATCAACGTTGATGAATGCGCTGTCAAAATCGGATGTTTTTGCGGAAAATAAGTTGTTTGCAACCTTGGACACAACTGTTAGAAAAGTTGTGATCGGTAATCTTCCATTCCTTTTGACGGATACGGTTGGGTTCATCAGAAAGTTACCGACACAGTTGGTGGAATCGTTCAAATCCACTTTAGATGAGGTGCGTGAGGCGGATTTGCTGATTCACGTGGTCGATATTTCGCACGAAAGTTTTGAAGACCATATTGCATCTGTGAACCAAATTCTTCAGGAAATTGATGCGCATCAGAAACCGATGATTATGGTTTTCAACAAGATTGACGATTTCAGTTACGAGAAAAAAGATGAAGACGATTTGACGCCTTCGTCCAGAAAAAATATTTCTCTGGAGGAATGGAAAAAAACCTGGATGGCGAAGTCCAAACATCCAACAGTTTTTATCTCGGCTTTGACCAAAGAAAACTTCCCGGAAATGAAGAAAATGATTTACGATGAGGTCCACAGAATTCACATTTCAAGATTCCCATATAATGATTTTCTGTTCGAGTATTTCGATGATGAGGAAGTTTAAATTTTAAGTTTAAAATTAACGCTGAAACTAACAACCATCAACCAAAAACCATCAACTAAATAAATGGAGTTATATTACTCATTTTCAGTTCTTATTGTGCTTGCATCTTTGTTTGCTTATATCAATTACCGTGTGCTAAAATTGCCGAGCACCATCGGGATTATGGTCATTGCCATTATCGTATCGGTAACTCTGGTGGCATCGGGCGATAATTTTTTACCAAAGACCACAACGCATTTAACCGAATTAGTCCACAGCTTCGATTTTACAGAAGTTCTAATGGGCGCAATGCTTAATTTTCTACTTTTTGCAGGCGGAATCCACGTTAATATAAAGGATTTGAAAGAGCAATTCGGGCCAGTCGTTATTTTTTCCACGGTGGGCGTGATTATTTCCACGTTTGCCGTTGGTTTCGGGACTTACTATTTGTTGCCGTTGGCCGGCGTTCAGATGCCATTGATTTACTGTATGGTTTTTGGCGCTTTGATTTCCCCAACTGACCCTGTTGCTGTTCTCAGTATTTTAAAGCAAGCCAATGTCTCCAAATCTCTGGAAACGAAAGTTGCCGGCGAATCTCTGTTCAATGACGGGATGGCTGTTGTCGTTTTTACGGTCGTTCTTCAATTAGCTATCGGAACAGACATTGACTTGAATGTCGAAAATATCGGTTTGCTTTTACTTCGTGAAGCGGGCGGCGGGTTATTATTGGGCGTTCTTCTGGGATATTCTGCTTCCAGAGCATTGCGGGTCGTGGATGATTATATTATCTCTGTACTTATCACATTGTCAGTTGTTATGGGTGGATATCTGATTGCTCACGAGATGCATATTTCTGCACCTTTGGCGATGGTTGCGGCGGGATTATTTATGGGAAACTTCAGCGAAAGTTTCCAAATGAAATCCGAAACGCAGGATTATCTCATCAAATTCTGGGAACTGATTGACGAAATTATGAACGCTGTTCTGTTCCTTTTTATAGGTTTTGAATTGCTGTTAATCAAAGACTTAAATGAATATTTGGTTGCTGGTGGCATTTGTATTTTAATTGTTCTTTTAGCACGTTGGGTTGCCATTTTTATTCCTACAAAATTTATGGCATTCAAGTACCGATTCAGTCCGCAGACGGTGAAAGTTCTGGTCTGGGGCGGCATCCGTGGCGGTGTTTCCATTGCTTTGGCTTTGTCAATTCCGGTGAATGAATACAGCCAAATTATTATTAGCATTACTTATTGTGTGGTTGTATTTTCAATTATCGTTCAAGGCTTGACAATTGCGAAAGTGGCAAATCCTAAGAAGATTGCGACGGAAGAAAAAAATTATGGAAACGATTGAATGATCATGCTAAAGCCGTTAATTGTTTCTGATGTCAAATTGGCTCTGAAAGAACTTTCCATTCCCGGAAAAGCCGAATTGATGCAAACCTTTTTCAAAACCGGAAAAGGCGAATATGGCGAAGGTGATGTATTTATCGGCGTTAGTGTTCCGGATCAGAGAAGTGTTGCAAAGGCATTCTGCGCTCAGATTTCATTAGGAGAACTCAGCGAATTATTATCCTCAGAAATACACGAATACCGTTTGACGGCTTTGCTGATGTTGGTTTACAAATTTGAGAAGACTAAAGATAAAATCAATCAAAAAGGAATCATTGATTTTTATTTGAATCATACAAAACATATCAACAATTGGGATTTGGTGGATACATCGTGCTACAAAATTCTAGGTCGGTATTGTTTTGAAAATCAAGATTCTAAGTTATTGGAAAAATTATCAGATTCCGGGAATATTTGGGAAAAGCGAATGGCGATTGTCGGAACAATGCATCACATCAAAAAAGGACAATTTGAATTAACTAAAAAGTTCGCTCTCAAAAATCTAAAACATCCTCACGACCTGATGCACAAAGCCAACGGCTGGCTACTCCGTGAAATGGGAAAGAAAAGTACACCGGAATTACTGGATTTCCTTGATCTTCATTACAAGCAAATGCCACGTACCTGTCTTCGCTACGCAATTGAGAAGCTGGATGCGTCACAGAAGGATCTTTATATGAAGAAGCATTAGAATATCCGGGAGTTATCATCTTTAATACCATAACATCATCACAATGAAAAATTATATTCGGATTTTATTCCTCTTCTGTATTGTCCTTACACTCACCAGTTGTTTTGATATTATCGACAAGATCAATATGAAGGCCGATGGCAGCGGAGAATATTCCCTGATACTCAATGCGAGCAAAAGTAAAACGCGCCTGCAGTCCATCTCCAAAATGGGAACTTTTAACGGCAAAAAAATTCCAAAACCTTCCGAGATTGAACAAAAGGTGAATGCTGCAGCATCAGTGTTCCGCAGCGTCCCCGGAATCAGTAATGTGCAGACTTCTATGGATTTTAATCAATACATCATCAAGCTGAGCTGTAAGTTCAAAAAAATTGAAAATATCAACGCCGGCATTGCGCAATTAAAAACAAAGAAAATTATTGGTCAGATGGTGCCTACTCAGCTTTACAGTTATAATGCTTCGAACCGACAATTTCTTCGTAATAAGCTCAACTCATTTAAAGAAGAATATGAAAAACTTCCGTCTTCGGAAAAGGACGTATTGGCCAATGCACAGTACACGTCCGTTATTCAGTTCGAAAATATTGTTAAATCACAGTCTAATAATATCTACAGCCTGGCACCAAGCAAAAAGGCTGTGAAACTGGACGGCATTGTTTTAGATTTTATCATGCAGAAGAAGAATGTCCAGAACAGTATTCAGCTTCAATAAAAATAAACTATTTTAAAGCTATGAAAATCAATTTACCAAAGCTTTTATCTTTGTTTGTGTTTTTGATTCCAATCGCCCGTTTGGCAGCACAGAACAAATTGGAAGTTCCCCAAAACGTTGTATTCTACATGGAAGTGAATGCACGTCAGCTCGATGATAAGGCAGACTGGCAGCAGCTCAACCCGATTCTGCGGGATCTTAACAAAAACAGTCTGGATAAACCCACGTGGAAGGATTTTTCCGATGTTGGCATCAGCAACAATTCCCGGCAATACCACTACGCAGTGGTCAATGATTCGGTGAAAACCTACACCGCACATTTGGCACTGGATGATGCTCAGAAATTTTTGAGTTTTCTCAGCATGTCTGCCAAAAAAGAATTGGAGGTGACGAAAAAAAATAATTACTCTTACGTCCACCTGAACCACGAATCTTTTGTAGCCTGGAATGACAGAAAAGCTGTGCTGAGCCTCATTTCTTACACCAAAACCGTTTCCGTGGAGCCTTGGGAAGACCAGGACAGTACAGCCGTCGCCATGGATTCTGTGGTGATAGCTTCAGATTCCGTGGCAGCCATTGATTCGGCAGCATACGAAACCGTGAAGCCTTTTGATTACAAAGAAGAAATCCAGTATCTGAAGGACGAAATCCGAGACCAGAAAGCAAATATTAAGGAACATCAGCAGACTATTGCGAAGTTTCAGAAGGATATTAAATATCTGGAAAAGCACCACCGCTATCCTGAAGAAAAGAAAACGGAAGAATTAGATTCTGAGACTGTTGCATCTGCCAAACCTACCGAAGAGTATGATGAAGAAGCCGAAGAGGCCGCTTACCAAAAAGAACTGGATTCTATCCGGGCAGAGGATTTTAAAATTGTCAAAATGTTGGCAGAGAAGGACTTTGACCACTATTTCAATTCATCAGCTGAGTTAGAAATTCCCAAGGAATATACCCGCTTTAAGGATGATAAGTCCGATGTATTTGCATTTCTCAATTCATCAGAACTTTTCCATAATGGCATTTATAAAAAAATGCTCGGACCTCTGAAACTGTCTGGTTTGCTACAGAATTTTTATAATTCCAATACGTTTTATAATCTCTATTTCGAGAAGAACAAAGTTCGCCTGGTGAGCAATTACCAGCATCAGAATAGTAGGATTCAGGATGATATGGCGGCGGTTTACAAAGGCAGAAAAAACAAAAAACTTGCGGGTCTCATCAACGATAAAAGTATTGGCTATTATGCTCTGAATCTTGATGGTTACAAGTATTTTGATTTGATGTACAGTTTTATCGGCAGCAATTCGGCAGAAGAGGGCGACTATCAGAAAGAGTTGGAACTGGTGATCGAAACCGTGAAAATCGCTCTGGATGAAAAAGTAATTTCTCAGATTGCGCCGGGCAGCGGCATCTTTGTACTGAATGAACTGAGCAGCAAAAAGGTAGAGTACACGGATTACGAATACGATGATGATTTTAATGGCAGAGAAGTCAAGAAATTCAAAGACGTCGTGATACCGGATTTTACATTGGCCTTCGCAACGGAAAATGAAAACTACTGGAAAAGAATATTTGATGTGCTGGCTTCGCGTCCGGAATTGTCCAAAAAATTTGTGAAAAATGGCGATTTTTATCTTTTCCGGGACAGTGCTAAGAATAATATATTTTTTGACCAGTTATGTTTTACGGTAAAAGACGGTCTGGTCTATCTTACCACCTCACCTTCGAACATTGCCGCACAGAAACAATCCGCAGAGACGGAGAAACTGGCAAGGGAAGCTGCAAAATATCCGTTGTCCGGAAGACTGGACATGCGCCGCTTTCTGAACGGGCTGGAGCAGGAGTTCAAATCGAGTGTTAAGAAAGACGCTTTGGATTTTCTCAGAAAAAATCTGGGTGATCTGGAATTCAGGTCCGAACCGAAAAATGACAGTATTGAGACCGAAATCATTTACACCACGCCTGCGTCTTCTGCGAACAGTCTGATGTACTTTTTCGATTTTTGCCGTGATGTTATGAAACTGAATTCAGCCAAAGCAGTGGCATTGTAGATGAAGATCAAAGTATTAATTTCAACGCTTTTCCTTGCGGCCGCTCTGGCCGGCTATTTTTTCTGGTCTCTCAAAGACCGGTATCTGAAAATGGTGCCTGATGGTATTGACGCCCTGGTTCTGATTGATGTAAAGCAAGCGAAGGAACAATATGTTTGGTCCTGGCTTACACATCCCTCGCAATGGCTCAGGAAGTCGGAACAGCGGATTTCCTTGGATGATGCGGGCATTACGATTCCCGATTTTATTCAGATTTTTCACCTTAAAAATACAAGTTTTGCGCATTGGTACGCTGTTTTTGAAATCAAGGATCAAAGTGCACTGAAACGTTTTCTGAAACAAAATGGATTTAAGCCTGATCGCAAAAGCCTGTATAAAAGAAATGAGATTTCCATTCATGTTTTGGATTCCAAATGCATTATGGGGTTGTCGAATGGAGCATTCAGCAAGGATTGCAATTTTATTTTAAAATCGAAAAATAAGGTTTTGTATGCGAATAATTTAATCAATAATTCTGTTGCAAGTCTGTCGTATTTTGGGCGTGGAAAAACTTATCGGTTCGGAATCAATTTAAACGCTGATAACGTCGAAATCAAAAGCAAAACAGTGCTTGATTTATCGCCGGAGAAAATCGCCGCACTGCAAAAAGTGTCTTTTCTCCAGTTTCATCTGGATGATAAAAATGTAAAAATTGCAGAGGAGCTACTTAACAGAAAACTTCCGGATTCTTTGCAGATCAGGGCTCTTTCAGGTGTCTCCACTTTGCAGAAAGTCAATGATAAAGTGGTGACTTATAGTTATGATGAGAATTTTAACGAGGTAGAAAATGTCAGTTATCAGAAACTGGTGAGACCCAATTATCAGATCACTTTTGCAAGCTTTAAGTGCCAGGCGCTTTTCACCTATTTGCGTAATCAAAGCTGGATTAACAGGGAGAACCAGTTCACAGTAATTCCATTTCAGCCGAATATTGCAGAAGTTCGTGGCAATCAGCTTAACATCAGGTCAACAGGCGCAGCCGTTTCATTTACTCAAACGCTGCCCGGAAGTTATGTTTTTATTAGGAACAGTCCGGATCTGGAAGCCTTGGTTCGTTCATTTTCCCCTTCAGGCGCCGCCGCAATCCGGAATTTGGAGTACCTTTATTATCGAGATGCTGCGGAGTTTTATACGCTCAAAATTAAGTTCAAACATAACGATTTGCCTCTCATATTGCGTTGATTTATGGATTTTACCAATATTTTTACCTTCCAGAACATCATCCATTACGGCCTGCACTTTTTCTTTCCGCTGGTTTTGGCGTATGTATTTTTTCGGAAAGATTGGAAGAAAGCTTATTTCATCATGCTTGGAACCATGCTCGTGGATGCAGACCATCTGCTGAGTACGCCGGTTTTTGCGCCGGATCGCTGCAGTATCAATTATCATCCGCTGCACACTTATTGGGCCATAGGAATTTATGTTTTACTGCTGTGTTTCAAGGGGAATTTGAGGATTATTGGCGTCGGATTGCTGTTTCACATGCTTACAGATTGGATAGATTGCCAGTTGCATAACCTCAGTTTGTAGAATTTTTCGGACAGCTGTTTAACGGCATCGAAAGCTATTTAAAAGTTAATTTTATGGCAGCTTTTCCGTCCTCCGTTCCCGCTTTTTTCTGTCATTGCGAACAACGTGTAGGAATCATTAGAAATTTTGTAATATCGCAATAACAGAAAAAGAGCTCCACTCAGGCCGGGCTGCGTGCAATTCGACGTTTCAAAATTGTGTTACTCAATATTTCTCACATTTGTCATTTTAAAATTCATAATTCTGGCAATGTTCAAAGCTCTGGTGATCGCAGTCTCCGCTTTATCACCTATGAAGTTATCGTGGACTGTCTCTTCCCAGATTTGTAGCCAGCGGTTAAAATGTTTCTCCTCCAAGGCCGACACTTCATTGATTGGGAAATGAACCCGCATCGGATTACCTTCGTATACCGGATTGCCCAGCAGAATGCTTTCCCAGAAATCATACATTTTCGGAAGATGATGGCTGAGGTCAATTTTAGCAATATCCGTAAAGAAAAATCCAATCATATCGTCCTGGATCACCTTATTGTAGAAGCTTTTCACCAGCAATTCCACATCTTCTCTGGAAGTAATATGTTTCATCATGCGATATTTTGATGAAGTAAAGTTATTGCTTTTAGGATAAGATTCAAATAAGATTATTGTCAGTTTGAATTATTTAAAACCACTATTTTTGCATAATGGATCTGGAATTCTACAAAAAACAAGCGCAGCAAAAACAGAAGGAACACAAGAAATTCCTGGATGGGCTCAAGAAGAAACCGCCGAAAAATCTGGATTATCTTGTCACAGAAAAGCACGAAGAAACTTTTGCAGAAATCAATTGTCTCCAATGTGCCAATTGCTGTAAAACCACAGGACCACTTTATACAGAAAGAGATATTGAGAGAATTTCCAAACATCTCAGGATGAAACCGGCAGATTTCGAAGGCAAATTTCTGAGAGTGGATGAGGACCGGGATAAAGTGCTTCAAAATCTCCCTTGTTTTTTCCTGAATGACGACAATACATGCTCCATCTACGACGTTCGTCCAAAAGCCTGCAGAGAATATCCTCACACAGACCGCAAGAAAATTTATCAGATCAATAATCTGATGCTTAAGAACACGCTCATCTGTCCTGCTGCGTATGTTTTCGTGGAAAAAATGAGAGGTATTCTGGAGAAATGACAGTCACAAAGTTTTCCCAAATTTGTTAGCAAACCTCAATTTAACATCATATTGGTTTAATGTTTGGTCTTGATAATCAACACTAAATAATAATATTATGAAAAAGTTAATCGTAACCACAGCTTTTGCACTGTTCGGAACTGTCTTGATGACAGCACAGACCACACAGAAAAAAAAGATGGAAACCAAAAGTGCGACCAGCACAGAGATGAAGATGGACACTTCGGTTCAGCCTAATGGAATGAACAGAACCGTAGATACTGCAACAATGAATAACACTCAGAAAATGCAGAACAACGCAGACCGCGTAAGACAGAATCAGACAATGCCGAACAACGGAACCATGCAGAGTCCAGGCACCACAGTACCAAATAACGGAACTTTGCAAAATCCCAACACGACAATGCCGACAAATCCGCAGCAGCCGCTGGGACCAACCAGTCCTACTAATCCCAGTCCGACTAGATAATTGCCATGGAATCCAATCCGGAATTGGATTCCATTATTTTTGAAATCACGAATTATAAAAACTCAGGTATTATGAAAAAGATATTAGCAGGCGCTACGTTGATGCTAGGAACCATGTTTAT
Source organism: uncultured Chryseobacterium sp. (assembly GCA_913778505.1). GTDB lineage: Bacteria > Bacteroidota > Bacteroidia > Flavobacteriales > Weeksellaceae > Epilithonimonas. The sequence continues at coordinate 339,181 of CAJYWD010000036.1, forward strand.
GACAGCGCAGGTAACCACACAGGATACGGTGAAGACAAATTCTGAGAAGAAGATGAAAAAGATGAATCAAAAATCTTCTGAGACCGTAAAATCGGAGGCGATAAAAAAAGCTTCAGACTCTGCCGAGAAAGAGAAAATTAAAAATGAAGCCACCAGCGATCTGATGAAGCAACAGCGCGATGGTATTAACGACGAGGCTACAAAACCAATGCAGCCCATGCCGGGACAGACTGAATAATAAAAAAAACCAGAGCAAATCACTCTGGTTTTTAGTTTTTTGTCAATTTATGGTTTCCATTCTACCACCGCTTTGATAAAAGCTTCGGCGTTTTCCACCGGAATGTTTGGTAAAATCCCGTGTCCTAGGTTGACGATGTATTTGTCTTTTCCAAAACGATGGATCATTTCGTGAACCATTCTCCTAATTGTCTCCGGAGTCGAATGCAATCTTGAAGGGTCAAAATTTCCCTGCAACGTCACTGCATTATTTGTGAATTGTCTTGCCAGTTCCGGTTTGATAGTCCAGTCCACACCCAGTGCGGAAGCTTTGGATTTTGTCATTTCGTCCAACGCAAACCAACAGCCTTTCCCGAAAACGACGACATGCGTCAACGGCGCCAGCGCTTCAACAATCTGGTTGATATATGGCCAGGAAAATTCCTGATAGTCCGCAGGCGAAAGCATTCCGCCCCAGGAATCGAAAACCTGAACCGCAGAAACGCCTTTTTCCACTTTTCTTTTCAGATAAGCGATTGTGGTGTCCGTGATTTTCTGTAATAATTTGTGTGCCGCTTCTGTCTGTAAAAAGCAGAATGACTTCGCAATATTGAAATCCTTGGAACCTCTCCCTTCGATACAATAACAGAAAATCGTCCAGGGCGAACCCGCAAATCCAATCAGCGGAATCTCATTGTCCAGTTTTTCCAAAGTCATTTCGATTGCATCAAAAACGTAACCCAACGTATCATTCACATCCGGAACAACGACGTCCTCAACTTGCTGAGCCGTTCTGATAGGATTGTCCAGCCAAGGTCCAACGGATTCCTTCATCTTGAAGTCGATGCCCATCGCCTGCGGAACTACCAAAATGTCGGAAAACAAAATCGCCGCATCCAAAGGAAATCTTCTAATCGGTTGAACCGTGATTTCCGAAGCCAGTTCCGGCGTCTGGCATCTGGTGAAAAAGTCGTATTGGTCTCGCAATGCGATGAATTCCGGCAGGTATCTTCCGGCTTGTCTCATCATCCAGACAGGCGGTCTTTCCACGGTTTCCCCGCGAAGTGCTTTTAGATATAGGTCGTTTTTAATCATTATCATATTTTAGTTTGTAATTAAATTACAAATTAATTTTATCATTAGTTCTTTATCACTTGGATTGCTTTGAGCAATCAATAATGCTAAAGCTGTCAAAGCATTATCATTGATTTTTCTCTCTCCGTTTTTTTTAAGAAGATGTTTGTTCTTTTCTAAAAACCAAATGAAAATAAAAGCTCCAATTCTTTTGTTTCCATCAGAAAATGGATGATTTTTTATTATAAAGTATAGCAAATTAGAAGCTTGTTCTTCAATTGTAGGATACAAATACTGACTGTCAAATGTCTGGGTAATACTTTTCAAGATACCTTCAAAAGTTTTATCTTTCTGATTACCAAAAAGTTCGGATGCTTCTTTCTTTTTTATTAATTCTTTTTTTAGAATCTCAATTGCTTGGATTGACTCTTGATAATCAATTTCGTAAGTAATGTTGTCTTCAAGATGATTAAGTTTCAGGGAAGAGCTGTCAAATTGACTAAGAAGACTAAAGCTTTTTGTATAATTATTTAAAATGTCAAGTAAGCCTTTAGCTTCTGATAATTGATTGATTTTTGAAGAATCTGTACTCTCTATTATATTAACGACTCTTTCTAATTCGTTTAATCTTTTCTTATTGATGCTTACACCTTCTAACAGATATTCTTTAAGTCTTTGGGAAGCCCAGATTCTAAATTGTGTTCCCTGTTTGGAATTAATTCTATACCCAACGGATAATATGGCGTCTAAGTTGTAGTAATCAACCTGATAGATTTTACCATCTAGAGCAGTTGTTGCATATTTTGCAACAACTGAATTTTTGTCTAATTCCTCCTCTTTGAATATTTTTGATAAGTGTCTAGATATTACTGATTTATCTCTTTGAAAGAGTTCTGAAATCTGATTTAAACTTAACCAAACTGTATCTTTTTCAAACTGAACTTCAATTTGAGTATCACCATTTGTAGAAGTATAAATTTCTATAGACTTCATTATTAATTGTAAGCTTGAACCATTGCATATTTTGCAACAGTTGATAAATTTAAATATTTGATTTAATTAAATTCAACAAATCTACTAAAGTGTTTTTTGAGCTTGTAATTATTGTATTATCAGTTAGTTTCTCCAATTCAGAAGTCGTTGTTTTTCCTATCGAAAAAATCTTCATATTATCCAAACTGTTAAACTTCGCAAAACTACGAACTCCGCTCGGACTAAAGAAAACTATCGCCTGATATTTCTCATCGATTTCCGGATAGAGTAGATTTGTCCTATAAACAGGAATTTTTTTGTAAGAGATATTTTGCAATGGCAATTTCTCATCCAAAACATCCAACGCAATATCGCCACAGAAATGCAGAAATTTCTCATTCACAGAATTTTCTACAATGAATTGCGAAAGCTCACTCGCATTCTTACAAAGTTTAAAAGTTCCGAAATTGTGTTTCCTCAATTCCTTTTTTGTCTGTGAGCCAACGACATAAATTTTGTTGTAATTCTTTGGCTCAGCAAAATTTTCGTTAGGTTTAAATCCGTTGTCAAAAAATGATTTTACACCATTAACGCTTGTGAAAATCAGAGAATAATTCTTTAAACCGAAAGGTTTAGTTTTTAAAATTTCCGTATGAATGACTTCAACAAAATCAAACGACACTTGGACAGAGTTTATGTTGAGCGGAGTCGAAATGCTCAGTGTGACAGTTCCCAATTTCTCAGAAACCTTTTCTCTGTCCAGTGATTTTGTAAAAAGGATTTTCATATTTAATATGTCTTCGGGAATCTCAGACTGACAATAGATAAAGTTATTAACCTTTATTGTGTCATTCCGTAGAAACCCAACGAAGTGGTAATGAACTCAATCTCGTTAGTCGATATTCCTACGGAAAGACAAAATTGATGATGAATCAAAAAAGAGAACTACAGAGATTTCTTAATTTCTTTCATCAGCTCTTTCCCTCCATTTTCCAATACTTTCAAAGCAATTTTTTCGCCGAAGTTTTCAGACTCATTCCAGTCAAAAATCTCATCCGTTTCGATGCAGTTTTTGCCGTCCAGCGAGCAAAGTCTTCCCAAAAATCGGATTTTTCCGTCAATCATTTCAGCTTTTGCGCCAATTGGTGCGGTACAGCCACCTTCCAAAGTTTTCAGAAATTCTCTTTCGATATTGACACAACTCTCAGTTTCCTGATGTGAAATTGATTTTAAAATCGACGATAATTCCGGATTGTCAATTTTGCTGGCAATCGCAACTACACCTTGCGACGGCGCCTGCAGCATAAACGGAATGTGCTCATAATGCACATCCAGATTCATTCTTTTGATGCCGGCCAAGGAAAACAAAGTCGCATTGGCAACACCATCATCCAGTTTTTTCAAACGGGTCTGGACGTTCCCGCGGATATCCGTAAATTCAGTTTCAGGAAATTCTTTCAACCAAAACGCGCGTCTTCTCAGGCTGCTGGTGGCGATTTTCAAAACTTCCAAATCCAGAGGTTCGGAATCATTATTTCTCACCAAAACATCTTCCGGAAAATCTCTTTCCAGAACGGCAGAAATCTGAATGTTGTGAGGCAATTGCGTGGGAACATCTTTCAGAGAGTGAACAGCAATGTCAATCTCATTATTCAACAATGCGATATCCAGATCCTTTGTAAAAACACCTGTAATTCCGAGTGCATAAAGCGGCTGATCCAGATTTTTGTCGCCGGAACTCAGGATAGGAACAATTTCGGTTTGGAAACCTAATGCTTTTAGCTTCGATTCTACTTCGTGAGCCTGCCACAGGGCAAGCGGACTATTGCGAGTTCCTATTTTTATTGTCGTCATCGGATTCTTGTTTATGAATATCGAGAATGTCGCCCATCAGCTTGGTCACTTCATTAGCCCGCAAAGGATTTTCCAGGATATATTTGGCAAATCGGTTGGTTAGTTTTTGCACCAGTTTGTTAGACAGTTCCATATCTTCAATCTTGGCATAATTGAATTTTTTATGGATATTGTGCATTTCGTTTTCCTCGATTTTTTTCAGCGTATTTTTGAAATGGTTGATGTTGGGCGCCAGTTTCCTTTTCTTTTCCCAATCTACAAATTCCTTCGCCATTTCCTTTATGATACCTTCCGCTTTCGGGATTTCCTTTTTGCGCTGTTCCATGGTTTCTTTGATGGTTTGCGACAGCTGATCCACGTCAATTAAAGTGACATTTTCCAAAGCGCCAATTTCTTTCTGCACATTATTCGGGATAGATAAATCAATGACGAGCATTTCTTTGTTTTCCGGGAAATTAGATTCGTCGATAATATATTTCTGTGCGCCGGTGGCTACAATCAGGACGTCGGTCTGTTTCAGCTCTTCCGGAAAACTGTTGAAATCGATTTGTGGGATTTTATATTTGTCGGCAATTTTCTCAGCTTTCTCAAAAGACCGGTTGGCGATTTTTATTTTTGGCTGATAAACGTGCTTCACGAGATTTTCAATCGTGTTTTGTCCGATTTCGCCAACGCCAAGAAGCAAAATGTTTTTCTCGTGAAGATGCCTGGTGTTATTCAATATATAATGAACCGCCGCATAAGACACGGAAGCAGAACCAGTGCTGATTCCTGTCTCGTTTTTAATTCTTTTTGAAATTTGAATCGATGAATTAATTGCACGTTCCAGATACGGATTAGAGAAATCCTTGTATTTTTTGAATCGATGATAAGCATTCTTGATCTGAGAGACAATTTCAAAATCACCAATAATCTGGCTTTCCAGGCCTGCCGCCACGCGGAACAGATGGAACAATGCGTCTTCCCGCTGGATCACATTCACATATTTCAGAAACTCAGAAAGACTCACACCCACAGTATTGCAATACAATTCTGCAATCTGAAGATAATTTTTAGTTGTGGAATAAATCTCGGTACGGTTACAAGTGGAGACCACAAAAGCGTCTCCATAATCCTGTTCGTGGATTTGATTGACGAAGGATTTAATGTGCTCGTCAAAAAAGGCAAAACGACCGCGTGTTTCGGCATCGGCTTTTTCGTAGCTGATACTGAGAACGGCAAAATCGGAAGTCTGATGAAATTTATTTCGTTGGCTCATTTTTCAGGGAGCAAATTTACGATTTTTAAAACTAAGCCTGATGATGAATGTCAGCTTTACGAATTGATAAAATCTATGCGGTTCATTAGCATTTTTGAAAGCCAAATAAGTTTAGGAAACTTTTACCAGGGTAATTATTTTTGCAATTTTGATAATTTGAGACCATGAATTTTAATAAAATTTTAACCAAAAAAAATAGTTTTGGAACTTTAGAATGCTTCTAAATTTATATCTTTGTAAACTTAATAATTATTGAACGGAAATGGGTTTATTGGATATGTTTACGCAAGAGATTGCGATTGACTTAGGTACGGCAAATACGCTGATTATACATAACAACAAAATCGTTGTGGACCAGCCTTCTATCGTAGCGATAGAGCGTTCGTCCGGTAAGCCGATTGCAGTGGGAGAGCAAGCCAAACATATGCAGGGGAAAACCCACGAGGACATCAAAACCATCCGTCCGCTGAAGGACGGTGTAATTGCGGATTTCCACGCTTCCGAACACATGATTAAGGAATTTATCAAGCAGATTCCTGGTATCAAAGGAAAACTCTTTCAGCCGGCGCTAAGAATCGTGATCTGTATCCCTTCCGGTATTACTGAAGTGGAGAAAAGAGCGGTAAGGGATTCTGCCCAAAAGGTGAATGCAAAAGAAGTCCGTTTGATCTATGAACCAATGGCAGCGGCAATAGGAGTTGGGATTGATGTTCAGAAACCGGAAGGTAATATGATCATCGACATAGGTGGCGGAACAACGGAAATCGCCGTAGTGGCACTTGGCGGAATTGTCTGCGACAAATCTGTGAAAATCGCAGGTGATGTTTTTACCAATGATATCGCTTATTACCTGAGAACGCATCATAATTTATACATCGGGGAAAGAACGGCGGAGAGGATCAAACTTGAGGTTGGTTCTGCAGTAGAAGAGCTGGATGTTCCTATTGACGATATTCCGGTACAGGGTAGAGATTTAATTACCGGTAAGCCGAAAGAAATTATGGTCAACTATAAAGAAATTGCCAAAGCGCTGGATAAATCGATCATCAGAATCGAAGATGCTGTGATGGAAACCTTGTCCTTAACACCTCCGGAACTGGCTGCGGATATTTACAAGACAGGTATCTACCTTGCAGGTGGTGGTGCACTGTTGAGAGGTTTGGCAGACAGGCTTCACAGAAAAACGGGATTGCCGGTCTTCGTGGCAGAAGATCCGTTGAGAGCGGTGGTACGCGGTACCGGAATAGCGCTTAAAAATATGGATAAGTTCAATTTCTTAATCAAATAATAATTTTCTTAAAGTTGAATTGATTGTAAATATCTCAACTCTTCTGACGTGAGAATTATTTATCAATCATCAATTATCTTTTATAACTTAGATGGGTGCGCTGCTGAGATTTTTTACCAAGAATGCATTATTTGTGTTCTTCATATTTCTACAATTGGTGGCAGTTGTATTGATATTCAGCAAAAACTCGATGCAGCAAAGTTTCCTTGCAGCGAAAACTGCGGCTTTCAATTCCTGGGTTTCCGGCTATATTGACGAGGGAACATCTTACCTGAAATTAAAACAAATCAACGAAGACCTGGTTGCTCAGAACAAAGCTTTGATGCTCGAGGTTTATGGAAAAGAGAATTCAAAAAATCCAAGTTTCCGCCGTGTTTATGATACTATCGGCGGCGGACAAATATACACCTTCGTGGATGGGGAAGTGGTCTTCAACAGCATCAACAGAAAGGATAATTACTTCACGATAAACAGAGGGAAACTTCAGGGTGTCAATTCCAAAATGGGCGTGATCGCACCGAGAGGAATTGCCGGAATCGTGATTAATACAACGGATAACTATGCCTTGGTTCAGTCGGTGCTGAGTACGAACAAAATCAAAATCAGTGCGGCGCTCAAGAAGTCCGGTTACTTCGGAACTTTGACCTGGAAAGGCGATGACTCCCGCACAATGACATTGTCCGACGTTCCGAAATATGTTCCGCTGAAAGTGGGTGACACCGTGGTAACAGACGGAAAATCCTCTATCTTTCCTGCGGGAATTATTGTGGGAACTGTTGCCGGTTACGAAGTAGACAGCAAAACAGGCTTCTGGGATATTTCTGTAGAGCTGAGCGAAAAGATCGGAAAACTCAGCAAGGTGTACGTGGTTCGCAACCTGAAGAAATCGGAAGTGCAGAAAATTGAGGATACCTTAAAAGTTCAAATCAAAAAAGATGGTCAGTAGAAACATTGCCTCCGACTTGCTTCTCATAGCATTGCTCACTGCTTTTCAGATTTTTGTGCTGAACAGGATTGCCTTGTTCGGGCAGTACGTTCCGGTACTTTACCCAGTATTTGTGATGTTTTATCCGTTTTTCAGGAATCAGTTTCAATTCTTGGGATTGAGTTTTTTACTGGGATTATGTGTAGATGCGTTTCTCGGAACCTGGGGAATCAATGCGTTTGCGACCACAGTGATTGCCTATTTCCGGACACTTATATTCCGGACTTCTACGGATACCACCACAGATTTTTTCTCATTTCAAAGCATCCAGTGGACGCAGTTCATTTTTTTTATTGTCACCAGTATTTTTATCCACCAGCTTCTGGTGCAGTATATCGAGTTTTTTAAATTCAACAGGTTTTTTGAGATTTTCCTTAATGTAATAGTTACCAGTATTATTTCGTTTGTATTTATACTGGCCTACACATTAGCATTCAAAATCAAGCAGAAAGTCTGAAAATATTAATGTTAATCCAGCCGTAAAACCTGTTTTCTCTGATGTTGAGGTTGCAGCTCTCTTCTCCTTAAAAGTAGAAAAACACGTATGAAATCACAATATCTCAAAATCATTCTAGCGCTCACCATCATTGCAGTCATTTTTATTGCAAGGCTTTCCTATCTCCAGCTCTTTACGGATCGTTATGCTCTGAATGCTGCCAATACCTCCATAAAAATTGAATATGTCATTCCTCCAAGAGGTGTAATTTTTGACCGCAACGGTAAAATTCTTGTAGGCAATCAGCCAGCATTCGAGATTTCTTACACAGCAGCACTTCTTAAGCCCGATTTTGATACGATTGGATTTTGTAAATTGATGAATATCACCAAGCCGGAATTCATTAGAACAATGAAAGATATCGAGAAGGAAAAATATTATTCCAAACTCACGCCGATGACTTTTATGAAAAATTTAAGTCGTGAAGATATGGCGAGAATTCAGGAGCTGATATTCAAGTATCCGGCATTTGCCATTGTTCCGCGTCCGCAGAGACAATATGAAATCAACACGTCCGGAAACCTTTTGGGATACACCAATCAGGTTAATGATAACGATATTAAGAAAGATTCACTGTACTATTTGCCGGGAGATATTGTAGGAAAAAGCGGAATCGAAAAGGCTTACGAAAAAGAACTCCGGGGCGAAAAAGGGATGAAATACATCCAAAAGGATATCCGGCAAAGAAGCATCGGCTCTTACAAAAACGGAGAGCTTGATAAGGAAGTAGTGACCGGAAAAGATTTGACCCTCACCATCGACTACGATCTGCAGAGAATGGCGGAAGAAATGTTGGTGAATAAGCATGGCGCCATCGTAGCATTAGACCCGAATAATGGCGAAATCCTGACAATGGCAACAGGACCGGACATTGACCCGAATCTCTTCACAGGTTCCAATAAATCCCGAAATCTCTACCGACTGGCAAACGATACCATCTACGAAAACAAACCAACGTTTGACCGTTCTGTCCAGGCAGCTTATCCTCCGGGTTCTACATTTAAATTGTTAACGGCTTTGGCCGCAATGGAAATGGGCGTGATGGATGATAAAACGATTTTTCCTTGTGGACGAGGATTTTTCTACCGTGGAAAGAGCATCAAAGGTCACGGCGGAGCAGACCCTTTGATTCCGTCTATTCAGGTTTCCAGTAACTGTTACTTCACTTATGCTTACATCTCCATCATCAAAAAATATCCCGGAAATCCTTCAAAAGGTGTAGACGAATGGAAAAAAATCATCAACAGTTTTGGTGTTGGAGAGTTCTTAAATAACGATTTAGCCGTTGGTGCAAAAGGTAGAATTCCGTCTGGTGAATTCTATGAAAAAAAAATGAAATCCATTTATAAAGCCAGCGGGTCTAAACGGACAGATTATAAAAATTGGGACGAGATGCCAACTGGCGCTATTTATAACGGAATGGGACAGGGCGATGTTCTTCTGACACCGATGCAAATGGCCAACTTTGTAGCTGCCATCGCAAACAAAGGCTGGTATTACACCCCACATGTTGTCAAATCCATCGACGGAAAACCAAATCCAGACCCAAGATTCAGGAAAAAGCATATGACTTTGGTTCAGAATCCACATTTTTATGATGTTGTTCTAAAAGGAATGGAGGCGGTAATGCTACGGGGAACAGGAAGAAGTCTCATGTCCAAAGATTTCACACAGCTGGCCAAAACAGGAACTGCACAGGTTCCGCAGGGAAAAGATAACTCAATCTTCGTGCTGATAGCGCCTGCGGACAAACCTAAGATTGTGGTGGCCGCTGTGATGGAACATGCAGGTTTTGGAGCTACCTGGGCCGGACCGGCATGCTCTACCATTGCAGAAAAATACGTTACTGGCGAACTTAAAAGGGAGCATCTCTATAAAAAAATGATTTCCGCCAGCTTTATGCCGGAGTACAAACGCCAGTACATTGCCGATATGAAACGCAAAGGCTGGTATAAGGAACCTCCAAAAGATTCTGCCCAGCTTAAAAAAATCAAGGATAGCCTGCAGGCCATCGCCAATAAAAAGCTCAAAAAAGACAGCGCCAAAGTAAAACCTCTAAAAACCCGAGCAAGATGAAGTGGGCAGAAGGAATAGATAAGCTGGGAATATCATTGTACATCCTGCTTTGTGTTTTTGCAATTATTAATATCTACAGTGTAAAGGCAGACCTGGGTCAGAAGCAGCTGATATTTTTCGGCATTTCGTGTTTTGTCGGTTTTATTATTTTCCTGATGCGCACTAAGTTCTTCGAAAATATGTCGGCGATCATTTATGTCGGCGGCGTGCTTTTGCTGGTTGGGCTATTTCCTTTCGGTACCGAAATTCTCGGACAGAAAAACTGGTACAAGTTCGGAGGTTTCACCATGCAGCCTGTAGAATTTGCCAAAATCGGAACTGCACTGATGCTGGCGAACTATGTGTCGGGTCAGGATTTTAATATTGAAAATCGCCGCTCACTGATTACTTCCATGGCGATCATTGCCATTCCGGGTATTGTGGTGCTTATGATTCCGGATGTTGGCTCATTGCTGGTTTTTGTAGCCTTTGTCATTGCGCTTTACAGGGAAGGACTTAGTGGCAAATTATTTATGGTGGGCACTTTGTTCGCCGGCGTTTTTCTGATTGCCAACTATCTCAATGATCCGCTACAGATCAGTCTTTGGTATTTCACCGGTATCATTATCATTCTGGGCGCTGTTTGGCTGGCTTTCAATCTCATGATGCTGAATAAGAACATCTATTCATTACTGCCGGGCATCGGAATTGTGCTGCTGCTCGCAGGATTGTCTGTCGTCTCACCCATTGTGTTCGAGAAATTGCCGAAACACCAGCAGGAGCGGGTGGAAGTTCTTTACAAAGGCGAACGCGAGTTCCGGGACACTTCGGGCTATAACTTACTCTATTCCAAAACCGCTATTGGCTCTGGCGGCATGACTGGAAAAGGCTATAAGCAGGGATCTGTCACGCAAGGGAAATTTGTTCCTGAGCAGGAAACCGACTACATTTTCTGCACAGTAGGAGAGGAATGGGGATTCTTGGGCAGCACGATCCTGATCTTATGCTACGCCATTTTTATCGGAAGGATCTACTATCTTGCGGAAAACCAGAAGTCTACCTTCAACCGTGTGTTCGGATACTGTCTGGCCTCAATTTTACTGATTCACTTTGCCATCAATCTCGGGATGGTAATGGGATTGTTTCCTACTGTTGGGATTCCTTTACCCTTTTTCAGCTATGGAGGAAGTTCGCTTCTCGCATTTTCCATCATGACCTTTATTTTTTTCAAGCTTAATTACGCCGATAAAAACAGTTTGGTGTAAATTGTCTTCATTCTAAGGACTCTATTGTCATCAAACATTACTTTTTGGTTGAATTTTTGATGGTCGTTTTTAAAATAAAAGTTATTAATTTTAAAATTGATCTAATGAAAAAAGCAATCCTTTCTTTAATGATCGTAGGATCCATGAGTACCTTACATGCGCAGCTAAACCTGGGAAACATCACCAAAGCAGCCGGAAAAGGTGTCACGGCTCTCACTTTCACCAATGCTGATGCGGCTAAGCTTTCTAAAGAATCCGTGGAGTACATGGACAAAAATAATCCCGTGGCTGGTACTAATGATCCGTACACGGTAAGACTCAACAAACTTTTTGCGAAACACAAATCGCAGGACGGCCTGAAACTTAATTATAAGGTCTATAAAGTGAAAGACATCAATGCCTTCGCCGCAGCAGATGGCAGCGTGCGTGTGTTTTCCTCGCTGATGGATATCATGACCAATGACGAATTGCTGGCGGTTATCGGTCATGAAATTGGTCACGTTAAAAATGAAGATACGAAGGACGCCATCAAATCGGCATATCTAAAAGCGGCGGCTCTGGATGCCGCTTCTGCTTCGTCCAAAACCATCGCAACGCTCAACGAGAGTCAGTTGGGAAAGCTGGCTAACGCCATCATGGATGCCTCGCATAGCAAAAAGCAGGAATCCGAAGCAGACCTTTATTCATACGATTTTATGAAGGCCAATGGCTACAATGTGGTGGGTGCATACACAGCATTTAAGAAACTGGCATTGCTGTCAGAAGGCGGCAGCCCGCAATCCGGATTTCAGAAGATGTTCAACTCGCATCCGGACAGTAACAAGCGTGCAGAAGCCATTAAAAAACGCGCCGAGAAAGACGGCCTTTGGAAAGATCCCGGTACGGTAACATTACCTACTGCAAAATTGACTAAGTAAAAGAGAAGCAACCGTCCAGGTTGCTTTCTTTTTAATTCTTCACCAGTACCAGATATTCCCAGGGTTTCAGATTAATAACGGTCTTATCGGCATTAATGTTAAAAATTTTACCGCTGAATAGCTCTCTATACTGGCCATGATAGTATTTGGTGTCAAAAGAAGCCGGGATGCTTTTGCCGGAAAAATTAAAAATAGATAAAACGGCGTCACTATTCTTTTCCCTGTAGAAAGACAGTACATCGGTCATCCGGCTGTTGGTGACGCGTATCATCTCTCCGCCCCAATGCCCGTTCCACAACGCTTGATTCCGGTGCTTCAGATCAAAAAGTTTCTGATACATGCCGTAGAATTGATGATCTTTCCATGCAATCTCGTCTTTCTCAAAAAAGGCGAGGCTTCTGTCCAGTCCGGCTTCCTGCCCGCTATACACCAGCGGCATGCCGTTGGCCGTGCTGCACAGCACCATTGCAGTCTCCAGGCCCGGGCCGAAGTTAGAATACTGATTACCTTCCCAGGAATTCTTATCATGATTATCTGTGAAAAGCATTCTGTAAGAATCGTAAGGAAAACTTCCCACATCATGCGCCATATATTCATAGAGTGCTGCCGCGCCCTGGCCGCCGGTGGTCGCCAGTTTCAGCTTGTCCCACAGCGTCCAGGAGTAAGTCATATCAAAGGATTGTCTGTAGAGATCGCGCGATTCCCATTCTGCCAGCATAAAAACCGGTTTGATCTGATCCAGCTCCTGCCTTGCATTTTCCCAGAAATCAACCGGGATAAAACCTGCAACATCGCACCGGTAGCCATCAATATTGGCTTCTTTTACCCAATATTTCAAAGCACCTGTCATATATTCCCGGAAGTCCGGATTGTTATAATCGAAATCGATGACATCGTCCCAATCATACCAGGGCGTTGGCTGGAAATTTCCTTCTCTGGACTTAGTGTACCAATCCGGATGTTCCTTCGCAAGAGGATTGTCCCAGGCGGAATGATTGCCCACCCAGTCTATCAGGACGTGCATTCCCATCGCATGGATTTTGTCGACCAGATTCTTAAAGTCCTGTAAGGTTCCGAAATCCGGATTCACACCTTTAAAATCTTTAACGGAATAGTAACTTCCCAGCTTTCCTTTTCTATGTTCTTCTCCAATTGGATGGATCGGCATCAGCCACAGGATGTCAACACCCATTTCTTTGAGCTTGGGCAGATGTTTTTCGAATGCTTTAAAGGTACCTTCTTTGGTGTATTGCCGGATGTTGACCTCGTAGATGGTTGCGTTTTTGCTCCACTCAGGATGCTTCAGCTGAACGTAAGGTTTGGGTTGGTAGCGCGGATCTTTGGTCTGCGACATTCCCAGAAATGGGAGCAGCAGAAACAGGATAATGTATTTCATAGAATTCATAAGGCTGATATATTTCTATAAAATTAAAAAAATGCTTCACAATGTTTTTAATTTATTTAAATATTTTTTCTCTTACAACAAAGCACCGTCTCGATCCAACAAACGTCTGGATCGATCGAACAAAGCACCGTCTCGATCCAACAAAGCACCGTCTAAATCCAACAAGGCACCGTCTCGATCCAACAAAGCATCGTCTCAATCCAACAAAGGTCTGGATCAATCCAACAAAGCACCGTCTCAATCCAACAAAGGTATGGATCGATCCAACAAAGCACTGTCTCAATCCAACAAAGCATCGTCCGTATAAAAAACAACAAAGCATCCCGAAATTTGAGATGCCTGTATAAAATTTATTTTTCCAATCAGGTTTAAGAATACATCTGCTCCTGCAATTCTTTGATCTTTTTGTCGCCCAGATATTCGTCGTAAGTCATATCTCTGTCGATGATACCTTTCGGCGTCAGCTCAATGATTCTGTTACAGACAGTTTCCAGCAACTCGTGGTCATGAGAAGACAGTAAAATATTGCCTTTGAAGTTGTTCAAAGAGTTGTTCAGCGTGGTGATACTTTCCAGATCCAGGTGGTTGGTTGGCTCATCCAACAGAAGAACATTGGCCTTCTGAAGCATCATTCTACTGAACATACAACGCATTTTCTCGCCTCCGGAAAGTACTTTACAAGATTTCAGAGCCTCGTCTCCGGAGAAGAGCATTCTTCCCAGGAAGCCTCGCATAAATTCCTCGTGTCTTTCCTCATCATTTTTAGTGAATTGTCTCAGCCAGTCCACCAGATTCACATCCTCCTGAAAATATTCGGTGTTATCCAGCGGCATGTAAGACTGGTTGGTCGTCACGCCCCAGTTGTAAGTACCTTTATCAGCCTCAGTAGTTCCGGAAATGATCTGGAAGAATTCTGTAATCGCCAATGAGTTACGGGAGATAACAGCTACCTTATCGCCTTTTTTAAGGTTGAGGTCAATATTGGAGAACAGCAATTCGCCATCTTTTGTCTTTTCAAGTCCTTTCACATCCAAAATCTGATCTCCCACTTCTCTTTCAATATCGAAAATAATGGCCGGATAACGTCTGGATGAAGGTTTGATATCATCAATATTCAGCTTGTCGATCATTTTTTTACGCGCTGTAGCTTGCTTGGCCTTCGCGACGTTGGAACTGAATCTTGCGATGAAATCCTGTAATTCTTTCTTCTTTTCTTCTGCTTTCTTATTAGCCTGAGCTCTCTGTCTCGTAGCCAGCTGAGAAGCCTGGTACCAGAATGAGTAATTACCGGTATAAAGATTCAGTTTTGAGTAATCTAAATCTCCGATATGCGTACAGACTGCATCCAGGAAGTGACGGTCGTGCGATACTACGATGACGGTGTTTTCATAATCTGCCAGGAAATCTTCTAGCCAGGCGATGGTGGAGATGTCCAGATCATTGGTAGGCTCATCCAGAATCAGAACATCCGGATTCCCGAACAATGCCTGAGCCAGTAAAACTCTTACTTTGTCCTTGTTTTCCAGTTCGGACATCATTTGCCAGTGCATATCATCATTGATGCCGACATTCGAAAGCATGGTCTGTGCATCGGCCTCAGAATTCCAGCCGCCCATCTCGTCGTAAATAACGCCCAATTCTCCGGCTTTGATCCCGTCTTCATCAGAAAAATCTTCCTTGGCATAAAGCGCATCCATCTCTTCCTTGATTTGAAAAAGCTTCTGATTACCCCGGAGAACGGTTTCCAGAACTGTAAAATTATCATACGCAAAGTGATCCTGCTCCAGAACAGACATTCTTTTTCCAGGTTCCAGAGAGACGTTTCCGGCAGTCGCTTCCTGCTTCCCGCTTAATATTTTGAGAAATGTAGACTTCCCGGCGCCATTGGCACCAATAATGCCGTAACAATTTCCTTTGGTAAATTTTATATTGACTTCGTCGAAGAGAACTCTCTTCCCGAACTGTAATGATAAATTAGATACTGTTAACATATAGTTTTGTAAATTTGTCTGCAAAAATACGAAAATTAGTTGGGATACTGAAGTGTTTCCCATCCATCAACCATTGAAATCAAACCATTCAAACCATAGTAATGATCTGCAGCAGATCACGTGATTATCTCACAACTCAATAAAAAACTTCAAATGAAAGTTAAAATAGAAAAAACTGTTAATATTCTTAATAAACGCGCCCGTTTCGAGTACGAAATTTTAGATGAGTACGAAGCCGGACTTGTACTGACTGGTACTGAAATCAAATCGCTAAGGTCTTCTAAAGCCTCTATTACAGAGAGTTTTTGCCAGTTTATTGATGATGAAATGTACGTCATTAATATGATGATTGACGAGTACAAACTCGGCACATTTTATAATCATAAAACAAAAAGGGAACGGAAGTTGCTACTGCATAATTACGAATTGCAAAAACTTAAAAAAAAGTTAAAGGATGTTGGTAATACCATAATACCCTTAAAGTTATATATTAATGATAGAGGAAAGGCCAAACTCCTTGTAGCATTGGCAAGAGGTAAAAAACTTTACGATAAAAGAGAAGCGATAAAAGACCGTGAGAACAAGGTCAACATCCAGCGACTGTTAAAGAAAAACTAAAAAAACTTTGTTTATAAAGAAAAATTATATTTATTTTGCATTATCAATTATTTAATCATTTAATTCTATGAAAAATCTAAAATTAGGAATTTCAGCATTGGCGCTTACTGTTGCCAGTACTGTTTTCGCCCAAACTACTACCAATAAGTGGGTAATAGGAGTAGGTGCTCATGGAGTGAATCACGTAGCGCAAAGAAATAACTTCAGCAATACGTTCTCATTCAACAATTTCAAAGAAAACTTGTTTGGTGTTTCTAAGTATTCAATTACGCCACCATTGTCCAAACTTACTGTTGCAAGAAGCCTTAGCAAAGGTATCGTTCTAGACTGGCAGACTACTGTTGGTAACGTAGACAACAAGCGTTTCGGTATGGATAAAGAGTTTTTCTTGATGACAGGTCTTGGTCTACAGTTCAAAGGAGCAGGTCTTCTTTGGGACGAAGAGTCTTGGTTTGATCCATATTTGAGAGTTGGTGCTAACTACCTGAGACACGATTATACAGGTCTTACTTTTCCTAATTGGGATAGAAAGTCAGGAGATCGTTATGCTGCATACAACGAGGATGGTGATTTAACAGGAAAAGCTAATCACTTCACAGTAAGTACTGGTGCAGGTATCAATTTCTGGGTTACTAAAAACTTCGGTCTTGGTGTTCAAGGTGATTATGTAACTACTCCAGTTGACAAATCAAATGTTGCTAACTTCTGGCAAGCTTCTGCATCATTGTTATTCAGATTCGGTAACACTGACAGAGACAAAGACGGAATTCCTGATAAAGATGACAGATGTCCAGATACTCCAGGTTTACCTGAGTTCCAAGGATGTCCTGATACAGATGGCGATGGTATCCCAGATATCGATGACCAATGTCCAGACGTAGCTGGTCCAAAAGAAAACAACGGTTGTCCTTGGCCAGATACAGACGGTGACGGAGTATTAGATAAAGATGATGCTTGTGTTGACGTTCCTGGTCCAGTAGAAAACAAAGGTTGTCCATGGCCAGATACTGATGGTGACGGTGTTCTTGATAAAGATGATGCTTGTCCTACAGTTCCAGGTCTTCCAGAATACAACGGATGTCCTAAGCCTAAAAAAGTAACAGCTACTGAAGTTGAAACTAAATTAGGTAGTGTGTTCTTTGATTTCAACAAAGCAACAATCAAAGCTGAGTCTAAACCAGCACTTGACGAAGCTGCTGAGCTAATCAAGAAAGACGGAGGTAATTATCTATTAGAAGGTAGAACGGATGCTAAAGGTTCTGAAGCTTACAACTTGAAACTATCTAGAGAGAGAGCTGCTGCTGTAGTTGCTGCACTAGATTCAAGAGGTGTAGATCCTAGCGCATTGAAATCTGTAGGTGTTGGTAAAGCTAAAGCTACTGTTCCTGCTACTGCTTCTGATGCAGAAAGACAAGTTGACAGAAAAGTAGTTGTTACAGCTATCGAAGATGCGGCTCAGTGGAATGCTCTTAAAAAGAGAGATTACGATGATCCAACTCCGGTAAAAGTTAAGAAAAAAGCTCCAGCTAAGAAAAAGGCTCCGGCTAAAAAGAAAAAATAATTTTAAATAATTAATTTTCTGAATATAAATACCTCCAAGCAATTGGAGGTATTTTTTTTGTTCTTACAAATCAGTATTTTTGCACCAATAAATAATCACAAAATGGGAAGAGCATTCGAATATAGAAAAGCTTCAAAAATGGCCAGATGGGATAAGATGGCCAAAACATTTTCAAAAATAGGGAAAGATATTGCCTTGGCTGTGAAAGCCGGAGGAACAGATCCTGAATCCAATCCTGCATTAAGAAGATGTATCCAAAATGCCAAAGGTGCCAATATGCCAAAAGACAATGTTGAAAGAGCTATCAAAAAGGCAAGTGGTGCAGATGCGGAAAACTATGAGGAAATAACTTATGAAGGATATGGACAAGGCGGTGTCGCATTTTTTGTAGAATGTACCACTAACAACCCAACAAGAACTGTAGCCAATGTTAGAGCGATTTTTAATAAGTTTGACGGTAACCTTGGTAAGAATGGTGAGTTAGCATTTATCTTCGACAGAAAAGGGATTTTTACTATTGAAAAATCTCAAATCAAATCCGATTGGGATGATTTCGAAATGGAAATGATCGACGGGGGTGCAGAAGAAATCGACCAGGATGATAATGAAGTTTTGATTACGACAGCATTCGAAGATTTCGGTTCGATGTCTCATAAGCTTGATGAGCTTGGAATCGAGGCAAAAAGTGCCGAATTACAGAGAATTCCTAATAACACCAAAGGAATGACTGATGACCAGTTCAAAGCTAATATGAAGATGCTGGAACGCTTTGAGGAAGATGATGATGTTCAGAACGTATTCCACAATATGGAGTTTACAGAAGAACAGATGGAATCCATGTAATTCTAAAATTCTAATCATAAAAAAATCCCGGCTGAAAAGCCGGGATTTTTTTATGTTATCAAAACGCTGTTGACTAAGCGTTCGGTTCTACAGATACGAAAGATCTGTTGTTGGCTTTCTTTCTGAAAACTACTTTACCGTCTACCAAAGCAAACAAAGTGTGGTCTTTACCCATTCCCACGTTTTCACCTGGATGGTGTTGCGTACCTCTTTGTCTGATAATGATGTTGCCGGCAATAGCTTCTTGTCCTCCGAAAATCTTAACACCTAGTCTTTTAGAGTGAGATTCTCTACCGTTTTTGGAACTACCGACTCCTTTCTTGTGTGCCATTTTATTTTAAGCTTTTTTGGATTAAAAATTATTCAGCAGATTCGCTGGTTTCTGTTACTTCAGCTTTAGCAGCTTTCTTAGGAGCAGCTTTTTTAGCCTCTTTTTTCGCACCGTCAAATCCAGTAATACCAGTTACCAAAATTTGAGTTAATTGCTGTCTGTGACCATTTTTCTTTGCATAACCTTTTCTTCTTTTCTTTTTGAAAACGATTACTTTGTCAGCCTGAACGTGGTCAAGAATTTCTACATCTACGGTTATACCGCTTACAGCCGGGGCACCCACAGTTACTGCGCCGTTTACAGTAAGAAGAACTTTGTCAAAAGAAACTTTCGCACCTTTATCTCCTTTCAGACGGTTCACAAACAACTTTTGGTTTTGCTCAACTTTGTATTGAAGCCCTGCTATTTCTACAATTGCAAACATTGTTTATAAATTTTTATAATTATTCGAGGTGCAAAAGTAAACATTTTGTTTGTCAATCACAATAGAACTTGAAAATTAATTTCGATTTTATTGGAATGTCATCATTCAATAAAAAAGCCACAAAATTTTTTGCGGCCTTTTACTAATAAATATCAGAATCAATTGATCAATTCAAACCTCGCATATTCTGCGATTTTTTTTGGTAATCTGATGCCTTCCGGCGTTTGATTATTTTCTAATAGGGCTGCCATGATTCTTGGCAATGCCATCGCAGAGCCATTCAGCGTGTGAACCAATTGAGACTTGCCTTCGTTGCCCTTGTAACGGCACTTAAGGCGGGTAGATTGGAACGTTTCAAAATTCGAAACAGAGCTCACTTCCAGCCATTTCTCCTGAGCTGCGCTCCATACTTCAAAATCGTAAGTCATTGCAGATGCAAAACCGGTGTCGCCGCCACACAATCTCAGGATTCTGTAAGGCAATTCTAGATCTTCCAGGATCGATTTTACGTGCTCTACCATTTCTTCCAGGACTGCATAAGAATTTTCCGGTTTCTCGATCCTTACGATCTCCACTTTTTCGAATTGATGAAGTCTGTTCAGGCCTCTCACATGGGCTCCATAACTTCCGGCCTCTCTTCTGTAGCACTGAGAGAAAGCAGTATTTTTAATCGGCAAATCTTTCTCTTCAATAATCACATCTCTGTAGATATTGGTCACGGGAACCTCGGCAGTAGGAATGAGATAGAGATCATCTTCGGACACATAGTACATTTGTCCTTCTTTATCAGGTAATTGTCCTGTGCCATAGCCTGAGGCTTCATTCACAACATGCGGAACATTGACTTCTTCATAGCCGGCTTCTGTATTTTTATCGAGGAAATATTGAACCAGCGCGCGTTGCAATCTTGCGCCCTTTCCGAAGTAAACAGGAAAGCCTGCGCCGGCTACTTTCACGCCTAATTCAAAATCGATAAGATTATATTTTTTAGCCAGTTCCCAATGAGGAATTGCGCCTTCACCAAGACCTTCTACTGTTGTAGATTCGTAAACAATCTCGTTGTCATCTGCAGAGACGCCTGAAACTACTTTTTCGTTAGGAATGTTAGGGATCTGATATAGAATGTTGGTCAAAGTCTTTTCCGACTCATTCAGCTGATGCTGCAGATCTTTGCTCGACTCTTTGTACTGCGAAGTTTTGGATTTTGCCGCTTCAGCTTCTTCTTTTTTTCCTTCTTTCATCAGAATACCAATTTCTTTCGAAATTTTATTCATCTCGGAAAGTTGAGAATCCAGCTCAAACTGTAATCTTTTTCTTTCGTCGTCCGCATTAATGGCGGCATCGACCAAGTCTAATTCCTTGAAGTTTCTCTTCTTCAAGCCTTCCAAAACGCGCTCTTTGTTGTCGCGCAAAAAATTAACCTGTAACATTTTTGTTGGGTGTTAGGTGTTTAATGTCAGATGCCTGCAAAACTTCCAGCGTTCTACTTTTTTCATCTGACAGAAGTTGTGCAAATTTAATGATTTTATTTAATGATGGTCACAATGTTGGGCTGGCCCGGAAGTTTTGTGAATATCAGCTGATTGTCATACCAGAGTTTGGAGAGCTCGAAAAGTGAGGGCGTCCAGCGGTATTCTATTTCAACGGTGTCATCATCATTCACGGTCTGGGAGTTTGTTTTCTTAGAATATCTTATCAGAAATCTTGACCGGTAGATCTTGAGTTCCGGACTGATGGAATCTTTGAGTCGGCGTACTGCTCCTGCAGCATAATCGAGATAAGTAATGGTGTCGCGATCCTTTTGAAGACTGGAGCCTGAGACAGGCGCCTGAGCCGTCTCACTCAGCAAATCCAGCAGACTGACGGAAGTATAGGATCCAGGAATTTTACTGTTCAGTAAATCCGGATTGGATGCACTGCGGACATACATCTTCAGAACCTGATCAATGACCTGATAGTCATTCTCATCACCGCGGCAGCAAATCATTGCCATCATTGAAATTATTATGAAAAAGCTTTTCTTCATGATACAAATGTAGTACAAAAATCAATTTGTTACGCCTCAAAATAGCGCTGATACCACAATTCAAAAGTTACTAATTGCCAGATTTTTACACAGTCATAGTCGGATCTTTGATTTTTCCACCACAGGTCCATGGTTTCAGCATTGAAAAAGTTACGTGTCTTGAGACTTTCTAATTGTTCCGCAATAAAATTCCGGACGCGAGGTTCGGTTCTTATAAAATGGGCAAGTGGAAAAGAAAAACCGCGTTTCGGCATTTTCAGAACTTCGGGATGTACGTAAGACTGTGCTACCTTGCGGAGCAGTGGTTTGTTCCGGATTCCGTTAAATCGCAAATCCTCCGGCAGAGAAGCTATGTAATCGATCAGATCATTGCTGAGATAAGGATACCGGAACTCCACACCATATTTCATGGCGCTCAAATCGTCCCGAAAAACGTGATGTGATGACAGTGAATATCGCATGTCATATTCGAAAAGCGCTTCGTAATCCTTACTTTTTGTGGTTTTTTTATCATTAAGCTGAGGATTAATTGACTGATAAATTTCTTTGCGTAACACATCTCGCACCTCTGCAGGCTTCATACCAACCTGACTTTGTCGAAAAAAGTCCAGCATGTCTTCCTGCGACAGATAATTTTTGACCTTTTTAGAAAGATTGTCGTTGGTAAAAATGAAATGTCTGAGAAAGCTAAACTTTCTGGTCTTTTTCCAACGTTCCAGTTTCAGCGAGTGGGAATATCCTGCAAATAGCTCATCGGCACCGTTGCCGCTCAG
The DNA here is from genome assembly GCA_913778505.1 of uncultured Chryseobacterium sp. Taxonomy (GTDB): domain Bacteria; phylum Bacteroidota; class Bacteroidia; order Flavobacteriales; family Weeksellaceae; genus Epilithonimonas. Next base: position 361,533 of record CAJYWD010000036.1, read on the forward strand.
CACGACTTTGAAACCCAGTTCACGCGCATATTCTGCAGCATTCATTAATACTTCAAGACTGCTGTAAGGTTCTTCAAAATGTTGGATATTGTCTTTAAGCTGCTGAAGGATCTCATCGTCAGAAACCGTTTTGATGTGATGTGGAATCTGGATTTGTTTCGCCATAAGGCTGGCATTCTCTACTTCGCTTTCAGAAAATTGGTAAGCAATGGTGAACGCATTAATATCCTGTTTATACTTTTTAGACTGTGCGGTAATCAATGTAGAATCGATGCCTCCACTCATCATGCTGGTTACGGGAACATCTGCGTACAGCTGTTTTTCTACGCTTGCAGAAAGCAGTCGATCGACTTCTGCCACCGCTTCAGACTCAGAAACAGCATCTAGTTTTGCTTTTGGCAAGTCCCAGAATCTAACCTTGTCAGTGATACCGCTATCCAGATTGAGATTTATAAAAGTTCCTGTTTCCAGAGAAAGTATATTTTTAAAACAGGTTTCCGGAGCCAGCGTAGTCTGGAAAAGAAAATTGCTGTAAACGCCCTGCCAGTGGATTTCTGGCTGGATGAGTTCATTTTTCAACAATGCTTTGATCTCGGATGCCCAGATGATTGCATTATTTTGATGGTAATAAAACAGTGGTTTCATTCCCACACGGTCTCTGGCAAGAAATAGATGTCGCTTTGTCACGTCTACAAGAGCGAGTGCAAACATACCATCCAGTTTTCCGAAAATAGCGGTTCCCCATTCCTGATATCCTTTCACAATCACTTCCGTGTCTGAGTGACTTCTGAAATGATATCCCAGATTTTCCAGTTCTTTTCTGAGCGATTTGAAATTGTATATCTCGCCATTGAAAGTAATTGTTACCGATCTGTCTTCAGAGCTCATCGGCTGATGCCCTTTTTCCGAGAGGTCCACAATAGAAAGTCTTCTGAAGCCTAATGCTATTCTGGAATCAGTTTCTTCAAGAACAGGAAATTCATTTTTGACCGGTTGAGTCGAAGCTTTACCAGAAAAAGAATTCCCGGCAATGCCATCTGAAAGCCAAAAACCTTCATCATCTGGACCGCGGTGACGGATGGCATCATTCATTTCCAGAATATTTCTGGAGCTGATACTTTTGTTGAGTAAATGATATCCGCTAATCCCGCACATGTTTTATTTTTTCGACGTAAAAATAATGGATTTGATTGATAAAATATGTATTAAAGGCTATCAATGTTGTTTTCCGGTTAGCGTTTTGAATAAAATTTTCATCTCTGCCGGTGTAATCAGATAATCTTTCAATGAAAAATTCGTGGTTGTGTAAAAGCGCCAGAAAAGAATAGATGCGGAAACCACATAGGAACTTACGGTCACCACGCAGGCGCCTAAAATACCCCAGACCGGAATGATAATGAGAGATAAAACAATGGTTATGACGAGGCCAACGAACGACTTGATGTTAAGAATCCTCAGTTCCCTGACTGCCGAGAAATAATAGCCGATCATATCGCTCACGGCGATGGCAAAGATGCCGGGCGTGAGAAGCAGCATGATGAAACGGGTCTCGCCAAACTCCCTTCCGAAAATTAAAATATAAACTTGTGACGGAATCAATAAAATTCCCAAGAAGAAGATCACCATCACGCTGAAGGCTACTTTAAGGGATGCCTTGGTTTTCTGAATAGAATCCTCATGGCTAGGACTGTTCACAACATCCGAGTAAAGTACTACGGCGATACTTCTCGTAATGGTCCAGATGGCTTCTGAAAACGTAATGCCGATAGAAAATATCCCAACGGCAGACAGACCCTGATAATGTTCCAGGAAATAGAAAGATAGTCTGTAATTCAGAAATTGTACGAATGCGCTCAGCTGTGTTTTCCATCCATATTCCAGCATATCCCGGAAAACCTTTTTTGTCAGGATAAAATTCCTGATCCGGCATTTTTTAAAAAGCTGTAAAGTGCTGACAGCAGACAAAATAAGGAGACAGAAAATCTGCGCAAGAAAGTACACGGAGACATCCCTGAAGTCTGCAATGAAAATCAAAACCATCAGAAAAATAACATGCAGCAGCTGCTGAAGTACCGTGTAAAGATTATAGCGCTTGATGTCCTGCGTGCCGATAAAAAGACTGATATTAGTCGTCAAAACAGAAGAAAAAACAGAAATGAACATCAGGTAAACCAAATAACCTTCCTGAAAAATGTTCAGTATCAATGGAATACTAATTCCTGTGAACAGGGACCATAGATACGAATAGCTCATTACCTGTTCCACCTGGAATTTTCTGGCGAAATAGGAGGTGCTGCTCCCGGAAAGAACGCTGCTGAAAAAACTCACCATCGCTACATTTGCGATCACAATCGAGATCACACCTTTTCCCTCGCTGCCCCACATATTTGTAGAGAAGATTACGAGACCGAAATTGACGATCAGAATCAAAAACCGTGAGACAAAGGTCTGAATGACGCGCAGCTGTTTCATGTCCTGTTTTTAGCAGCTTCCGTTATAAAATCGACAAAAGAACCGGAAATTCTGGACCAGTTGAATTCTTCCAGAAACCGTGCTCGTGCTGTTTCAGCGTGCTTCTGGTAAAGACTTCTATCATTCAGATATTGTTCAATGTGTCGAACTATCGAATTGGTATCGTTCGGATTGACCAGAAAACCAAAGTCTATTGGCTTGATATGCTTTCGGATACCCTTCAAAGCTGAATAAACAACGGGTTTCCCGGCGCCCATGTAATAGAAAAGTTTGATGGGCAGGGAATGGTGATTTTCGAAGTTAAATCCTCTCAAGTCGAAACAAACATCGGCAAAAGAAAATGATTGTGTGAAGTTTTCAAAGGAAGTCGGCTTTCCAAAGTCGACACGGTCTGCCAATGAATTCTTGAGTTGTTCCTCCAAAAAGTTTTCATCCTCTTCTGTCCGGGCAGCACCAATCATCAGAACATTCACGTTAAGATCCGTATGCCGTGCTTTGAGAAGATTTACAGCCTTCATAAAATGCCCGAAACCCTTTTCTTCAGAAAGTTCACCGGTAACGCAAAGTGTTATTTGGTTGGAAATCAGTGTTTTTATGGATTCTGCAACAAACGCCTTAGCGGGATAGTAGGGAAGTATCAACTTTTTTTTCCAGGGAAAAGTATATGCGAGCGGCCATTTTTTAGTCTCTTCACCAAAAATAAAATGTGTACTTACAAACCCGGCGTAGAGTTGAATTAGCAAAAATTTAGTCGCATGAATCCATTTCATCAGCCGAGTAAAGGGTCTTAGCATCGATAGGGAAGGATACCATTCCGTGACATCATAAATAATATTGATCTTGTGCCTTTTTCTGTACTGATGTGCAGCCAGAACTGCCAGCGGCTCTGAGCAGACAACGACATGCGGAGTGAAATCCTTACATACATTCACAAATTTTTGAATCTTAGATTCTGAACTATCTTTCAGAATATCATTAGCATCTATTTCAATATGATTGATGTTACCAACATAATCTGAACACAGACTGCATATTTTTACAGCATTTCCGCGGGCAGCTAGTTCGGCGGCCTGATGATAAAAGATACGATCATCATTATACCGATGCGCTGTTGTGAGGAAGAGGATTTTCAAGGTTAAGTTTTTTGACTATGCAATTGATGCAGCCCAGCTTCTGCTGTAAGGCTGAAGAAAATGACTCAAAAAGTCAAGATAAGTGTTTTTGGAAAAATCGAAAACCTCAATATCCTTAGATAGTTCGCCGTTTCTTATTTTAGATTTGAAATCAGAAAGCTTCAATGTTTTGACTTCGCCATTTTCTACAAAGCTGGCTTTCATGCGGTCAAACAACCCAAGCTCAAATTCTGTATCCAATTCTCTCATTACCTTTCCAAGCGCATCAATGCTGCAGCCGGAAGCGGCTTCTTTTTCTTCATCTACACAGATGATGATAAACTGGTTTTTCTCAATCTTGAAAGATGATGACAATGGTTTTCCGTGTGCTGCCCAGCTTGCAAGAAAATCATACAATCTCTCTGCGATGATTTTACTTTCCTTTGCTGTAAAAGGTCTTGAGGCCGGATATATGATGACGCGGTAATCGTTGGTTTCTATAATGCTGGATTCTTCAATTTTCATAGGAAGAGATTTATTGATGAAATGGAATCACATTCTGCAATTTCATTCTTAAAAAATTAAGGTATAAAATTACGGATTTTAATTCAAAGCAAAAACCCCAGATATTCTGAGGTTTTAATAGTTTAGTGAATTAATATTTACAAATCCTCAGCTTCTGCCAAAAGCTCCACAATATCTTTAACTTCCACTTCGGTATTTTTGTTGAAGTGCTTCACGCCATCGGTCATCATCGTGTTACAGAACGGACAGCCAGTTGCAATCACTTTCGGCTGAAAAGCGAGTGCTTCTTCCGTTCTCTCGATATTGATGTCTTTGTTTCCCTTTTCCGGTTCCTTGAACATCTGCGCACCGCCCGCACCACAGCATAAACCATTCGTTTTGCAACGTTTCATTTCTACCAGTTCTGCATCCAGCTTTTCGAGGAGCATTCTTGGGGCTTCATATTCATTATTGCCACGTCCGAGATAGCAAGGGTCATGGAACGTGATTTTTTTACCTTTGAAACTACCGCCTTCAATTTTCAACCGGCCTTCTTCCATCAGGTTTTTCAGAAATTGCGTATGATGCAACACTTCATAGTTTCCACCTAGACTTGGATATTCATTCTTCAAGGTATTAAAACAGTGTGGGCAAGCCGTCACGATCTTTTTGACTTCGTAAGAATTCAGAACTTCGATATTGGTGAGAGCCATCATCTGGAACACAAATTCGTTTCCGGCACGTTTAGCAGGGTCGCCGGTACAGGATTCTTCCTGGCCGAGAACTGCAAACTCGACACCGATTTTATTCAATATCTTGCAGAATGCCTTCGTAATTTTTTTGGCACGGTCATCAAAGCTTCCGGCACACCCGACCCAGAAGAGAACTTCCGGAGATTGACCTTCCGCAGCATAATCTGCCATTGTTTTTATAGTGAAATCCATCTTTATTGTAAAATGTATGATGTATTAATGTAAAACGTATCTTTAAAGCTTCAATAAGTACATTGTATGTACTTTTTACTTAGATACTTTGTACAAATGATTAATTATCCTTCGCCCAATTCAATCGGTCTGCCTGATTATATTGCCAAGGCGCAGCATTGTTCTCCACATTCGTCATCATTAGATTCAATTCCTGTGGCGCAGCAGATTGTTCCATTACCAGGAATCTCCTCATCTCGAAAATGATAGACAATGGGTCAATCAAAACCGGACAGGCTTCTACGCAAGCATTGCAGGTGGTACAGGCCCAAAGTTCTTCCTTTGTAATGTAATCGTTCAGAAGTTTTCGGCCATCGTCCACAAATTTTCCATTCTTGTTGATGTTCTTGCCCACCTCTTCCAGACGGTCTCTGGTCTTCATCATGATCAGTCTTGGAGACAATTTTTTACCCGTAATATTAGCGGGACAAACCGAAGTACATCTGCCACATTCGGTACAAGAGTAAGCACTCAGGAGTTGATGTTGATTAAGGTCAAAGATATCTTCGGCTCCGAATTTTGAAGGTACTTCTTCTGCGCCTTCAGCCGGAGCAGCGTATGGGTCTGCATTCGGATCCATCATCAGTTTGATTTCCTTAGTCACCGAATCCAGATTGTTGAATTTTCCTTTCTTCTCAAGATTGGCATACCACGTAGTCGGAAAGGCAAAAATAATATGAAGATGCTTGGAATAGTAGAGATAATTCATAAAGAATAAAATCCCAACGAAGTGAAACCACCACGCTGATTTTTCTATAATATGAAGGGTTTCCACATCCATATTCTGAAAAAACGGAAACAGGTGCGCCGAGATTGGAAAATTTCCTGAAAAACGAGCAGCATCAGCATAATAATCTGCACCGTTCATGGTAAAGAAAGCCACCATCAAAGCAAATTCGATGATCAGAATCCAATTGGCATCTTCTTTTGGCCAGCCGAACAGTTCCTTCATTGTCAATCTCTTGACATCATAAAAGTTTCTTCTGATAAAAAATACAATGACTGCAAAAACCACCAGAGCCGCCAAGATTTCTAAAAATCCCGTAAAAAAGGCATAAAAGGATTCACCTAAAACACCTTGAAGAAAACGATGTGTTCCGAAAATCCCGTCAATGACGATTTCTAAAAGTTCTATATTGATAATGACAAAACCGACATAGATAAAGATGTGCAAAATACCGGCAATGGGTCTTTTTACCATTTTGCTCTGCCCAAGAGCGACTCTTGTCATGGTTGCCCATCGCTCAGCTTTTCTATCCGTGCGGTTTATTTCTTTTCCCAGTTTGATGTTCCTGTACAATTCCTTAAGCCGTTTTGCAAATAAGCCGAAACCAGCGACCAGAAGTATCAGAAAAACCACATTATCAATATATTGCATAGGTTAGTCTTTATTATTCTTTCCGAAAACAGAGAAATTGACATAACGCTTAGGATTCGCTTTAAGGTCTTCCACTAGTTTATTAAGATTGTCAGAAGTCTTTGTCAGATTATTGTAAAGTTCATCATCCTTGGTCAGTTTACCAAGAGAACCTTCACCGTTTTGTATGCCGGAAATAACGTTATTAAGCTTGCCAGCAGTTTTGCTGAATTCATCAATTGTCACATTAAGCTTGTCGATATCCACTCTTTCTGCTACTTTCCCGTATTTCTCCACCGTCGCATTAGTAGTCAGTAATGTCTTGTTGGCATTATCAATAACGTTATGCAGACCATTTTCGTTGGAAGCAAGGATTCTGTTGGTTTGTTCCGCCGTGCCTTTGAAAGCTGCAACGGTCTGATTCAGATTGGAAAGCAGCATTTTGATTTCCCTTCTGTTTTGTTCATCCACAATTTTATTGGTGCTTGCCAGAGTAGAGTCCAATTTCAAAAGAACATTTGACAATTGATCTTTAACGGGTTTTACTTGGGAGCTGAGCGAGTTCAGCATTGATAATTGGTAGTTTCCTTTCAGCGTATCACCGTCTTTCGCAGTTGGGCCGCCGTAGAACAGGTTGATTTTCATTTCCTTGCCGGACATTAGCCCTGGTTCGAAAATCTCTACCGTTGAATTTTTGGAGAACTCAAATGTATCATCCACAGTAAGCTTCACAATGAAGTGCAGCTTACCACCTTTGGTAATGGGTTTGATTTCATCTACCTGACCTACTTTCAGTCCGTTGATGGAAACAGGATTGGAAACTTCCAGGCCTTCTACATTGTCATAGTTGGCGTAGAACACATTATCTGTGGTGAAGAGATTTTTCCCTTTCATAAACTGATAAAGTATCACGAAACTTACAATGGCAAAAATTGCGATCAGTCCTGCTTTTAATTCTTTACTTATCTTCACTTCTGTTAATTTTAGTGGTTAGCAAATATATGAATATTGGATTTATAATTGATAAAAATAAAAAACAACAAAAGCGACAATTATGCCGCTTTTGCTGTATTTGATAATATGTTAAATTACTGCTGAGGAGACTTGTCCCAAACCTCGATTCTGTAATCTTTGATATTAGCATTATCCTGAAGACTTCTCAGGTAAGAACCTGTGAATTGCTGAGATGCCTGCTGCGTCATAGATTCTATGATCTGCTTGATGTCGCCGGGAAGTTTGTTGGTAGAAACAGATTTCTTAACCACCAGATAAACGCCTGTCATACCTTCTACAGGATTGGACAATTTATTAGTCTGTGCGCCAAATGCTGCTCCGGCCACTTTAGGTTCCATGGCACCATTCACGTTTGGATTAAACATGTTAACTGCCGCACTTCCCTTCGTAGTTCCGAAAGCTTTTGCTGCCTGATCCAGCGAAGTGTATTTTCCTGAGTTCATTTTATCAATGATTTTCTTGGCCAGTAATTGATTTTTTACAATGGGCTCAATCTGGTCTCTCACTGTTTCAGGATCAGAAAGTCCATCATCCTGTTTGCCCACTACGTAAGCTACAATTCTGTCACCGGTTCCTTCCACTGTAAAAATGTCTGTGTCGCCGATGTTTCTCTTTTTGTCAAACGCCCATGCGATGATATCACCGTCTTTGTCCGTGTTAAGGCCAGGAAGTGTTCCCTGGAAACGTCCCACCGTCTTCGGATTGTCAAATCTGTATTTGTTTTTCTCAGCCAGATTCTTAAACTGGTTGAAGCTTTTGCCTTCGGTCTGCTGGATAAATCTTGTAGCTTGTGTCAACACCTGGTTTTCTGTCTTGTCTGATGCTTTTACATTCTTCGCCAAGTGAGCGATTTTGTAGGTCATCGAACCTGATTTTTTATCAAGAATGTTAATGATGTGATAACCAAACTGCGTCTCCACAAGGCCAGTCGCACCTTTAGGTGAGTTGTCCACAAATTTCTGGAAGTCCGGAACAAACTTAGGCTGCCCTGGCGTGGTCCAACCCACATTACCACCCTGAGCTGCTGAACCTTTATCATCGGAGAATTTTAAGTCATCACTGAATGATGCCGGATTTGCTTTCACAGCTGCATAGATGCTGTCTGCCAGTTTCTTAGCCTGCTCTTTGGTTCTGGTAACCGATTTATCCTGTTTGCCGATCTCTGTATCTTTGTAAGAAATCAAAATATGTCTTGTTTCCGTAGAGTCAGACGGTTTTTTATCTAGCAATTTAGAAACAACGTAAAGATTCTGCTCCTTGTAAGGCCCGAAGGTCTGACCAATGGCAGCACTAGCAATTTTATCTTTAAGTTCTTGTGGAACTTGGTTAAGTCCAACATACTGAGGAATAAAAGGAACATCAGAGTTCAGTTCCACGAACATAGAATCGTTCTTGGTATTCTGAAAATTTTCAGTGCCGTTAGATGCGTCTGTTCCTTTTAGATAAAGTTTATTGATTTCGTTAAGTGTTGCTGCGTCGTCCTGAGCGCTCGGCGTAGCCGGGAAATAGGCGTAAGCAATATTTCTGCTGGCCGTAGCCTTGAATCTTGTTGGGTGCTTCTGGATATAGTCCGACAAATCCTGAGTGGTTACTTTCACCGGATTTTTCTTGGAGAATTCAAGATAATCCACTTTCACGTAATCGATGTTGGCCATTTCATCACGGAACTTCATCATCAGTTCAGCTTCTTTTTTGCCTGTCGTGATTCCTGCCGTCATATTCCCGAAAAGCAGACGTGCCATCATTCTGTATTCAATGGCTTTTTTATTCTTTAACCAGAATGAGTAGTTCTCCGGGCTCATCGCCTGTGCCTTCTCGATCTCTGCCTTGATATCCTTAACTTTGAAGTTGCCTTTTTCATCAAAATACTGCTGATTCTGAGCAAAAATAGGGTCATATTGCAACTGGCTCCAGAAGATGTCATCTGTAAGTTCCAAGCCCATTTTCTCAAATTGCTGCTTGATAAGTTTGGATTGAACAAGAATCTGCCAAGCCTGCTCCTCAAGACCTTTTGTCTGTTGTCCTTGCTGCTGAGCCTGCTGCTGCATAATGAAAAGCTGGTCATTGAACTCGTCTCTGGTGATCTCTTCTCCATTCACTTTTCCCAGGATATTCGGATTTTTACCGAAAACTTTGTCTATCGTATCAGGATTAACCAAGAAAGCCAAAAGTGCTAAAGCGATAACGCCTACTAACAGCCACGACCTTTTTCTAATTTCGCCTAAAATTGCCATCTTTATATATAAGTGTTTATAATCAGTGTGCGAAAATACATATTTTTAACAGAATAGGAAAAATTATTTCGAAACAATTGTTAATGTGCGATATAAAATAAAAAAAACCTCTAAAAAGTAGAGGTTTTGCATTTACTTGCTGTTTTTCTTGTCCAGGACTTTTTCCCGCATTTTCCCTTCGGTCTGAAAAAGCTTGAGCACCTGCTGAGGCGTAAGCAGTTTCAGAAATTTTTCTGCGTAGATTTTCCTGTTGTCCAGCAACTGTTGTCCTACTTCAAAGCTTTGGTTGAGCCTCTTTTCGGCTTCTTCGTCAGACAGGTTTTCTATTTTATTATCGAAGAAAAATTTTTCACGAATTTGCTTCTGGTTATTCTGATATTCGGTATATAGGTTTTTAAATTCTTCCTGCTTGTCTTCCGGCACATTGATGTCATCTACCACAATGTTTTCCTTCATCTTCTGCAGAAAGGCCGAACGTTCTCTCACGGTCATGCCGCTCACCGCATTTCTTTTCTCTTGCATATTCATGGTGCGCCATTCGGAGGTGCGCGGGATGTTCTGACTCTGCTGCTGTCTCATCATCGTTCCTGCCGGCGAAAACCCTGCGGATGGTGATGTACCGCGCATTGTAGAGCCGCTGCCCGAGCGCTGAGAGACACCGCCCGAACGCCTTTCCTGTCCAGATGCGTTTTGGGAGGAAAATAGTCCGGCAATCAAGATAGTCAATAACAATTTTTTCATAACTTATTATTTTTGTTATCAATTATAAAGGTCCAGGTAAACATCCTGCTCGCTGTTCTTTTCGAGATCTTTCAGCTGGTCTGGTGTAAATGCTGCCAGTACTTTTTCCACCTCAGCTTCAGGTTTGATTTTATAGTCTGTTGCGTAATCCTGCCTGTCAGCATTATCGTAAACTCCAGGATTTCTGTTTTGAGATTTCGAAAGTTTCGCAACGGATGAATGCTCTTTCTGTTCCGCTTTATTGATTTCCACTGGTTCTGGTTGAGATGCAGGATCCGGAGATTTATTAGAAATTGTCTCGGAAGGCAGAATTTCGTAGGTGCTGTCCACTATTGGTTTTTGCTGCGCTACTAGCATGTCGGGATTTTCATTAAGACTGAAAAACGCTGTCAGTCCGGCGATTAAAACCACCGCTGCCGCAGCTGCCCATCTTAGATTAAGCGCAAAAATTCTTGCTGCTTTCTTTGCAGCTGGCTTTTCTCCGAGGGTTTTGGCTAATACATGATCCTGAATTGTTTTGAAAAACGCGTCCGAAGGTTCTTCGTACGGCATTTTTCTGTTCAGTTGTTCTATATCAATTTTCATTTTTCTCTCACTTAATTTTTCATTTTTCAATTACAACATTAGAAATGCCGCAAAATCACTTTTATTTTCATTAAAACTCTTCCGAGTAATTATCTTTGATGTACTGTTCTACCTTTTCCTTGGCATAATGGTAATTGGTTTTCAATGTCCCAACGGACATATCCAGAATTTTCGATATTTCATCATAAGGCAAATCATCATAATAGCGCATGTTGAAAACGAGCTTCTGCTTTTCCGGCAGTGTTTGAATAGCCTTCTGCAACAGAATCTGAATTTCCTCAGCATCTTTTCCCGCATTATCGGCCACCAGATTCTGCATGTGATATTCAGCATCCTCATCGGTTTTTTTCATACGGTTCATTTTGTTGAGCTGCTGTAGCGCTTCGTTGGTTGCAATCCTGTACAGCCACGTGTAAAGCTTGCTGTCACTCTTGAACTGATGAATGTTCTGATAAGCCTTGATCAATGTATCCTGCAAAACATCCTGAGCCAGATCGTGATCCACTATCAGACGCCGGATATGCCAGTAAAGCCTGCTCTGATAGGCATCCATCATAGCGCGCAAACCTTTTTCCAGCGTCGCCGGCGCTGTTAAAAGTTTTACAATCTCCTCATCCTTAAGCTTCATTCAGGTGTTTCGTAGTTTTGATTAAAAAATAAGACCAAAGTTAAATTATTTTTTGATTTGCGATCAATTTATGTTGATTGCAGTCTGCGATTTGGAAGTTCAAAACTTTATCTTTGTGTTATGAAAACTGTTATCATCGGCTCCGGAAATGTTGCTTATCATCTGGCAAAAGCTTTTACTCAAAATCATATAGAAGTCAGCCAGATTTTTGGCCGCAATGAAATTGAATTGAGGAAAATTTCTGAAGAAGTGAATGTCCCTTTCAGTACAGTAGATTTGTCGGAAGCTGATTTTTATCTGATTGCAGTTTCAGATTCTTCAGTGGAAAACGTTTCAGAATTGATCACAAAAGAAAATGCTCTGGTGGCACATACTTCCGGATCGCTGCCCATGGAAGTCCTGAAAGGGAATTACAGAAAAGCGAGTTTCTATCCGCTTCAGACATTTTCCAAAACAAAAAATCTGGATTATTCCAGGATCCCTTTTTTCATTGAAGCCGAAAATCAAATCGATGAAAAATCATTATTGGAATTAGCTTCTATCATTTCACAAAACGTTGAAATTTCCGATTACGAAAGAAGAAAATACATCCATTTGACCGCAGTTTTTGCCTGTAATTTTGTGAATCATCTTTTCGCAAGAGCGAAGGAAATTTCGGATTCACAGGATTTAGATTTTAATTATTTTATCCCGTTGATTGATGAAACGGTTGAAAAAATCCATTATCTCGAACCAAAATTAGCACAAACCGGACCCGCTGTACGTGGCGATGAAAGAGTTCTGAAGCTTCACGAAGAACTTATCAAGGATGATGAACATTTGAAAATCTACCAATTGATGAATGAATCGATTAAAAAAATGTATAACAAATAATGTAACATTTTCGTGATTCCTGCACTAATTATTTAGAAACAAGAAAATAAAAAATATGAACGCTCTCAAAAAATTAATCATCATTCCGGTTTTATTATTTGGATTAATGGCATCTGCGCAGGAAACGGCCAACCGTTTTTTCTATGAACTGACTTACAAACCAAAAAAGGATTCTGCAAGATTAGACAAGGTGATGACAACACTTGACATTGCGAAAGACAAATCAATCTATCAGGATTTTACATTGCCTGTGCAGGATTCCATTATTAAAACTTCTGTAGAGGAAATGGAGAAGACCAAGACCTTTAAAGATATGTCGAAGATGATTAAATGGCCAAAGTTTTCCTATAAAATCTACAAAAATTATCCTGCAATGACGGAACTATATGTGGACAGAATCAGCAGAAATCTTTTTGCTTACGAGGAGAACATTAAATTTGACTGGAAAATATTAGCTGACAAAGAAAAAATCGGAACTTATAATACGCAGAAGGCTACAACGGAATTTGGCGGAAGACAATGGACCGCTTGGTTCTCGACAGATATTCCTTTTCAGGACGGGCCGTACAAATTCTACGGTCTGCCGGGTTTAATTGTAAAAATTGAGGACAGCGAGAAAAATTATTCCTGGTTATTGTCCGGAAACAAAACAGTAAAAGACTGGAAAGAATTCACTTACGCTGAGGAAATCAACACCAAGTTTGGAATGAGTAACGAAAAGAAAATCATTGCCAAAGATAAGTTCGAGAAATCTTACGCTGCCTTTAAACAAGACCCAATGGCAGAGGCAAGAACGCAGATTCCTCAAAATATGTTGTCAATGAAAATGCCGGGAAGCGACCTGACGATCGGTGAGATGCTGAAGAATCAGGAAAAAATGCTGAATGACTTTTTCAAATCGACAGATAATCCAATAGAAGTGGTACAAACCACCGAGAAAAAGAAAAAATAAATAAGCAGCCGGAAATCGAACTTCCGGTTTTTTTTGTGACAAATATCTTATTTAGATTTATTTAAAATAAGCTATCTTTGTAGTCCAAAATTTTTAGTCTTGCAAAAAAACCACATTGATAAGCTCTGTTGTTTTCCGAAAAATAAAAACGGAAAAATCGTTGGCTATGACAATGAGAATCTTCAGATGCCGACAAAAATCATCGAAATGGGACTGCTTCCGGAAACAGGTTTCAGAGTTCTTTATCAGGCGCCTTTTGGCGGGCCACTTTATATAGAATATGGTTCCGATAAAACCAGAATCGCCCTGAGAGAGGCAGAAGCAAGATTCATCCAGGTAGAAGTCGCAGAATAATGCAGAACAAGCAAAAACAGATTTTGTTGATCGGGAATCCCAATGTCGGGAAATCCACACTCTTTAATATCCTTTGCAACAAAAAGCAAAAAACGGGTAATTATGCCGGCGTTACTGTTGCCAGTCATTCCGGAAATTACGTTTACAAAAATGAGGAAATCGAGGTTATCGATTTGCCAGGTTCTTACAGCATCTATCCCACATCCGAAGACGAAGCTATTTTTTCCCGCTACCTGATTCAGGAGCAAGACAATTATTCCGGTGTGGTCTACATTGCCGATGCTATTAATATGAGAAGAAGCCTGCTTTTGTTTCAGCAGATTCAGGATTTGGGCATTCCGGCGATTATGGTAGTCAATCAGATCGACGAAGCGGAAAAGCGCGGTATTAGCATCGACACCAAAAAATTATCCGAGCTACTCAATATTCCGGTTTTTGAGACCAATGCCAAACAAAATCTCGGAATAGAATCCGTCCGTGAGGCTGTTTTTAACAATCAGTTTAAAGTATCGGACAATAATTCTTTCGAGATTCCGCTGGAGCAAAAAGGTTTGGTTTACAAAGTTTCTTCCAACACTTCGGAAAAAAATCTTTACAAAATCTGGACGCTTCTGGCTGCAGATACCTATCTCGGAAAGATTGAAAATATTCATCAAATTATTTCTCAGGAAGATTCCAAATGCAGTGTTCCGAAACGTTTGCAAATCACTGAAACGGTAAGACGATATCAGAATATCGACAAAATCACTTCGCAGATTACCGAAAAAAAACCTCAGCTCAAGGAACTCCTGACGGAAAAACTGGATAAGATTCTGGTTCATCCGGTTTGGGGTTATGTTGTTTTCTTGTTGATTCTATTATTGATTTTCCAAAGTGTTTTCTTCCTCGCCGAATATCCGATGACGTGGATTGAGGATTTTTTCACCTGGTTATCTGCATTTTCAGGCGAGCATCTTCCGGAAGGCCCAGTCAATTCTTTGGTTTCCAGTGGAATCATTCCGGGAATTGGAGGCATTCTGGTTTTTGCACCACAGATTGGAATTCTTTTGTATTTCCTTTACCTGTTGGAAGATTCCGGATATATGGCAAGAGTTGTTTTTTTGATGGACAGGATGCTCAGACCTTTTGGACTGAACGGAAAAAGTATCGTTCCATTGGTTTCCGGGACAGCCTGTGCTATTCCTGCTATTATGTCTACCAGGAATATTGAAAACGTAAAGGAACGGTTGATTACGATTCTCGTAACGCCTTTTATGACGTGTTCTGCCAGACTGCCAATTTACAGCATCATTATCGGATTAATCATTCCTGACGACAATTTTTATGGTATCAAATACAGGGCAATTGCGCTGATGCTGATGTATTTATTAGGTTTTGTAATGGCACTCGTCAGTTCTTTTATTTTGAAAAGTTTCATCAAGACCAAAATCAAAAGTTTCCTGGTAATGGATTTGCCGACTTACAAAATGCCCTTGTTTGGATATGACTTCAAACTGGTTTTAGGTAAAGTCTGGGAGTTCATTTCCGGAGCAGGAAAGGTGATTTTCACGGTCAGTATCATTCTTTGGGCTTTGAGTTATTTTGGTCCGCCACAGCATAAAGCCGAAATTCTGGCCACAGATTCTTCATTGGACCATTCTTATCTGGGACGGATCGGAAGAACGATGGAGCCTGCGATTGCGCCACTCGGTTACGACTGGAAAATGGGCATCGGGATTCTGACAAGTTTTGCAGCACGGGAAGTCTTTGTGGGGACTTTATCCACACTTTACAGCCTCGATGAGAAGGCGCCGGAAGGAAAATTAATAGAAAAAATGAGACTGGACATCAAGCCGAACGGCGAAAAAGTATTCAGTTTCGCAACAGGTGTCTCGATTTTGATTTTCTATGCATTTGCGATGCAGTGTATCTCTACAATTGCCGTTGTTTACAGAGAAACGAGAAGCCTGAAATGGACGATGCTGCAAACCGTTTCTATGACAATATTGGCCTATTTTTCAGCATTGATTGTCTATCAGATTCTTAAATAATTTTCAAAAATGGACAGCTCACTGATTTTGCAATACGTGATTATCGGACTTTTGGTTCTAACCTCTTTGTATGCTATTGTCCGGAAACTCTCAAAAACTTTTTCTAAGAAGAAGAATGGGAAAAACTGCGGTCCGGACTGCGGTTGTTCTTAACAATTTTTCTGTAGATATTTATTAAAAAGTAAATTATGAGTCAAGCAGTCTTTTAATTATTTTTGTCTTGATGAAAAAAAGATATTATATTTTCTGCGACGAATCGATAAAAAAAGGAAAGTTTTACTCAAACTTTTACGGAGGAGTTTTAATTGATAGTAAAGACCACAAATTAATCTCTGATGTTTTGGAAGAAAAAAGATTAAACATTCTAAAAACTTCCGAATTGAAATGGCAGAAAGTAACCAAACTTAACCATAAGCAGTATATAGATGCTATAGACACATTTTTTGATTTTATTCAAGCCGGCAAAATTAAGGTTAGAATAATGTTTACTAACAATAGATTTATAAAACCTGATTTAAAGGAAGAGCATTTGGAAAATGAATATCTATTATTATATTATCAGTTTTTAAAGCATTCTTTTGGTTTAAGATTTTTAAATCCAAACGATGAAAATAATTTAGAAATATTTCTTGACAAGATTCCAGATACAAGAGAAAATTGCAAAAAATTCAAAAAGTATCTTTTAGGATTACAAAATTTACCCGATTTTATTGATGCAAATATTAAAATTTCTGAACAACAAATAAGCGAGGTTGATTCAAAAAGTCATATTTTAATGCAATATTTGGATGTAGTTTTGGGTTCGATTTCTGCAAAATTGAATAAAACCTTTTTAGAAAAATCCATAGAAACTGGTAAAAGAGGTAATCGTTCAATTGCAAAAGAAAAAGTATATAATCACATTAATAAGCGAATCAGGTTAATTTATCCAAATTTCAATATAGGTATTACAACAGGGAAGCAATCTAACTTCAAGAATATTTATCATATGCCTTATAGACATTGGATATTCATTGGAAAAATAGTGTGGTGAATGAATAAAAGTTCCAAAATATATCTACAGAAACCGCCAACGCATCACGAAGGACTTCGATATATAATGAAACTTTGTACAAATATACAAAATATTATTTAGATTAATTCCAAATTAGATTTTACATTAATTGTTTATTTTTGCCTCACCTTAAAATAAGAAAATGTCATTAATCAAATCAATCTCAGGAATCCGGGGAACCATCGGCGGCAAAGTCAACGATAATCTGACACCGCTGGATGTGGTGAAATTTGCTTCGGCTTTCGGGACGTGGCTTCAGAACAATAAAAATAAAAAAGATTTAACGCTTGTCATCGGTCGCGATGCGCGGATTTCCGGTCAAATGGTCTCTTCCCTTGTTGCTTCAACTTTGCAAGGTTTGGGAATTAATGTGATTGATTTGGGACTTTCCACCACACCAACCGTAGAAATAATGGTTCCTGAACTGAAAGCCGACGGCGGAATTATCCTCACCGCTTCTCACAATCCAAAACAATGGAACGCCCTGAAATTATTGAATGACAAAGGCGAATTCATCAACGGAGACAATGGAGCAGAAGTTTTGGCTTTGGCAGAAAATGAGGATTTCAATTATGCGGAAGTGGATGATTTGGGGAAATATGAAACCAGAGACGATGCTTTCGATATTCATATCCAGCAAATTTTGGATTTGCCAACGGTGGATGTTGAGGCGATAAAAGCTAAAAATTTCAAAGTGGTACTGGACGCCGTGAATTCTACAGGCGGTATTTCTATCCCGCCACTTTTGGAGAAATTGGGCGTTGAGGTTGTCAAATTATATTGCGAACCAAACGGGCATTTCCCACACAATCCGGAACCTTTGAAAGAATATCTTGGCGACATCTGTGAATTGGTGGTCAAAGAAAAAGCCGATATGGGAATCGTGGTAGATCCGGATGTTGATAGACTGGCTTTAGTGGATGAAAAAGGCGAAATGTTCGGCGAAGAGTACACCTTGGTAGCTGTTGCAGATTATCTTTTGAAAAACAAAAACGGCGTGGCAATTTCCAATCTTTCTTCCAGCCGGGCGTTGAGAGATGTGGCGAAAACCCACAATTCCGAATATTTTGCAAGTGCCGTTGGAGAAGTAAATGTCGTTAACCTGATTAAAGAAAAAAATGCCGTAATCGGTGGCGAAGGCAACGGCGGCATCATCTATCCGGAGCTTCATTACGGAAGAGATTCTTTGGTCGGTGTTGCTTTATTCTTGACTCATTTAGCTAGAGAAAACAAAACCGTTTCTGAGCTGAGAGCCGGCTATCCCGCTTACTTTATGGGCAAGAAGAAAATAGAACTGACGCCTGAAATTGATGTGGATGCTTTGCTTGTGAAAGTTCAGGAGGAATTTAAAAACGAAGACATTTCGACAGTTGATGGTGTGAAAATCGATTTTGCTGATAATTGGGTTCACCTGAGAAAATCCAATACAGAACCGATTATCAGGATTTACACCGAAGCTTTTTCTCAGGAAGAAGCAGACCAATTGGGCGATGATATGATTGCAAAGATCAGAAGTTTGATATAAGAATATTTTTATTAATTTTAACGTGAGTTCGATATAATCAATTTATTGTATTTTATAAATTGCATCGGACTTCAGCCCGATGTATAAATTTAGAGATTAAAGTAGGCTTTAGCCAAAATTTAAGCTAGGTTTTGGCTAAAGCCTAACATTCTCTTTTACTATAAAATGGGCTCCCTTCGACAAGCTCAGGATGACATTGCCCATTCCTATTGATATTTTTGCATTATTCTTAAATCGAATTCACGTTATTTATATCGAATCTCTTCGAGGTCATTATTAAGACAAAATTCAAGGAAGCAAAATTTGCTTCCTTTTTCTTTGATTAGAACCACGCTTGTTTTTTTGAATAACGTGTTGTATTTCGGTCTAAACAATCTGCAGGAAACGAAACACAATTGCATTTGATTACAAACAGACTTGTTTTAGACTTGCGTACTTTGCATTTTGTTTCAAACAAATTGCAGGAGACTTCCGGAGAACTTCTTTGATTACAAACAGACATGTTTGTGATTTCCGGAGATGTCATTTGATTACAAACAGACTTGTTTTAGACTTCCGTACTATGCATTTTGTTTCAAACAATTTGCGGGAGACTTCCGGAGAACTTCTTTGATTACAAACAGACATGTTTGTGATTTCCGGAGATGTCATTGGATTACAGACAGACTTGTTTTGGCGGTTTGCAGAGTTCAGGTTTAGAAGAAGCTTAATACTCCATTTTCCTCAACTTCTTAGAAGTCGCACCAATAAACAAAGCCGTTAAAACCGTCATCGTTCCGCCAAAAACTACGGAGCGCACCACGCCCATCAGTTTTGCCGTCAGTCCACTCTCAAATTGCCCCAGTTCGTTACTGGACATAATAAAAATCGAATTCACACTCAGAACGCGCCCGCGGATTTCCTCCGGCGTTTTAAGCTGAACAATGGTTCCCCTGATGACAACGCTGATGCCGTCCAACATTCCGCTCAACACTAAGAATCCAAATGATAGCCAATAAAGTTTTGACAGTCCAAAGCCGATGATGCATAACCCGAAACCGGTTGCCACAAACAATAAAATCTTCCCTTGATTTTTTCTTAACGGAACTAAAGAAAGTGTGATAATAATCAACATTGAGCCGATATCAGATGCGGCATTCAGCAGTCCGAAACCTTCGGAACCAACCTTCAGGATGTCACTTGCAAAAACCGGAATCATCGCTACTGCCCCACCGAAAAGCACCGCAAACATATCCAGCATCTGCGCACCCAGGATCTCCTTGGTTTTATAAATGTATGCCAGGCCTTCCTTCATGCTTTCGAAAACCTTAACGTCTTTATTCTTGTTCTCGGACTGCTGAGGACTAATTGTCCAGAAAAATAAAGATGCGAGGATGATACTGAAAACAATTACCACCAAAGTCCATTTAATAGTAATGAGTGCAATCAGAAAGCCGCCCAGCGCATGCCCGCTTACGGACGCGATGAGGTAAGTGGCCTGGTTCAGTGTCACTGCATAAGGCAGGTTTTCCTGCTTCACGATCCTTGGAATCATACTCGGCACCAGTGGCCCGAGGAAAGAACGGGAAATGCCTGTGAAAAAGATGACCGCATAAATAAAGTAAGTGATTTCGTGTCCCGTAAAATGCATTCTGTGCCCTAAAAATGCAGGAATCAAAAGCAGACTGATCAGAATCACATAAGCATAATTGCAAATCAAAAGCAGTTTTTTCTTCTCATTCATATCGATGATGTGCCCTGCATAAAGTGCGCAGGAGACCGCGGGAATGACCTCGGAAAGACCGATCAAGCCAATGGAAAAAGGATCTTTGGTCAGTTGGTATACCCACCATCCGAGCAGCGTAGCCAGCATTCGGAAAGCGATGATCAGGAAAAATCTTCCGGTGAGAAGGTTGCGGAATTCCACGTTTTTCAGAACGCGCAGCGGTGTAAAAGAAATCATTGTGCAAAATTAGACCTTGCCAGCCAATTACGTTCTAATAAATCCATAATTTTTCCGAGTTTCATGTTGCGGTGATTGTATTTTCCAAGGTGAAGTCTCACAGGTCTAAAAATCTGAGAGGTTTAATAAAAAGATATTGTTCCTTTATGTAAACCTTGGTACAATCATTTTCGCTCTTAAGGAACTTATTCAATCGTACTTACATTCTGAATTCAGACAGAAAATCGCCAATCTTCCTGTCATTCGCCAGGCGCGGAATCTTATTTTGTCCACCCAGTTTACCTTCGGATTTGGCATAGTCCTGAAAAGCATTCTTCTTGAGTTTCGTGATGACAAGAGGTTGCAGAATGTTACCGGAAATCAAATCATCATAATAGGTATTCCTCTGCCTGAGCTGTAAATCCAACTCTGTTTTGAAATCTTTAAAATCTTCGGGATCTTTTTCAAACTCGATGAACCATTCATGGTAAGGCAATCCTTCTGCAGGATTCACTTGCGGCGCCAGATGGAATTCTGTGATCTGGGCCGGGAATTTCTCAACAGTTGCCCTTAACGCTTCTTCTACTTCAAAGGCAATTACATGCTCACCGAAAGCCGAGGTGTAATGCTTCGTCCTTCCGGAAACCAAAATTCTGTAAGGATTTTTGTCGATGAATCTCACCACGTCACCAATGGAATACGCCCACAGTCCGGAATTGGTCGTCAGAATCAACGCGTAATCTTTGTTGAGTTCAACTTCTTTCAAGGTCAATCTTTCAGCGTTGGGTTTTCCATAGTGTTCTAAGGGAATGAATTCGTAGAAAATGCCGTGGTTGGTCAGAAGTAATAATCCTTCTTTTTGATAATCATCCTGAAACGCAAAGAAACCTTCCGAAGCCGGAAAAGTCTGTACAATGTCAACAGGTTTTCCAAGCAATTCGTTCATCTTATCACGATAAGGCTCATAGTTGACGCCACCGGTGATAATCAATTGAAGGTTCGGAAAAATGTGCGTGATTTTCTTGCCGTGTCTTTCAATCAGCTTTTCGAAATACATAATCAGCCAAGGCGGAATCCCGGAAATCAAGGTCATGTTTTCTTTCTCGGTTTCCTCCACAATTTTATCAACTTTGGTTTCCCAGTCATCGATGCAGTTGGTTTCCCAGCTGGGCAGTCTGTTTTTCTGGAGATATTTCGGGATGTGATGCGCCACAATTCCGGACAATCTTCCGGTTTTGATGCCATTAACTTCTTCCAGCTCCGGAGAACCTTGTAAGAAGATCATTTTTCCGTAGACGAAATCGGCATTATTTTTTTTTGCAATGTAGTGGAACAGGGCACTCTGTGCGCCAGCGATCTGGAACGGCATCGCTTCCTGAGAGATCGGGATGTATTTGGAGCCGGAAGTGGTCCCGGAAGTTTTGGCAAAATATTCCGGCAATCCCGGCCAGAGGATTTTCGCCTGTCCTTTTTTGACCTTCTCAATGTAAGGCTTAAGATCTTCGTAATCGGCTACCGGAACATTCTTCTGGAAATCTTCAATCGATTTTACGGATTCGAAGTGATGCTCTCTTCCAAACAGCGTTTTTTCCGCCGTCTTTACCAATTCCAGAAGCAGATCCTGCTGATCCCGGACCGCATTGGATTTAAACTCCTTCGATTTTTCAATATATTGTTTTGCCCAGATGAGCGCAATTTTTTTCTTGATGAAATTCAGCATTGTTCCATGTTTCCAATGGTCAAATTTAGAGGTTATCTTTCAGAAAAGGATAATTATACGATCTTTTCTGGAGATAAAAATGTTGAACCGGAGGAAATTATTTTTTTAGATTCAAAAAGTAATTCCAGATCAGCCGGATCTCACCATAATCAAAATCCGGCGGCAGCGCAGCTTTCCAGTCGTTGATATTCTCTTTCGGATTCTGCAGGAACACTTTTTCGAAAGCTGATATTTTCTCCTTGGGATAGATTCTCAGCAGATCATTTCTGTCCAGCAGATTCTGCTCTGCATACTTAGAGAGGTGTCCGAAAATCGTGGAACTAACCAGCCCTCTATCTCTCGCAATCTCGGAAATCGTCTTGCCATCCTGAAAGAGTTGATACGTCAAAACATGAGTAGGCACTTTTTTGATGGTCAATGAAACTTCCACATCTTTTTCTTTATCGAATAACGGTGTTTCCAAGAGGTGAACTTCTTTCAGATCCTTCAAATAATCTTCAATATCGTCCAGCCATACACGGAAATCTTCATTAAAAGACTTCAGTCCTTTGACACCCTTGGTCTCGGAGTAATAATCCTTGAGAGGCGAGAACACTTTTTCATTAACATGGGTAAAGAAAAAATTTACCGCACCTATTGCTTTGTCCTCAATCTCCGGCCATTCTTCTTCATTTCTCAGGAATTTTTTCGTTTTTTGGATCAGAACTCTCTCGAATTTCTGAAAAATGGCAGCCAGATTGGTGATCTCCGGTTTCAGACTGTGGTAAAGCTGGTTCATCCTTTCTTTCTCGATGAATTTGGCACCTTTGGCTGATAGATTAAAATTTTCCAGTGCGGAGACAAACCAGCTGCAGTCAATTCTCCTGATGACTTTCTGAATGCTGTAATCATACTTTTCAGAATTGATGATGTCCTCGATTTTCGCATTGGCGTGTGTCTCATCCTGAAACTTAGAAACCCTTTTGTCAGAGAAAATCACATCAGGTGTAATCTTAGATTTAAGGACAATTCCTTCCAAAGTCCTGCAACGGGAAAGCGCAACATAAACCTGGCCGGAAGCGAAACTTTTCCCGGCATCTATAATCAATCGGTCAAATGTCAGACCCTGGCTTTTATGAATCGTAACTGCCCAGGCCAGCCGGATCGGAAACTGTTTGAAACTGCCTAAAACTTCTTCTTTGATGTTTTTCTCGTCGTCCAGAGAATATTTTTTTTGTTCCCAGGTTTCTGCTTTCAGCGTGATTTCTTCTTCACTTCCATCAAGAATTACCGAGATTTCATCTTCATCCAGATAAGAGATCTGGGCGAGTTTTCCGTTGTAATATTTTTTATCGGGAGAAGTATCATTTCTAATGAACATGATCTGCGCTCCGACTTTCAGTTCCAGAACTTCATCATTCGGATATTGTGTTTCTTTGAATTCTCCTACGACATTGGCAGTATAAGTGTGTGATTTTCCACCAAGTTCTTTAATCTTTTTTTGATTGATGTCATCCGCCATTTTGTTGTGCGAACAGAGATAAACGTAGGCTTCGTCTTTAGGATCAAAGTCGGGCTGGTATCTGGCATTCAGGGTTTCAAAATCAATATCTTCGGTAATGCCGTCCCGGATTGCATTAAGGATCTCAAGAAAATGTTCATCGGTTTGCCGGTAAACTTTGGTGAGCTCCAAGGTAATGAAATTGCTGCCCTCCAGAGCTTTGGCGTGAAAGAAAAACGGTGATGAATAGTACATTGAGAGAATATACTCGTCCCGCACCACCGGCGGCAACTGGTAAAGGTCACCAATAAACAACATCTGAACGCCGCCAAATTTCTGCTGGTTCCGCCGCACGTGTCTCAAAGCAAAATCCATCATATCCAGGACATCGGCGCGCAGCATCGAAGCTTCATCAATAATGATAATTTCGATCTCGCGGAGCAGTTTCAGCTTATCCTTTCGGTATTTGAAATGTGGCATCAAGTCGGCAATGTTGTTTGCCAGATTCTGGTCAATTCTTTCTGTCGTTGGTAGAAAAGTTCTCAGAGGCAGACCAAACATGGAATGGATGGTCACACCACCAGCGTTGATAGCCGCAATCCCCGTAGGCGCCACCACAATGTGTTTTTTCTTGGTTTTCTTTACAAAGTCATTGAGAAATGTAGTCTTTCCGGTGCCTGCTTTTCCCGTAAGGAAAATGTTGCGGCTGGTGTGTTCTACGATTTCAAACAGAGAATCATTCATCGATTCAAAAATACGGAAAAAAAGAAACAGGAATCAAGGTGAAAAAAGTAAGTAAAAAGTAAAAAGTAAAAAGTAAAAAGTAAAAAGTAAAAAGTAAAAAGTAAAAAGATTGCCTATATTAGTTTTCAAGAACGTTACTATGAAAAAGGTTCATCAATCAACAACTACTTGATCCGGTCGGGATTTTGTTTAAGAAAACTGTCCCAGCCGGAGTATGATTTTTCCTGGGAAAGATTTCCGGAATTAAAATGATGACAAACTGCAACCGCCAATCCATCAGATGCGTCCAGATATTTTGTAGGAAATTCTTTTAATTTAAGAAGATTCTGGAGCATTCCCGCGACCTGTTCTTTGCTGGCATTTCCGTTTCCGGTGATGGCCATTTTAATTTTCTTGGGAGAATATTCAATGATGGGCACATTCCGGTGGAGGCTTGCCGCCATGGCAACGCCCTGAGCTCTTCCCAGCTTTAACATACTTTGAACATTCTTCCCGAAAAACGGTGCTTCCAAAACGGTTTCATCAGGATGGTATTCATCAATAAGTGCTAATGTTTTATCGAAAATAACCTTAAGTTTGGTTTCGTGGTTTGCATATTTTTTTAGGATTAGTTCGTGAATAGCAACCAACTCCATTTTATTTCCTTTCACCGAAATAATTCCAAAACCCATGATACTTGTTCCCGGGTCTATTCCCAAAATGATTTTCTCCACTAACATTTTACAAAATTACGTTAAGATTTTAATAAAATGCATGAATAGATATCCGATTTCTAATTAAAGTCGTTAAATTTATCAATCAAAAATTAATTAATAATCTTAACATGAAGAATCTTTTACTGACTGCGGCAGTCGTTTTCTACGCAGGCTATGCAACGCCTGTCTATGCTCAAAAAGCCGAAACTCCAAAATTTATCAGCAATACGGAAGGCATCAAAGAATATAGCCTGAGCAATGGAATGAAGGTTTTGCTGATGTCTGACCCTTCCCAGAGTAACGCCGTCGTAAATATTGTTTATAATGTCGGTTCAAAAAATGAAGGTTACGGCGAAAAGGGCATGGCTCACCTCCTGGAACACATGCTGTTCAAAAGCACTAAAAAGCTGGGTGATATCAAAAAATTGCTGTCTGACAAAGGTGGCAATGCCAATGGAACCACGTGGTACGACAGAACCAATTACTACGAAGTATTCCCTTCTAATGATGAAAATCTGAAATGGTTCCTGGAAATGGAAGCCGACAGGATGGTGAATGCAACTATTCTCCAAACGGATTTGGACAAAGAATTTTCTGTCGTCAGAAATGAGTTCGAAATCGGTGAAAATAGTCCGAGCGGTGTTTTGATGGAACGCATTGTTTCCACAGCATACCTTTGGCATAATTACGGGAACAGTACCATTGGAAGCAAAGAAGATGTGGAACGCGTGAAAGCAGTAACGCTGAGAAAGTTTTATGAAAAGTACTATCAGCCGGATAATGCAACGCTGATCGTGGCAGGTAAATTTGATGAGAAAAAAGCATTGGAATACATTTCACAGTATTTTGCAACCATTCCGAAGCCATCACGCATTCTGGAAACACCTTACACCGTGGAGCCGGCACAGGACGGTGAACGCTTTGTGGAGTTGAAACGTGCGGGTGACAGCAAAGTAATAGGTGCTCTTTATCATACGGCACCGTATGCAGACAAAGATTATGCGGCACTGGATGCGTTGCAGGAGATATTGACGGCAGATCCTTCCGGTTATCTTTATAAAGCCATGATCGACACTAAAAAAGCCGCTTCTGTCTATGGCTACCAGCCTTTGGTGCGTGATGCGAGCTACATGTACTTTGGTCTTGACATTCCCGCAGATAAGGATGTGAAAGCTACAGAAAATGATTTCCGGGATGCTTTGGACAAAATTGCGACCACAAAATATACTGACCAGGATGTTGCTAGAGCGAAAGCCAAATTGCTGAAGCAAATTGAGAATATTAAAAACAATACCATTGGTTATGCTATCAATTTGACAGAAATTGTTGGCGCAGGCCATTATAAACTGGGTATGCTTTACCGTGATAATGTAGAGAAACTCACGGCTGCTGATATCCAGCGTGTGGCAGAGAAATACTTCAGTAGTAATAACAGAACGGTGGGCGTCTTTATCCCGACAAAAGATGAGGTGAGAGTCAAGAATATAGAATATACAAATGACCAAATCGCTGCTCTGACGAATGATTACAAAGGTAAGGCTCTGGAGAAAGAAGCTGCACCTTTCGAGGCTAGCATCAAAAACCTGAAAGCTAATCTGACAGAAGGCAAATTGAACAACGGCATGAAATACGGCCTTATAAAGAAAGACATCAAGGGCGGAAAAGTTTTAGGAAGTTTCAAATTCCCGGTGAGTAATGCCAAAGATCTGAATGGTAAATCTGATGTTGGTTCTCTGATGGCTCAGGTTCTTAAGACAGGGACTAAAACGCATACCAAAGAGCAGATCCAGGATATGCTGGACGAGTGGAAATCCAATATCAACTTCGGATTTAATGGTCAGACATTATACGTCAATTTCAGTACGTATAAGGATAGCTTGCCAAAAGTTATGTCTTTGATCAAAGAGATCCTTACAGAATCTACCCTTCCGGAAGCTGAGCTGGCAAAAACGGTCAGCGAGTACAATACGTATCTGGAAAGCTCACTTAATGATCCGCAGGCCATAGCCTTTAATGAGATTGAAAAAATTACGGAAAATTATCCGAAGGAAAGCATCTACTATACACCATCTACGCAGGAACAGATCGATAACAATAAGAAAGTGAAGAGAGAGCAGCTGGTAGATTTCTACAACAAAATATTAGGAAGTAACAATGGTGTAGGTTCGGTGATTGGTGATGTAGATCCTAAAGGAACAGCAGCTTTACTAGAGTCAACGTTTGGAACATGGAATTCCAAATCAACTTACGAGTACATCAAACCGGAATTATTTGCCACCAAAAAACAAGACAAAGATTATCTGACGCCGGATAAAGAAAACGGAGCCGCAGTTGGAAAAATCAGTTTCTCTATGGACAGAAAATCTCCGGATTATCCGGCTTTAGTGATTGCCAACGAAATGTTAGGTAGCGGCGGTTTCCTTACAGCGAGAATCCCTACAAGACTTCGTGAGAAAGAAGGAATCAGCTACGGTGCCGGCTCTTACATCAATGTTCCAATTGATAACAATGTAGCATCCTGGGGCTGGTACGCATTCTTCAACCCGACTAAAAAAGATGCCGTGAACAAAGCTTTGAAAGAAGAAGTGAACAAAGCAGTAAAAGACGGTTTCACAGAAGAAGAATTCAAATCTAATTTGACTTCTTGGTTGAACTCCAGAAAGACAGGTCTTGGTAATGATAATACTTTGATGGGATTAGTTAACTCTCAGCTTCAGTACGGACAATCTTTGGACGAGTATGATGCTTTGGAAGCGAAAGTTTCTGCACTGAAAGTAAGCCAAGTGAACGATGTTCTTAGAAAATACATCAGCGAAGATAAGCTGACTTCTGTATTTGCAGGAGATTTTAATAAGAAATAGAAATAAATATCTTCTTCAACAAAAGAAACCCGTTTCAGTAATGAAGCGGGTTTTTGTTTATTTTGTAATCCTAAGATCAGAAACAATAATCTTGTAATGGTCACAATCTTCAAAACAGATTCCGTTTTCCTTCCAATAAGGATTTTTAGGTTCAAGGATGGGGACTTTATAAAATTCAAGATTAGCCTCAATCTTCTGAAACTCTTCCAACGATTCCGGATAGAACACCAAAATATCATCGTCATCAAATTAAGATTCCGGAATGTTTTGATTTTGAGTGAATTCCAAATGCCAGTTTTCATTGTCTTTTCCGAGAAAAACGCCATCGTAACCGTTGTGGTCTTCAAAGTCGCCAAGGACTTTAAAATCCAGAACTTTGGTGTAAAAACCAATCAGCTTCTCCAGATTCTGCGTATGTCTTGCGTATCGAAAAATCATTGGATTTAGAAATTAATGAAAATAAAAA
Source organism: uncultured Chryseobacterium sp. (assembly GCA_913778505.1). Taxonomy (GTDB): domain Bacteria; phylum Bacteroidota; class Bacteroidia; order Flavobacteriales; family Weeksellaceae; genus Epilithonimonas. The sequence continues at coordinate 389,838 of CAJYWD010000036.1, forward strand.
TCGTTTAGCTTTTCTTCACAAAGCGTTTTTACGACTTGTACCCAACTTTCTTCCTCATTCAGACAAGGGATATAATCAAATCTTTCTCCGCCGCCATGCAGGAAAATTTCTTTGCCTTCCTCGGAAATTTCTTCCAACGTTTCCAGACAATCCGACACGAAAGCCGGACAAACTATCGCCAGTTTTTTGATACCTTTCTTGCCAAGACCTTCCAAAGTAGCATCGGTATAAGGCTCCATCCATTTGTCTTTCCCCAATCTGGATTGGAAAGTTACCAATGCCTTTTCTTTCGGAATGCCCAATTTTTCACAGACTAGCTGCGTCACTTTATAACACTGGTGTCTGTAACAGAATTGATGCGAAGGATTGTCTTCTCTGGAGCAGCAAGTGTTCATATTACAAGTCTTCGTAGGGTCGGTTTTGTAAATATGACGCTCCGGAACACCGTGATACGAAAACTGCAACAAATCAAAATCCGCAGGCAGTTTTTCCCGGATACTTTCTGCCAGAGAATTGATGTAAATCTCACGGTTATAAAACGGTTCTACATAATTGATGTTGATGTCCGGAAAGAATTTTTTTCGCACCTCTTCCGCTTTGTCGATCACCGTTTCCGTGGTGCTCATCGCATATTGAGGATAAAGCGGAAACAATGTGATATTGGTAATACCTTGGTCTACCAATTCCTGGATTCCTGTTTTGATGGATGGCTCAGCGTAACGCATTCCCAGACCAACCGGAACATCTACCAGTTCCTGGAGTTTTTCCCGGAGTTTTTTGGAAATCACAATCAGAGGAGAACCTTCTTCTGTCCAAACCGTTTTGTAAGCTTCGGCGGATTTTTTCGGTCTGGTTTTCAGGATAATTCCCTGAACCAATAATGCTCTGAAAATCCAGCGGTAATCGATGACTTTTTCGTCCATCAGGAACTCGTCCAGATATTCCTTCACATCATTGACGTCTGTTGATTTCGGCGAACCGAGGTTGACCAGCAGAATTCCTTTTTTGTTGTTGGTTGTCGGTTGTTGGTTGTTGGTTTCCAATTTTTGAAATAATTATGATTTATAAGGTCTTCGAATCCGCTCAGACTGACATTCTTTAAAAACATTTTAAAATTGTCACAGTCAGTGTTTCGACTACTCTCAATATAAATTTTGTCAACGTTAATTTAATGATTTTAATTGATGGAAAATCTATCAACCATCAACCAAAAACTATCAATTAAATTTTATCCATTCACAGCTTCCACGTTCTCCACCAATTCCGGAACGAATTGTTTCAGAATGCTTTGGATGCCGTTTTTCAAAGTTGCTGTAGAAGATGGGCAACCACTGCAAGCGCCCTGAAGCAGCATTTTTGCGGTTTTGTTTTCTTGGTCATATTCGATGAGGGAGATTTTCCCGCCGTCATTTTCCACAGCTGGCGCCACATATTCGTTCAGAATGTCGCTGATTTTCTGCTCATCGTCCGTATATTCTCTGTTGATGATTTTCAGAACAGGATTTTCATGCGCGTGAGGTTCCTGGTTGGAAATCGTTTTTCCGGCCTGCAAAAATTCGGCGATGAAAGAACGCACCTGATTCATAATCTCGTGCCACTGGAACTTGTCATCCTTTGTTACGGCCACGAAATTGTCGCTCACGTAAACTTCCTTCACAAAATCGAAAGCGTTATATAATTCCTTTGCCAAAGGCACTTCATCAGATTCCTCTTTCGATTTGACTTCGATGAATCCGTCCATCAGCATCTTGCTGGAGATGAATTTCATCACCGCCGGATTCGGGGTCATTTCCGAATAAATCTGATAGGCTTCTTTTCTTTTCTGAAGATAAATTCTCGGGTTGGCCAGCAATTCGTCTTCGATGATGTTTTTGAGGCTTTCTGCCACGTGTTCCCATTCTACAGTGTCTTCTTTTGCCACGGCAATAAAATTCGCTGTGATAAAAATCCTGTTCACGAACGGATAGTTGAACAGTTCCTGAGCTAATGGAATTTCGGAAACGTCAGAATCTCTGTCTAATTCCAATGAACCGGGAATCAAAGTGTAGTCCGTCACAAACTTCATCACTTTTTTGTTTTCCGTAGGTTCTATAATGATTTCTCGCATTTTAAGTATATTGGACTACAAAAATATCGTAATTTGGTGGAAGAAAAAAGCGGGTCAATCCCAATGTTCTGTTAAGTTTTGATTATGAGAAGCTTTCCAGATTTTTGATTTTTTCTATGAGATTGATTTCGGTTGAGATTGAAGACAAAACTAAATTTTGAAACCGAATCTGCGCCCCGGCCTGAGTGGAGCTCTTCATTGCGAGGTACGAAGCAATCTTTTGGTGGGATTGCTTCGTACCTCGCAATGACAGCGGGAACGGAGGACGGATAAAGGCGCCCAAAAATTAACAATTAATAATTAACAATTAACAATTAATAATTCAAAGATGGCAATTATAAAGGAACTTTTAGGTAAAACACCACAGCTTGGAGACCATACTTTTGTGGCCGAGACGGCTGTAATCATCGGCGATGTGACGATGGGAAAAGATTGCAGTATCTGGTACAATGCCGTTTTGAGAGGCGATGTTCATTACATCAAAATGGGCGACAAAGTGAATGTTCAGGATAATGCGATGATCCATTGCACGTATCAGAAAAGTCCGACCGTGATTGGGAATAATGTGTCGATTGGTCATAATGCGATTGTTCACGGCTGTACGATAAAAGACAATGTTCTTATCGGGATGGGCGCCATTGTGATGGATGACTGTATCGTAGAAAGTAATGCAATAGTTGCTGCCGGCGCAGTGGTGACGGCGAATACGGTTATCAAAGAAGGCGAAATCTGGGCAGGTGTTCCCGCCAGAAAAGTAAAAGATGTTTCCCAAAACCTGATTACGGGAGAGATCAACCGCATTGCGGATAATTATGTAAAGTATGCCGGCTGGTACCGGGAAGACTGACTTGGTACAAAGATTGGAGTTGCCAAGGAAAAAATCTGAATGAAGAAACTTAACCAAATCTGGCTCACACTTCAGGAAACTTTTAAGGAATGGATGGCTTCATCTGCCGCCAAGGACAGCGCAAGTATGGCTTATAATGCCATTTTCTCACTTCCCGGCTTGCTGATCATTATTATTTGGACAGCCAGTCATTTCTTTGGTGAAGAGGCCGTTAATGGAGAAGTCCGCCGTCAGCTTCAGGGTATCATGGGTTATGATGGCGCAAAAAGTATTCAGGACATCATTACCAGTGCGATGGTAGATAAGCAGAATTTCTGGATGAAGGCGCTGGGTGTTGCAACTTTGATCTTTGGTGCCACGAGTCTTTTTTTCCAGATGCAGAATTCGCTCAACAATCTTTGGGATGTAGAGTCGGCACCCACGAAAGCATGGCAGAAATTTCTGCTGGACCGTGCCAATTCTCTCGGAATGATCCTGATTATTGCTTTTCTACTGCTCGTAAGTATGCTTTTGTCCTCTCTTATTGGCTTGGCGAATGATTTCATCACAAGATATTTTGGTCTGGAAACTTACGTTATTATTCAGATTACCAATTTTTTTCTTGGTCTTGCTATCGTCACCGTACTTTTCGCCTTTATGTTCAAGGTGTTGCCGGATGTGGAGATCAAATGGAAATCCGTTTGGATTGGCGCATTGGTCACCGCCATATTGTTTAATATTGGAAAGATGCTCATCAGTTTTTACTTCGATTTCTCAAAGCCGACATCCATCTTCGGCGCTGCAGGAACGGTAATCCTTCTGATGATGTGGATCAACTATTCCTGTCAACTGGTGTTTTTCGGTGCAGAGTTTACGAAAGTTTACGCCCGTCGCATGGGCCACAATATTATGCCTTCCAAGCATGCCAGATGGAGTGAAGAAAAACTTTACAGAGATTCTCAGAACAATGAAGAAACGCCAGTACCGTAGATTTTAAAAATAAAATGCATCAAGGGAAAAGTTGATGCATTTTTATTGATTCCGTTAATAGGTAAAACCTAATACTATTTGTAACAAATTATCGTTTATGATGACAAATTAACTTCATTACGTTAGTCACATACAAATGATATTTAAGTTTTAATCAAACAGATAAGAAGATGAAAGATAATAACGCACATCCAATGAATTGGTTTCAGCATTTTCTGATGATTTGTTCCGGAGCAAACATTCATCTGCTGAAAAAATCACCTTCCGAATGGAACAAGTTTGCCGGCATCGGAGGGATTGTTTTGTTTACCGCAATTTTTGCAGTGTTGTCTGCAGGCTATGCGATGTACACAGTTTTTGATAATATCTGGGCTGCTGTAGGATTCGGAATCCTTTGGGGGCTGATGATTTTTAATCTTGATAGATATATTGTTTCTTCAATCAAGAAAACCGGAACGTGGTGGAATCAGGTTTTGATGACCATTCCGCGTCTGGTTTTAGCTACTTTTCTTGGGATCATCATTTCAAAACCCTTGGAACTTAAAATCTTTGAGAAAGAGGTTAATAAGCAGTTGAACACCATTATTCAAAGGAATAAAAAGCAGCTCCAGGCCGAAATGAGCGGACGAATTCTGCAGCAATCCGGACCTTTTGATCTGGAGAAAAAGCAAATCCAAAATCAGATTAAGAATTATCAGATGGCGTATGACTCTGCTTCTGTGGAATTAGAAAAAGAAATTCTAGGTAAGCAATCCGGCCTCACCAGCGGAAAAGTGGGCTACGGCTCCAACGCCAAAAGAAAAGCCGAACTTAAGGAACAGAAACGTAATGACCTGGAAAATTATCAAAAGCAAATGCAACCGAGGTTACAATATCTTGACAGAGAGATTTCGAAAGTCTATTCTAATCTAGAAACCGAAAGGAAATCCACGGAAGGCATTGAGGATAAGTTCAACGGCTTTGCGGCAAGACTGCAGGCGCTGGACGAGTTGGGAAAAAACTCGGCAATCATCGCTTTGGCGGCAAGTTTCATTATGGGATTGTTTATCGTTTTAGAAATTTCGCCGGTTTTAATTAAACTAATCTCTTCGGTGGGACCTTATGATTATCTTTTGGAGAAAACCGAAAATGAATTCAGGCTTTATGCTAAAGAAAAAATTACAAAAGGAAACTCATTGACGGATTACCGAATTGATGATTTTGAAAATGACCTGAAAATCAGAAAAGAAAGAAAACAAAACCAAAATAATATGTAAAAGAACAGCTTCCGAAAGCTTTTCTTATTTCAAATTTCCCACAACAAAAGGCTTTTCAGCATCTTCGTTGTAGTCCCGGACAAAACCAATTTCTGTTTTGCGGGTAATGACAGATTTTGAGTTTCCGGAAAAGCCGTCTCCAAAATCGATACTGAAATCGATGTAAGTCAGCCTGTTTTTGGTGAATTTTACTCTGTTAAAGACCAGCGTAATGTTTTTATCTTTCAGATTTTTCTGAAGGCTCATCAGATCTTGTCTGGTCATCTCCTTATTAAAAATCACAGTAATAACTTTCCGCTCTGTCCGGAAGGACATTACACTGACAGCCATTACAGCTAAAAAAATGAAGGGTAGGAAAGTGGATTTTTTCATGAATTGAATGGCGTTGCAAAACTATACAATTCTATTCAAATCTGAAACCAATGTCTATCATTCGGAGTTTCTCTGCTGATGGTTCTCACATGTTGTTCATCATCTGAAATTGCATATCATTTTAATATCAAAAAACTCCGGAATGTCTGCCAATCCGGAGCTGCAAAGTTTATTTCGTCAAAAAGTCAATTTTCATTCTACAATGAATAATTCGGTGCCTCCTGAGTAATGATCACATCGTGTGGATGAGATTCTTTCAATCCACTTCCTGTAATCATTACCAATTTCGAATCTTTTTGTAATGCTTCGATATCTTTTGCACCACAATAACCCATTCCGGCACGCAAGCCACCTGTCAACTGGAAAATCACATCTTCCAGTTTTCCTTTGTGTGGAACGCGGCCTTCTATGCCTTCCGGCACAAATTTCTTGGCTTCACTCTGGAAATAACGTTCTTTTCCGCCACGTTTCATGGCAGAAAGCGAGCCCATTCCCTGGTAGGATTTGAATTTTCTTCCCTGGAAAATGATTTCTTCTCCAGGCGCCTCATCAGTCCCGGCTAAAAGTGAACCTAGCATTACAGCACCAGCACCGCTGGCAATCGCCTTCACGATATCACCGGAAAGCTTGATGCCGCCATCAGCTATCACAGTCACGTTTTTTTCTCTAGCATATTCGTACACGTTATAGATTGCGGACAGTTGCGGAACACCGACTCCGGCAACAACTCTGGTTGTACAAATTGAACCAGGTCCTACGCCCACTTTCAGGACGTTCGCACCTGCACTGATCAGATCTTTGGCTGCATCTGCAGTTACAATGTTTCCGCCCACGATATCCAAATCCGGGAAAGTTTTTCTGATTTCTGAGATTTTGTCCAATACACCTTTAGAATGGCCATGCGCAGAATCGATGGCAACGATGTCTACACCTGCTTTCACGAGTGCTGTGATTCTCTCAATCGTATCTTCGCCAACGCCAACGCCGGCGCCCACGATGAGTCTGCCGTTTTGGTCTTTGTTGGCATTCGGATATTCCAGCTGATTATCAATGTCTTTAATCGTAATCAATCCGACCAGTTTGTTATTCTCATCTACAATCGGCAGTTTTTCGATTCTGTTTTTGAGCAAAATTTCTTTCGCTTTTTCCAGATTAGTGGTTTTATCGGAAGTGATGAGGTTGTCTTTGGTCATGATTTCCTCAACTTTGATGTCCAGGTCTTCCTGGTACTTCACATCTCGGTTGGTAATAATCCCGATGAGGTAATTGTTCTGATCTACAACCGGAAGGCCGGAAATTTTGTAATTAGCCATCAGAGCCTTAGCTTCGGCCAAAGTGTGATCTTTTGATAAAGTGACCGGGTCGGCAATCATTCCGTTTTCGGAACGTTTCACGCTGTTTACCTGCGCTGCCTGCTCTTCTATGGTCATATTTTTATGAATAAATCCAAGACCGCCAACTCGCGCCAAGGCGATCGCCAAATCAGCCTCTGTAACCGTGTCCATTGCTGCGGAAACGATAGGAACATTGAGCGAAATTTTGTCTGTAAGTCTTGATTTAAGGGAAACCTGATTAGGTAAAACCTCTGAATAAGAAGGGACTAGAAGCACGTCATCGAAAGTGATGGCTGTCTCTACAATTTTGTTATGAATAGACATCTTTACTTTCTTTGCAAAATTAAGTTATTTTTATTGAATTTAAAAATATCGCAATTTATTTGATAAATAATTAATATTCAGAGAAATGATGATTGGATGACTAGAACCATAGCCCCGATGTTCTATGTTAATATGCAAATTCTTCAAGTTAAAATTCTATAGTTTTTTTGATAATCTGATTGATAAGGAATTTTATTTTTTACCACACTGAAGCAAATCCTCAAAAGTTTGTT
>CAJYWD010000037.1 GCA_913778505.1 uncultured Chryseobacterium sp.
GCCCTCTAGCGCCGATGGTACTGCGAAAGCGGGAGAGTAGGTCGCCGCCAGTTTTTTTAAAAGCTCATCAATTTATTTTGATGAGCTTTTTTTGTGCTCTAAAATCAACCATTTTTAGTCACTGCAAGTTTAATCGACTTGTGTTCTTTTTAAATTCGGTGTTCACAAATAAGAGTGAGGTTTGTTACTAAAAATAAATTGAATAAAAGTAGCGGTGGATTGATGAAAGTTTAAAAGCATATTCAATTTCATCTTAGTATTTAGGTAAATAAAAAAATGAGAAGCGCTGTAAGCCGGATTCTGTCTGGACTTGTCATTTATCTGCGTTTTACATTGCTGCAAAACTTGAGCTGCTTACCCCTCATCAACGGACGAGCCGTCCTTAACTGATGATATACTTAGCATTGCACCGCATAGAGTTTACCTGGTTTCACTACAGCCGAACTGTACATACTTTCTGTTGCACTGGTCCTATTCTCACGAATGACGGATGTTATCCGCTATGCTGCCCTATGGTGTCCGGACTTTCCTACCCAGTTGTGAAACTGAATCAACAAGTCACGCTTCTCGATGGTAAATTTACTAATTATGTCGGAGCTTTCAACTATATCGTCAACTTCTTTCTGGCGCAGCGCATCCAGGATGGAACGGCCTGTCTGAGCTCATCCCGAAAAAAGCGTTGCGTTTATGAGGATTTTCGGGATAGCGAGTAGTGACAGCCGGAAAAGATGCCCAAATTTTCAGTAACATTTTTGATTATTTCTTATCTTCGTTCCCGGAATGGAAAGTAAACAGAAGGAATTTTCTAAGCTGATCAAGGATAACCAAGGTTTGATTATCAAGGTCTCCCGGCTTTATACCCATTCTTTGGAAGACCAGGAAGATCTTTTTCAGGAAATTGTGTTACAGCTCTGGAAATCCTACGACTCATTTCAGGGAAACTCTAAAATTTCTACCTGGATGTATCGTGTGGCACTTAATACTGCCATTACTCTTTTCCGCAAGAAAACCAAACAACCGCAGACTGATGAACTTCAGGATTTCCACAGCAAAAATTATCTGGAAGATTCTGATGATAAACAGCAGCAGATCTCACTGCTTTATAAAGTGATCAAGCTGCTGCCCGACGTAGAACGTGCCATTGTGATGATGTATCTGGACGATGAGCCCTACAGGGAAATTGCCGAGACTTTGGGAATCACGGAGGTGAATGCCCGCGTGAAAATGAACCGCCTTAAGAAAACACTTAAAGAATTAATGATAAAGCATGCCTAGAGAGGAAGATTTTGATATAGACGCGCTCAAAAAAACTTGGCAGGACCAGGTGATTTCTGATGGATACAATCAGGACGAGATCGAGGTAATGCTGAACAAGAAATCCAGGAATTATGTCAAATATATCCTGTGGATCAGTGTGGCTGAGTTTGTCATCTTTGGGCTTATCAATTTCCTCGCTATTTTTTCCAACGATTTCCAGACAGATTTTACCAGTATTCTGAATAAACTCCAGATCAGAAATCAATCGGAAGTCGAGATTTCACTGGGCCGGATTTATAATTGGATGAAGATGATGAGTCTGCTGATTACCGGTGTCTTTGTGGTCGTTTTCTATGGCAATTACAAGAAAATAGATGTAGAATCTAATCTTAAAAAATTCATCAGACACATCATCAAGTTCAAGACTACGGTCAATGTTTTTATTTTCTGCAACATCCTTCTTCTGGTTTTATTTATCGGCAGCTTCATCAGCTTTCTGGTCTTCACCATCCGGAAGCAGCATATCCATGTGGATAATCCGACATTCTGGGGATTGGTCACGGGCGCCACACTGAGCCTTCTGATATGCATCGTGCTGGTTCTGCTCTACTACAAACTGGCGTACGGAATTCTGCTTAAGCGGTTAAGCCGTAATCTGGATCAGCTGGAAAAAATTGACTCGGAGAGGGAATATTGATTCTGTGCAGTCACGAGATATAGGATTTGACTTTGACACTTTTTTCCGTATCTTTGCAGCCACAAAAAAGTTCTTTGAAAATGCTGGGAAGAAGACAAATCCGCGAAAAGGTTGTAGAAACGCTTTATTCTTATTACCAAAATCCTATTAAGTTTGATGCGCTGCAGAAAAATATGTTTGCAGAAATCAACAAAATCTATCACCTTTACATCTATGAGCTCAACTTTCTGGTGGGACTGAAGCGCCTTGCAGAAGACCAGATTGAGATTGGGAAAAATAAATATCTAAAGACCACTGCGGATGAAAATCCCAATCAGAAATTTGTCCGGAACCAGATTCTCATTCAGCTGGAAGACAATGAAGAAAGGCGAAGCTTTACAGATAAGCACAAAGAACTGAACTGGGATCCCAATGACGAGCTGCTTGTTAAAACCTTTCAAAGAATAAAAGCCGGAAAACGGTATCAGGATTACATGACTGACGAGCAAATTTCTTTCGAGGATGATCAAAAATTCATCGGAAAATTGTTTCTGAGATATGTAGCAGAGAATACCGACTTGCACGACCGTTTTGAGGAGAAAGAAATGTCCTGGGCAGATGATTTCCACATTGCCAATTCTATGATTCAGAAAACCATTGGTTTTATGAAAGAATCAGAAAATTCTCACACGCTTATCAAGATGCTGAAAGATGATGAAGACGAAGATTTCGCCAGAAAACTTCTCAGAAATTCATTGAACAACTGGGAAGAAACCGAGAAAAAGCTGGAAGCCAAATTGCTCAATTGGGACTTGGAAAGAATCTCACTGATGGACAGAATTGTCCTGGTGGCAGCTATCACAGAGCTGGACAGTTTCCCGCTCACCGCATCCAGAATCATTATCAATGAATATATAGATGTTTCCAAAGTCTACGGAACGGAGAAATCTCATATTTTTATCAATGGAATTTTGGATAAATATACCAAAGATCTGAGTAGAATTTAGAACCAAAAGAAATAAATATTCACTTATGAAATCTATTAAAATATTAGCAGTAGCAGCACTTTGCACACTTGCATTTTCTTGCAACAAGAAAGAAGAAACCGTTTCTACGGCAAAAAACTTAGATTCCGCGCAGGCCAATACTGTGGTGGAGGCATTGGCTCAGCAGGAAACGCCGGAAGAATCTGAAATGCTTAAAGAAGCTCAGAGCAAACCATTGACCACCGTTGCATTCAGCGAGACAGACCATAACTTTGGCGATATCAAAAAAGGCGAGAAAGTAGAGCACGTCTACGAAGTGACCAATACCGGTAAAAATCCTTTAGTAATTTCCAACGTGAAGCCAGGATGCGGATGCACTGTTCCTGACTTTACAAAAGAGCCGATTTTGCCTGGGCAAAAAGGTAAAATCACGTTACATTTTGATTCTACGAATTTTGACGGTACTGTGAATAAAGTGGCAGACGTTTTTGCCAATGTAGAAAAAGCACCGGTAAAACTAACCTTCTCAGCTAACATCTTACCATAATCTTATGATAACAATATTTTTACAGGCAGCGCCAGCGCAGTCTATGACGCCAACGCTTTTGATGATAGGGTTGATGTTTGTCGGATTTTACTTCCTGATGATCCGCCCGCAAATGAAAAAGCAGAAGCAGGAAAAAACTTTTCAGGAAGCCCTGAAACCAGGCGCTCGAGTAGTAACGACTTCCGGAATGCACGGAACCATATTTTCCATTAATGAAGATGGCGTAGTATTGGAAACGCTGAGCGGAAAACTGAAATTCGAAAAAGCAGCGATTTCCAGAGACTTCACAATGGCAAGATTCCCGGAGACTTTCGGAGTGGAAAAGAAGAAGTAAAAGGCTGATGGCGATTAGCTTTTTGCTGATAGGTCTAGACATTAATTATAAAAATATAAGGCGAAGAATCAAATAATTCTTCGCCTTTTTGGTTGTTTAAAAGCTAAAAGCTAACTGCTATTTCGTAACTTGGTCAATAAACTCCAAAACCGAATCTTTGCTCCAGTCCATCGAGCTGTCTTCCTTTTTCAGTATTCTCCCGTCTTTTCCAATGAGATAAGTAGTAGGAAAAGCCACCGGCAAAACTTTCGGATCCAGCGGACTTTCTGCAATGTAAACCGGCGCCGTATAATTATTTTCTTTGAGGAACTTTTTCACATCTTTCTCCTGGTCTTGCATTGCAATCAGCGCAAACTCTATTTTATCTTTTTTCAATTGATACAGTTTCTCAATCGTTGGCCATTCCGTTCTGCAAGGAGGACACCAAGTTCCCCAAAAATTTAGGAAAAGCACTTTGCCACGCAGGTTTTTCAAATTGGTGCTGCTGGTGTTGATGCCTTTCAAGTCGATATTCAGAACGTCATCAGAAAGCATCGTCGCATCATTAACTTTCGCCACGGTCGGGCTCATCGCCATCTGTTCCGACACAAAATCACGAAGCGGTTTTACCAGCGCAAAAGTCGATAAAACAATAATCAGAACCATATAAATCCAATTTTTTTTCAGAAAATTCATATCTGTCAATTTAATAATTTGGGCGTGTCCCTCGCCAGCGCTATTGCAGCCACTCGGTCGGGCTATCCACTACTATCTTTTGCTTGCCTCGCAAGGCAAGCAAAAGGATATCCGTTTCTATCCCTCACGCAGATTCTTCATCAATAGAATATTTATAACAATTCCAGAAGCTCTTCAATGGTATCAAAACCTCTGTTCTTTGCATAATACGTCTGCAATTCCACATAGAATTGGTCTTTTGTGAATGCTTCAGGATTTGCTTTATGTTTTTGTAAGAGTTCAGTTCCGTGTTTTGGCCTCGGTCCCCAATGCGCAATCTCGTTGAAATTTTCATCCAGGAAAATCACAATCGGGATGGATTTTCCACCGTGTGTCAGATAATTATCAATCAAACTTGGCTCTTGGTCACGATAAGTAATTCTCACCTCGAATTGTTCAAAAAACTTCGCAACAACAGGAATCACCTGACTCGCATCACCGCACCAAGCCTCAGAAATAATTAGAATTTTCCCATTGAATTTTTTTTGAGCCAAAGTTTCAACCTGTTCAGCATTCGGGAGGTATTTGTCCCACATTCTGTTCATTCTCTGGATGCCCAGTCGGTAATATTCTGCGTAATCGGCTTCCTGAGTATCTTTGGGATTTCCTAGTCTTTCTCCGGCATCACGAAGATATTCGGTGTAAGAAACAGCGTTGTCCCAATATGGTTTTATGTCCATTATATTTTTCTGGTTTTATTAATTAAATACATATCTGCCAGCACAAAAGCAGCAACGCTTTCCACGATAGGAACAGCTCTAGGCACTACGCAAGGATCATGTCTTCCTTTGCCTTCTACAGTTACAGCTTCGCCATCTTTGTTGATGCTTTCCTGCGGACGAAGAATTGTTGCCACAGGTTTGAACGCTGCGCGGAAGTAGATGTCCATTCCGTTGGAGATTCCACCCTGGATTCCGCCTGAAAGATTGGATTGCGTAGTTCCATCTTGGTTGAAAAGGTCGTTATGTTCCTTTCCAGTCATTTTCGCACCGCAGAAGCCGCTGCCATATTCGAAACCTTTACAGGCGTTGATATTCAGCATGGCTTTTCCAAGCTCGGCGTGCAGTTTATTGAAAATGGGTTCGCCCAATCCGGCCGGAACATTTTTGATGACACAAGTCACCGTACCTCCAATCGTGTTCCCTTCTTTCTTGATTTCTTTGATTTTTTCAATCATTTTTTCGGCTGTTTCTTCATCCGGACAACGCACGATATTACTCTCGGTTTTAGAAAAATCCAAATCCTGGTAAGGCTTCTCACAGAAAATTTCTCCAACCGAAGAAACGTACGCATTGATTTCAATGTCGGGAAGAAATTGTTTGGCCAAAGCTCCTGCAACCACCCAATTCAGCGTTTCTCGGGCAGACGATTTCCCGCCGCCACGATAATCCCGGATGCCGAATTTTTGATCGTAAGTATAATCGGCGTGGCTTGGGCGATAAGCTTGTGCAATATGATCGTAATCTTTGGATCGCTGGTTTTCATTTTCCACGATAAAACCTATGGGCGTTCCAGTCGTTTTTCCATCAAAAATCCCGGACAGAAATCGAACTTTGTCGCCTTCTTTTCTTTGGGTGACGATGGCAGATTGTCCTGGTTTTCTGCGGTCTAGTTCCTGTTGAACTTTCTCAATATCAATTTCAAGACCAGCGGGAAGATTGGTAATAATTCCGCCGTAAGCTTCTCCGTGACTCTCGCCAAAGGAAGACAGCGTCAAAAAATTTCCTAAAACATTAAACATAAATGTGAAATTGGATAGATGATAAATTTTTAATTTGTGTCTAAGTCTACAAATTTACTGATTAAAAACTGATTTTTGAAAATATTGCAAGTCTATTATCTATCCGTCCATCATCTGTCCATCTACCATCTATAAAATCTATCTTTGTAAAATGAAACTCAATAAAACTGTGCTGATACTCGGTGCCAATTCGGATGTAGCAAAACAAGCTGCCAGACATTACATAAACAATGGTTATGTTGTGATTCTCGCTTCCAGAAATCTAAAATCTTTGCAGGATTTTGCTGATGAAAATCATCTAGATCAATCTAAATTTGAAATTAAATATTTCGATGCCACAGATTTTTCTTCTCATCAATATTTCTATGATAGATTGCCTGTAAAACCGAATATCGTGGTTTACGCCGCAGGTTTTTTGGTGGAAAATCAAGAAGCATTGAAGAATTTCGAAGGAACATTTGAAATGATGAAAACCAACTACATTGGTGCCGTTTCCATACTGAATATTATTGCGACAGATCAATCCAATAAAAATCTGGAAAGAATCATTGGTTTGTCATCATTATCAGGCGTGCGTGGCAGGAAAAGTAATTTTGTTTACGGAAGCACCAAATCCGCTTTTACGCAATATTTGGCTGGTCTCCGGCAGGAATTAAATTCAAGAAAAATCATCGTGAATGTTTTGGTTATTGGTTATATCAATACAAAAATCAATGCCGGACTTGAACTCAATAAAAATCTGATAATGGAACCGGATTACGTGGCAAAATTTATTGTTGATGCTGCACGCGCATTTGAAATTGTTCCAAACTGGAAATGGAAAATCATCTATTGGATTCTGAAATTGTCGCCAGAATTCCTGGTGTCGAAGTTGCCATAAAAAAAGCGAAGAACAATTCTCCGCTTTATTTTTACTGAAAAAATAACAAAAGACATTTATATTCAAACTATTTAGACGAATTTTTTTTCAAAACCCTTTTCCTATCGCGTTTTTCAATGTAATCCAAAACAGCATCTTTTGTCGTTAGCCAATTTCTGCCATCTTTGAAAGCATCAATTTTTCCTTTTCTTGCAAGTAGACTCACGTATTCCTGCCCATACGGAAGCTTTTCCTCCTCCACAATATCAGAAATTGGACGATATTCATCATAGGTATTATTCAATGAACCCAGATAAATATCCAAACTCCTTTCAAGAGCCTGTAAAATAAGCAAAACCAGTTTAGAATAGTTGCCATTATTAGCAAAATTCAAAGCGTCATAATATTTTTTTCTATCATTTTTCAGTATAATTGCCGGTGGAAAACCCTCTTTCATCAACAACAGATTGAAAAGCAAGCGTGCCGTTCTGCCATTACCATCAAAAAATGGATGAATCCACACAAAACGATGGTGGAAAATTGCAGATTTCAAAACGATGTTCATTTCGGAAGTATTGGTCCAATCGGTAAGTTCTGTGATGTATTCATCGATTTTCAAAGCATTGGGCGGTACAAAATTGGCCCCGGAAATCCTCACGCCCGAAGTTCTGAAACGTCCTGCAAAATCTTTTTCGATTTTTTGCAATACCAATTCGTGAATATTCAAAATATCGGATTCTTTCAGAATGTAATTATCCGATATTAAACTTTCTACCAATTCTATAGCTTCCTGGTGATTGACGGCTTCAAAGTGCTCCCGAAGAGATTTTCCTTTGATGGTAAATCCTTCTTCGATGACCATTTTGGTTTCTTGTAAGGTCAAGGTATTTCCTTCGATACTGTTGGAGTTGTAGGTCCATTCTATCATCAGACTTTCTTTGATACTTTTCAAGGCATAAGTAGGAATCGGGCGTAGTTTATCTAATTCTGATTTTTTCTCCACTATTCTTTCGAGTTGTTTTTCGAGGCCTTCAAAGTGATAGGGATAGTCTTGCCATTTCATATGTAGATATTTATTGTTATTCATTGGTCATATGTTATCGCCAACACGATAGTTTGATCAAGCTGAACGAAGTTAATCTTCATTGGTGTTTGTTTGCAAACTTGATAATGGTGATTTCATAACAACAAATTTACACTTTTATTTTAATATCGGATAATAATTTTTTTATATTTATCCGATATTAATTTTTAAAAAAATGTAGGTGCTTCGTCAAAAAATAGTGAATTTGTTTTTCTATAATTATATGTCGGCAAAAAGAATACAGCTGAGAGGGTTGGATTTTTTATCGCAAGGGGTACGATTTTTTTAAATTTTAGTCTATGATTTTACTGCATCGATTTATCATAAGCCAATGCGATATGGACTTCAAAATAAGAAAAATCATCGCCCAGCTCTTCTTTTATAGCTTTCAGAGAAGGGATAATCTGTTTTTTTGCGATTTCGATGATGGGTTCTATTTTGCTCACGTCCATCAGTTCTGCGGCTTCAATTTCTCCCGATTCTACAAATTTCACCAAATGATTTTGAATAGTATTTACCGACAAGTTTCTCATTTTTGCAATTTCTTCCACACTGAGATTCTTTTTGTACATATCAAAAGTAGTGGCAAAAGTTCCCGATGTGTTGTTAGTTGCTTTCTTTGGTTCTCTTTGTCTCTTTCGTTTTTTCTCGGAAATTTTACTGTTTAGATTATTTTTCCTGCAAAAATCAATTATTAAAGGCAGAAATATTTCTCCATATTTTTCAATTTTAAAAGCGCCAAAACCGCTTATCTCATTAAGCTCTTCTTTGGTATGGGGCAGATAAGTAGAGAGTTCCAACAAGGTGGCATCAGAAAAAATAACATAAGGCGGAACATTTTCCCGTTCGGCAATTTCTCGTCTTAAAGTTCTCAGTTCTGAAAATAAGTCCTGATTAGAGTCAAAGTCCGGCGTAGAATAATCGGTTTCTATTTCCTCTACCACAACCGCTTTGGCGTGTTCTTTCACTTTTTTGAACTCCACTTTTTTACCTTTAAATAAAATCTGTCTGCTCTCGTCATTCAGTTTTAAAACAGAAAACTCTTCATTCGATTCATCTAAAAATCCGTTGATGAGCAATTGCCGGATTAAATTTTGCCAGTAAGTTTTATCGTGATTATTACCAACGCCGTAAGTCGGTAAGCTGCGCATATAATCGGTGATTTTTACCCCTTTTGAACCTCGGATAAAATCAATAATCAAGTTTTTTCCGTAGCGTTCTTTCAATCTGAAAATAGCACTTAATAGTTTTTGAGTATCAATTGTGGCATCCAAAATTTCAAATTCGCTCAAGCAAAAATCGCAGGCATTGCAGTTTCCAGCATGTTTTTCGCCAAAATATTCCATCAGATATTGCCGACGGCACTTTTGCATTTCGGCAAAGTCTGCCATTTGCTGGAGTTTCCGCAACATAAGATCCGACTGGTCTTCGTTGCCTTCTATCATTGCAAATCGTTTCAGTTTAATGACATCAGCGTACGAGTAAAAGAGAATAGCTTCACTCGGCAAGCCGTCTCTTCCGGCTCTTCCCGTTTCCTGGTAATAACTTTCGATATTTTTGGGCAAATCTGCGTGCATCACAAAACGGACATTGCTCTTGTCGATTCCCATTCCAAAAGCGATTGTGGCCACCATCACGCGGGTTTTGTCCTTCAGAAAATCTTCCTGAACTTTTGCTCTCTCCGTAGAAGAAAGTCCGGCGTGGTAATAGGCGGCATTGATGCCGTTCTCTAGAAGCTTATCCGACATGTCTTCCGTTCCTCTTCTCGATAAACAGTAGATAATTCCCGAATCATCAGGATGTTCATTGAGGTATTGAATGATATTTTGAAGTACTGCTTGTTTCGGCTGGACAAAATATTTGATATTGGCTCTGTCAAATGAAGAAACCAAAACCAACGGATTTTGAAGATTCAGCTGTTTGATGATGTCTTTTCTCGTAATTTCGTCTGCACTCGCTGTTGATGCAATTATAGGAACATCCGGAAACTGATGTTTAATCCCATTCAGAAACAGATAATCCGGACGGAAGTCGTGACCCCAGTGCGAAACACAGTGCGCTTCATCTACGGCAAACAGGGAAATCTGGACTTGTTTCAATATTTGCAGAAAAGCACCGTTTTCCGAACTCAGTTTTTCGGGAGCCACATATAATAACTTGAGCTGGCTATTTTTTAATTGATGTAAAGTTTCATTTTGTTCAAAAGAACTCATCGAAGAATTGATGTAGGCCGCCGGAATGCCGTTCACACGAAGCGCATCCACCTGATCTTTCATCAAGGCAATTAATGGTGAAATCACGATGGCAGTTCCATCCAAAGCCAATGCCGGAACTTGATAGCATAGCGATTTCCCGCCACCAGTCGGCATCAAAACAAAGGTATCTTTCTTTGCAATAACGTTTTCAACGGCGTTGGCTTGTTCGAGGCGGAAATTGTCGTATCCGAAATATTGCTGTAAGATTTCTAAAGGGGATTTCATAGTATTTGTGTTTGAGTAAAAATAATAAAGATCCAATTAATTTTAATTAAAAAACCTCATAGTTTTTAATCGCTATGAGGTTTGTATAATTTAATATTTTATTTTTTTAAATTACAAAAATATAATTAATTATTATGATTTTAAATCCAATTTTAGTTCCAATTCTGTGAGTTGCTCCTGATGAATCGGTGCCGGCGCATCAATCATCACATCTCGTCCGGAATTGTTTTTCGGGAATGCGATGTAATCTCTGATGACTTCGTTTCCGTCAAGAATTGCTACCAATCTATCAAATCCAAACGCTAATCCTCCGTGAGGTGGTGCGCCATATTTGAAGGCGTTCATCAGGAATCCGAACTGTGCTTCTGCTTCTTCTTTTGAGAATCCTAATAAGTCAAACATTCTGGACTGCAAATCTTTATCAAAAATACGGATAGAACCGCCACCGATTTCGTTTCCGTTCAAAACTAAATCGTAGGCATTAGCTCTTGCTTTTCCTGGGTGTGTTTCCAATAGACCAAAATCCTCAGTTTTTGGGGAAGTGAATGGATGGTGCATGGCGTGGTATCTTCCAGATTCTTCATCAAATTCCAATAATGGGAAATCTACCACCCAAAGTGGTGCGAATTCGTTTCCTTTTCTCAAGCCAAGACGGTTTCCTAATTCCATTCTCAAAGCTGAAAGTTGTGTTCTCACTTTATCAGCATTTCCACTCATTAAGAACATCAAATCTCCGGCTTTTGCTCCGAATTTCTCAGCGATTTTTTTCAGGTCTTCTTCAGAATAAAATTTGTTAACCGATGAAGTCACAACGCCATCATTCTGGAATTTAATCCAGACCATTCCTGTAGCTCCGATCTGTGGACGTTTTACCCAATCGATCAATTCATCAATCTGCTTACGAGTGTAGTCCGCAATTCCTTCAACATTAATCCCAACAACCAATTCAGCTTCGTCAAATATTTTGAAATCTTTTCCTTTTACTAATTCATTCAGTTCTACGAATTCCATTCCGAAACGGATATCCGGTTTGTCATTTCCGTATTTCTGCATCGCATCGGCAAAAGTCATTCTTGGGAAGTCTCCAAACTCTTTTCCGGTAATATCTTTCAGCAAAGTTTTGGTCATCCCTTCGAAAACATTCATAATGTCTTCCTGCTCTACGAATGCCATTTCGCAATCGATTTGGGTAAATTCCGGCTGTCTGTCGGCTCGCAAATCCTCGTCACGGAAACATTTCACGATTTGGAAATACCGGTCCATTCCGCCAACCATCAGCAATTGCTTGAAAGTCTGTGGCGACTGTGGCAAAGCGTAAAACTGTCCCGGATTCATTCGGCTTGGAACCACGAAGTCTCTTGCACCTTCCGGAGTAGATTTGATCAAAACTGGCGTTTCCACCTCGATGAAACCTGCATCCGAAAGGTAATTTCTGACTTTCTGTGCCATTTTGTGACGGAAAATCAGTTTGTCTTTTACAGGATTTCTTCTGATATCCAGATATCTGTATTTCATTCTCAACTCTTCGCCACCGTCGGTTTCGTCTTCGATGGTGAAAGGAGGTAGTTGAGATTCATTTAAAATATTGAGTTTTTCAACCAAAATTTCAATGTCGCCGGTTGGGATCTTCGGGTTTTTAGACGCACGCTCGATAACGGTTCCTTCTACCTGAATCACAAATTCACGACCTAATTTCTTGGCCGATTCCAACAATTCTTTTGAGCTTCTTTCTTCGTCCAAAACCAATTGTGTAATGCCGTAACGGTCCCGCAAATCAATCCAAATCATAAAACCTTTGTCACGGATGGTTTGTACCCAACCGGAAAGTGTTACTTTTTCATTCAGATTTGCCAGCGTCAGTTCGCCGTTTGTGTGTGTACGGAACATAAAATTTAGTTTAAAGTTTGGAGATTTAAGTTCTCGTTCTTTGTACTTTGAATAATGAACTTTGAACTTTGAATTTTCGAGTGCAAAGATAATGTTTTGGAGGGAATTAATCTGATTGATGTTGAAAGGTTTTTCTGATGACAAAACTTGAATCCTGGCGCAGCGCGTGAGGGATAGCAGCGGAAATCCCGGAATGCAGCGTAGCGGAATGAGGAATTGTAGCGGATAGCCCGGCCCGAGCGTGGGCAACAGGCGGCTGCGAGGGACACGCCTAAAGTTTTGGTCAGTTAAAAATTAATTCATAAATTCGTAATAATCAAATACTTAATCATTATGGGAAAAGGTGATCAAAAATCCACCAAAGGAAAGAGAGTACGCGGCAGCTACGGCAAAACGAGACCTAGAAAATCTCCTCAACCAATAGCTGTAACAGAAAAACCAACCATGGTAAAAACTGAAACAAAGCCAAAAACCACAAAATCAAAAGCTGAAAAAGCTGAGGAATCCGAAGAAAAACCAAAAGTAAAACGAAGTAAAAAAGCCGAAGAATAATCTCCGGCTTTTATAATTTCAAAAAGGAATTTATTTTCCAAATATACTTCCGAGCAATCCGCCCAGTCCGCCTTGTTGAGATTGTTGCTGTTGGTTTCCACCGCCAAGAACATTTCCCAAAATATCGCCCAGACCTCCGCCGGAAGATTGCGTTGCTCCGCCGATCACGCTTCCTAAAATATCACTTAAAGGGTTATTAGAGGCTTGAGCTTCCTGAGCAGAACCGCCAAGAATACCGCCTAACAAATCGCCTAAACCTCCACCAGAAGTGACGTTGCTAGCTTGTTTTTGCTGACCGATATAACCCATAATGACAGGCGCCAAGGTTGCTAAAACCGGCCCGATTTTGTCCATGGAAATTCCTGTGTTTGCAGATAATTGATTTTCTACATTGGTTTTGTTTCCGCCGAAAATATGGTCAAGAATTGAGTTTCCTTCTTGTTCTCTGTCCAGAGCTTGTGCAGGATTGTTCAGGATGCTTCCGTCGTGGTGCTTGTCCAGCGTTGCATTCAGTTTATCTGCTTCTTCTGGATTTTCAGATTTCTTTTTCAGATAGCTGATGACCAAAGGTGCAGCCACAACTAACAATGCGATGATTTGATTTTTGCTGATTCCGAATTTGTTTTCAGCCTGTTCAGCGACTTGGTTTCCTGCGCTGCCAGTGATAAGGTCTAATAGACTCATAATTTATGTTTTTAAAATGTGTAGAATCAAAGATGATAAATTTATGCCAATTAAAAAAGCCAAAAAATTATAATTTGCGGATTTCTGCCATGGACTGGTATCTGCTTCGGAGTTTTATGAAGTATGAAGAGGACTTTTTCAGATGGGTGACATCTTCTCCTGCTACGTTGCCGCTTAGTGTAAACTCTATACATCCTACATTGTTGTGAAGCCAAGGAAGCGTGTAATAAGTTAGTCCACCTTTGTAAAGTTTTTGCTGATGAAAGGAATGCATCTGCGGAACACGCAACGCAATCTGCAGGCATAGGATATAAAACAAAGGGATTAAGATCGGTAGAAAAATCAAATTTTTTACGGGAAATTTGTCCCTTATTTTCTCAATGCCGTGAGCAATCAAAATAGTAAAAATCAGATAAAACGGTATGAAGAAAACATAATTATCCGTGACGGCATAAAAGGTGGCAAATCCCAAAGTTGATATTCCGGATAGGGATAAAAAGATTACTTCTTGCCTGGAACTTTTGCAAAAATCTGCGATCCCAGCAATCCCAACTGCACCTGCAATGACGAAAATATTAAAGTTGTAAATCAGGAATGCCAAAGCTTTCAAGACGTCCTTTGCCAGCGCTACAGCGCTTTGGCGGAATGTATCCTGGATCCATCCGCCTTCCCTGGAAATGAATACATATTTCCACTCGATGCCCTGGAGAGCATTGACCAAAAACATACTGCCAAAAACGGTTACAAACAAAATCGCTGAGCTAAGCGCATGTGTTTTTTCTTTCCTGCTGAAAAAGAGTAGAGCCAAATAGGCCGGAATCAGCAAGATGTTCTGGATATGAACCCAGAAGCTCAATGCCAGCAAAATCCCTGCAACAGGTAGATAAAATGATTTTTTATTTCTGAGGGATTTTACAGCGCATATCAAAAACAGGATGATCCAGAGAGCATTAAATGTGTAAACTTCTATAGTGCTTGCGCTGCGCCAAAAAGTGAAACTTAAACCAAAAACTGCGGTGCTGGTGATCGCAATCCAATTCTCCTGAACGAACTCCCTGATAAGAACGTAAACAAAACTTACGGTCAATGCTCCGGGAATCACGGACATCATACGCATTACAAAAATACTGTCCATTCCGAGATATTTTGTGAAAGCGATAGCCGTGTTAAGATAGAGAAAGTGTGTCAGCGGCATAAGATCGGGAAGAAACTGCCGTTTCTCCGCATCCGCCACAAAGCCAATACAATCGCCAAAAGAAATTTTGGAAAAACTGCCGGCATAATAGAGGATGAAAAAGACTAAAAAAAGTAGAAAGGTTATCGTTTTTTTATTCATTCAGAACTAGTTTTTAAAAATCGGAACATTGCTGCAGGCTTCACCAAACATCAATGACTTCACGAGTGGTTTCAATTGCTCCACCAGTTCCACATACGCATTATTCGGAATCAGTTCATCACTACAACCTTTCACCAGGACACGTTGATCTCTCAGCTCAGAAAAATCGTAAGTCTGGATAGCGTTGTGCATCAACAAAACTTCCAAATCCTCGCGGTTGCCGAACACAACTTTCTTTGCCGCATCTGTGATTTTCGAAGTAATGAGAAAATAGGCCCAAAGCGGAATAATCACGTCCTCCGAACAATAAATGTAGACATAAGCATCTTTATAGATTTCAGCATCAATGCTTTTGATTTTTTCACGGAAGTCTTTTTCCTTTAGAATCATCCCTTCCCAGAGAAAATCTTTGATGTCAATTCCCAAACGTTTTCCTTTAGGGACCAGGTAGGAAATATCAAAATTAACCAATCCGCTGCCCGCCACTTTATTTATGATTTCTTCCATTTTGTAATTTTAGTATTTTTTTTGGAGCTATTTCCCGCTTTCCATTGCAATCTTTTGCTTTTCCTTATATGGATGAAAAGCAAAAGGATTTCCATTACAATGGCTATGGACTTGGTCTGCAAAACATATTTTCCCAGTTTAGAACTTTACCAATCTTAATCGCTCAAAAAACTTTAATTTTGTTCAAAGTTAATTATTTTGTACGGAAAACTTCTTTAGATTTATCTATCGAACGGACATTCAAAATCTAAAATCCAAGAAATCTTGAAATATTACATCATAGCAGGCGAAGCTTCCGGCGATCTGCACGCTTCCAATCTGATGAAGGCCATCAAACAAAAAGATCAAAATGCTGAGTTTCGGTTTTGGGGCGGCGACCTGATGCAGAAACAAGGCGGAACTTTGGTCAGGCATTACCGGGATTTAGCTTTTATGGGATTTTTGGAAGTGCTTCAGAATCTTAAAACCATTCTCAACAATATCAAATTCTGCAAACAAGACATCCAGGAAAACAAACCTGATGTTTTGATCCTGGTAGATTATCCCGGATTCAATCTTAGGATTGCGAAGTTTGCCAAAGAATTGGGAATCAATGTTGTTTATTATATATCACCTCAGCTTTGGGCCTGGAAAGAAGGTCGTGTAGAAACCATCAAAAAGTATGTTGATGAGATGCTCGTGATTCTGCCTTTCGAGAAAGATTTTTACAAAAAGCATCAGGTAGAAGCTCATTTTGTTGGACATCCTTTGCTTGATGCAATTGAGGGTTTACCATCAATTGACATTCAGGAATTCAAAGAAGAAAATCAGCTTAACTATAAAGAAATTATTGCACTGTTGCCGGGTTCCAGAAAACAGGAGGTTTCTAAAATGTTGGAGACAATGCTGTCCGTGAGAGATAACTTTCCGGATTATCAGTTTGTGATTGCCGGCGCACCAAGCCTGGATAAAGATTTTTACGAGCAATTTGTGGATGCCGATGTACATTTCGTTTCCAACAGAACCTACGATTTGCTCAGATGTTCCAAAGCCGCTTTGGTCACTTCCGGAACGGCAACTCTGGAAACAGCTTTGCTCAATATCCCGGAAGTTGTTTGCTACAAAGGAAGCCGAATCTCTTACGAAATCGGAAAGCGATTGGTAAAGAATATCAAATATATTTCTTTGGTCAATCTGATCATGGATAAAGAAGTCGTGACAGAACTCATCCAAAACCAACTCGATACTAAAAATCTCGTTGAAGAACTCAATAAAATCCTCAACACAGAAAAAAGAACGCAGGTTCTGAAGGATTATCAAGTTCTTCGTGAAAAATTGGGTGGAAGTGGTGCGAGTCAAAATGCTGCGGAAACTATAGTAAATCTGAAATAATGGAATTAGAAAAGTTAGTACAAAAAATAGAATTATTGCTTCCTGAAATTGATAAAGAAAATGAAAAAGTTTCCAAGGCTTCTGTCGGCTGGCATCTTGAACATTCTTTATTAATTCTGAATGGAAGTCTGAAAGGATTGGCAATGACTAATCCGGATAATTATAATCCGAAATTCAGCATCAAGAAATTTATTTTTCTCAATTTCGGAGTGATTCCGAGAGGGAAAATCAAGTCTCCCAAGCAATTCATTCCATCAGAAACTCCATCAAAAGAAAGTATCGACAAGCTGTTGAATCTGGCAAAAGAAAGATTAGAAGCTATAAAAAATCTGCCTTCGAAATCCTATATCACACATCCTTTTCTTGGCGACCTCGATAAAAAAACAACTATTAAATTTTTAGGACTCCATACCAATCATCACCTGAAAATTATTGATGATATTTTGAACGGTTAATTTAAAATCATAACTATTTCCCACACTCTTTGTCATTCCGTAGGAATCAAGTTCTGTTTTTATCAATTCTTGTAGAGATTCCTACGGAATGACAAACTTTTTTATTATCTTTATCCTCAGGCACTTCGACTTCAATCAGTGAGACAACTATAACACTAAATGTTATGATACTGAGCTTGTGGCATGCCAACAATGTCAGGATGAGCGGAGTCGAAGCCTTTTTAAAAAAAAATAATACAAAAACACAAATGAACTTCAATGAAAAAACAGCCGTTATTGATATTGCTGCTATGTTTCATTCTTGGAATTCTGTTTCAGGAATTTTTTGCTCAAACAAAATTTGCAGTTTTTCTTTTTCTGATTTTCTCCGGACTTTTATTGGGTTTAATCTTTTTGAGAAATGCTTTTTTTCAAAACATTAAATATTTTTTGCTCGGATTTTTCTTCTTCTCAATTGGCATTTTTGTCCATTCTTTAAATTCTGAAAAACCAGGTTTGCCAAATTTCGGGGAAAAAGAAAATGTTGTATTTCAGTTGGTCAGGAAACTCAATTCCAATCAGAAGAACCGTAAGTATGTCGTTGAGATTTTAGCTGTTGGCGGTTTAGAAGACAAAAAGGATTTTCCTGCCAGCGCGGTTCTCAGCATTCCGAAAGATGTGGAAGCGCTGGATTTTAAGCATTATTATGATGCAGATGTCTATATCCATCAGCCGGAAGAAACTAAAAATGATTTCCAGTTCGATTATAAAAAATATCTGGCAAGACAAGATGTTTATTTTCAAGCCTACCTTCCGAATGATATTCTGAAAACCGAGAAACCGTCCGTTTCTTTTGCAGGTAAAATCAAACAAAAACGATTAGATATTCTGGATAAAATCAATGATTCTTCCTTGTCTCCCAAGATTCAGGAGTTTCTTAAAGGAATTATTTTGGCAGACAGAACTGAGATGGACAGTCAGACGGTTAAAGATTTCAATCAAACCGGGCTCACGCACCTGTTGGCCATTTCCGGCTCTCACATGGTGATTATTTTCTGGATTGTTTTATCAATTTTTAATCAAATTATTCCTGTAAAGTTCAGAAAAGGTTCAATTATTTTGAGCGTTCTTTTCATTTGGACTTTCGCCATTTTCATCGATTATGGAAGCTCTGTGATGCGAAGCTGTCTGATGATTTCCTGCTATTATGTGATGATTTTGTTACAGCGGAAGCCGGATTTGCTGCACGCTCTGGCATTATCGGCTTTTATACTTTTAATATTTGATTCGCAGCAATTGTTCGATGTTGGCTTTCAGTTAAGTTACTTAGCCGTTTTGGGAATCTGGTGGTTGACCAATCCGATTAAAAATCTTTTTAAAACCCCAAAATCAAAAGCAGAAAATTTCTTTTACGAAATCTCCGCAATGACTTTTGCTGCACAAATCGCAACTTTGCCTCTATCGCTTTATTACTTTCATCAGTTCTCTTTTATTTCAATTATTGCAAACCTTTTGATTATTCCGCTTTCGGAATTGATCATTGTATCTTCTTTGCTGATTGTAGTTTTGATCGCTTTTGGATTCGGTAATATTCCGTTTTTGTATCAAGGTTTTGATGTTTTTGTGCAGTATATTTTGAAAATCATTCATTGGCTTTCCAGCTTCGATTCTTTGATGACGGGAAATATTCCGCTTAATATTTGGGAATTAAGTCTTTTGCTTTTAACCCTTTATTTTTTAAAATTCTTAGTCAAGGACTTTTTCAATCCAAAACATCTGTTGAGGTATGGGTTTTGTCTTCTCGCATTTTTTATCGTTCGAATTTCATTTGATTTTTACCAATATGATCAGGAAGAAATGTTGGTTCATAGATTTTATAAAGAGAAAATCGTGAGCTTTAAAGACAAAGATCAAGCGGTATTTTGGATGAAAGAAAATAAAAATGAAGACAAGATCCTGGACTTTGTTATTAATCCTTATATAACTGCAAGGAGGGTTGATGATTTTAAAATCAATTATATTCCTGATGAATCACACGCTTTTTTTTATAGTGGAAAACTGTATGATTTGAAATAGAATAATCTTTAGTCGCTTTTCAAATAAGAATTGTCCGTATCTTTTCAGAAAAGGCACGGACATTTCTTTTAAATCAATCTGAGTTTCCTCCAAAACACATTTTTGTTTCTGGTAATTTGACCAACGTTTCTTCTCATTAGACTTGCCAAATATGATTGATTCCCCAGATCAGTTTAAAAAATCATCAAGACAAATTATCAAATTCCTCAAGACGAGTTATCAAATTCCTCAAGACGAATTTGACGGCCTCTGCAAACGCCCTATTCATCGGACTTCCCGAAGCCTCAAAAATGACCTTGAAAAACAGAAAAAACCCTTCCGAAATTGGATATTCCGGAAGGGTTTTTATTGAAAAAGTCATATTGCTTTATCTCACTACTGGCGCAACTTTCTCCCCAAATAATTGGATAGAATTCATCATCATATCGTGCGCAGGATCGCCTACGTCCATGTGTCCGATGAATCTTGTGAGGCCAAATAATTCTTTCATTTCAGCGATTTTGTCGGCCACTTCATTAGGACTTCCGATGAAGAGGGCGCCGTCCTTGCTTCGTCCGCCTTCGTACTGCTCTTTGGTGTAAGGTGCCCAGCCGCGGCTTCTGCCGATGCGGTCCATCTGAGCTTTGTAGTTGAAGAAATATTGGTCAATATCTTTTGGGTCATCACTCACGAAGGTATGAGAATGGATGGCGATCTGCATCTTGCTTTCGTCGTGTCCGGCTCTCAGATATTCCTGTTTGTAAAATTCGATAAAGTTTTTGAACTGTCTCGGCATTCCGCCAATAATCGCAACAATCAATGGTAAGCCCAGCTTCGCTGCTCTCAGAACAGATTCCGGAGTTCCGCCTACAGCAATCCAGATTGGTAATTTACCATCATGATAAGCTCTTGGATAGACCGTTTGGTTCTCCATTGGTCTTCTCAGGATGCCGCTCCAGCTTACATTTTCTTCGTTGTTGATTTTCAGTAATAAGTCCAGTTTCTCTTCAAATAACTGATTGTAGTCCGACAGATCATAACCGTACAAAGGAAAAGATTCAATAAAGCTTCCTCTACCAACAAAGATCTCCGCTCTGCCTTTTGATATCAGATCGATCATAGAGAAATCCTCATAAACTTTCACAGGCTCGGATGAACTCAGCACCGTTACACCGCTTGCTAATTTGATGTTTTGAGTAATACTTGCCGCTGCTGCCAGAAGGATTTCCGGGGAAGATACGGCATAATCTGCACGGTGATGCTCACCCATTGCGAAAACGTCAATGCCAATCTGATCCATCAGCTTCACCTGCTCCAGGATTTCATTCAATTTTACACTGGCGTCTCTATATTTTCCGGTTTTCGGATCCAGCGATACATCGCCGAACATCCCAATTCCTAATTCCATAATAATCTCATTTTTTGATGAAACAAAGTTAAGGTTTCAGGATTTTGCAGGCATTGATGTAGGGTAAGTTTGATAGTTGATAGTTGATGGTTGATGGTTGATGGTTGATGGATTGGTTTCTGGAATCTGCAATAGGGATAGTAGTGGAAATCCTTTTTTGTTGCTGGAAGGCCCTCTTTTTTGGAGAGGGATTTAGCGGGAGGAAAAAAGATTGCAACGGATAGCCCGACCCGAGCGGCTGCTGAAGCATTGGCGAGGGAATTGCCAAATAAGATTTAAAATATCAAGCCTTTCTTTTTTTCAGGTTGTAATAGATGCTTTTCACCAGTCCGTCTGCCACGGAAATCTTCGGTACATAGATATGTTTGATGTCTGCCCAGGTCATCACATTGTTGAAGATTTGCAAAGCGGGCACAATAACGTCCGCACGGTCTTCCCGGAACTGGTATAGATGCATTCTCCCTTCTACAGACAGATTTTGCATCTCTTTCAGATATTTTTTGATAACGGAGACTGGCATTGCTTTGCCATCTTTGGTTTTGCTGAGGGAGAATATTTTGTTGATGTTACCGCCTGAACCAATGGCCACCACAGGTTTTTTGCTTTTGATCTTATCTTTGATCTCGGTGCGCATTTCGTCCCACATTTCCGGCAACACCAGACCATTGAGCAATCTGATAGTTCCGATGTTGAAGGAATGCTCGTACTTCATCTTATTATTTTCATAGAAGGTGAGCTCTGTAGAACCACCGCCAACATCTATGTATAAATAAGCAAAATCTTTGTCAAGGCCTTCTGCAACGTGGTTTTCATAAATCAAAGTTGCTTCTTCGTCCCCGGAAATAATTTCGATGTTGACGTCCGCTTCTTGCCGTACAATGTCGATGATCTCCTGTCCGTTTCTGGCATCCCGCATCGCACTGGTGGCACAGGCACGGTAATGTTCGACTTTGTACATCGCCATCAGCTGGCTGAAGATCTTCATGGTGCTAATGACCATCTGCTTTCGCTCAGCGCCAATCTCGCCATTGCTGAAAACGTCAAAGCCCAATCGCAAAGGGATTCTCAGCAGATTCAGTTTGGTGAATTCGGCTTTTCCTCCGGAGGTTTTTACTTCGTTGATGAGCAGTCTGGCGGCATTACTTCCGATGTCTATAGCAGCGATTATCATTATCTTTGGTCGATTTAAAGCATAAATTTAAAGTAAATTCTTAATATTTCTGATTTTTCAGGTAATTATAGATTTCTATCTGCGATCGGATTTCTTCTTTTCTGTCCGATTCCACATACTCATTCCGCAAATTCTTATCAAGGATTCTGGCTTTCACATTATCTTTGAGCTGTATTTCCAGCAATTCTTTCAATTCCTTTTTCAGGTTTTTCTGGAGAACCGGCACAGCAGCTTCGATGCGGTAATCCAGGTTTCTGGTCATCCAGTCGGCGGAGGAAATATACATGTTTTCATCACCTTTATTGTAGAAATACATCACGCGGGCGTGCTCCAGATACTCATCGATGATACTGACGGCGTGGAATTTCGTTTTAAAGTTTTTCTGATTCACCGCACAGAAAATCCCACGGACAATCATTTTGGTCTCTACGCCTGCTTCTGCCGCTTCATAGATTTTTAGGATCAATGGTTTGTCACTCAGGGAATTTACTTTGATGATCATCTCTGCCCTGCGTCCGGCCTTGGCTTCTTCAATTTCCTTATCAATGTGTGCGATGATTTTCTCGCGCATAAAGTGCGGACACACCAAAAGACTTTTGCAGGTTTTGAGCGCAGGAGTCGGATCCATTTTTGGTTTGTTGAGAACCGTGAATACTTTATTAATATCTGCCATTATTGCTCTGTTGGCGGTCATCAGTAAATGATCTCCGTAGATTTTGGCAGTCTTTTCATTGAAATTTCCTGTGCTCACGAAACCATACTGAATGGTGCGGTTATTCACCCTCTTCTTGATAACACAGAGTTTGGCGTGCACTTTTTTATTAGGAATGCCGAGAAGCACTTTTACGCCTTCCAGTTCCAGGCGTTCTTTCCATTCCAGATTATTTTCTTCATCGAATCTCGCACGCAGCTCCAGCATCACGGTGACATCTTTTCCGTTTCGGACCGCGTTGATTAAAGCATTCACAATTTTTGAGCTGGATGCCAGTCTGTACGCTGTAATCTGGATTGACTTCACATCCGGGTCCATTGCAGATTCTCTCAACAAATCTATCACCGAATCATAAGAATGGTAAGGAAACGTCATCAAAACATCTTTCTTAATGATAACGTCTGTCACTCTTTGTTTTTTGGCAAATTCCGGATGAATGAAAGCTGTTCGCTCAACCGGTTTCTGATAAGCCTTAAACACATCCGGAAAATCCATAAAGTGCCTGAAATTATGAATCTTCTGCCCAGGAATAATGCTGTCTCGTTTGGTTAAATTTAATTTTTTGATAAGAAACTCGAGTAAAGCTTTGTCCATTTCCTTATCAAAGACAAAACGTGTCGGTTTCCCTTTTCTGCGACTTTTGACACCTTTTTCAATTTTGTCCGCCAGGGTGGTTTTGATATCATTGTCGAGGTCAAATTCGGCGTCTTTGGTGACTTTGAAACAATGCGCCGTAAACTCGTCATAGCCAAAGTACGAGAAAATATGCGGCAGATTATAAATGATAACATCCTCCAGAAGCATCACGTCTTTCTGTTCTTTATCTTCCGTTGGGAGCAGGACAAATCTTCCGTTGGCCGTTACAGGTAATTCGATAATGGCATACTGACTTTCGTACTGCCATTCTTTTCTCCGCATCGCAATGCCGATAAAAAGACTTTTTTCCCTTAGGTAAGGCATCGGTTTATTATCGTGCAGCAAAATCGGAATCACATTGGACTCAACTTCCTCATCAAAATATTTCACCACAAACTCTTTCTGCTCGGTGTTCAGATGTTTATAATCCTTGATGAAAACTTTCTCCTTGGCCATTTCTCGCTGAACATCTTTCCATGTCCTGTCAAAATCTTCCTGCTGATGAATGACCAGCTTGTTGATTTTCTGAAGGATTTTGGAAGGCGCATCATAGAAAGATTCGGCGAGAACTTTTTGTTTGAAGTCCATCGCGCGCTTCAAACCGGCAACTCTGACACGGAAAAACTCATCCAGATTATTAGAAAAAATTCCAAGAAAACGAATCCTGAGATGAATCGGAACGCTCTTGTCCATAGCTTCCTGCAACACACGTGCGTTGAAGCCCAGCCAGGTAATATCGCGCGGATTGAATTGTTGTGCCATTGATGCGGTTTTGATAGTCTCAAAATTAATAAAATCCATTGAAATAATTTGTAGAAGGCAAACTACAAACTTCGTAATGCACCGTACGTTTCATAATTGTCAATTAAAGTTTAATTCTTCTCAATGACAATTTGTCACAATTACTGACGTGGTACAAATGTTGAGAAATGCAGACTATCAACAATTGTATAACGAAAAAATAACATATAAAAATGAGTAAAATAATTGGAATCGACTTAGGAACAACCAACTCTTGTGTTGCTGTAATGGAGGGGAAAGACCCTGTTGTAATTCCTAACGCGGAAGGTAAAAGAACAACGCCGTCCATCGTGGCATTTACCGAAGACGGTGAAAGAAAAGTAGGGGATCCTGCCAAAAGACAGGCGGTAACCAATCCTACAAAGACTGTTTATTCTATCAAAAGATTTATCGGGACCCACTTTAAAGATGATGCTTCCGAAATTTCCAGAGTACCTTATAAAGTGGTATCAGGACCGAACGATACGGTAAAAGTAAAAATCGACGACAGAGAATATACGCCACAGGAAATTTCTGCCATGACGCTTCAGAAAATGAAGAAAACGGCTGAAGATTATTTGGGTCAGGAAGTAACAAGAGCGGTAATTACGGTTCCTGCTTACTTCAACGATGCACAGAGACAGGCCACCAAAGAAGCCGGTGAAATCGCAGGTCTTAAAGTAGAAAGAATCATCAACGAGCCTACTGCTGCGGCATTGGCTTACGGTTTGGATAAAAACCACAAAGATCAGAAAATCGCAGTATACGACTTAGGTGGGGGTACTTTTGATATTTCGATCCTTGATTTGGGAGACGGTGTATTTGAAGTATTGTCTACCAACGGTGATACGCACTTAGGAGGGGATGACTTTGATGATGTGATCATCAACTGGATGGCTGATGAGTTCAAATCTGAAGAAGGTGTTGACCTGAAATCTGATGCGATCGCGTTACAGAGATTAAAAGAAGCGGCTGAAAAAGCTAAAATTGAATTATCTTCTTCTCCGCAGACTGAAATCAACCTTCCGTACATCACGGCTACGGCTACAGGGCCTAAGCATTTGGTAAAAACGTTAACGAAAGCGAAATTCGAGCAATTATCTGCCGATCTGGTAAGAAGATCAATGGAGCCGGTAGCGAAAGCATTGAAAGATGCAGGTTTATCGACTTCCGATATCGACGAAGTAATCCTGGTAGGTGGTTCTACAAGAATCCCGATCATCCAGGAAGAAGTGGAAAAATTCTTCGGTAAAAAACCATCTAAAGGAGTTAACCCGGATGAAGTTGTAGCTATTGGTGCTGCGATCCAAGGAGGGGTATTAACCGGTGATGTGAAAGATGTTCTTTTATTAGATGTTACACCACTTTCTTTAGGTATCGAAACAATGGGTTCTGTTTTCACGAAATTAATTGAAGCAAATACGACGATCCCGACTAAGAAATCTGAAGTATTCTCTACAGCTTCCGACAATCAGCCTGCGGTAAGCATTAGAGTAGGACAGGGAGAAAGACCGATGTTCAACGATAACAAAGAAATCGGTAGATTCGACCTTACCGATATTCCACCGGCACCAAGAGGTGTTCCTCAGATCGAAGTAACTTTCGACATCGATGCCAACGGTATCCTGAGCGTATCTGCTAAAGATAAAGGAACCGGTAAAGAACAGTCAATCAAAATCCAGGCTTCTTCAGGTCTTTCCGACGAAGAAATCGAAAGAATGAAGAAAGAAGCTCAGGAAAATTCTGCAGCGGATGCGAAAAGAAAAGAAGAAGTTGAAATCTTTAACAAAGCAGACGGATTGATCTTCCAGACCGAGAAGCAGCTGAAGGAGTTTGGCGAGAAATTGTCTGCCGATAAAAAAGCAGCGATTGAAGCCGCTCACGGAGAATTAAAGACGGCTTTTGAAGCTAAAAATGCAGACGACGTAAAGGCGAAAACAGAAGCTTTGGATGCTGCATGGATGGCCGCTTCTGAAGAACTATACGCAGCAGGTCAACAGCCGGGTGCTGATGCAGGAGCTCAGCAGAATGCGGGTAACGCAGGAGGTGCTGATGATGTTCAGGATGCAGATTTTGAAGAAGTGAAATAAGACTTAAACAATTCATAAAAATAGAATCCCCAGGCTAAAGCTTGGGGATTTTTTTTTAGCAAAATGGATAAATGGACATTAGAAATTTGAGAACTTTTATTTTAACAAAAAATAACATATTTTATGGTTTTTTTAAAGTTCGATGGCGTAGTTATTGTTTCTAACAGAAGCGATTCTCATGTTTAATTTGAGTTTTCATGGTTATTAGTTTTTACCCAGCTTCGGCTGGGTTTTTTGTTCTTACACTTGAAGGTTGAATTATAAATTGAAACAAATAATCAACAAAACTTCCCATCCAATATTCTAAATAATATTTACAAAAACTTTAACTAAATAAATAGTTATAAAATTAAATTTAAGTTCCATCTTTGAATAACTAATTATATAGTTATAAAAAATGAATTTAAATTAAACTATGAAAAAATTATCCTTGATTGTTAGCTTTTTGTTTTCGATGTTAAGTTTCGGGCAGGTTAATGAGAATACAGCCAACAAAGAAGTGGACAGGTTTGTTAACGAGCAGATGAAAAATTTGAAAATCCCGGGAATGGCAATCGCTGTTGTCAAAAATGGTCATATCATTAAGAAAACCGGTTACGGTTTTGCCAATCTCGACTGGAAAAACAAAGTTACAGAACACACCAATTTCCAAATCGCTTCCTGCACCAAGCTTCTGACATCTACATTGCTCTTGAAAACAATGTATGACAAGAAAATCAACCTGGAAGATTCTGTTTCCCAGTACATCAAAGATTGTCCGAAAGAATGGGATGATATTAAAATTGAAAACCTCATCAATCATTCCAGCGGAATTCCGGATTATTACGAGAGTGATGTCTATCTGCCCACCGAAAAGATTGTGGAAGCAGTGAAAAAGCTGCCGCTCATTTTCAAGACTGGTTCCAGACAGCAATACGGTCAGTCGGATTTTATGGTATTGTCGTACATTTTTGAACAGATTTATAAAAAACCTTTTGTTCAGATTCTGAAAGACGAGGTCTCTAAGCCTCTGAAAATGAATGACGGCGCTTTTGATATGGAATACAAAGTGAACGGTCAGTTTTTGCGAACTGATGTTATTCCGGAAAAAGTCACGACTTATTATGAGCTGAACGGAACAATGAAAGCTTACAAATATCTTTATCCTCAGTACACATATCCTGCTGGTGGATATTTTGCGTCAATTGATGATATGGCGAATTGGGCGATTGCTCTGGACAATGAAGTCCAGTTTCCAAAATCCTTTTCTGAAAATTACATTTATAAGACAGAAAAGATTGATGGTAAAGATGCCGATTTCTCTAAGGTTGGCTGGGTGATTGGCAAGGAAAACATTTTATACGCTGGTCACAGCGGAGGACCAGGATTGTCTGATATTCTTAGGTTTCCGAAGGAAGGTTACACTTTCATCGTCTTGTCCAATGACGGTGAGCTTTTGCCGACATTTGCCCGGGCAATTGCATCTTTTTATATTAAAGAACTGAGTTCTAAATTAAAGATAGAAAAATTTGAGAGGGACTAGGAGTCTTTGAAAATACAATTTGTCATTCGTAAAAAAGCATAGAATAAATTATCTTTGCAATCCTAAAAACAAAAACAATGTTTTCAAAAATCACAGTTCACAGAGTCGGGAATAAAATCAATGGGGAATCCTTAACGCTTTCTCAGCAGGAGCTTCAGCTGGATGAGGAGATGAAGGAATTGCTGGGGAATTACTTTATCAATGCTTTCAAATCTGAGGAGCAGTTTCAGTTTTACAGCGATTCTTACTTGGTTAATAATCCGGTTTACAGCTCTGTTTCAGAGATTTTTGAAGACCAGTCCAAGTTCCAGTGGGAATCTGAAAACATCGCCAAACATCTTTACGAAGCAGCGGAAAATCCGAGAGTCCAGGCGGGTGAGTTGTTTGTGGTTTATTTTGAAGGCGAGGTTTTTGAGTCTGCAGATGGCCAAAGTGAGAAAACGGATTCTATCGGTCTATTCAAAACCGAAAAAAGAGAAGGTTTCCTGAAAATCAATCCTCAGGATGAGTCTTTTGAAATCGAAAGAGACTTTGGAATCAGCTTATCGAAAATTGATAAGGCAGCTTTGATTTACAACAGCGAGAAAGAAAGTGGCTACGTTTTGTCTGTCATCGATAACAACAAAAACGGCGACATCTACTACTGGTTCGAGGATTTTTTGAAAGTAAAACAGCGCGATAACGAGTATTTCCATACGCAGGAAACATTGTCGGTTTACAAGGATTTCATCACCCAAAAATTACCGGAGGAGTTTGAAGTTTCCAAAGCTGACCAGGCCGATTTTCTGAACAAGTCCATCAATTTCTTCAAAGAAAAAGAGGAGTTCAAATACGATGATTTTGTGAAAGAAGTTTTGCAGGATGACAACGTGATAGAAAGTTTTTCCAACTTCAAATCCGATTATGAGCAGGATATGCAAATCTCGATTTCAGAAGATTTCCCGATTAATAATCAGGCGGTTAAAAAGCAGCAGCGCCATTTCAAATCCATCATCAAGCTCGATAAAAACTTCCATATCTACATCCACGGTGACCGGGATAAACTGGAAACAGGACAAGATGACAAAGGGAAATATTACCGTTTGTACTTCGATGAAGAGAAATAGAAGATTGAAAATATTTCGATAAAAATTATTTCTTGCAGATTGGACAAATAAGGCAGATTTTTGAATGATCTGTAGAATTGGTGAAATCTGTGAGAATTTTTTTTGCATTTATTTTTAACTCTAAATATTTCCAGAATTTAACATAATATTAGATTCAGTTATAAAAAATTTCTACCTTTGCGGCTATGTTGAACAAAACAAACAATCAATTCAAGACCTTCATTTCGGTATTTTTTGCCGTAATGTATGTTGTTGTGGTTTTGTTTTCTTCAGAGTTACATAACCACAAGGGTGAATCTTTTTACAAAGATTCTGGTTCCAAAAAAACAGAAAAGTCTGTCACGAAGGAGCTTGGCAGCAAGCAATCGGGCGACTGTCTGGCGTGTCATTTTCTGGCAACGGGCAACACGCTGGTTCCGGAGGAGTTCACTTTTCATTTTGAGAACCACACACAAGAAGCTGAGCAGATTATCTCCGCTCAGCAAAAAATTTGGGAACAGACCAAATCAACCGTCCAACTCCGCGGTCCACCCGCACTTTCTTAATTTCCAATTTTCTCAATGATCCATTGAGAACTTCTTTGAATTAATTCAAACCATTTTCGGGAAGAGACGAAGTCTCGCAATATCGGTTGCAAAAATCTTAAACATTAAAAAAGAGACGAAGTCTCGACATATTGGTAAATATAAACCGAGAATTATTGGGGCAGCTTAATCCGCGCTCCGTTCCCGCTATTTTTGCCGAGGCTAAGTCCAACGCAAAAAATGAGCTCCACTCAGCTCGGGCTGCGGTTTTCCAGTTCCCAAGATGGTTTCCACTTTAATTTCAAAGATTTCACTTTACTTTTTACATTGTACAAAGTACATTATACAATTCAATACAATGAAACACATTATAAATCTAATGATGGTCTTTTTTGGACTGTCATTAGTTACCGCGCAGAGTTATTCTGTAGAAGGAACTGTTCAGGATTTTCACGACAAAACGATGCTGGAAAACGCCGTTGTAACGTTAGGAAATTCTACCACGAAAACCGATAAAAAAGGAAGGTTCTCGTTCAGCAACATTCCGGCAGGCTCACATCAATTGGTCGCAAAACATCCGCTCTGCGACAATTATACTGAAAATATAAAAGTTGACAGAAACCTGCATCTGGCCATTATGCTGGAGCATCATACGGATGAAATCCAGGGTGTGACGCTGCACGGCACGCATAAGAACAGTGGCACCATGGTGGTGAAAACCCTGGACCGCACGGAGATTGAGAGAAACACCACAGAAAATCTGGGAAATCTTCTCAAAAACATTTCGGGTGTCAGCGGGCTGAAGACCGGAAACAATATCGTAAAACCGGTAATCCATGGCTTGTACGGCAGCCGGATTTCCATCATCAACAATGGTGTCCGGATGCAGGAGCAGGAATGGGGCGTGGAGCATGCACCAAATATCGATATCAATAATTTTCAGCACATTGACGTTGTCAAAGGAGCCTCGGCACTGCGATACGGCAGCGATGCGATAGGCGGCGTGGTAGTTTTGGAACCTGAAATTTTCACTAAAAAGGACACGCTGAAAGGGAGTGTGGGACTCTCCGGGATTTCCAACGGACGCGGTCTGGGTGTGGATGTGAATGTAGCCAAGATCTGGAAAAATGGCTGGGCAGTGAAAACCGGCGGACATATACAGAAGCTGGGTGATCAGAGTGCGCCGGATTATCACCTGAAAAATACAGGGTCGGATTTTTCATCGTTCAATTTTACACTGCAGCGAAATACGTTCAGGAAAGGAATCTCTTTCGATTATTATCTTACGAATCAGAATCTTGCGATACTGCGGGATTCCCACGTTGCTACGCCCAAGGAGTACGAAGCGGCCATGAATACGGCGGTGCCTTTCTATTCCGGAAATTTCAGTTATGATATTGACAATCCGAGGCAGCTGGTGGAGCATCATCTGGCGAAGTTTTCGGCATTCAACCGGTTTGAGAATATCGGGAAGGTCTCGGCGACTTACAGTTTTCAGTACAATCACCGCCAGGAATTCGATTTGAGACGAGGCGATTTAAGTGCTATTCCGTCTTTGGATTTGGCTTTAATGACCCATCAGTTTAATCTGAATGATCTCCTGGAGCGGGAAAAATGGTCTCTGGAAACTGGTGTCGATGCCAGCTTTCAGAACAATTATTCCGATCCGGCAACGCAGGCCAGAAGACTGATTCCGAATTATGATAAATATTCTGCCGGAATCTATTCTGTTTTCAAATATAAAATAACTCCCGAATTAAATGCAGAAGCCGGAATCCGTTATGACTACAATTACTATGATGTAACAAAATGGTATGACAAAAGCGACTGGGAAAATTATTATGCCAATACTTTTCCGCAGTTTTATGTGCAGACGAAGGCCAACAGAGTGCTGACGCGTCCCAAACTGACTTATGAAAACCTGTCTTATAATGCAGGACTGGAATACCATCCGTCTGCGTACTTCAACCTGAAATTCAATTATGCTAAAGTGGGAAGAACGCCGAACATTGCGGAACTGTTTTCCGATGGTTTGCATCATTCCGCCGCAATCATAGAGCGAGGCAATATGAATATCAAAAATGAAGAAGGCCATCAGTTCAACCTGATTGCAGATGCCAGGCTGGACGTTCTGAAAGGTTTGGATATCTCGGTGAACCCTTATTATTTCATCACGAAAAATTTTATTAATCAGGTTCCGAACGGAATCTTACAATTGACACAGGCGGGAACTTTTCCGGTTTGGGTTTACCAGCAGATTGATGCGAAAATGTACGGACTGGATCTGGATGTCAGTCTGAGTATCACGGATGAGCTGACATACAAAGGCCGTGGTGCGTATGTATACGGGCAGGACGAAACCAATCTTGAACCACTAATTCTAATGATGCCAATGAATTTCAGCAATGCTTTACAATTCAGCAAAAAAGAATGGAATGGTTTTTATTTGAATGTGGAAAACCAAACTTCGGTGGCTCAGAAGCGTTTTCCGATTCATAATCTGCAGTACACGGATTACGTGAATGGCGAAGAAGTGACGCATGATGTGGGTGTGAGCACGCCACCAAAAGGCTATACGCTGTGGAATGCTCAGGTAGGAATTGATTTGGCGAAGCATTTTTCGGCCGGTCTTTCGGTCAATAATGTATTCAATATTTCCTACCGAGATTATCTGAACAGGATGAGGTTTTTTGCCAATGATCTCGGGCGGAACTTCATCGTGAATTTCAGATATCAATTTTAAAATTAATTAAAACAATCGAACAATTATTAAAACAATTACAACAATGAAAAATACAATCAGTCTTAGAAAATTAGCGAGTCTTTTAGCCGTTTTATTCCTTATCTTCTGTGTCGTGTCCTGCCAGCGTGACAGCGATGTTGCAGAAGATGACCTTCCGCAAGAGGAGCTTACAAAAATTACGCTGAGCGTGAAGTCCGTAAGCAGTGGAAACACCGTAGACTACAATTATATTATCGGCTCAGCTGCGCCGGTAATCAAGGTAACAGACGGACAATCTTATGAAGTAACCACAACCTTCTGGAACGGTAGTGAAAACGTGACACAGGAGATCAAAGATGCCAAAGATGAGCATTTCCTGATCTATAATTTCCCGAAGTCTACCATTAATCTGACCAGATTGGATGACCAGAGCTCTACCGGAAAACTAGGCAAAGTAGGCCTAAAAACCAGATGGGACGTGGTGAAGACGGTAGTTTCCTCGTCACCTTTATTGCAGATGACATTGATCCACCAGCCTGCCAGCGCAAGTGAAGCGCAGAACGGAACGGCCTGGGGCAGCGTGACCGGCGGCGAAACAGATGCTGAAGCGACATTCGGACTGAGCAACTAAGCCGCAGCTGTTTGGCAGAAAGGAGATGCCGGTGATGGTGTCTCCTTTTTTATGGGTAAAACTTTATGATTTTTTATCAATACAGAGTCTGCATTTAATTTTGAACTTCCTTATAAATTACATACTTTTGCAACCTAAAAATTTCAATTAATGAACGTTACAGCTAAAAACCACGATGAGGTAAGTGCATTGCTTACAGTAACATTGGAGAAAGCAGATTATAAGGAAAAAGTAGAAAAACAATTGATCAACTATGCTAAAAATGCACAGGTTCCTGGATTCAGAAAAGGAAAAGTGCCATTGAGTATGGTGAGAAAACAATATGAAGCAGGGATTGCTTACGAAGAAATCAATAAGCAGATTTCTGATGCGGTGAACAACTACGTTAATGAAAACAAACTGAGATTAGTTGGTCAGCCTGTTCCTCAGCCAGTAAACGATTTCAATTATAACGCTGATTCATTATCTGTAGCTTTTGAAGTTGGATATGAGCCGGAATTCACTGTAGATTTGACTAAATATGAAGCTCCTCATTACAAAGTAGAAGCTTCTGACAAAGAAATCTCTACAAGCGTGGAAAATATGCAAAAGCGTTTTGCAGAAAGAGTACCTGAAGAAAAAATCGGAAAGGATTCTTACGTGGCTTTAGAAGTTTCTCAGGTGGTAGAAGAAGGTGCAGAAGGTGAGCATCATCACGCTCCGAAGAACGTAACCGTTTCCAAAGAGCAAAAAGAAGCTTACGATTTGGTTAAGAAATTGAAAAAAGACGAGTCTGTAAAAGTTTCTAAAGAAGACCTTGCTGCAAAGGAAGAGTTAGCAAAACAATTAGGTTTCTCTAAAGAAGAAGCAGAACACCTACACCATAACGAGGTAGAAGTCACTGTGAAAGATATCTACGGATTGAATTTGGCAGAACTTAACCAGGAACTTTTTGACAAAGTTTATGGCAAAGATGAAATCAAGTCTGAAGAAGAACTGAAAGCCAGAGTGAAAACTGAATTGGATGAGTATTTCCAACAAAATGCTGATGTTCATTTCGTGAACAAAATTTTGGAGCAGGTAAACGAGAAAGAGGAAATCAAATTGCCTGAGGCTTTCCTTATCAAATGGTTATTGTTCTCTAATCAGAATATCAAGTCTGAGGAACAAGCGAAAGAAATCCTTGAAAACGAGAAAAACATTATCAAAGGTCAGATCCTTGAAGGAAAATTGATGAACGATAATGAAATCAATTTGGATTATGCAGAGGTTCTAGGCCAGGCAGAGCAGTTGGTGAGAAACCAATTGGCGATCTACGGTATCCACCATTTAGGTGATGATGAAGTTCAGAAATATGCTGCAGAAATGCTGAAAGACGAGAACCAGGTGAGACAAATCTCTTCTGAAGTGGCTATGGCAAAACTGAAGGATGTGATCCTGGAGAAATCTAAAAAAGTAGAAACAGCCATCTCTCACGACGAGTTTCTTGAAGTATTGAAGAAATAATTTTCCTCAAAATATAAATATATTGAAAACGCTCCAGATCTTTGGAGCGTTTTTTTTGTGCGATTTTAAAATGTAAGTCTAAAGTTCTCGAAAACCTTTATAAATCAGAAATTCAGAAACAACCTCGGATTGACAGGCTGATTATTCTTATGAACTTCATAGTGCAGATGTGGTCCGGTGGAGCGCCCTGTATTCCCGGACTTAGCGATGATTTGGCCCGCTTTCACACGGTCATTTGCTTCCACAAGAAGTTCGGAAAGATGTCCGTAAAGTGTGACAAGACCGTTGCCGTGTTCAACCATCACACAATTTCCATAGCCGCCACGTACGCCTGAAAAAATCACTTTTCCAGAGGCAGCTGCTTTCACAGGACTTCCATACGCTACAGCTACGTCCAGACCTTTATGAAATTGCATTTGATCCTTTTCCGCCGGCGCATTGATAGACGCATTGCGGTCTTCCTTTACCAGCGCCTGTCTCTTCACCACGTTGCCCAGACTGTCCTTTTCTTCGGCTATACTGGAAGTGCTGGCAACATCTGTAGGTTTCGGCGGAATAGGATTTTTTCTGACCCCAAAGTTGGAAGAGATATAACCGTCCGTCGGAATGCCCAGAGGAATTTGCTGTAATCTCTGCTCCAGATCCACCAGATACTGGCTGTAGCGGTTACTGACTTTGGCGAGGTAGACTTCATTTTCCAGACTGTCCTTTGCGAGCTTTTCAATCCGAAGGTCGGAAACGTTTTTAGATT
Source organism: uncultured Chryseobacterium sp. (assembly GCA_913778505.1). Taxonomy (GTDB): domain Bacteria; phylum Bacteroidota; class Bacteroidia; order Flavobacteriales; family Weeksellaceae; genus Epilithonimonas. The sequence goes on from CAJYWD010000037.1 coordinate 35,043, forward strand.
TCAGAAATCCGTCAATACTCCGGATGCTTTGGTCCACGAGTGCTAGATCGGTTTTCAGCTGAAGATGATCTATGCTATCCTTTTCGTTATTGATCTTTACAATGTTAACTTCGTAGACCTTATCATCCTTGCTGTTATAAAGTTTTGCAATGACCACAGATTGCACAAAACAAGCGGTGAGCAGAAGAACAAGAACAATGTTTTTTTTCTTTTTCGATTTAAAAAACTGGACCATCAATTGATTTTTAAAATGGACTGCAAAAGTAAGGATTTTTTGGATTTGTTACGATCAATCGGACTCACGGCTGATTTTGTCTCTAATAAAAGTTAAGAATTCTTAATTAATTGTTAAACCAGTTTTACATTGAGCTAGATTCATAAATAAGCTTAGATTTGTAGCAATGAAAAAGATGACAGATAATGGCTAAGAAATTGACTAAATCTTCTAAGAATGTGCGTGTTGGCGTTTTAGGCAGCGGCAGTTTTGCTACCGCAATAGTGAAAATGCTTCTCGAGAACTGTAAAACGGTGAACTGGTGCGTGAGAAATGAGTTCGTGAAAGGTGCAATAGAGCAGCGCGGACATAATCCGACCTATCTCACAACGGTTTCCTTCAACCTTAAAAAACTTAAAATCACCACAGACGTTAACGAGTTGGTTTCCAATTCTGATGTGATTATTCTGGCAGTTCCTTCGATTTATCTGGCAGAATCTATGGAAAGACTGAACTGCGATTATCAGGACAAATTATTCTGTTCTGCCATCAAAGGAATCGTGCCTAAGCATAATGACATCGTGGCACATTATCTCAGAGATAATTTCAAAATCGGGTTCAAAAATCAGGCAGTCATTGCCGGCCCTTGTCACGCTGAAGAGGTGGCAATGGAACGCTTGTCTTATCTTACGGTTGCAGTTGCGGAGCAGGAAGATGCCGAGGTTTTGCAGGAGATTTTGTCATCTTGTTATATTAAGGTCAATACCAGCAGCGACATTCTCGGGAACGAATATTCTGCGATTCTAAAAAATATCTACGCCATCGGCGCAGGGATTGCAAGCGGCCTGGGCTATGGTGATAATTTCATAGCAGTTTATGTATCTAATGCCATTCGCGAAATGGAAACTTTCCTGAAAGCAATTTATCCGGAGCCGAGAGATGTGAATGACAGCGCCTACCTCGGCGATTTGATTGTAACGGCTTATTCATTATTTTCCAGAAACAGAAACTTGGGGAACCTGATTGGAAAAGGTTATACCGTAAAATCTGCCATTCAATCGATGAGTATGGTAGCCGAAGGTTATTATGCGACAAAAGGAATCTACTCTATCTGCAAGGAGAAAAAATTGAAACTGCCAATCATCAATACCATTTATGATATTTTGTATGAGGAGAAAAATGCAGAAAAGCAATTTGCAAAGTTGACAGATAAATTGACTTAATCTTAATGAAAGTTAATTAACAATTTTAAAAATACAATGGAATAGAATTTGCAAAATTTGCAATCTAAAATGAAAATAATCAAACACAAAATGAAACATTCAAAATTCAAACTGGCGCAGGAAGCGATTAAGCACAAAGGTTTTCTTCAGAAGATTCCTGCCGCTGTTAGAATGATTAAACTCTGGCGAAAAGGTGAGTATAAAATGAAGTTCACGGACATTCTGCTTCCAGCATTAGCGTTGCTGTATGTAATTTCGCCTATTGATTTGATTCCTGACTTTGTTCTGGGAATTGGCGCTTTGGATGATTTGGCCATTCTGGCTTTTGCCATCCCGATGCTGATGAGAGAAGTTGACAAATTCCTGCTTTGGGAAAGCCAGAGAAATCACCCCAATGTTATTGACGCAGAAATTGTCGAATAACATAACGAAAATAAAAAATTCCCGATTCGGAACTGAATCGGGATTTCTATTTTTTTAAACACTGATCACTTCGTTGATTTCCGGAGCGTATTGCTTAATCGTATTTTCCACACCCAGCTTCATCGTAGAGCTGCTGATGCCACAGCTGGAGCAGTTGCCGAGAAGCTTTACATATACTTTATCTTCCTGAACGTCTACCAGTTCAATGTCGCCACCGTCTTTTTGCAAAAACGGGCGGATGCTATCCAGCGCGTCCATTACTTTGGTGGCCAGTTCTTCCTGTATTTGATTGATATTACTCATAATGTTATTTTTTCTTTGGCGAGCAGCCGGCCATTGTTGTGATTTTCACAGCCTCGGTTGGCGGCAGGTTTGTGTTTCTTTCTACAAGGCTTTCCACCATATTCTGGGCCGTTTTGGTATAGATGTCGGAAATTTTAGAATTGTCCTGCAAAGCTGCTGGTCTTCCGACATCGCCCGCTTCTCTGATGCTCTGAATCAGAGGAATCTCTCCCAAAACCGGAATTCCTAAATCTTCCGCCATAAACTGAGCACCTTGTTTTCCAAAGATATAATATTTATTCTCAGGAAGCTCTTCCGGTGTGAAATAAGCCATATTTTCGATCAGTCCCAAAACCGGAATGTTGATGCTTTCCATATTGAACATTGCGATTCCCTTTCTCACATCGGCCAAAGCAACGTGCTGAGGTGTACTCACAATCACAGCGCCTGTTACCGGAACTTCCTGAATGATCGAAAGGTGAATGTCACCAGTTCCCGGAGGAAGGTCTATCAAAAGGAAATCCAATTCTCCCCAATCTGCATCGCGAATCATCTGATTCAAGGCTTTGGAAGCCATCGGTCCTCTCCAGACTACTGCTTGATTTGCACCTGAGAAATATCCGATAGACAACATCTTTACGCCATAATTCTCGATGGGTTTCATCAGATTTCTGCCGTTTACTTCCACAGAAATGGGTTTCTGACCTTCCGTGTCCAGCATTGTAGGAACGGACGGTCCGTAGATATCCGCATCCAAAAGTCCAACTTTGAACCCCATTTTTGCTAGCGTCACTGCCAGGTTTGCCGAAACAGTAGATTTCCCGACACCACCTTTCCCGGAAGCAATGGCTATGATATTCTGAATGCCCGGAATCTGCTTTCCTTTGATTTCATTGGTTGGCGGCGTTGCAGGCAATTCAGGAGAAACGATTTTCAATTTCAGGTTAATGTGTTCTCCGAATTCCGAAGCGAAAGCCTGCTTCATAGCAACTTCCAATTTCTTCTTCTCGTGCATTGCCGGTGAGTGCGCGGTCATATCGATATAAACATCATCGCCCATCACCTGGAAATTACTCACAAGGTCATCCACTTCTATCTCTTTCAGAAAATCCTGAACTTTTGATTTCGTCAGCATAAAATTATATTAATCTTTGAACTTACAAATTTACGGATTTTAAAATTAATTTAGAATCAATAGGATTTGTGATTTTGTCTATGCTGATGATTTTTGACAGGTGTTTTGCGTGGAAATGTTAGAACCTCGGAATCTATCAGGAACTGGTCATCAAAAGTCTAATTTGAAAAGCCAATATTGGAGGAACTGGAAAAAGCAGTTTTGTCATTCTGAAAGCATCGAAACTGTTGAGATGCTTTCAGAATGACAAAAATCGTGTTTCTGATACCAAAAAAAGTAAATATCTAACTCTCCAGCTGTCCTTCCCATTTACTCACCGCAGAAGTTGCCAACGCATTACCCAAAACATTGGTCATGCTTCTTCCCATATCGCAGAAATGGTCGATTGGCAGAATCAAGGCAATTCCCTCAACCGGAATATCGAACATGCCGCACGCTGCAACAATGATGACCAGACTTGCTCTAGGAACACCTGCAATGCCTTTACTCGTGAGCATCAGAACCAAAAGCATGATGATTTGTTGGCCTAATGGCATATCGATGCCGTAAATCTGAGCGATGAAAATCGAGGCAAAGGTCATATACATCATACTTCCGTCCAGATTGAAGGAATATCCTAGAGGCAAAATGAAAGAAACAATCCTGCTATTACACCCAAATCTTTCCAGTTCTTCTACCAATTTTGGAAAAACAGCTTCCGAGCTGGTGGTGGAAAATGCAATCAGCAATGGTTCTTTAATTCGTCTCAATAAATCAAAAAGCCTGTTGCCGAGAATCATATACCCAACCAATAATAGTACGAGCCAGAGAATCGCCAATGCGAAGAAAAAGTCCCGAAGGTATATCGCATAGACTTTGAAAATCTCAAATCCATTGGTCGCTACTACTGCAGATATCGCCCCGAAAACCCCTAATGGCGCTACCCACATAATGTAACCCACCATTTTCAGAATTGCGTGTGCAATGATGTCTAATCCTTTGATGACCGGTTTCGTATATTCTTCACCCATTGCAGAGAGCGCAATGCCGAACATAACAGAGAAAACCACGATTTGAAGAACCTCATTCGTGGCAAATGCCTCGAATAAACTTTTCGGGATGATGTGTGTTACGAAGTCTTCCATCGAGAAACCCTTGCTGCTGCTCACGATTTCCGAGGCCGAAGCAGCATCCTGAATTGGTAATTTGGTAACGTGCCCGGGCTCCATCCAATTAACCAGAATTAACCCGATCGTCAGCGAGACCAGTGATGCACTGATAAACCAAAGCATTGCCTTGGTTCCCACGCGGCCCACCATTTTGATGTCGCCCATCTTGGCAATTCCCACCACCAGTGTGGAGAATACCAATGGTGCAATGATCATCTGAATCAGTCGGATGAAAACCGTTCCCAGTAATTTTATATTTTTAGAAAATTCTTCCGCTGAATCCGGGTTGTAGGTGTGGACAATTCCTCCTAAAATAACACCCAAAATCAATGCGACGATTATGGCGATAAACAGTTTATTCTGACCTTTCATAACTTTTAAATATTTTGAACACAAAGTCCACGAAGATTTATTTTTTTATAATGTCTTTAAGGCCCATAAAGGCGTAAAACTTAATAAAGGGTAAAATTCTTGTCTAAGCGAAGCGCCTTTTGAACTCTTTAGCAATATTTAATAAAATTCTTTGTGGGCTTTGTGTTCGAATTACATTAAACAATCCATTCAATATAAATTGAAACTGAACAAAACTAATATTTTTGAGAGAATATCCACCCATTTTTTAAATTAATATTAAGGATAAGCAGCAATTCGGGGCAAATATCACTGCTAAATATAAAATAGCATTCACGCACAGTTAAGATTAGAAATCGTTCTTTGTACCTGTCTGATTGCAAATGAAATCAATCTGGAAAACGCTATGAAAAGGGACGTGGAAATAGTCATCATTTCGGATGTGCACCTGGGAACTTACGGCTGTAAGGCGAAGGAACTGCTGCGCTATCTGAATTCTATCCGCCCGAGAACCCTGATCCTGAACGGCGACATCATCGATATCTGGCAGTTCAAGAAATCTTATTTTCCTAAATCTCATCTGAAAGTGGTTAAGAAACTGATTTCATTTGCGACGAAAGAATCGGAGGTTTTTTACATCACCGGCAATCACGATGAAGCGTTTAGGAATTTTACTGATTTTGAATTGGGAAAACTGAAGCTTTGTAACAAACACGTTCTGAACTTAGGCGACAAGAAAGCCTGGATTTTTCACGGCGATGTTTTTGATGCGTCGGTGCAGCATAGTAAGTGGATTGCGAAACTGGGAAGCCAGGGCTATGATCTGCTGATTGCGATTAACAATGTCGTGAATTGGTTTCTGGAGAAAATCGGTCGGGAGAAATATTCTTTTTCCAAAAAAATTAAGAGCAATGTTAAGAAAGCCGTGAAATATATCGGCGATTTTGAACTGACGGCATCGGAACTCGCTATTGAAAATGGTTTCGATTACGTGATTTGCGGTCATATTCATCAGCCTCAAATACGGGAAGTGGTTGGGAAAAAAAGAAAATGTATGTACTTAAATTCCGGTGACTGGGTGGAAAATCTTTCGGCTCTGGAATATCATAATGGCGAGTGGAAACTTTTTGTTTATGAGGATGAGAAACACACTTTAATAAATGAAGAATCAGATGAACTTAAGGAAATAGACAGTGTGGAACTGATGAAAATTGTTACTCAGGTGGTCTAATCATTAATAATAGGCATTATTATTAAAATTACTAAGCTTAAAACTAAAATGATGTTAGAAGAATATAAAATCACATCGATGGTAATGAAAAGCACATTGTCAAAATATAAAACAAAAGTGATGAAAGTGAAAACTAATTGGTAACAATTGAAAACCACTACTCTTAAATAGAAAATTACCTAGAAAGAAATAAAAACAATCAGGAGAGAATCTAAAAAAGAACCGTAAAAAGTGAAGATACTCTGCAAAAAACGGTTTCAGTAATCTATAAAAACACAAAAACAACATCGCCCTATGAAAATATTATACGCCTTCCAAGGCACAGGAAACGGACATCTGGCCAGAGCGCAGGAAATCATCCCGATTTTGAAGAAACACGCACTGGTGGATACATTAATCAGCGGACATCAGACACAGCTGAAGTCTGATTTCGATATCGATTACCGGTTTAAAGGTGTGTCTCTGCTGTATAACAAAACGGGCGGATTGTCTTACAGAAAGACACTGGCTGAGAATAGCTTTTGCCGCGCTGCAAAGGTCATTAAGGATCTGGACCTGTCTGCGTACGACCTGATCATCAATGATTTTGAGCCCCTGACCGGCTGGGCGGCAAAGCTGAGAAGTCTCCCGATTATAGAGCTGAGTCATCAGGCTTCCTTAACCTTCAAGGAAACGCCGAAGCCTGAGAAAAAGCATTGGTTAGGGAACTTCATCCTGAAGCATTACGTGCCGTGCGACAGGAAAATCGGGTTTCATTTTGACAGTTATAATCCCAACATCAAGAGACCCGTGATCCGGCAGAAAATCAGAAAGCTGAACCCTCATCATAAGGGGCATTACGTGGTTTATCTTCCTAGTTTTTCGGATGAATTGGTGACGAATCTGCTTACGAGGATCGATGTGCAGTGGAAGGTTTTTTCGAAGTATGCCAAACAGCCTCAAAAATTCAACAATGTGGAGATTTTTCCTATTGATGAGAAAAGATTTCTTGAATTATTCGAATCCTGCGAGGGGATTCTTTGCAACGCCGGATTCGAAACGCCTGCAGAAGCGCTCTTTATGCATAAAAAACTTTTCGTGATCCCGATTGAAAACCAATATGAGCAAGAGTGTAATGCTTTTGCTTTAAACCAATTAGGTGTTGCCAATTCCGATAAACTGGACCCCGTTAAAATCCGTGAATGGATTAATTCTGACCAATTTGTTGAAGTAGATTATCCGGATAATATTGAAAGTATTCTAACGAAAGAGGTTTTGGTTTGAGATTTGTGAGCATAAATTAGACAAGAACATTTGTTGTGAAATGCTTTAAATCTCCAATGCCACTTCGCTTACAATAGACTAAATCAGCTCTTCCTATCTCCGAACTTGTTGATATTTATTATCAGCGAGACCATAAAGTAACGTTTCAGTACGAGCTCTTCTCTGTCTTCGATGTAATTGTCACCAATATTGCGGATGGCATTTTGGCGTTGGTTCAGAAGATCATTGACATTGAATCTCAATGTCATCTGTTTTTTGTAGAATTTATAATTTACGCTGGCATTCCAAAAATAGGAAGTTCTGTTGAAGCCTGCGGAAATAGTATTGTTTTTGGTCACATTGATATCGTTACTGAAATAGAGATTGGACTTCAGAAAGTAATTCACCATTCCGATAGAGTAATTCTGTTGAGCCGCTTGCGTTTTATCGACCCGATAATTAGTGAAATTGGAGAAATTATAATTGAGATTGGCAGAGCCGGTTAGGTCCAGAATATCTCTCAGGTTGAGCCTGACAGTCATCTTCGGCGCAATATTGTAAATCGTGTTGGTGTATTGGACACCATCCACAAAACCTTTTCTGTGCGTGTAACTCGTCAGAAATGATGGTGAAATGCGGAATTCGTTTTTGTCCCATTTGTAGGTTTTTGAAAAACGACTATCCCAACTTATGGTTTTGTTTCCGCTAATGTTGGCAAAAGTCCTGAACTGCCTTCCCGTATCGTCGTAGTAAGAAAAATCGGAAACATTATTGTCCATATAACTGAATTTTAGTGAAGTTGAGTAGGTCACGTGTTTCGGAAGATCCCTACTCATAAAATAGATGGAGCTCGTATTTCTCCATGTGCTTTTCAAATCAGGATTCCCCTGTGTAGTAAGCAACGGATTGGAAAGGTCGATATAAGGATTAAGCGCGGTCATCTGAGGTGCTGTAAAATCGCTTTGGTTAGATAGTTCCAAGGATTTGGTACTGGAAAATTTGTAAACGAATCTTGTGTTGTAATTCGGGAAAATGAAGTTTTTTCTGAAATTGATATTGTCATTATTAAAGAATGAATGAAAATCGTTGTTGTTGATTTCCAGATTAGCATTGAAGTAAAACCGGAATTTAGTTTTGTTCAAATCATAACCAGCCACGGCATAAATCGAGTTGATATCCTGATCGATTGTATTGGATAGTAAAGAATTGTATGTGGAAAATTCTCCCGTTGCTGTATCAAAATCGTGAACTTTTCTATCATTTCTGAGAGACAGAGATTTGTAAGTGATTTCTGTGGAAACGATGGCCGAGTCGGAAATTGGTTCGTCATATCTTGCATTGAAGCTAAAATCTGTGTTTTGATTTTTGGTTAGTGAGCGCTGGTTTCGGTAATCGTTTTCTTCCGGAGACTGATGAAAAATGGTTGTTGTCATATTATAATCTGTGCCACTATTTTCCGAAAAATTGCTGCCGACTGATGCTGTAAGGTTTCGTCTTTCTTTCTGAAATCTTCTTGTAATTCCAAGCGATTGTGAAAAACCATTATTGACAGATTTTTGTTTGACAGAACCCGAGCTGGAGTTGAGCAGAACATCATCCCGCAAGGTCAAAGACTGATTATCAGAAGTGCTTTCGGTGATATTGTTATTAAAATTGGAAGAGAAAATGAGATTCGTGAACTTGTCAAGTTTCGAAATCGCATTAGTGCTTAATCCCCATCTTCGCAAATCTCTTTTGCCGATACGTTCTGAATTTCTATCTAATTTGTAGTCTGGCAGAAAGGTGGTTCGGGCAGATTTGGAATAGGTTTCGGAGTTTCTTTCATAATAATTGGCATTCAGTCTTTGTATGTCTAAGTTGTCAAACTTATCAGAATAGGTTGCGTTAATAGTTGTTGTACTGAAAATTCCTGCTCCGGAACCCGTCTTTCCTGATAATCCTGCATTGATATTATTTGAACCTGCGGCTAATGAAAGGCGGGAATCCTGATTTATTTTTGTAAAGAAAATGGCAGCGTCATAACGTTCATTGGAACCATAACCCAATCTGATGTTGTTTGTAACCCCAACTTTATTTTTAGGATCCATTTCAAAATTTACTGTGAGACTGTCTGTAATAGGTTCCCTTCCTGTCAGTTCTTCTTCCTTAGTTTTAGAAGTGGTGATCTGGATTTTTTTGATGATGTTGGCCGGAATCGTTTCCAACTCTATTTTCCCATTTTTATCAAATAAAGGTTTGCCGTTGATGTGGATTTTATTTGCAGATTTTCCATTAATGCTAATCTTTCCATCCGCATCAATTTCAGCCCCCGGAATTTCTTTCACCAGATCTTCAATTTTGGCATCCGGTTTTACCTTGAGAAAAGAAGCGTTATATTCCACCGTGTCTTTTTTGATTTTGACAGGTGAAACCGTGATTTGGACTTCTTCTATATTCGATACAAGTTCTTTGCTGAGTTTGATTGTTCCGAGGTTTTCATTTTGATGAATAGATTCAAATTTTCGAGAGAACGCTTTGAATTTGTCTTCGGAAATCTGTAGAAATGAGGCTTCGTTTTGTGGAGGAATCTTGATGCTGAAGTTTCCGCTTTTATTTGTTCCAATGTAATTGATAATCGCCGAATCTTTTTGTTTCATCAAAGAAACAGTGATGTTTTCCAACGGATTATTATTTTCATCCGTCACCTTTCCAGTTAAGCTGTAAGTCTGCGCATTCAGTTTTAGAAAAGCTAAAATAAAAATAAGCCAGAATTTTTTCATCAAATGTTATAGTTTTCGGCACCAAAAATAGAAAAAACCTCTGAAACATCAGAGGTTTTAATTTTTATTAAGTTTTGAAATTAAGCTTTCAAATATCTCGCATAAGCATAACCTTCTTCACCGTCAGCTGTTTTGATCTTCCACCAATCGTCAGAAGATTGCTCTACCAGAGTTACCGTCTCGCCTTTTGCCGCCTTTCCGACAACTGCAGCTTCTGTAGAAGGCTCCTGTCTGATATTGAGATTGGACTCGTCTGTTGCAACCGTTAAAGAAGCACCGGCCGCCAAGCCGGAAACCTGCACATCTACATTAATATCTGTAGCTGTGTAAGAAGGATCAATAGCTCCCAGGGCATTCCAGACAGAATCTTTTGCTGCACTGTTGCTGGCTTTTCCAGTAATATAAAGTACGCCATCCTGCTCCTGTACAGAGAGATCCGAAAGTCCAGCAGACTGAGCAGCAGAAACTACACTTGCATATTTATCTTGTAAACTCATTTGTGATTATTTTACCATTATTTTGTTATCGTATTTCCCAATTTTAAGAGCGTCTACAGACTCTTTTACTTTTCTAGCATTGGCCGCTGTTGTATTACCGGTAAGCGTCAGTGTTCCGTTCATATCTTCAGCTTTTACACCAGGAATGTCTTTCAAGGCGTCATTCACTTTCTGAAGAACGGTAGCATCCACCTTATTGACTTCTACAGGAGCAGCCATAGGTGTTACGGTAGCCATATCATGAACGTCCTTCACGCCTTGGATTTTTTTCAGTGCGTCGATTGCCGCCTGTTTGTCCGCCTCCGTAGCAAATGTTCCGCTCAGGTGAGCCTGTCCTTCCTTCACTTCTACGGAAGTTCCTGGATATGCGGTAATGGCAGTGGTAGCTTGTGATGTCAGTTCTGCATCAGAAACTTTCTTTTTACAAGAAACAGCTGTCATTGAGACCATCAGGGCAAGAGCAGCAATTTGGATTGTTTTTCTCATAGTGTTAAAAATTATTTTAAATGTGTTTTATTTGATACTAAAATTGATGCCAAATACCTGTATTTTATGAAGTCAATATTTTTGACTGCCACAATAAATTCCAAATCTGGCTAAGGTAAATTTAGATACTTTTTTGATAAGTTGCTAAATTTTAAATAAAATTAACAATTAGGGTTGCTAATTTAAAATGTTATTTAATCCTCAAGAATTCTTTTGCCAGCTCAATCATTTTCGGGTCGCCTGTGTATTTTCCTTTTTCATCGGATAATTTTACGGTCGGAATCCATTCGTTGTTAATGCCTTTTACGCTGATGAGCTTCATTACGATATTCATTGGTTTCAGTCCGACATCATTAGTGAGATTAGTGCCTATTCCGAAAGAAATCCCGATCTTTCCTCTGCAGTAATTGGTGATTTCTTCTACTTTTTCCAGATTCAGTCCATCAGAAAAAATAATGTATTTGAAGAGTGGATTGATGCCGTGTTTCTGGTAATGCGCAATGGTTTTGTCCGCAAATTCCAGCGGGTCGCCACTGTCGTGACGTACGCCATCGAACAGCTTGGCAAATTTCTTATCAAATTGCTGGAAAAAAACATCAGTCGTATAAGTGTCGGACAATGCAACGCCCAAATCGCCACGGTAAACATCCACCCAATTTTCCAGCGCAATAGAGTTTGCCATTTTAAAACCAAATTCAGCAGCGTGGAACATAAACCATTCGTGCGCGTGTGTCCCGATAGGTTTTACGTTGTACATCATTGCCAGATGAACATTGGAAGTTCCGGTAAAGGTTGATTTTTTATCCTGAATCAAAGCATCCATCACCAACCTGTGAACTTTGTAAGAATGTCTTCTCCTGGTCCCAAATTCCGCAAACGGGACACCTAATTCCGTCAGATGGACCGCTTTTTCAACCGTCTTATTAATGACTTCCTCATTGGTCTGCCTTTCCATATGATTCATTTCGTAGTGCAGTTCGCTGATGAGCGCCAGAAGCGGGACTTCCCAAAGAATCGTTCTGTACCAGAGGCCTTCCACGGAAACTTTCAGCTCATTGCCATTTTGTTCAATCTTCACTTCCGATGGATCGTAATGAAAACCTTCCAAAAAATCGAGATAGGGAAGAGCGAGGTATGGGCAAGTCACTTTCAGATATTTTTTTTCGTCTTTGGTGAGCTTCAATTCTGCCATTGCATTGACGGATTTTCTCAGTTCCTCCGCAAAACCTTCCGGAAACTGGTGCTTTCCTCGGTTGATGAATTCGTATTTTACAATCTCGTTGGTGAAGAGTTTCACAACGGCATTTTGCATGGTGATTTTGTAGAAATCGTTGTCCAGAATAGAATTGAGCCTTACCTCGCGCATAAAAATATCATTTACACAAATCTAAGGAATTCTTAAACCACGAATGCACAAAAGTGATAGTGTTTTTGCAAAAGTTCAAAAAATTAAAATAGAATGGGACGTTTTTCTTTTTTACTCTTTTTCAAGATTTTTCTTCTTAAATTTTCTTTTGTGACTTTTGTAGTTTCAAAATATGATAAAGTTTACAATCCTTACTTTTGTCAAAATTTTTTGAAATGGTAAAATCGCTGATGTATTTTGTGATCGGAACTCTGATAAGTTTTTTTCTGAGAAGACTTACCGGAAGTCCTGCTGATTTCTGGGTAGAAGTTTACGTAGCATCCGCTTTCGGAATTGGTTGGGGGCTGGCTTACTTTGTGGATCATCCGGAATGGCCATTGCCAAAGAAAATGGGAATTTCTTTGCTTGGGGTTGTTTTCCTGGTTGCTGTAGGATTAATCTTTTTCAATTTTGAAACGGCCATTCCGTCGATCATCAAATTTTCTACGGTTTTTGTGGCGTATTATATGATTGCCAGTTTCCGGGAAAGTAAATCGCTGAGGTATTAACTAGCGGATAGCATTTTGCTTTTGGCGATTTGCTTTTCAGTCAGTATTCGAAAATAATAAAGTATCCGTCTCACAACCGAGGCGGATTTTTTTTGTTATAATTGGTGTTTTTTTTCGTATATTTATATCTGATAATCAGATATTTGTTTATGAATTTCAAGCATTACAATCAATATCAGCTGGTG
>CAJYWD010000038.1 GCA_913778505.1 uncultured Chryseobacterium sp.
TTGAGGATTTGCTTCAGTGTGGTAAAAAATAAAATTCCTTATCAATCAGATTATCAAAAAAACTATAGAATTTTAACTTGAAGAATTTGCATATTAACATAGAACATCGGGGCTATGTTGAGGTTTTGTCAATCTATCAACGCCAGTATGCGCAGAAATAATTTTTGAAACACAGTAAAAATGATGTCTTATCAGCAGCTTTCCAGACTTCTTCATGGACTTCCTTTCATGGCGTTACGCAGAGTAACGATGTCGTTTTATAAAACCACACAAAAGTAGCTCCTCAAACCAAAAAATATTGCACCATGGATTTTTACCAGTCCATGTAATATCTAAATCTCAGAAGCTTCACTACCGCCGAAAAGCCGATGGACACGTGAAGATGGCTTAACGTAATGCCTCAACGGCGTAACGTAATACATCAACGCTTCAACGAAGTGCCTCAACGCTTCAACGAAATGAATCAACAACTCAACGTAATGAATCAACAACTCAACGTAATGCCTCAACGACTTAACTAAATGATTCAACAATTCAACGAAATGCCTCAACGAGTTAACGAAATGAATCAGCGGTGTAACGAAGTGAATCGATCTTTAAACTTAATGGATCAGCCGTTCAATGAAGTGCATCAGCGATCCGAGGGCCAATAATTATAATTTATTGAAATTGATTAGGCCAATTCAGGATAGATAAGTTGATTTAGCGGGGTTTTATTATTCAGTGGACTAATTAAAGGTCAAATTTTGAGGATGGTACCGTGCCTGCGGCACTGCGATCAAGCCAGCAAATTCTTTCTACTAACCTGTCGCTCCTGGCGGAGCTTCCCGGATGATATACAGCCATGGACAGCTTACCAGTTAGAATTCCACTGAATTTTCACAGAAATATTCAAAGGATCAGTAAAGCTCCGTTAAGAGCGGTATTTCCGTAGCATACGTATGACATCCAGTCAAAGATGTTTAGGAGCGACAATTAACATAGTCATGGGCATCAACCTTTCAGTTTTTATAATAAAAATCTTTGAAGACTTTACATTCAAAATTCCGAAGTCGACCTTAAAATAATTAAATTTGTCCCAACAATAGCAAAAATCCAATTCCCAATTGCCAAAAGCCTTCACTATGACTCAAGAATTCCTGGGAAATCCCCAGTTCAATATATCCGATCAAACTGTTTCGGAAAGCTGTCCGTCTAACATCGCTCTGATTAAATATTGGGGCAAGTATGACAATCAGATTCCGGCCAACCCCAGCATCAGCTATACTTTGAACCATTGCAGAACCAGCACCACAATGGAATTTGTTGCCGGCGAGGAGTTCTCCGTTCGGACTTTTTTATCAGGCCACGAAGAAAAAAAATTCGCTGAGAAAATTGAAAAATATTTCAAAACTATTGAGCCATATCTGCCATGGATTCTGACGGGAAGATACACTATCAAAACCGAAAATACCTTCCCGCACAGTTCCGGAATCGCAAGCTCAGCTTCAGGTTTTGGCGCAATTGCCAAATGTCTGATGAATCTGGATCAACTATTTTCAACCGACAACCATCAACCATCAACCATCAACCAAAAAGCCAGTTTTCTGGCAAGATTAGGAAGCGGAAGTGCCTGCAGAAGTCTTTACGAAGGTCTGGTGGTCTGGGGGAAAACCGACGAAGTACAAGGCAGCTCCGATTGGTTTGCGGCTCAATATCCGAATGATGACATTCATCCGATTTTCAAAAACTTCAACGATTGGGTTTTACTGATTCACGAAGGTCAGAAATCGGTTTCTTCCACGGTTGGTCATGGTTTGATGAATACCAATCCATACGCCGAAAGACGTTTCCAGGAAGCGCATGAGAATTTCGCCAAACTGAAAACCATTCTTTCATCCGGCGATATGGAAGGCTTCATTAAATTAGTGGAACACGAAGCTTTGACACTTCATGCCATGATGATGATGAGCGACCCTGCATTTATTTTGATGAAAACCGGAACTTTGGAGGTTATCAATAAGATTTGGGATTTCAGAAGAATTACCGGATTATCATTATTTTTCACCTTAGACGCTGGCGCAAACGTTCATTTGCTGTTCCCGAATGATATTGACAACGACAGAATCACAGATTTCATCAAAACAGAACTGGTTCCATTGACGCAAAAAGGCGGCGTGGTGAAGGATGTGATGAGGTTTTGATTTTTTGTAAGATGTATTATGTACAACGTCAAATGTATTTTAATAATAAAACACCATTTTTGCCATTCCGGGGGAATCTCAACAAAAAAGCGACATTAAAGTTTAGATTCCTACGGAATGACAACGTAGCTTTATTTTCAACAACAATTTTAAATAACCGCAAAGTTTGTCATTCCGGAGGAATCTCAGCGGTCTAGATTCCTGCGGAATGACAAAAAAACGTGTAAAAAAATATTTATGAAAAAACTAACAATACTATTCCTACTAATCGTTTCTTTTTTCGGAAATGCGCAGACCGTAACCGAACCCAAGAACAATCCCAAAGAATGGTCTCAGCCTTACGAACCGTTCAGAATTGTCGGGAATCTGTATTATGTCGGGACTTATGATCTGGCTTCGTATCTCATTGTTACAAATAAGGGAAATATCCTTATCAATACTGGTCTGGCCGATTCTTATCCTCAGATCAAAGCCAATATTGAGAAATTAGGGTTCCGGTACAAAGACCTTAAAATCCTGACTTTGACGCAAGCCCATTTTGACCACATGGGCGCAATGGCCGACATTAAAAAAGAAACCGGCGCAAAACTTTATGTGGATGAAGCCGAGGTGGCAGAGCTGAAATCCGGTGGAAAATCCGACTACGAATTAGGAAAATATGGCGTAACTTTTAAGCCATTAACGCCTGATTTTCTTTTCAAAAATAATGATAAAATCAAGTTGGGAAATACGACTTTGACTTTGCTTCATCATCCCGGTCATACCAAAGGTTCCTGCAGTTTTATCTTCGAAACTAAAGATCAAGACCATAATTATAAGGTGTTGATAGCCAATATGCCTTCCATCATTATCGACCACAAATTTTCTGATGTACACGCTTACCCGAATATGCAGAAAGATTATGCCTATACTTTTGACGCGATGAAAAAATTGGATTTTGATATTTGGGTCGCGTCGCATGCCAGTCAGTTCGATTTGCACGAAAAACGTAAACCGGGAGATGCTTACAATCCGAAATTGTTTATGGATAAAGAAAATTACTTCAAACAATTGAAGGAATTGGAAGCTGATTATTTGGAGAAATTAAAAGAGGAAAATTAAGGTGAAATCAAAATTCAAAATTACAATGCTTATTACAGTATTGTTTTGTTATGCATTTCTTCTGATATTTTATTTCAAGATGACAGAATTGGCAATTACAGATTTTACAGCTTTAGTCAATACTTATATGTCAGAAAAGCTCGTTGGAAGGCTATTAATACCTTTTGGTCTTCTCATTTTTTTGTGGGCTCCAATTTATTTACTTAAATATTTTAAAACTGTCCGAGTTTATCCGTCCAATATTGAGGTTAATTATTTATTTCCACTCTTCAATTGTAATCTTCAGCTAAAGGATTTTGATTATTATATTTTAGTTGATGAGATGACACGAAATGTTCCTGTAGAAGCAATCTGGTTTATCAAAGACAAAAAAGTTAAATTTATCATTCCCGGACAGCTTTATTCGAATTATTACGAGATAAAAAATGAGATTTCTAAATACAAAATCGAAAATAAAGGTAAAGTGAAACTATCTTCATCCCAAGAAATAAAAGCCAGATTGGGATTTGAAATTAAAAATATATAATATTTCAATGCAAATCCACCACATCGCCATCATCTGTTCCGATTACGAAGTCTCTAAAAAATTCTACACAGAAGTTTTAGGACTCAATATCATTCGTGAAGTGTACCGTGAAGAAAGGCAATCTTACAAGCTGGATTTGGCCATCGGAAAGCATTATATCATCGAATTATTTTCTTTTCCCAATCCGCCGGAACGTCCATCAAGGCCGGAAAGTTGCGGACTTCGCCATCTTGCTTTTTCCGTAGATCATATCGAAGATAAAAGAAATGAATTAATCCGGAAAGGTTTGGATTGTGAAGAAATCAGAATCGATGAATTTACAAACAAAAAGTTCTTTTTCACCACAGATCCTGATCATTTGCCGTTAGAGTTTTATCAAAAATAGACTTTGAGACAGATAGATGATAGACGGATAGATGATAGACTTTTAAAACCATTAATCATTCATTATTGCTAATTAATGGGCGTAACCTGTCAGGAAACTGACGATCATAATTGTTAAAACAATCATAGAAATCACAACATAGGTATAGTCTTTCTCCTTCAGATAGCCAATCAGCGCAAAGATAATTCTGACCAATGGTGTTAAAATCAGCAGCAAAATTCCCAACTGGATAATGGCCATACCTTCGCCTTTGGTGAGCGAGTTCCAGAATGTTCCCCATACTTGTTCGGATGAATCTCCCATTTCCAGAAGATTGTATTTTCTCGGCATTTTAAAACCTTCCGAAAATAATTTGATAAAACCAATCAGAGAAGTCACTACGGAGAGAATGACGCCAAGCCTCAGAAGATTGCCAACGGAACGATTTAAGTCAATATCGGTAAATGGTTTTGTCCTCATTACTGGAAATTTTTGGCAACGCCGTTATACATCATATAAATAGAAAGCAAAGTGATAACAATGGCAAAAAACGTCTTAAGCTTTTTGGTTTTCGAAACCATCAGCGTTTTGGAACCTATAAAACTTCCCACAACCACGCCAATCAGAACCGGCGCTGCGATCACCGGAATAATTTGTCCTCTCTGAAAATAAATCAATGCGCCGGCAACTGCCGTTACCCCAATCATAAAATTACTCGTTGTCGTAGAAACTTTGAATGGCAATTTCATCATATTGTCCATTGCCAAAACCTTCAACGCACCGGAACCGATACCAAGAAGTCCGGACATGGCGCCCGCAAAAACCATCATCAGAAATCCTGGAACACTGTTTCTGGCCGCATAGCTTTTGATGCCGTCTTTGTCAGGAAACGTTCCGTATAGTTTCAGTTTATGCTCCAGGCTTCCTTTTATAAGTTCTTCCTGATGATCTGGTTTGCCTCTCAGATTAAGCAAAACGGTCAGAATCAAAATACTTGCGAAGATGATTCCGATGGTATTGGGATTGAGAAATCCGGAAACCAATGCACCAACGACTGCGCCCATCGTGGTCGCAATTTCCAGGAACATCCCGATGCGCATATTCGTAAAGCCTTCTTTTACAAAAGCTACCGCTGCGCCGGAGGAAGTTCCGATCACGGAAACCAGCGAAGCACCGATGGCATAATGCATCGGAACGCCAAAACCAAGAGTAAGAAGGGGAATGATGATAACACCGCCGCCCAAGCCGGTGAGTGAACCCATAAGGCCGGCAGCAATAGCTCCCAGGAATAAAATGATGATCTCTGACATAGCGCAAAGATAGCAGTTTGACCACGATCCGGAATCCAGAATTCTGATTTTTTTTGAAATAATTAATTCATAGATAGCCTATTAATATTGTAGGAATTGAGTTTTGCCATCCATTTTTTCCATCTTTTATTTTAGGGTGTTTTGGTTTTACAGCTAGGATTAATTAGCTATTTTTGTAAGACAAATTTTCACAATGAAACTATTTTACGCCATTTTGGGCGCCACGCCTCCGGGCAGACATATCGAGCAGCATGATGTTTTCTTCGGGATTGCAGAACGGCTGGAAGATCTTTACGATGAGATGCGCAGTTTCTGGGCAGATGCCAAAATCCATATCGATTGTTTTCAGGAAGTCCTTTTTGCTGATGGTTATGAGGTCAGAATTGTGGAAGGTGTGGCAGATCCTCAGGCAGAGCAACTTTTTTTTATTAACCTTGGCGGCTACAAACCGGGACACTTCGTAGAGTATCACGAAATGCATCTGATGGTAGGCCCCGCGCTTTCTGAGATTATCAAAAGGGTGAAGCAGACCGAATTTTACAGAACAATGGGATTTAAAAATGCAATGAGCCACATCGACGAGAAGTTTGGCGTAGACATCGATGATGTTTATAATGTGAATGATTTGCTCTCTGCGGAAACCAAATCCAGATATTCCATCGTCCTGAAAAAATCGGAGGCTGAAGATCAGGAAAATCCTATGAAAATTGGCTATCACAGACTTAGATAATTTCTGGCGATGAAAATTCTAAGTCTTATTTTAATGTTCAGCTCAGTAGTATCACTCGCTCAGAATTCAGATGAAGATGCAGTAAAATCAGCCATCCGTCAGTTGTTTTCCGGGATGAAAAATTCCGACTCAATATTGATTAAAAAATCGTTTTCAAATAATGCCGTTTTACAAACCATAACCAAAACAGGTGACGTTAAAAATGAAAATATAAATGACTTTGCAGTAAGTATTTCCAAAGCTGAAAAAGGCAGTCTGGATGAGAGAATCATATTTTCGAATATTTTGATTGACGGCAATCTGGCATCGGTCTGGACGCCTTATGAATTTTATGATAAAGACCAGTTTTCACATTGTGGTATTAATTCTTTTCAGTCGGTAAAGTCGAACGCCGAATGGAAAATCCAGTACATCATTGATACCAGAAGAAAAGATAATTGTAAGCGATAATTGTCTGTAGAAATTGGTTTTAGTCCATTTTTTTAATTTAAAATTAATTGACTTACGTCAGAATAGATCTAGAAAGAAAGTAAAAAATGAAACGCTAAGCGTTCCATCTAACCCATTAAAAAATAACTATCGAGATGAAAATCGGAATTTTAGGCGGTGGACAGTTGGGAAGAATGTTCATCCAGGAAGCATTAAAATATGATGACGAATTCTATGTTCTGGATCCTAATCCGGAATGTTCCTGCGCAAATATTTCACATTTTACCCGAGGTGATTTTAATGATTATGATACCGTTTTGGAATTTGGCCAGGATAAAGATGTTGTCACAATTGAAATCGAACATGTGAACGCAGACGCTCTGGAAACCCTGGAAAATCAAGGTGTAAAAGTAGTTCCGAATTCGCAAATCATCAAGATCATCCAACAGAAGATTTTACAGAAAAAATTCTATGAAGAGAACAGGATTCTCTCGCCTAAATTTGAAATCATGGACGGTAGTGAGGAAGAAATCAACATTCAGTTGCCATTCGTACAAAAGCTGAATACCGGCGGTTACGATGGGAAAGGCGTACAGTTGATTCGTTCGAATCAGGACTGGAGAAATCTCTGGACACAGGAATCTGTTCTGGAAAATCTGGTCGATATAGATAAAGAACTGTCTGTTATTGTTGCTAAGAATGAAAACGGCGAAATCAAAACTTTTCCTGTAACGGAAATGGTGGCAGACCCAAAACTGAATCTCCTGGATTTCAACATTTGTCCGGCAGATATTTCTTCTGAAACGCAGAAACAAATTGATATGATTTCAAAACAATTCATCAATTCGGCAGATTCTCCCGGGCTTTTTGCCATCGAATTGTTCCTCGACAAAGAAGGAAAAGTTTGGGTGAATGAGACCGCGCCGAGACTTCATAATTCCGGACATCAATCTCAGGAAGGCAATGCTAATTCTCAGTTCGAGCAATTTTACAGGGTGGTGACCAATCAGCATTTAGCCGATACAGATGCATTTGGATTTTCCGGAATGCTGAACTTGGTAGGCGAAGACAATTTTTCCGGAACCGTAAAGTATGAAGGTCTGGAAGAAGTTCTGAAATTACCGAAAACCTACGTTCACCTCTACGGAAAAAAAGAAACAAAACCCGGAAGAAAAATGGGACACATCAATGTTCTGGCAGATTCCAGGGAAGAACTGATGAAAAAATTGATTCACATCAAATCTTTGGTGAGGGTTATTGCATAAAAAAGAATCCGTCTCACAACTAAAAAGTGAGGCGGATTTTTATTTGGATGGATTTTTAATTTATTACTAAAAAAGAAAAGAGTTGTCCTCTTAGGCAACTCTCTTTCTTAAATTGTGTGCTAAAGC
>CAJYWD010000039.1 GCA_913778505.1 uncultured Chryseobacterium sp.
CCACAGAAATGGCCTGCGGAGCCTCCTGCACGCCCAGCGTACGATCCTCATCCTCGTCGGCCGCCGCCGCTTCGACCGCAGCCGCGCCTTCGCGTTTGCGCTTCGAGCGCGCCGGATGCGATGTCGATGATCTCCAGGCCGGCATGACAGAAGTCAGGGCGCGGTCGAAGCGGCGGCGAACAGTCCGGCAGCCAACTTACCGAACAAAGATTCGTACTTCTTTGGTGCAGCAATCAAGGCTGCGCCCATGGCGATTTCTACGTAGCCGGAATACACCACGGTATCATCTTTTTCCAATGGCACCCATTCCGGTACCTGTGCCTGGAATTCTTTTCTTGCGAAGGTCAAGTGTCCTATTCCAGCAGTAATGAGCATAGCGCCCAAACCATATTTTGCGATGGTTTTGATTGTACTTGTTTCCATATTGAATATTTTATGGAAGCGGTTCAAGAATGATTCCAAAAATAGATTCTGGGTGTTACAACTCTTTCAAGTTATGATTCTTTAACCAATTTGGATAATCTTTGTCGATTAGTTTTTGCGGGCTGTCCACATACCAGCTGTAGCCGTTTCTTCTCTCTTCAGAAACTTCGTTGTAATTGTATTTAATGGTTCCATCCCGGTCGCCGAAGATCGGTTGGTTGGTTTCCAGATCATAAAATCTGGCCCAGATCAAAGAATTTTTATCTTCACGTAAAGTGCGAACAGATTTATTGTTCTTTTTTACAACTTCGTAGCTGTAACCTTCTATTTTATGGGCTTTGAACCATTGAATGGCAGAGTTTACCGCTTTCTCGACTTCGGGCGTCAAAGCTTGTAGCATCAAAAATCTAACAATACTTACCGATTCTGCGCTGGCCAGTGATGCCGGTTCAAAAGCTCTGGCTTTTTCCGGTTTCAGAGTCACTTCGTTGTATTGGTCTCCCCAGATGGTGGGTTTTCCGTCTTGAACATATTGCGTTTTCAAAATACAATCTATTCCTTTCTTAACAGCGATTTTGGATCGCTCTTTTAATTTTGGATCCACAACATCAAAACCTTTTTTGCCTTCCGCAACATTGTATAATATACTGAGCGCGTTGATCATTGCATTGTCATTATATGTGATCTGTTTTCGGTAGATAGCAGAATTAGGATAATACTGAGGAAAACCACCGTTTTGATATTGCATCTTGAGGAGATAATCGATTCCTTTTTCCGCTGATCTGAGATAGATCGGATTTCTGGTAGTATTATATGCATTGATAAGGATTGTAATTTCCTTTGAAGTCGCACTGTTATCTATCGTGGCGTGGTCATCTCCCGAAGCTTTTATTTTGTTCATCAAATCGTTGTCGATAGCTAAGCTGTAATCTACGGCTTCTGTACCCAACTGTTTTCCCCAA
Source organism: uncultured Chryseobacterium sp. (assembly GCA_913778505.1). Classification (GTDB taxonomy): domain Bacteria; phylum Bacteroidota; class Bacteroidia; order Flavobacteriales; family Weeksellaceae; genus Epilithonimonas. The sequence continues at coordinate 1,386 of CAJYWD010000039.1, forward strand.
CCGCCATTCGGAAGCTGATAGATCAAAACCTTATCTGCTAAAGTGTCTTTGCTTTGGGCAAAACAAAATATTGTCGTTAAACTTAATATGAATAAAAGAGAAGATTTCATAATTAATATTTTTGCGCAATCGGTTACATTGTGCTAAGGTAGCAATAATTGTCAAGCAAAAATCTCTGATTTTCATCATCGGAGTCAATGAAAATACCGCGGGTCTGGATACTGAAATTTAAAATCCAATTCTTTGATCAATTTGTCAGGAGAGATCGTTCTGCCTTGAATGGTTCGTTCTCCGGAATAGGGAAGTCCTTTTTGGGAAGTGATCACTTCTTCTTTATTCGGATGGACGGGCGCAACAACATTGTAAACTTTAAATTGCGAATCGTCCTCAAGCATCTTTTCAATAACCGAACAGATATCTCTATAATGAATATGATTCACCAACTGATCGAGTTGGGAAATATTATAATTCTTCAAAAGCCGTTGGTCGCCCATCAAACCTGCTAATCTCAGGATGTTGGTCTGAGGAAATTTATCCAAAATAAATTCTTCGCTTTCCACATCCTGCGCCGGAAGGTCTTCTTCTGTAAACGCCTTTTCGGTTTGCGGATAGACACCAGTTGAGCTCATCAGAAATAATTGACCTTTGTAATCGCCAAGGAAGTTGAGGAGGTTTTGGCGTTTGTCATTCATGGGAATCTGTGCGCCACGGAGGCCGGAAAAGGGAACACAGATGATGATTGCGTCCAGATCTTGGGCAACTGCCCAAGGTTGCATCTCAGGATCCAAAGTTTCCGGAAAACGGATCAAAGTAGGGTGGTAGCCTTTGGCGCTGATGTCTTGTGCTTTCGCAGGCGTGCTGGTGGTGGCGAAGATGTGATACCGGTCAGACAGATGCCCTGCGATTCGGCTGCCAAGCCACCCAAAGCCGATAATTCCTAAGTTTTGCATTGTTTTGATTAAGGCCTCAAAAATAACCAAATATTTCCTACGCTGCCTGTTATCCTGCAGTACTCTCACCTTAATATTAGTGAATTGCTTGGAAAAATTTGCAATTGAGATTCCTATGGATACAAAGGTTGTGGTTATATCGTTTTTTATTCATTCTTTCCACTCTTTTTTGTCATCCCGCAGGGATCTCAGCGGAGTATTAGAGAATCGCTACCATAGTGTATGGATCCTTGCAGGATGACAACTATGTGTTAGAATTAGCCTTAAAAGCTTTGTTGAAACAGATCATTCAAAAAATCCATATTAGGATTCTGGATTCTTATTAGCTCTAATTTCTTCATCCGGGTTAAATTTTTTATTTCTTTCTCCCGCTCGATAGCTCGATGAATCCACCCAAACTTTTCATAGTAAATTAAAAACTCTACATTATATTTTGAAGTAAAAGAGGCAGGATTTGCCTTCGTTTTATGTTGGTGTAATCTTTTATGCAGATTGTTCGTTACCCCTGTATAAAGAACGGTTCTGTTTTTATTGGTGAGGATATAAACGTAAAAATTGTATATTCCTTCAGAAAATTCTATCATTGTATGTTGTTTTTACTAAGGTAGATAATTTTAATTTCTAACCCTTTTTCTTTGACATTTATTCCCACGCTTTGTCATCCCGCAGGGATCTCCATGTATTATTAGAGAACAGCTTGCAAAAACTCGTGTTTAGATCCTTTCAGGATGACAAACTAGGCGTCTATTTTTCTTTCTAAAACTCCACAGTCACTCAACGTTCATAAGCACGACCACACCCATTTTGTCATCCCGCAGGGATCTCGACTTAGTATAAGAGAATAGCTACCATAGTGTTTAGATCCTTCCAGGATGACAAACTAGGCGCTTTTTTTCTTTCTAAAATCCACTGTCACTCAACGTTCATAAGCACGACCATACCCATTTTGTCATCCCGCAGGGATCTCAGCGGAGTATTAGAGAATCGCTACCATAGTGTATGGATCCTTGCAGGATGACAAATAGAGCGGTTAATTTTTTTTTTGCTAAAATTAACAGTCACTCAATGCTCATAATCACGACCACACCCATTTTGTCATCCCGCAGGGATCTCGACTTAGTATTAGAGAATCGCTACCATCGTGTTTAGATCCTTTCAGGATGACAAACTAGGCGTTTATTTTTCGCCTAAACTCAATACTCAACATTTACAAACACACTTCCACAACCGCTTTGTCATCCCGCAGGGATCTCGACTTAGTATTAGAGAATCGCTACCATGGTGTTTAGATCCTTTCAGGATGACAAATAGAGCGGTTCGTTTTTTTGCTAAACTCCACAGTCTCTCAACGTTCCTAAGCACTTCCACAACCGCTTTGTCATCCCGCAGGGATCTCGATGTATTATTAGAGTACAGCTTTCAAAGACTCGTGTTTTAGATCCTTTCAGGATGACAAACTGAGCGCTGAATTCTGCTTCAATGAAAAAACTCAGCGTTGCGCTGAGTTCGTAGGTTATGGATTGTTGCCGTGGTCATCATCTTTCGGTTTCTGAACAGAGTTTTTGGCGGCCTTCACCAGCTCATTGGTGTCGCTGTAGAGCGTTTCCCAACCCGATACATCTTTCATTGCGGTGAGCAGGTTCAGATAGGCTTTCAGGTTTTTCTCCAGATCTTTCCGGATGGCGCTGGCGCTGGTGGCCTGCCTCAGGTCTGCGTTGGCCTCTGCCTGATCCGCAAACAATTTTTCGAAAGCCTCGTGCGTGCTTTTCATATCCGCCATTGCGGTATCCAGGGAGAGCGCCTTCAGCTTTTGAGTATTTTCCGGTGTCTCCAGCTCCTCGATCAGCTTTTTCATCTGCGCCGTTTGCGAGGAGTAGCTCATGCGATCCAGATCCAGCCCATAGGTCTTGAATACGCCATACAGATCAGCCGCCGACTGTTGGTTGGGAGCTGTCATTAGCTTCCGGTAACCGTTGAGGAAGGATTTCAGGTTGCTGTACGCCACATCCCGCTCGTGATCTGCTGCGGCCACCTCTTTGCCTTTCCCGCTGTAGGTCTGCTTGGTGTACACCTTGTCATACGCCGTGTAGGAAGTCTTCAAAGTGGCGATCAACGGATGTTTGGAAATTACCGGATATTTACCGGACTGAACGTTGGAAAGAATTCTCTGAGCCAAAGTCGCAAGATCTTTGGTGCTCAGCTTAGTGAGTGCAATTTTCATCTTTTTGTATTTTTTTGATTAATTAACTAAATCAAATATATGAAAACTTCTTTAATTACAAACAAGCTTGTTTCAAATCAACGGAGTCCTCCGGAAAGGATAAACAAGGCTGTTTTAAACCAAAGAAGTCCTCCTGAGATTTCCCGCAACTTGCGGGAGACTTCCGGAGTTCTCCGGAAAGGACAAACAAGGTTGTTTTAAACCAACGGAGGTTTTGGGAGCTTTGTTTTAAGGGTGTTTGTGATAAAATGATATTTCATTATTTTGCTGGTATAAGCTTCCAGCTACTGTTTGTGACATCAAATCAAAGTATATCCGGTAAAAGAACTTTTCTTGTCTTACGGAAAAAAAACCTGCCTCACAGCAGGTTTTTCCGTATCTAAAAAGTCTTAAAACAAACGTTCATCCACTACATCCGGCAAGGTCGCTTTTAAAATTATCAAATGCATCCTCACCTTGGATCAGATGGGCTTTTGTTATTTTGGAGAGAACTGGATGTTGAAGTATTTTAAATAATCCTCTATGGGTTCCAGTCCCATTGCTTTTCTTCTTTCGTTTACGGTTTCAGGATGTTCTAATTCATACAATTTGCCATTTTCTATTTGCGAACCGTAGATTTGAGGCTTCCCCTCGTCCATTAACATTCGGTCTTTCATCAAGGCATATTGTTGTTTGGATAAATCTCCATTTTTTACCGCTTTCTCTACGTATGGAAAATACTTTTTTCTGATTTCCGCAGTACTGTGCTGCAGCCCCAGCCAGATGGCATCCATTTGTCTTTGATTTACCTCCTTTAATGTAGGCATACCACATTTTTCAATAATGCTGATTACCAATTCCTGATTCCGATGGTCTTCTTTAGCATATTTGATTGGTTGATTGGCTTTCCTGATCCTTTGGTCACTTTCCAAAACTTGGCTCAGGATCTGGCGTTTTTTGCTGCAATCGACTTCAACAATGTCTACGGAGCCTACGTAGACAAATTTATCCCTATTGATGTAAAGGAATATGGAAATCATTACGACAAGAGCCGTCAAAATACTCAGTACAATTTTTTTTGTTCTCATTATTATAGTTATGTTATCGTCCAAAACAGGTTGACTATTTTGAATAAAATCTTAATTGGTGCCAAAAATAGCAATTTTTTTTATTAATGGCGATCAGGATCACCACCCGTCAATTCGCATTAATCGAACCGACATCCCTTGAGATTAGGAAAATTTTTTAGCTTAATAGAGTTTCATCCACAACATTCGGCAACGTCACTTTCAAATTCGGTTCGGCTTCCATTGCTCTTTTGATGGCGAAAACAGCGCCTTCATTTCTTGCCCAGCTTCGTCGGGAAATTCCGTTGTTCACGTCCCAGAAAAGCATAGATTTTAATCTTCTGTCGGCATCATCGCTTCCATTCAGCAACATCCCGAAACCTCCGTTGATGACTTCGCCCCAGCCAACGCCACCGCCATTGTGAATAGAAACCCAGGTCGCCCCACGGAAACTGTCGCCAATCACATTGTGAATCGCCATATCTGCCGTAAATCTCGAGCCGTCATAAATGTTGGAAGTCTCTCTGTACGGCGAATCCGTGCCCGAAACATCGTGATGATCTCTCCCCAAAACCACCGCTCCGATTTCTCCGTTGGCAATAGCTTTGTTGAATGCTTCTGCGATTTTCATTCTTCCTTCTGCATCAGCGTATAAAATTCTCGCCTGTGAACCAACGACCAGATTGTTTTCCTGAGCACCTTTAATCCAAGTGATATTATCTTTCATCTGTTGTTGGATTTCGCTTGGAGAATTTTTAATCATTTCCTCTAAAACTTGGCAGGCGATGTCATCGGTTTTTTGCAAATCTTCCGGTTTTCCGCTGGTACAAACCCAACGGAACGGCCCGAAACCGTAATCAAAACACATCGGTCCCATAATATCCTGAACGTAACTTGGGTATTTGAATTCTCTTCCCAAGCTCGGATTGGGGTTCATTACATCGGCTCCGGCTCGAGAGGCTTCTAACAAGAACGCATTACCGTAATCGAAGAAATAGGTTCCTTTTGCGGTATGTTTGTTGATGGCTGCAGCGTGTCTTCTCAACGTTTCCTGAACTTTTTCTTTGAATAATTCAGGGTTTTCTGCCATCATTGTATTCGATTCCTCAAAACTTTGCTCAACCGGATAATAACCGCCTGCCCAAGGATTGTGAAGCGAAGTCTGGTCTGAACCGATGTCAATTCTCAAGTTTTCTGCATCAAATTTTTCCCAGACTTCAACGATATTTCCTAGATAAGCCAGCGAAACGGTTTCTTTATTTTCCTGTGCTATTCTTACTCTTGCTACCAATTCATACAGGTTTTCATGGATTTCGTTCACCCATTTCTGGTCGTGACGGATTTTAGTGATTTTTGGATTCACTTCTGCAATCACCGTTACACAACCTGCAATATTACCGGCTTTTGGTTGAGCTCCGGACATTCCGCCTAAACCTGAAGTCACGAACAATCCGCCTTTTGGTTCTTTTTTGATTTTTCTGAAAGCATTCAAAACGGTAATCGTGGTTCCGTGAACAATGCCCTGCGGACCGATGTACATGTAACTTCCTGCCGTCATTTGCCCGTACTGCGTCACGCCCAAAGCATTAAACTTTTCCCAATCATCCGGCTTAGAATAATTTGGGATCATCATTCCGTTGGTTACAACCACTCTCGGAGCATCTTTATGCGAAGGAAACAAGCCCATCGGATGCCCGGAATACATCGTCAAAGTTTGTTCGTCCGTCATTTCCGACAGATATTTCATGGTCAGAAGATACTGCGCCCAGTTGCTGAAAACCGCTCCGTTTCCACCATAGGTAATGAGTTCGTGCGGATGTTGCGCCACAGCATAATCCAAATTGTTCTGGATCATCAGCATAATGGCTTTTGCCTGCTCAGATTTTCCGGGATATTCTGCAATATCTCTCGCTTTCATCTCATAATCCGGACGGAAACGGTACATATAAATTCTTCCGTATTTTTCCAATTCTTCTTTAAATTCCGGCAATAATTCTGCGTGGAATCTCGGGTCGAAATAACGCAAAGCGTTTTTAAGAGCGAGTTTTTTCTCTTCTTCCGTTAAGATTTCTTTACGTTTCGGCGCATGATTGATGGTTAGATCGTATGGTTTTAGCTGAGGTAATTCGGTGGGAATTCCCTGCTGTATTTGTTCTTGGAAAGTCATTTTATGGTTGATGGTTGCTGGTTGTTTGTTGATGGAATTTTTGTGGTTTTAAAGATATTTAAAATTAGAAAATGTGTGGCTATGAAATGCAAAAAATTCCCCTTCGGTGGAGGGGAACTTCTTTTGTTGGCTGTATTTAGCGCAGCATTTTAATTTTAAAAATTATTTGTTTGCTCTAATTCCGGTTTTTCAGAACGATCCAGCCCGTGAACTGGCGTCCGTCCGGGAGAGTGATAACGTACCAGTAGGAGGTTGTCGGGATCTCGCGTCCGCGTATTTTGCCATCCCAAACGATTTCAGTATTACTGGTCTGCTCAAAAATGAGGGTTTGAAAGCGGTCGTAGATTTTCACGTTGGTCGCCTGTCCGCCAAAGACATTCAGGTTTTTGATGCGCCATTCATCATTAAAACCGTCTCCGTTAGGCGTTATCACGTTAGGGATATTTAGAATCACACCATCCAGTTTATTGACACAAACATCATCGACATAACGAACGTAGAAGGTGTGAACTCCCATCAGAAGGTTTGTAAACACATTCTGTTCCTGCCAGTTGATGCCATCCATAGAATAAACGATAGGGCGCGTGCCGGATGCATAAACGGTGAAGGTATTACCGATTGCTACCAACTTGTCAATCTGTGGCGTGTCGAAATACTGGATATTGAAACTGTCTGTGTAGGAGCAGCCATTGTCCGCAGTAACGGTGAGCTGATAAGTTCCCAGTTGAGTCAATCCGTACACCGTAGCCGAATTAAAAGGCAAAACTTTACCGGAAGGATCAGTCCAGACATACTTGGTGATATTAAAACCGGGAACTTTAGCTTCATAATAAAGGCTTCCATCCGGGCAGATGTACTGTGTTGCAATATCGAATTCCGGTGCAGGGCGAACCGTAATCTGTATTTCGGCCTTGTCGGAACATAATCCCGGGACACTCACTTTGACATAGATAGTTTTTATCCCACCAGAAGTCTCAAAAGGGTAGGCATTTTCTTGTGCTTTTGGAATTGCATTTCCTGCGTTGAGATCTGCCATGGATGCGTAATACGTAAAAGTGGCTCCTGCCGGGGAATAGATTTGATTCTGGAATTGTGTTAGATTGGCAATTGCACTATTGCCCTGTCTGCAGACGGTAGTAGAATAGGGCGCACTGTTTTTAATGATAACCTTATTTCCTGGCAACAGATCGACATACGCAACATCAAAACATCCGGGAATCTCGGCACGAACATATATTCTTTTTGGAAAATCGTCAAAAATAAAGCTCTGTGGATTTCGGATAGAGTCTTTGCCTATTGTGGCTTCCGGTCCACTACGGTAAAAGCTAAATTTTTCACGGTAGTTCGGCGCTTCTATGGTTTGATATCTGTAATTCATCAGATTAACCTCAAATTTACCGTCCAGATTATCATCACAAACTTTTATATTGGAATTAACTGCTTTCGGTGGATTGAACGTCAGGAGATTAATTGGGGAAACGGAGTAGCACAGTGTTGTCTTGGATTCAAATCTCGCCCACACAGTGTATTCAGAATTAGTTGTTTTATACTTTTTGTCCGTGATTGGGTTCAGCGCAGCTTCTGCCTCGCTTCTAAGTTCGTGATAGGTGACTTTCATATCATCATACAGTTCGGTATTAGAGCTGTCGAACATCTCACGCTCTTTCTCGTCCAAGTCAAATTCTTCGTTGAGATTTCTATCCGGGTCACAGCGTACCAATTCTACCGGCAGTAACTTAACAGCGGGTTTGAATGAAACCTGAATATTAATTGTAGAAACAGAAAAACATTTACCGGCGAATTCTATCTTGGCATATACTGTAGTGCTTTTTGTTACCCGGAATTCCGATGGATCATCATCAAGAGGCTTTTCGATAGGATTCGAAAAAACCCTTGTTGAAGGATTGTAATTTCTGTAGTATGAAAAGGTGACATCAGTTCCGGAATAGATTTCCGGCTGGGTGAGTCTCAGATTATAGCGTTCTACGCCGTCATTGTTATTGTCGCAGATATTTCGGAGATCCACATTCACTTCTTTAGTCACCTGTGGTGTCGGTACAAGCGTGATAGTAAAAGGATACACCTCCGCACATCCATACGAAGTAATCTTCACATAGACTGTTTTGGAAACGTTCACAGTAGTGCTTGTAATGGCATTGCCGGCAGCTACATCTGCTTGTGTTTCGTAGAAAAGAACCGTTGCATTCTGTGTCCCGACTATCACCTGTCTGAACTGTGCGAGCGGAACCAATTCTGTATTGTTATTGTCAACATCACAGACAGTTACTGAAGAATTGATAATGACTGGATGAACCAGATTGATCGAAAGCGGTCTGATGGTGTAACAATCTGTGGCCTGGGTAAAACGAACATACCAGATTTTGGTCACCAGATTGCCATCCTCTGTGATTACAAAAGGCTGCAGGGTATTCGGGTCAACAGGATCTTTCTCCTTTGTAGCATCTGAGGGGCTTTTGTAAAAAACTGGTTGAAGACCCAGCGGATCGATCAGCATGCCAGCGGACTGTGCCACTACATCAACAGCCACATCATCGGTGCCGTTAAAACAGATATAAACTTTCTTTTCCTGAACTTTAACTCTCGTAAAGGTAACGTCCATATTTACCGTAGCAATTGCAAAACATCCATTGGGAATCTCGACCCTGATATAGACGGTATATTGTCCCTCCTTGATCGAATTCCATGCTCCGGATGTGCCGGCCATGGCAGCCTCTTCTGTCTGATAGGCTTTAAAGATTACGCCTGGATCGGTGGAAATTAATGGTCCAACCATCATGGCATAATTGAAAGGCTCCGTATTGTTATCATTGATATCACACATGGAATATGTGTAATTGATGGGTGTATTAAGATTGACGCCAGGTTTGAATTTGAAATTGAGAGGTCCTAAAACAAAAGAGCAGGTGTCTGTAGTAACGCGGATCCACACCGTAGTAGCCGTGGTGACGTCAATCCTGGTGATTGGATTGATATTACTGTCGGCGTCCGCTTCGGTGGCAAAATAGGTAATGCCTGAAGTCATTGTCGGGAATAGTTCAGCGTTAAGCCGCTTGAGTTCATAATCTTTTTCGATGCCGTCATTATTGGTATCACAGATTTCCACGGGATTGGTGGGAAGTGTTTTAGTCAACAATGTAAGTTCGAGTTTTGCAATTCTGAAACAGCCCGGAATGGTTTTATTCTCAATCCTGACATAAAATGTTTTGTTGGCTGTCAGATTATAATTGTTAAGGTTACTCTCATAATCATTGCCGCCTGCCTCAGCAGACCCTGGGTCATCGTAAAATTTGAAGTTGAAATTATTGGGATTTTGTGAGGTTAAATTAGGCTTGAAATCATTCAGATTAATGATTTGTGAAGTCGTGGTGCAATAATTCTTGCTGTAATCCCGTGCAGCAGGATAGGATGGATCGAAAGTAAGATTAAACTCATCTTTCAGTTCAAAAAGTTCCGCTCCGCAAATGTTGTATTGCACCCTAGCGGTATAGACTTCGTTCTGTGTAGGGCAGATGGTAGCCGGGGATTCGGTAGCCACCGTGTCGCCTGCAGCGTTGGTCCAGATGATTTGTGGCGTAACCGGGGTGCCAATTGGTGTAAATCTCCAGCCTTCCTGATTGGCAGACCATTTCCCCTTATTTCTCCCTGGTGGAGAGACGCCTACACTACCATCTGCGTTCATAATTCCTACCAGCGCTTGGGTGTATTTGCTATCGTCACACGGCAAATCTTTCCGTTCTATAAAAACATCAATAATGTTGGTTGTTTCATGAAGGACAATCTGCAGAGAAGACCGCTCTGTACACCCGGTAACGCGGCCCTGATAATAGCTGATGATAAACCGGCGCTGCGGTGCCACGCCTGTCGTAGTGTAATAAATTTCGGACGGATCTGCAGCGCTGAAGATCATATCATGGTACACACCGAAAATAGAATTGACCGGAAGCCTTGGATCAGGATTGGGCCAGTCTACATTAGGATAATTAATTTTTCCCAGCTGACCTTCGTCAAACGTGACCATCCCGTTGGAACCTACAATAAGGGATTCGAACGATTGATTATAAAAGCAAAATTTGAATGGGAGATTAAGCTTGCTTGCAAACAGGTCATCATAATTTGCGCTCAAAGCATTGCCCTGTGTGAGAGGAGCTGGCAAATTGTAGGTGATGGCCGCAACATCATAATTGACCGTAGTTTTGATCTCAGGATAAGTGACATTGAGACGGAGACACCCGCTCGGGTCCAAATTATGGGTGCAGCTGACATTGAAATTTTCATTTCCGGCATCATCACGAACCGTGACCTGAAGCGGAGTTTGTGAAAATATTGCAAAACAGCAAAAACAGGAAATAAGTAGTAAAACATTTCTCATATAAGCATATTTTTATCAATACCTTCATCGAAATGTGTTACGTTTATAGAATAATCAAAAAGGATACCCGATTTGTAAAAGCAAATATATTTTTTTTATTGATTCAATTATAAGCAAAGGCTGATTTTAACATTTTAAAATCAGCCTTTTTTTAATTAAAGATAGTTGGTGTATATTCTCAGATAATGAGGTCCTCATTTTCCTCCTCATGATCATCTTCATTGTCGCTCTGACTGTAGTAATTGTTCTCCTCATCAGGAAGTTGGTCATTGATCTGTTCAAAGTTGTCATCGTCTTCTGCGCCGGGAACATCCAGACCAAAGGGCATTTCGTCATTCACCTGGCTTGGGTTGCGGATAGGATTGCCATCGCCGTCTAGCGGGATGTGCTCTTCACGGTTGAAGATGTCTTCTCCCGGATTGTAATCCATTTCCTTAAGTTTTCTGTTTTGCTCGTCGTAGTTGTCTTCTGGTATCATAATAATTGATTTAGTGTTGAGATGCTGTAATCAAATTTGATTCCAAGCTTCATGGATTCTGCTTGTAGATTTCAGGATTCGCAACATTGGGCATATTCTCACTTTTGGAAAATGCGATAATATTTTCAGCCACCATGCGCGACATGCCCTCGCGAGCTTCCACCGTGGCAGAGCCAATGTGGGGCAGAACGACAGCGTTTGGCAACTGTAAAAGAGGATTATCGGCATTCATCGGTTCCGGATTGGTAACGTCCAGGCCAGCGCCCCAAATCGTGCCGGACTGTAACGCCTGCAGCAGATCATTTTCATTGTGGAAGCCGCCTCTTGCCGTATTGATGAAAATGGCATTGGATTTCATTTTTCCGAATGCTGATTTGTCAAAAAGGTTCGCCTGTTCCGGTGTATAATTGGCATGAACGCTGATGACATCCGACTGAGACAGTAATTTATCGAATGATACGTATTGGGAATCCAGTTCCTGTTCGGCTTCGTGGTTATGATGACGGTTATGGTAGATAATCTTCATATCAAAAGCGGCTTTGCATTTTTTTGCCATTTCAAAACCAATACGGCCGAGACCAAGGATGCCCAAAGTTTTTCCGTAGAGTTCCTGCCCAAGTGCTTCCAGCGCATCAAAATCTTTCCACAAGCCGTTTTTTACTTTTTCGATATTGTAATTGACCTTCCGGGAAACCATCTGCATCAGGAGAAAGGCGACATCGGAAGTGGCTTGGTTCAGGACATCTGGTGTATTTCCCACGGGAATGCCGCGGCGCGTAGCTTCGTCAATATCCACCTGATCGAAACCAACTGAAAACAATGCAAGCGCTTTAACATTGGAGCATTGCTCGAAAAAGTCTCTGTCAAATTTATTTTTGCCCACATTCAGGATGACGTCTGCAGATTGGCAAAACTGTAACCATTCACCTTTAGAAAGGTTATCCGTTTCCGGTGTAATGAGTTCAATATGATTTTCTTTCAGTAAGTCGATTCCGTTCTGCGGAATTCTTTTGTTGAGGAATACTTTCATTGTTTGGATATGATTGATTTATTGTTATTCTGATCATTTCTGCGACTGCTGTAGCCCGCAGCCCGGTCTGAATGGAGCTCACCCGCCACAGCGGGTAGCGGGAATGGAGGACGGAATAGCTTCCATGAAAATTATAAAATTACTTCTTGACCACATTATTGCTACATCAATTTTCGAAACAAAAAAACCGGAAATAAGCTCTCCGGTTCATCAGTTTTATAAGGTTCATCAAAAATTATTCCTGTGTGGGTCTTTCCTTGTCTTTGGTAAAAAAGAATTTAATAACAATGGGCAATGTGGTAACCAGAACAATCACCAGGACTATGAGTTCCAGTTTCTTTTTCAAGTCAATATTAAACTGATCCATGAATAATTTGTCCAGATAATGACCGGCGAAAATCATCGTGAATGACCAGAGGACAGCGCCTACCACGTTGTATAGGAAAAATTTCTTTTTATCCATTTTAACGATACCTGCCACGATGGGCGAGAATGTTCTCACAATTGGCAAAAACCTTGATAGGATAACTGCCACTGTTCCATGTTCTTCGAAGAAATCGTGGGCCTTGAACAGATATTTTTTCTTGAAGAAAAAGGTGTCTTTTCTTTCATATAAAATCGGCCCGCTCTTGTAACCGAACCAGTATCCAACTTCATTACCAATGATAGCAGCCAGCGCCACGGCTGTAGCAAGGATAGTGGTGTCCAGAAAATCCGAACCTGTGGAACCGAATGTAGTGTCAATGATCTGCACGGCGTAGATGCCGGAAATGAACAGCAGACTGTCGCCCGGCAGAAAGAAACCGACGAATAATCCTGTCTCTGCAAAAATAATAAATAAAATCAGCCAAAAGCCTCCGAGATTAATGTAAAATTCGGGGTTAAGCAGGTCTTTCCAACTTTCGAAATGTCCCATAGTTATCTGTGAATCGCAAAGATATTAAAACAAACCGAAATCAGTATTGCAAAAGCGATTTTAAGGAATATTTAACGGTTATCCGGGAATGGTTTCTTCCAGAACTTTCTTCCCTTCATTGTCATAATATGTGCAGGTCATTGCGCTGATATCGATGATCCACTTAGTAATGCCGGTCTCAGCACACATTTTTATAAAAGTCATGTAATCTGTTTGGCCCTGCTGATGCGCTTTCAGCTCACGGATGAAGGTGTCAAGGTTCACTGTGTCGGCAATTTTAATTTCCGGATATTTGGGAGCCACCTGGGCAGTATGATTCTCTCCATGATAGTCGGTATGACCGTCGGAAACATAACATTCGTAATGCGTTACACCCATGGATTTGATCTCCTGAATGTACGCCGGAAAATCGGCACCGGACTTCACCTTGCTGTGGGCAGCTTTTACGTCTTCTGCTGTAAACATCATTTGGTAATTTTTTGGTAAAAGTGAGAAAAAAAATTTAATTAAACCATTTATTTTCCTGGCTCATATTTATTGCCCCATTTTTCTTTCAATTGTTCGCGGATTTTCTTCTCAGTAGAATTGTTGGCAGGCTGGTAAAATGCTGTTCCTCTGATGTCGTCCGGCAAAAATTCCAGATCGACAAAATTTCCCTGGTAAGAATGCGCATATTGATAATCCTTACCATAATCCAGATCTTTCATCAGTTTGGTAGGCGCATTTCTCAGGTGCAGCGGCACCGGAAGATTTCCCGTTTTTTTGACGAAGGCCATGGCTTCGTTGATTGCGCTGTAAGTGGAATTGCTTTTTGGAGACACGGCAAGATAAACCGCAGTTTCGCTGAGGATGATTCGCGCTTCGGGATTTCCGATCACGTTGACAGCCTGGAAACAATTATTCGCCATGATCAGTGCGTTCGGATTGGAGAGGCCTATGTCTTCAGCGGCCAGAATCACCATCCGCCGCGCAATGAACTTGATGTCTTCGCCACCGACTAACATCCTGGCGAGCCAATAGACAGCGCCATTAGGATCAGAACCACGCATCGACTTGATAAATGCGGAAATGATATCGTAATGTTGCTCGCCGTTTTTATCGTACAATGCCATATTCTCCTGTAAAACCGAGAGAACATCTTTGTTGGAGATCTTATTTTTCTTGGCAGATTTGAACTGATTCAGCACCAATTCCACAGAATTGATCAACTTACGGGCATCACCACCGGAATATTGGATGAAGGCTTCTTTTTCTTCGAGATAGAATTTTGTGTGATTGAGTTCATTATATTTTGAAACTGAAATTTCCGCCAATTCTTCTAATTTTTCAAACGTCAGAGCCTTCAGGATGTAAACCTGCGAACGTGATAATAATGCGGAAACGACTTCAAAACTTGGATTTTCGGTAGTAGCTCCGATCAGAACAATCCAGCCTTTTTCTACAGCGTGAAGCAAAGAATCCTGCTGGGACTTGTTGAATCTGTGAATCTCATCAATAAAAAGTATCGGGCTTTTTCCGGAAAAGAGGTTTTGCTTTTTGGCCTCGTCAATCACGTCGCGGACATCCTTCACGCCGGAAGAGACTGCTGATAATTTGTAAAATTTACGTCCGGATTTTTCGGAAATGATTTCGGCCAGCGTGGTTTTTCCCGTTCCCGGAGGTCCCCAGAAAATCAGTGAATTGATGGTGTCGTTTTCCAGCATTTTGCGGATGGTTCCGTTCTTTCCGGTCAGGTGTTCCTGTCCCAGAACATCGTCCAGTGTCTTGGGACGCAGGATTTCGGCAAGCGGCGAGTTGTTCATATCCCAAAATTACGGAATTAAAAGAAACTTTATACCTTTTCGGACTTTCAAATTGGCTGCGCCGAATGCTCTTTTTTGAAAAAATTGATGATTATTTGAATGAGGATATCACAGCTTCCTGCTGATCACGTAATCCAGCATCAATTTGAGAGATTCTTTCGCTTCGTTATCCGGAAATTCAGCCAGAATGTCAAGTGCTTTTTGCTGGTAGTTCTTCATCGTCTGGATCGCATAATCCATTCCGCCGGATGACTTGACAAATTCGACAAGTTCACGTACTTTTTTAGAATCGTTATTATAACGCTTTATGGTTGCGAAATATTTTTTATAATTTTCAGGACTCGCATTCCTCAAAGTGTAAATCAACGGCAGGGTCATCTTCTGTTCTTTGATGTCGATTCCCACAGGTTTTCCGATGATGTTGCTGGTCTGATAATCAAATAGATCATCCTTGATCTGAAAAGCCATTCCCGTATAAGTCCCGAATTCCTGCATTTTTTTTGCAGTTGCTTCATCCACATTGTTGGAAAGAACACCAACCTCACAGCAAGCTGCGATCAGTGTCGCCGTTTTCTGGCGGATGATTTCGAAATAGACATCTTCCGTGATGTCCAGTTTCCGCGCTTTTTCCAATTGAAGCAATTCGCCTTCAGACATTTCCCGGATTGTCCTGGCAATCACCGAAAGCAGATCAAAATCCTTGTTGTCCGTAGAAAGCAGAACCGATTTGGAAAGCAAATAATCGCCTACCAAAACAGCAATTTTGTTCTTCCAAAGTGCATTGATAGAAAAGAAATTCCGGCGCTTAAAACTCTCATCCACTACATCGTCATGAACCAGCGTGGCCGTGTGGATCAGCTCAATCATACTTGCGCCGCGGAAAGTTTTTTCATTCACCGTGCCCACCATTTTTGCACAGAGAAATACGAACATCGGACGCATCTGCTTGCCTTTCGTGGTGACGATAAAACGGGTGACTTTATCCAGCAGCGCCACATTACTTTTCATCGATTCATAAAACTTCTGTTCAAAAAGTTTCATTTCTTCAGAGATCGGCGCTTTTATGAGTTCTACGGTATTGGCCACAGTTTGCGTTTAGAAAATTAATAGTTTCAGGAGCAGAGCAATTGGTGTTCCGTTCACGTTTCCACCCGCTGTCCGCTGTATCTTTTTTGTCCGCCGGTGCGCATTCCTGCGCAGGACAAAAAAGGATGCCGCTTCCATCGGGGCTAGGAAGAGGCTTGGGCTTTCTATCCACCTGAAAACTATTCAGCAAATATAATTTATTTCTTCTGAATTTAAAGATACTGAAAGCGTAAACTAATTTTTATCAGAAAAAATATTATTTTAGCAAAGAACAAAAACATAAGTATGAAAAAACGTTATTTTCTGATTTTTCTTTTTAATACCTTATTTTTCAGCGCACAAGACGGACAGGGTTTTTATCAGCCTTCCAATTCCGTATGTATCTCTCCTGCACAGAGACAAAAAATTCAGCAAGAGTTGGATGCGAATCGTCAGCTTTTGAAGTCCCAGGGCAAGCTCAGTGAAAACAAAATGCTATCTCATCCACTGTTTATCTGGCCTGTTACCAAAAACCCAAATACAAAATATAATAACGTCTGGAGTATATCAAATCACGTTGACCATAATTTGGCTTATCCCAACAAGGTTCAGGATTGGAATTGCGGCACCAGAACTTACGATACCGCTGATGGCTACAATCATCAGGGAATAGATATTTTTACCTGGCCTTTCGGTTGGTATATGATGGATAATAATCAGGCGCAAGCAGTGGCGGCAGCAGACGGTATCATTATCGGAAAGGATAATGGAAATTTCGACAGGAACTGCAATTTTGGAAATGGAGACTGGAATGCGGTTTACATCCAGCATGCAGACGGCAGCGTGGCCTGGTACGGGCATCTCAAAAATAATTCATTGACGTCTAAAGCTATCGGTTCATCCGTTGCAGCAGGTGAATATCTTGGCATTGTGGGAAGTTCTGGCAATTCCACCGGACCGCATCTTCATTTTGAAGTTTATAATAGTAATAATCAACTGGTAGATACCTATACTGGTAGCTGTAACACCTGGACTTCTTCGAATGATTCCTGGTGGGCGAATCAAAAACCTTATGTTGACCCAAAAATCAATGGCATTTTTACACATTCCGATACTGCTGTCTTCGACAACGGCTGCGGTGTGCAGGAAACTACCAATTTTAAGGACAGTTTCAACACCGGTGAAAAAGTAATGGTTTATATGTATTTTGCGGATCTGCCTGTCGGTAAAAATATAAACCTCAAACTTATAAGACCAGATAATACGATTGCTTATAATAATACCTTCAGCAACTCCGCTTTCTATTATGCATCTTATTGGTACTTCACTTTTCAGAGTTCACAATTCAATCAGTACGGAAAATGGAAAGCTATGGTAACGGTAGATTCTCAAAGCGATACACACGAATTTATGTACGGCGCAAATATGGGTGTTGCAAATATTAAATCTTCCAAAATATTATCGGTATTGAATCCTGTGAAAAATAATCAGTTACAGATTATCAGTAAAAATGATTTTGCGAACGGGACGACTAAAATGGAAATATTCAGTATGGATGGAAAACTTATTCTGACCAGACAAATTAAAATTAAATCAGGCGTAAATATAATAGATGTTAACCTTCAAAAAGAACAACTTTACATTGTAAAAATATCAGACGAAAGCATCAGTGAAAGTTTTAAAATTAACAATTAGTAGAAATCCCGAATTGATGATTAATTAATTCGGGATTACTTTTTCATAAGGAATAAAATAAAGGCTTTGCGGAACTTTTTTCAACTTGATGCTGAAGCGTTCACCGGAAATGTACACGCCTTTTTCCGTAGCAGTGACGCCTTCGATCTGTCCGATATTGAATGCTCTTCCCAAATAAAATTTCTTTAGAGGTTTATTGAAAAAAAGGTTTCCGGAATCATCTTTTCGGAAAATCATCATGTATACCGAAGCCTTTTTGGTATAGCCCACTACATAGAGTTGATCGTCAAAATAAGAAGCATCCGTCACCACAAATCCTGTATCAAAACTTTCAAGTTTTTGAGCAGGTTGATTTTCCGTCAGATTTTTATCAATAACGTAATGCGAAACCGTATTGGTGAGCCATTCTTTTGTGAAGATGTGAATATTACCATCCAGAAAAATCATCGCTTCTGCGTCAAAATTATTATTGATGTTTCTTGGTGTAAAATCAGTTTGCTCGGGATAGTAGAATGGAATGGTTTTAACGGAATCTACCCTCAAGGAATCGTTTCTGAAAGGGATTTCATAGACTTTAAGGTCTTTTCTTGTTCCCAGATTGTTCCCGAATTCGCCGATGTAAAAGGTATTGCCATCCGTGGTGATTGCTTCCCAATCGATGTTTTTGAGTCCGGTCCGAAACGTTCTTTCAATTCGTGAACTGCCGGGTTTGATTTCGAAAATTTCGCTCGTATTGCCGCTGTCGTTAAAGGAGAAAATCCGTCCGTTAAGATGGGTGAGACCAGAAGATTCCTCCAGCGAATCACTTAGAACAGCGATTTTATATTTTTTAAGATTGAGTTTTTCGATTTTCTGGGAGAAGTTCAGAACTGAAATCAACAGAAAATGAAGGAGCAGGAGTTTTTTCATTTTATTACAATTCAAATTAAAAGATGCGGTGAAAATTATTGAAATAATTCAAATATAAAATGAACATTTGAAGGTTGATTATTAACGTATGACTGCAACCGATAAATACCGCATTTAAGACTGATTTTTGACTTTATTTTTTCTGGCAAAATATTCTTTCTGGTATTGCTTCACAGTTTTTCCCGTTCCGTCATGTCTCCAGCCCGGAGAATTAAAAAGATAATTAAATCGGTCGCCCAGCGTCAGGTTAGGCTGTTTCAGATCTTTCCAGATTTTTCGCCATTCATAGAGTAGAGTAGTCATCGGACCATCATCAGGCATCTTGGGATATATGCCGAATTTTACAGGGACTTTCGGATCTTCCGGTTCAAAAGTTCCAAATAATTTATCCCAAAAAATAAAAACCATTCCCATGTTCCGGTCCAGATATTTAATGTTGCAGCCGTGATGAACGCGGTGGTGCGATGGTGTTACCAAAATATATTCGAGAATGCCCATCTTGTGGATCGTCTGTGTATGTACCCAGGTACCATAAACCTGACCGATGGCATAGCACACCATAATCGTCCACGGATTGAAACCCAAAAATGCCAGAGGAGAAAAGAAGAGGTAGCGGTATAGTGGCTGAAACACAGGACTGCGGAAGCCCGTCGTCAGATTAAAATATTCTGAATTGTGATGCGTGATATGGACAGCCCAAAAAATCCTGGATCTATGGTCTGCCAGATGATGAAAATAATAAGCCAGGTCCGTGGCCAGAAAGCATAAGACCCAATAATACCAGGCGGAAAGATTGAAGTCGAAAAGACGGTACTGATAAAAGAAAAACATCACCGCCATGGCGAATACCTTCATCACCAAATCCAGTCCGAAGTTCATCAGCGCCAGATAAATATTGGTGAAAAGATCTTTCCTGCTATAAAGATGGGCTTCCATAATATGGCTGTAAACCATTTCTGCAAGGATGACGATGGCATGCAGGGGAATTGCCCAGACGTAAACGCTTTCCAACGCGTTTTCACCAAAAATGAATTCCATTATTTTTTAATTTGTCAGGTTATTGAGTTAGGAAAAAATTCCTGAAATTGATAATACAAAGATACAATCCGGAAGTTCAATCAGAGCTTGGTTTATGTTAAGTTAATGTTACTCCGCCGTTTTGTTGGCCAGCTGTCCGCAGGCCGCATCAATGTCGCCGCCACGGCTTTTCCGGATGACAATGGTGATGCCGGCTTTCTCCAGTTCTCTCACATATTTCTGCTCAGC
Organism: uncultured Chryseobacterium sp.; assembly: GCA_913778505.1. Taxonomy (GTDB): domain Bacteria; phylum Bacteroidota; class Bacteroidia; order Flavobacteriales; family Weeksellaceae; genus Epilithonimonas. The sequence goes on from CAJYWD010000039.1 coordinate 21,321, forward strand.
TTCAACGCTTCTGTGGTCAAATTTTCCCTCGCCAATTGGGTTGTACTGGATCAGATTGACCTTGCTCGGAACCTGTCGGCAGTATTTGATCAGGGCTTTAATATCCTCATCACCATCATTGATTCCTTTCCAGACGCAATACTCAAATGTAACGGGCGATCCCGTTTTTTGATACCAATATTGCAACGCGTCCATAATTTCGGTAAGCGGAAATTTCTCGGAAAACGGCATGATTTCATTCCGTTTGTGCTCAATGGCTGAATGTAGTGACAGCGCCAGCTTCACCTTCAGTTCTTCATCGGCCAGCATTTTGATCATTTTCGGAATTCCTGAAGTAGATACCGTAATTCTTCTGGGCGACATTCCGAGTCCGTCCGGCTTCGTGATTTTATGAATGGCTTCCACCACATTTTTATAGTTCATCATTGGCTCGCCCATGCCCATGAATACAATGTTTGTGAGCGGCCTGTCAAAGTATTCCTTGCTTTGCCTGTCGATCAATGCTACCTGGTCTACGATTTCCGCCACTTCCAGGTTACGCATTCTTTTAAGCTTGGCGGTTGCGCAGAATTCACAGTTCAGCGAGCATCCTACCTGGGAAGACACGCACGCTGTAGAGCGGCTTTCCGTGGGAATCAGTACAGATTCTACCATCAGTCCGTCATGAAGCTTGACGCCATTTTTAATGGTGCCGTCGGTGGATTTTTGCAGCAGATCCACCGCTATCGGTTTCATGAAAAAATCCCGGGAAAGATGGTCGCGAAGACTCTTGGATAGATTGGTCATCTCATCAAAGGAATGCATATTCTTGCTCCAAAGCCAATCGTAGACTTGTCTGGCCCGGAAAGGTTTATCACCAATCGAGATAAAGTAATCTTTGAGCTGCTCCAGTGAGAGGGTTCGGATGTCTTTCAATGTGATGAGAAATTTTTTGCAAAGATACATTTAATGTCACAAATTAAAAATGTGCTAATGCCGTAATAGATACATCAAATAATCAAAGTTTACAATAATCCTTAAGAAGATAAAGATTTTATTTATAAACAATTACATTTTGCCGGAGATCAAATTGTAAAATGGACTAAAGTATTACAGTTGATCAATCGACTTTATAAATAAATTCGTAATTCTTACATTTGCATTGATTTTTACCCGATGAAGTTCCAAGCCTTTAATGACAGTCCTTTCGTTCTGAATTTTTCGTTCGAAAAGCTCATCCAGAAAATGGAAGCAGAAGCTTCTGAAAATCCGGAATATGCGCTCTCGCACCAAAGTGTTCTGGAAAAGGCTAGGGCTTTTCCCGAGCTTCTGAATGGTATCTCCCATATTGAATTCTTTGAGGACAATGAAACTTTGATGAAGGAATTACTACGAGATCTATTTTCTCCGATGCTGACGGATAATGAAATCAAAGCCATCAGTTTTCCTTTTTATAATTTCTTTTTCAACCCTACGCAAAGATTCCAGCGCATCATCAAACAGGCTGGTGAGAACTTTGATATGATCATCAGGGATATGGATCCGCACCGCTTTTATGTGATGAACTGCTGTATTATTCTGAATGAACTTTATAATGTTCCGCTGAATGTCTCCATGCCTTTTATATTCGATATTCCAAATGAAGACGGTGTTGTAAAACATTACAGATTTCTTACGAATGCTGATTTTATGGATGTAAGGCCATTGTCAGATTCCAGGGTACTAACGCAAGAAGAGATTGCCGAATTGCTGGATAATTTCGAAGATTATGAATTGTGGAAGGAAAAATTTCCCCCTCAGAGCTGGGAACTGAAGGGTTTTGCTATCGTGAATTTCTTTGATGCCACCACCGAAGTGGCCGTTTCCAATCTCAAAACAAAATTGATCAACCTTGAAGATGATAAAAATCTGAAACAGGAACTGAATAAGATCTTCCGTTCGATATTCCAGGTGGCTGATCTTGAGCTGGGCTACACATCCATCAATCATGACGAAAATAAATTCATCAAAACACCAATTAATGGCGTGATTGAAAGTTTTATTCTGTCCGGACTAGGTCATTCTGCTAATGAATTGCTCTGCGAGAAGAACTTCAATGCGATGGTAGAATCGCGCAAATATTTTAGCATTTCTGATGTCGAAAAGATTCACCGCGAATTTCCGGAAAGTGAGTTTGCCAGACAATTCCACCAATTGGGCATCAAAAGCGCAATTTTTGCACCAATTATCAAAAACAAAAAGATCCTTGGCATCATAGAACTTGTTTCCAGAAAAAAATTGCTGAACAGCATCAATGCTCAGAAGATGGAATTCGTTATGCCTTATCTGGAAGACACCATGGACCGTCTTTACGATGGCATTGAGACCAGAATCCAAGCCATCATCCAGCGCGAATATACTTCCATACATCCAAGTGTGTACTGGAAATTCCGGCAGGAGGCCGAGCGCCACATTGGTTTTTACAGGGAAGAATTTGATTTGCCGTACCGCAATATCACGTTCGATCATCTCACGCCGCTTTTTGGTCAGACCGACATCAGGAATTCCTCAGTTTCCAGAAATATGGCCATCAAACAAGATCTGGAGATTCAGCTGGAACTGATCAGGGAACTTTTGTCACAAATTGATTCTGATATCGATAGGGAGCCGCTGGAGCATCGGCTTAATTACTATAAAGAACTTCTTAAAACTGATATCAAGGCAGATACAGAAAATTTGGTTCAGAATTATATCCTTACGGAAATACATCCGCTTCTGGAAATCATCAAACTTCAGAATACGGATTTTAACCAATTGATCACGGGATACTTCAAAAAGCTGGATTCCCGAAGCAGTATGATCTATGATTTCAGGAAAAAGTTTGATGAGAGTCTTTCTGCCATTAACAAAAATCTCGCAGATATTCTGGACAGGCGTCAGGAAGAGCAACAAGTCCGTTTTCCGTTTTACTATGAACGCTTCAAAACAGACGGCGTAGAGCATAATATGTACATCGGTTCATCTGTGGCGCCAGAACTCACCTATGATCCGGTTTTCCTGAGAAATCTGCGACTCTGGCAACTGCGTGTGCTCTGCGAAACCGAAGTAGAGTATGCCAAATATAAAGACAAACTCACTTATCCTCTGGATGTAGCATCGCTGATTTTGGTTTACAGTACGCCGATCAGCATCAGATTCAGGATGGATGAAAAACGTTTTGACGTAGACGGAAGCTATAATGCGCGTTACGAAATGATCAAGAAGCGCATCGACAAATCTTTGATAAAAGGTTCTGGCCAGCGGGTCACACAGCCTGGAACCATCAGTATCATCTATTCGCAGGACCGCGAACGCGAGGAATATCTCCATCTGATAAGCATTCTGCAGTCCGAAGGACTTCTATCGGATGTCGAAGAACTGGAAGTGGAGGATCTCCAGGGTATCAATGGACTTCGTGCGCTGAGAGTCAAAGTCAATTATATGCCGGGCGAGGTCAGTTACGAATTTCTTGAAACTTTGTAATGGTTCCGGAAGATTGTACCATCAACAAAAATTATGTCAATTCAATCAAAAATAAATGCCATCTGTTATGGAGAAGTGCTCTATGATATCTTTGGCGAAGAGAAAAAAATCGGCGGTGCACCGCTTAATCTGGCGGTGAGAACGGCTTCATTCGGATTTCAGGTTTCAATGATCAGCGCCGTGGGCCAGGATGAAAATGGTAATGGTGTTATTCAATACCTTTCTGATAATCATGTGGATGTTGTAGGAATCAATCAAATTCAGGGTCCTGAAACCGGACTGGTAAATGTCACTCTGGAGGAATCTGGCTCTGCGACATACGAGATCCGCTATCCGGCAGCCTGGGATTTCATCACAGCTAATAATAATGCTTTGGAGCAAGTTAAAAATGCTGATGTTTTCTTCTTCGGAAGTCTGATCTGCAGAAATGATATTTCCAAAAATACACTGATACAGTTACTGAAACTCAATCCAAAAATGTTAAAAGTGTTTGATGTCAACCTGCGTAAACCTTTCTACGATGGAAAGCTTATCCGTGAACTGATGCAGCACGCAGACTTTATCAAATTCAATGATGAAGAAATTCTAGAGATTGCGCAACAAATGGGATTTCAGTCCGAAAATCTGAATTCAGTAATTGAGTTTGTAGTGAAGGAGACCGGCGCCAAATCCATCTGCGTAACCAGAGGAAAACACGGCTCGCTGCTCTTCTGGAAAGGAAAAATTTATCAGCATAACGGTTATCCTGTGAAGGTGGCAGATACTGTGGGCGCAGGAGATTCTTTTTTGGCAAGCCTTATTTATCAGCTGATGACCGATGACGATGCAAAAAAAGCCCTGGATTTTGCAAGCGCAGTAGGTGCCATTGTGGCCAGCAAACACGGTGCAAATCCTGAGATTCTATTGTCAGAAATTCAGGAGCTAATGGCATGAAGGTGTGTTCATAAAAATAATTTGATGCGCTGAAACAGGATTTCGGCGCATTTTTTTCATCTGATAACCTTGAATCATACCTCGATGGCAATAAAAAATTTTGACTTTTTAATGATAATAGTTTATCTTACAACAGTTTTAAGTGAACAAAGAGCTTTGATATTGCTTCAGATCTGCTGAACGTGCATGTGGCGCAGGATTTGTTTGCCAATCTACCATTTACACCATATTTCCGGACTCAGTTACTTTGTTTTGGAATTCTTATTTTAATGTTAAACACAAAGCAATGATGAAATTAGTTCTTAGCCATCCTTCCCACTATCTTGATTTCTTCGTTGTCAGTGCTTTCAAAAATGACGATGATTTTCTGGTCATTCTTATTCTAATGGGAATGCTGTTCTTTGTATTTGCCGTTATTTTAACGGTCATTTTAATCGTTATCTTTTTCGGAATATTGCTGGCATTGGTGGGTGCTGGAATCATTTCTGCATCGGTTTTGGTTGGCATGCAGCAGAGATCACTGAACAAAGGTTTGAAAACATTATTACTGATGGCTTCTGTACTAGGTTCAACCATAGTTTCAGTGATTTTTTTCTGGTTTGGCAATCAGGTTCGCGACTGGTGGTCACAGGAAATAGCGCTCTTCATTGGCATCGGTGCAGGTTTAGTTCTGGGCTGCGTTTTGGGGCTTCTTTTCTTCAATACCTTTTTGAAAATTAAGGACGCTTTGATGCTTCAATACCATAAAAGACAAAGAAGCCAACGTCCTTCTGCGGATTATAATTATGATGATGAGGAGGATTATTAGCACAAAAATATAAAATTTCTTATCCTTTCAACATCGATTATGACAATAGGCTGCAACAATAAAACGTCATCTTTCAAGGAAAATAAAACTACCGTCATGTATTGCCTAACTGACTGTTTTTCTTGAGTGAACGATATAAAACCTTATAAGAGTGTGATGGCATTTCAGCTTGATTTAATAGTGGAGCAGTAATAAAATTGTTTGTCATTTCAATGTGTATCGGTGATGATGATGTGGATGAGTGATGAAAATGAAAAAGTAGAATTTCTAGCAAAACTACGCCTGAAACTAAGGATCAGCCCTGATTTCAGATTAGAATAAGATTTGCATATTCCTCAAGCAAGTTCGAACGAACGGCTTGCAAGCCTGAAAACATTGCTTAATAAACAGGAAAAACAGTTTTTGTATTTCGACCTCAATGATCAGAACGAGACCACTTCCCTTGTAGTGGTGCATGTTTGTGATTAAAAGTAAATTGTTGAGTCTTTGTAAATGATTTCTGGAATGATGCTTGTTACTGGCTTTAGAGTAATTTATCAATCCAAAAAATAATCCCATCATGGCAAAAAATATTGCGGAGCAGATCGTGGAGATGCTCGAAAAGGCCAATGTCAAAAGAATCTACGCCGTTACCGGTGACAGTCTCAATCATCTGAATATTGCGGTTAAGAAAAGCAGCATCGAATGGATACATGTCCGGCATGAGGAGGTGGGCGCTTATGCTGCCGCTGCAGAAGCCGAGCTGGATGGTTTTGCCGTCTGTGCAGGAAGTTGTGGTCCGGGACATATTCATTTGATAAATGGCGTTTATGAAGCGCATCGCTCTCATGTTCCTATGCTGGTGATTGCTTCTACCATTCCAAGCGACGAAATGGGAATGGATTACTTTCAGGAAACCAACACAATAAAACTTTTCGATGATTGCAGTCATTATAATCAGATGATCACAAGGCCGGAACAGGTGCAGCGCATCACGCAAAGTGCCATCCAGCACGCCATTGGAAAGAAAGGTGTTGCCGTCATTGGTCTTCCCGGAGATGTTTCGGAGCTGGATGCGGAGGAAGCCATCACATCGGATCAGATTTTCCGTACCAATCCGGTCATCAGACCTTCCGATGCCGAGCTGAAGCAGCTGGCAGAGCTTATCAACAGTTACGACAAAGTGACGCTCTACTGCGGAATAGGTGCCGAAAATGCTAACCCCGAGGTGGTACAGCTTTCACAGCATCTTAATGCGCCGGTCGGCTATTCATTCCGCGGCAAAATGTCGATCCAGCCCAATAATCCAAATGAAGTAGGACTCACCGGGCTACTCGGATTGCCTTCTGCCTATCATGCCATGCACGAGGCGGAATTATTAATTTTATTGGGTACCGATTTTCCGTACGATAAATTTATGCCTGTTAAAAATAAAATTGTGCAGATTGACGAAAGTCCGGAGCGTTTGGGAAGACGTGCAAAACTTGATCTTGGTCTCACGGGCGATATAAAAGAAACCATTACTGCTTTGTTACCATTAATCCATAAAAAAACGGATAACACTTTTCTTAAGCAACAGCTGGAATTTTATGATAAGGTGAAGGAAGACCAGATGATCTATGTTAAGGATCCAGGTTCGGAAAACGCCATTCAGCCGGAATATGTGACTCACGTTTTGGATCGATTGGCTAATCATGATACCATCTTCACCGTAGATACGGGAATGTGTTGTGTCTGGGGCGCAAGATACATTACAGGAACCGGAGACCGGAAACTTTTGGGTTCTTTTAATCATGGTTCTATGGCCAATGCAATGCCAATGGCTATCGGCGCATCACTGGCGTATCCTGAACGGCAGGTGATAGCTATGTGTGGAGACGGAGGATTGTCCATGCTTCTTGGCGATATGGCAACGATATTCCAATACAAACTTCCCGTAAAGCTTATTGTGTTTAATAACAGAAGCCTGGGAATGGTAAAGCTGGAAATGGAAGTTGGCGGCATGCCGGATAACGAAACGGATATGGTCAATCCTGACTTTGCGATGATTGCCCATGCCATGGGTTACCCCGGAAAGAATGTATTGAAATCGGAAGATGTTGAAACTGCTATCCAGGAATGTCTGGATTACAATGGTCCTTATCTTCTAAATATCTTTACAAATCCCAATGCTTTGGCACTGCCTCCAAAGATCGAACTGGAACAGGTCCTGGGCATGAGCAAATCTATGGCACAACTGATGCTGGGAGGTAAAATGCAGGAAGCTCTGGATACCGTAAAAACGAATTACAAACACATCAAGGATTTGCTTTAATGAGCATTTAAATCCGCATTTGGCTTCATTTTGGTTGATTGGATTCCGGAAAATAACTAAGTCAGATGAAAGTTGAAGAAAGTATAGTCATTATCGGCGGAGGCTTTGCAGGCGTGGAACTTGCAGAGAGACTGCTGAAAACGGATTTGAAATCAAAAATAATACTGGTGGACAAGAATAATTATAATTTCTTTCCACCTTTATTGTATCAGGTGGCAACGGGATTTCTGGATGTTTCCAATATCAGTTATCCTTTCCGTAAGCATTTCCGTGCTGATGAACGCTTCCGCTTCATTATGGGCGAGCTCAAGGAAATAAAACCTTTGGAAAAGAAAATAATCCTAAGTTACGGCGAGCTGGAATATACCAAACTGGTGATCGCCACAGGTACAGTCACCAATTATTTTGGCAATGAAAGCATAAGGGAAAATTCACTCCCAATGAAACGATCAATGATGCCATTAATCTGAAAAACTGTGTATTAGAAAGGCTGGAAGCAGCTTCCAAATCTTCGGATGTTCGCCTTCGGGAAAAGCTGACAACCTTCGTCATAGCTGTTGGCGGGCCAACTGGTGTGGAAATCGCTGGTATGCTCAGCGAACTTAGAAAAAATATTCTTCACAAAGATTACCCTGAACTGAAGAATGAAGCATTTTCCATTTACCTCATAGACGGCCTTCCCAATATTCTTGCGCCTATGAGCAAGGAATC
>CAJYWD010000040.1 GCA_913778505.1 uncultured Chryseobacterium sp.
CCGAAGCCGACCCGAAGGATTATCGAAGAAGACTCGAAGAAAATTAAAATAAAATTGTCGGTTTTCTAACTTATCTACCAATTCTCTTTCATTAATCCATTAATGATTTAATTAAAAATCAATATCCGGAAAACAAGCTATCCATCCAAAATCTTTAACTTTGAGAAAACAACAACTCTATGAAAAAAAAACTGGTCGTACTCTCCGGCGCGGGAATCTCTGCAGAAAGTGGTATCAAAACATTTCGGGATTACAATGGACTTTGGGAAAATCATCGCATAGAAGATGTAGCTTCGCCTGAAGGTTTTGCTAGAAATCCTCAATTGGTATTGGATTTCTACAATGCAAGAAGAAAACAGTTAAAAGAAGTAGAACCCAATGCGGCTCACAAATTGCTAGCAGAATTGGAGGATTTTTTCGATGTTCATATCATCACACAAAATGTGGATGACCTGCACGAGCGAAGCGGCTCTACCAAAATCATCCATCTTCACGGTGAACTGACAAAAGCAAAATCTGTAAAAGACAACAGCGAAATCGTTGATTGTAATGATGACATCAAGGTTGGCGATTTGCACAAAGACGGCTCACAACTTCGTCCTCACATCGTCTGGTTCGGGGAAATGGTTCCGGAGATGGATAATGCAATCAAGGTTGCTTCTCAGGCAGATCTGTTTCTGGTCATCGGGACAAGTATGCAGGTTTATCCGGCTGCATCGGTTGTAAGGTATGTTTCCAATCACTGCGAAGTTTTTGTCATCGACCCAAATCTTGAAAATCCGAATTCCTTTGCAAAAAATGAGAATTATATCAAATCCTCAGCAACGGAAGGTATGAAACAATTGAAAGAAATTTTAATCAAAAAGTATATATAAAAACCACAAAAGTCACAAAAGCTTTTAAATAGCTAGAAATTACAATTCTTCTTATGTGACTTTTGACTTTGTCGAATCTTCGATTTGTGGTTAAAACTTAAAAAATACAAACAATGCAGGTAGAAATCAGAAAATTAAGTATAGACGATTACGATGAATTAGCAGATGCCATGCGAAAAGCCTATCCCGACATTGATGACAATGTCTGGAGCAAACGGAATATCCAAAAACTGACCTCGATTTTTGCAGAAGGGCAAATCTGTATTTTGGTGGACGGCAAGTTGGCCGCTGCTGCATTATCAATCATCGTCCAGTACGAATTATTCGGAGACCAGCATACTTACAACGAAATTACAGGAAATGAATCCTTTAACACGCATAGCAATAATGGAAATGTTCTTTATGGCATTGAGGTTTTTGTTGACCCGGAATTTCGTGCGCTAAGATTAGGCAGAAGATTGTATGATGCAAGAAAAGAGCTTTGCGAAATCCTTAATCTCAAATCAATTATCGTTGGCGGAAGAATCCCGAATTATCATCTTTATAGTAAAGAATTGACACCTCGGCAATACATCAACAAAGTCAGAAATAAGGAAATCTACGACCCTGTCCTCAGCTTTCAGATTGGCAATAATTTCTCTCCTGTGAAAATCCTTAAAGGCTACCTGAAAGGTGACATGGAATCTGAGGAATATGCCGTCCTGCTGCAATGGAATAATATCTACTACACAGCAAAGAAAAATGCCATGCAGGACAGCGTAATCCGGCTCGGACTGATCCAGTGGCAGATGCGATCACTGAAAAATCTGGAAGATTTTTATAATCAGGTAGAATTCTTTGTCGATGCGGTGGCCGGTTATCAATCGGATTTCTGTCTGTTTCCTGAGCTGTTCAATACACCTCTGCTTGCGCCTTTTAATCATATGAACGAGCGTGAATCTATGGAGAAACTGTCCGAACTGACGGAAGACATCAAAGAGAAAATCTCCGAACTGGCTGTGAGTTATAACGTCAATATCATCTCCGGAAGCATGCCGATTCTGGAAGAAGGAAAGCTTTATAACGTAAGTTATCTGCTTCACAGAGACGGAAAAATCGATGAATATAGAAAAGTCCACATTACACCGAACGAAAGAAAATATTACGGAATGACCGGCGGAAACGAAATCAAAGTTTTCGATACAGATTGCGGGAAAATAGGTATTATTATTTGCTACGATGTCGAGTTTCCGGAGCTGCCGAGACTACTGGCGGACCAGGGCATGAAGATTCTCTTTGTGCCTTACCTCACCGATACGCAAAATGCATACACGCGAGTACGACATTGCGCCGCCGCCAGAGCGATTGAAAACGAATGTTATGTAGCCATAGCCGGCTGCGTCGGGAATCTGCCAGGTGTCAATAATATGGACATCCAGTTTGGGCAGGCTGCAGTTTTTACACCTTCGGATTTTGCCTTTCCATCCAATGCCATCAAAGGTGAAGCCACACCCAACACAGAAATGACACTGATTGTAGACGTGGATCTCAACCTTCTGAAAGAGCTGCATCATAACGGTGCCGTACGAACCTTGTCGGACCGGAGACAGGATCTTTATGATGTTATCTTGAGAAATCAAAGTTAGTTTGAATGATGCTTAAACACTTTAATAGCTTATTTTCATTAAACAAGCATTTAACATCAGCCTTAATAATTCATCTAATTTTTAGTAAAAAATAGAATGCAATGAAAAAACACTATTTAATCGCCATAGGATTACTCGTATCCACGGCAGCGCAGGCTCAGCTGGGAGATGTGCTGAACAGCATCCTGAAACAGCGCACCGGCGTGGATCTTGGTCAAATCAAGACCAGTTATCCTAATTCTACAACAACCGGGACGCCGGCTTCTGGTTCTAATGTTAACCTGGTAAATCTTTCCCAAAGTGAGATTTCCTCCGGACTGAAACAAGCCTTGAATATCGGCGTGACTGAAGGTGTCAAAAAACTGGGTGTGACCGACGGATTTTATAAAAATGAACTGGTCAAAATCCTGATGCCTGAAAAACTGAGAAAAATTGACACGACACTAAGAACACTTGGATTGGGAAGTTTAGCCGATCAAGGTGTTAAACTACTGAACAGAGCTGCGGAAGATGCTGTAACAGAAGCTACTCCTATTTTTGCCAATGCAATCACATCCATGACCATTACGGATGCGAAAAATATTCTTCTTGGCAGCAATACGGCTGCGACCAATTATCTTCAAACCAAAACCCAAAGCCAGCTGTTTACTGCTTTTCAGCCAAAAGTAAAAGCTTCTCTCGGAAAAGTGGGCGCTGATAAGGTCTGGAAAAATCTGATCTCAAAATATAACCTATTGACCGGCCAGGCTGTCACCACAGATTTAAATGAATATGTAACTACAGAAACCATCAACGGTGTTTTCAAAATGGTAGCGGAGAAAGAAACAGGCATCCGGAACAATGCGGCAATGCGAACGACTTCGCTTTTGGAGAAAGTTTTTGGAGCGGTGAAGAGGTAAAAGAGTTCCTGAGTTCCCGAGTTGGAGAGAAAATATAAAAGTCGCAGCGTTTTTAGCTTGCGACTTTTTATTTAATGATTAATTCATTCTTAACTAGAACTTCATCTCCGGAATTTCGCCATCTATAATCAAGTCAGCTTCTGTGGCTTTTACAATTTCTTCCACAGAAATCCCTGGCGCTCTTTCCAGAAGCTTTAAACCTTTATCGGTAATTTCCATCACAGCTAATTCTGTAACTACTTTTTTCACGCAATTTACACCTGTCAAAGGAAGAGTACATTGCTTAAGAATTTTGGATTCGCCGGCTTTGTTGACGTGCATCATGGCAACGATGATATTTTCAGCCGATGCCACCAGATCCATTGCGCCGCCCATTCCTTTTACCATTTTTCCGGGGATTTTCCAGTTGGCAATATCACCGTTTTCGGAAACTTCCATGGCGCCGAGAATCGTCAAATCAACTTTCTGGCTTCTGATCATCCCGAAACTGAACGCCGAATCAAAGAAAGAACCGCCAGGAAGAATGGTAATAGTCTGCTTTCCTGCATTGATCAAGTCTGCATCTTCTTCCCCTTCGAAAGGAAATGGCCCCATTCCCAGAACGCCGTTTTCACTCTGAAATTCCACCGAAATATTCTCCGGAACATAATTGGCCACCAAAGTCGGAATCCCGATTCCAAGGTTGACATACATGCCGTCTTTCAATTCTCTGGAGATGCGTTGTGCGATTTGTTCTTTTGTGAGCATAAATAGAAATTGTTGTTGCAATATATCATTATTTTGCGTGATAGAAAAATGCTTTTTCAGTCACAGTAAATATTCATAAAACAATCAGATTTATATCTGTAATTTTGCAGCTATAGATTATGAAAACATTATTACAGTATCTCAAACCGCACAAATGGCTGATTATCATATCACTTTTACTCGCCACCATCAATCAGGTCTTTTCACTTTTTGCACCGGCTATCACAGGAAACATCCTGGACAATCTGGTGACGCATCCACATTTTTTTGACAAAGCCAAGACCATTCCCAGAACGCTAGATCAGTTCCTTTACGGCACGGATCTGTATCACGGCGCATTTTATTTTTTGGGTTTGCTGATCGGGACCGCCATGGTAAGCCGCATTGCCAAAGCATTTCAGGATTACGCCGTGAGTGTGATCACACAGAAATTTGGTGCACATATTTTCACGGACGGGCTGCAGCATTCGATGGCATTGCCGTATCAGGAATTCGAGGATCAGAGAAGCGGCGAAACGCTGTCGATTCTGACTAAAGTAAGGGAAGATTCGGTAAAGTTTATTACCAATTTCATCAACGTCTTCTTTGGGATTTTGGTGAGCATTATTTTCGTGTCGGTTTATGCCATAAGACTGCATTGGTCGATAATGCCGGTGTACACGGTCGGTATTTTTCTGATTGCTTTTGTAACAAATCTTCTGAGCAAAAGGATTAAAAACATCCAGAAAACCATCGTGATGGAAACCACGAGTCTGGCAGGAAGTACGACCGAAAGTCTGAGAAATATTGAAATCGTCAAAAGTCTAGGGCTTACACAACAGGAAATTAAACGTCTGAATAACAACACTTACAAAATTCTTGGTCTGGAACTGAAAAAAGTCAAAAGCATCCGTTCATTGAGTTTCATTCAGGGCACAATGGTCAATTTTCTTCAGCAGATGATTACTTTGACACTTCTGTATCTGATTTTCAGAGATGTGGTAACACCGGGACAATATCTTTCACTGATGTTTTATGGATTTTTCATTTTCGGTCCGATGCAGGAAATCGGGAATATCATTATTTCTTACCGTGAAGCCGAAGCCTCATTGAAAAATTTTGATAATCTGATGAAAAAGCCGGTAGAAGAAAAACCGCACACGCCAAAAAGAATCGGCGCAATTGAAGAGTTGGAATTCAGACACGTTTCCTTTAAACATCAGTCGGCACAGTATAAAGCGTTGAATAATATTTCCTTTGATGTCAAAAATGGAGAAACGATTGCCTTCGTTGGCCCTAGTGGTTCGGGGAAAAGTACGCTTGTAAAATTGTTGGTTGGTTTATACCGACCACAGGAAGGCCATATTTTCTATAATCAAATCAACGGGAAAGAATTTGACTTTGATGAATTGAGAAACCAGATTGGATTCGTCACTCAGGACACGCAGCTTTTTGCAGGAACCATCAAGGAAAATCTACTTTTCGTCAATCCAAACGCCAGCGAAGAAGACATCGAAGTCGCATTGAGAAAATCCAGCACCAAAAATTTGCTTGAACGTGCAGAAAAAGGCATCGAAACGGTTATCGGGGAAGGCGGACTGAAATTAAGTGGTGGCGAAAAACAGAGAATTGCGATCGCAAGAGCGTTACTCAGAAAACCACATTTATTGATTTTTGACGAAGCCACATCCGCTTTGGACAGTATTACGGAAGAAGAAATCACCTCAACCATCAAAGAAATTTCTCAAGAAAAAGAACAAATCACAGTTCTCATCGCTCACAGATTAAGCACCATTATGCACGCCGACAGAATCTACGTTTTGGAACGCGGACAAGTCATAGAAACAGGCTCCCACGAAAACCTGATTGCAGAAAAAGGTTTGTATTATGCGATGTGGAGACAGCAGATTGGGGAGAGGAAAGTTTGAAAAAGCTAATTAATCATAATGTTGTTCCATTCTATAATTACGTAAATTTGAATGGTTTTATAAATTTATAAAAATGGACTTCATAGAATCACTTCAAGTTAAAATCAAGTTATACAATGAGTTAATTCCTAAAAAATTCAGTTCAAATCCTCCAATAAAAAATGAGGAAATAACTAGTTTTGAAAATAACTATGAAGTAATTATTCCAAAAGATTACAAAGAGTTTCTATTAAATATAGGGAATGGGGAATTTGAATTAAATAATGATTATTTTCTTGAACTTACAGCATGTACTCGGGGTAATATTTCTGAACCATTTAACCCAAACAATGAAAACGAAAATTTCAATGGACTCCTTGAAATAGTCGAATTAAATCACGCTGGAGGAATAATTTTTCTAGTTGTTAATGGAAGTGAATATGGAAACATCTGGTTTCGAGATAGTAATAGTGATATAGACATTCAACCCTTTTTAGATAAGGAGAATAAAGTAATGAATTTTGACAGTCTAATTAACTATTATTTTGATAGTGAAATGCGATATTATATAAAAGCTCGAGAAAATGCAAAATCAACAGCTTTAGCATTACAAAAAAAGAATCAATCTGTTAAAAGAAATAATCCCGAAGAAAAATCTTTAATGAAACTATTACTAAAAATATTTAAGTGATTTTTTTTCCACAATGTATTTATTCAAAACTAATCTCTAATCCTCACAGTCCTCTTCTCATAATTCTCACCTTGGAAAATCCTTTAAACCATAATTCGTGGAATGTGGCTTAAATTTGAATCTAAGTTTATCAAATCAAGATTACAAGCCTATTAGAAGAAAACTTTGTAATTTTAATTTAAAGATTTCAAAAATCAATAACTTTGTAAAAAATAGGATTATGGAAAACATTTTAATTACACCTAAAAATAAAAAACAATTGCAATTGCTCAAATTATTGTTGGAAGAAATGAAAATCCAGTTCACTTTCGAAAAAAATGAAATTGAATCTGTAAATCCTGAACTCGAAAAAAAAATCAACGAAGCTAGAAAGGAAAAAAAAGAAGGAAAACTTTTGACAATTGACCCAAAAAAAATATGGGAAAGTATATAGTTCAACTTTCAAAAAGAGCCCTGAAGGATTTGAAAGCTATCAAAAAATCAGGCAAAAAATTGGATATGGAAAAGGTTCAAACTTTTCTGATAGAACTGGAAGAACATCCTCGGACTGGAGCTGGCAAGCCAGAACAATTAAAATATCACGACGGAGAAGTTTGGAGCAGAGAACTCAATAAAAAAGACCGATTTGTTTATGAAATTTTTGAAGAAGAAATTTCTGTAACGCTAATACAATCTTTAGGTCATTACAATGACAAATAGTAAACCGCTTCATTTTAAATGAAACGGTTTTTGTTTTAAACTTTTTTCCTCACCGTCCTCTGTTCAATCCTCTTCTCATAATTCTCGCCCTGGAAGATCCTTTGAACCATAATTCCGGGAATGTGGATTTCATTGGGGTCTAATTGTCCCGGTTCTACTAACTCTTCTACTTCTGCAATCGTTATTTTTCCTGCACCGGCCATTGGAAAATTAAAATTACGAGCCGAACCTTTAAAAATTAGATTCCCAGCGTGGTCGCCTTTCCAGGCTTTGACGATGGAGAATTCCGCGTGGTAAGCGTATTCCAAGATGTGAGGTTTTCCGTTGAACTCTTTGACTTCTTTGCCTTCCGCCACTTCGGTTCCGTAGCCTGCCGGTGTGTAAAAAGCAGGAATCCCGGCTTGTGCGGCTCTGCATTTTTCTGCCAATGTTCCTTGTGGCGTGAGTTCTACTTCTAATTCTCCGGACAACATCTGACGCTCGAATTCGGCGTTTTCTCCGACATAGGAAGAAATCATTTTCTTGATTTGTTTTTTTTGGAGTAGCAATCCCAAACCGAAATCGTCAACGCCTGCATTGTTGGAAATGCATGTCAGTTCACTCACATTTTTCTTTACCAGTTCCGAAATACAATTCTCCGGAATCCCGCAAAGCCCGAATCCGCCAAGCATTATCGTCATTCCGTTTTCTATATCTTTTACCGCTTCTTCGGCATTTTTCACTCTTTTATCAATCATAAAATTGAGTTTTCTTTTGTTCCAATTGTTGGTTGATAAATATAGAAAAATCCGTCTATTAGAAAAAAGAAAATAGAGAAAAGATGAAAGACTTCTAATTCTCAGTATTGAAACCACAAATCGAAGATTCGACGCAGTCAAATGTTACAAAAGGAATTTAATTTCTTTTCAATATTATTAAAACGCAATATTTGTCGTTCCGTAGGAATCTCGCCAATTAAGTTTAGATTCCTGACGGAATGACAAACTTGCTTCACATTCCATTAAATATTATCACAAAAAAAGCCATACACCAGAATGTATGACTTTTCACTAACAATTTAAACTTTTAATTCTTATCGGTTATCAATCATAACGCTCACTGGCATTACGTAGGATGATGCGACCATTTTTTGGTTTAGTTTGTTCATATCTACTTTGTAAAGCAAATGTGATAGAACATTCTCGATTTCTTTGCTCACGTTTTTGCAATCGCCTTTGGCGTGCACGTTGGTGATTTTTCCGTCTTCGGAAAGACTAAATCTTACGTCTGAATTCACGATACCTTCTTTGTAATCCTGATTGGTAAAGTCGAAATTATCTTTCAGCAATTTTCTTAATTCTCCGAAACCGTCTCCGGAATTAATGAAAACTTCCTGTATTCTGTTGTCTGAAGTTTGGGCTTTTACTAAGTTGAGCGTTCCCAAGAATCCAAATAAAAATATTGATAGCGCTAGCATTTTCTTGTCCATAATCAATTGATTTTAAGTTATTACTTTTCTAATGTTACGGCAAAGTTACATATTATTTACATTTAATTCATATTAAATTAACATTGAATTTGAAAATTTAATATTGGGATGACATTATTAGATCTGATATGCTAATCACCTAAATATGAAAAATCACTTAACCCTAATTATCATACAAGTAATATATCTTGCTTGCAACAAAGCTGGAAGTAAAATTAACAATGAAGGGAAATACTATAACAAAGAATATTCATCAGAAACTGATACGAATTATGAAGATGCTGAGAACGATAATAGTAACGAAAATGATGATAATGAAAATAAAATCTACGATGGTACCTATGATGCAATTGTTAGTCACCATAATCCGGACACTCAATATTCGGCAACTTACACTTTAGAAGTAGATGTGGAAGATGGCGAGGTTATTAAAATTAATTTCTCAAAAGGTGGTTGGTTAGATGATGATGTCCATCCAGAGGAAAGTCGTTTATATCCTGAAGAAATTGATGAAAATGGAGAAGCAACTTTACAAGATGAAAATGGAAGAACGTTTGAAGTTCATATTGAAATTTAAAGTAAAATAAAATTTGTCATTCCGTAGGAATCTCAGCGGTTTAGATTCCTCCGGAATGACAAATATTGTATTATAATATATAATCAAAAGAACTACATTTCCTTCTTCAAAAACTTTGCAGTCAAACTTTTCTTAGATTTGATTACTTCTTCCGGCGTTCCTTGGGCAATGATTTGTCCGCCGTGCTTTCCCCCTTCCGGACCGACGTCGATGATATGGTCTGCGAGTTTTATCACATCCATATTATGCTCGATGATAATGAAGGAATTTCCTAATTCTACCAATTGTGTAATGGCTTCCATCAGGATTTTCACATCTTCGAAATGAAGTCCTGTAGTCGGCTCATCCAGAATGTACAAGGTATTTCCGGTTTGTCTTTTGGACAATTCCGTGGCCAGCTTTACACGCTGTGCTTCGCCGCCGCTTAAAGTGGTCGACTGTTGTCCGATGGTAATGTAACCCAAACCGACATCTTTCAGAGTTTTCACTTTGTTAAAGATTTTTGGAATTGGCTGGAAGAATTCCACCGCTTCGTTAATCGTCATATCGAGAACATCAGAAATCGATTTTCCTTTGTAACGCACTTCCAGCGTTTCTCGGTTGAAACGTTTGCCGTGGCAGGTTTCGCAGTGCACATAAACATCCGGAAGGAAATTCATTTCGATAACTTTCAAACCGCCGCCCTGACAGGTTTCGCAGCGTCCTCCTTTCACATTGAAAGAAAAACGGCCGGCTTTGTAACCACGGATTTTACTTTCCGGCAATTCGGCGAAAAGATTTCTGATATCGGTGAACATTCCCGTGTAGGTCGCTGGGTTGGAACGTGGCGTTCTTCCGATCGGACTTTGGTCAACATCTACGATTTTGTCGATATTATCAATGCCGTCGATGCTTTTATAAGGCAAAGGTTCCTGGATGGCTCTGTAAAAATGACGGTTCAGAATCGGATACAATGTTCCGTTAATCAAAGATGATTTTCCGCTTCCCGAAATCCCTGAAACAACAACTAACTTCCCTAATGGAATCTCAAGTGTCACATTTTTCAGGTTATTTCCCGTCGCACCTTTGAGAACGATTGATTTTCCGTTGCCTTTTCTGCGCTCAGCCGGAATTTCGATTTTCCGTTTTCCGGTGATGTAATCTGCCGTAATAGTGTTGGCTTTGGTGATGTCCTTCGGATTGCCCTGCCAAAGAATTTC
The DNA here is from genome assembly GCA_913778505.1 of uncultured Chryseobacterium sp. GTDB lineage: Bacteria > Bacteroidota > Bacteroidia > Flavobacteriales > Weeksellaceae > Epilithonimonas. Next base: position 10,667 of record CAJYWD010000040.1, read on the forward strand.
GCCTCCAAATTTACCCGCTTTCGGTCCGATGTCCAAAACATGGTCGGCCTCCAGAATCATATCTTTGTCGTGTTCCACTACCAAAACCGAGTTTCCAATATCACGAAGATGCTTTAATGAGTTGATCAGTCTTTCGTTGTCGCGTTGATGCAAACCTATTGAAGGCTCATCCAGAATATAAAGTACATTCACCAGCTGAGAACCGATTTGAGTTGCCAATCGAATCCTCTGCGATTCTCCGCCGGAAAGCGTTCGCGAGCTTCTGCTGAGACTCAGATAATCCAAACCGACATCCAGCAGAAATTGTAATCTGGTTTCGATTTCCTTTAAAATTTCGTGTGCAATAATTTTATTTTTATCGCTGAATTTATCTTTTACATCCGCCAGCCACTCTTTGAAATCAATAAGTGACAATCCGTTGACTTCCGCAATATTCTTCCCGTCGATTTTAAAACTCAGACTTTCCTGACGCAGCCGCGCACCTTTACAAGTAGGACATGTTTCTTCGGTCGTAAAATTACGCTCCACCAAAACAGCATCGTAATTTTCGCGTTCTTCAACGATTTCTTCCAGAACTTTTACAAGACCTTCAAAATTAATTTTAATCTTTTTCGAAATGCCGGCGTGCTTCAGTTCCTTGGTCACATCGCTGCTGTAGCCATAATAAATGTATTCCAAAGCCTCTTTCGGAATATCTTTGAACGGCGTAGACAGACTCAGATCAAAAACTTCAAGAATCGATTTGATCTGCGAAAGAATCCACTTCTGGGATTTGATCTGTTCCAGCGGTAGCAGCGCGCCCTGGTTGATAGAGAGTTTATCGTTTTCTACGAAATAATCGGTATTGACTTTCTTAATGGTTCCAAGACCTTTGCAAGTCTCGCAATGACCTTTTGGTGAGTTGAAGGAAAAGGTGTTCGGTTCCGGCAAAGCCAATGAATCTCCCGTAGAATCATCCATTAGATTTTTGCTAAAAAAATGAACCTCGTCCTGTCCCATTTCCTGAATCGCAATGATGCCTTCGCCCATTTCCAAAGCTGTTTTCAGGGATTTCGACATTCTGGCTTCGGAAGCATTTTCGCCGATGATCCAGCGATCAATCACCACTTCGATGTCGTGGGTTTTGTATCGGTCGAGTTTAAGATCATACTGAATATCCTGTAAAACACCGTCAATCCTTGCCTGCGAGTAGCCTTTTTTGGAAAGGCTGATAAATAATTCGTGATAGTGACCTTTTCTGGATCGCACCACGGGCGCCATCAGATAGACTTTTTTGCCTGCGAAATTATCCTTGATGGTTTCCATAATCTGCTCTTCCGTGTAGCTCACAAGACGCTTTCCGGAACTTAATGAATAAGCGTCTGAAACCCTGGCAAACAGCAATCTCAGAAAATCATAAAGCTCCGTGATGGTTCCCACGGTTGAACGTGGATTTTTATTCGTCGTTTTTTGCTCAATGGCGATAACCGGCGATAATCCTTCTATCTTATCAACATCCGGACGTTCCAATCCGCCCAAAAACTGTCTGGCGTAGGCAGAAAAAGTCTCGATATAACGGCGCTGACCTTCGGCGAAAATGGTATCAAATGCCAGAGACGATTTTCCGCTGCCGGACAATCCTGTGATGACGACCAATTCGTTTCGCGGAATCTTGACGGAAATATTTTTAAGGTTGTGCTCTCTGGCACCATAAACTTCGATAAAATCCTGATTATCTTTCATTTGTAGATATTCATTTCTTTTTTAACGGACTTGGAGTTTTTATTTTGATGAAAGAAATTCTTCGTTCCAGCATCGTGATTTAACAAGTCCAGTGGATATAACGGGAAAACGCAAATTTACGGAAATTAACTCGTTTCTTAATCATTCTGAAGACGTCAATTTTTGAACTCAGGATCATCCGTCAAACAGTATGCCTCATAATAAAAAGACAGCCCGAGCATCCGCAAAAAGTAGATTGAAATTAGAGAAACTGAACTAAGTTTAATAATATTTAACATAAAAATTTAAGCCATAAAACTATGGCTAAAGTTATCTTTGCAGCTTGAAATTAAATTAAAATGAAAAGTATTTTACAAAGACTGGCAGTGGCTTTTTGCGTGCTGTCTTCGCTTTATTCTTTTGCCTGGGGACTCACGGGACATCGCATTGTTGCAGAAATTGCTCAGCATCATCTAAGTTCCAGAGCACAGCGTAATATCAAAAAATTATTTGGAGAGCAAAAAATGGCCTACTATGCCAACTGGCCGGATTTTATCAAATCCGATACCACCGGCGTTTGGAAAGAAACTTCCACCTGGCATTATGTCAATATCAATCCACAAAAGAATTTCCAGCAATTCAAAGATTCCCTGTCCGTTCAAAAATCTCCGAATCTTTATACTCAAATTAAAATTCTTTCTGCGAAAATCAAGGATAAAAATGTTTCTGATAAAGATAAAAAAGAAGCTTTGATATTTTTGATTCATTTAGTTGGAGACCTGCACCAGCCTTTGCACGTGGGAAGAGCCGAGGATCTGGGTGGTAACAAAATCAATCTAACTTACTTTGGACAGAATACCAATCTGCATTCACTTTGGGACTCGAAACTGGTGGATGATCAAAAATATACTTACACCGAATTTGCGAACCTTCTGGACATTAAATCCAAAGATGAAGTGAAGCAGATCCAGAGCGGAACATTAGAAGAATGGCTGTTTGACAGTCACAAAATCGCTAATTCTATTTACTATCAAACTCCGAAAGATTCTAAATTGAGTTATGCGTACAATTACCGCTTTGAGCCAACGCTGGAAAGACAGTTGCTTTACGGCGGATTACGGCTCGCCAAAGTCTTGAATGAAATTTTCGGGTAGAAAAACGTTGTAGATTCCGCTGGTTTTGAAGATGATACGTTCACTACGACAGCTTTACAAAAAGTCTCATTAAAAAGTCCAATCTCACAACGATTGGACTTTTTGTTATCGTAATATCAAAAATTTAATCTAAAGTTTTTATCATCCAAAGGTCGCATCCTGAATGTCCGGAATTTCCCAGCGGCGCGTCCAGGTATTCAAATCCCTGCTTCTCATAAATGGATACGGCTTTGCTAAATTCCGGAATACTTTCGAGATATAATTTTTTGTATCCAAAATTGTCAGCCGTTTCAATACATTTTTCGAGAAGTAATTTCCCGATTCCTTTTCCCCTGGCCGCTTTGGTAAGATAAAACTTGGCAAGTTCGGTAGTATCCGCCGGAAGATTGTCCGTTGGAAAAATTCCGCAGCAGCCTAGAATTAAACCGTTTTCTTCCGCCACGTACAACGCAGATTTTTCAGTTTGAAACAACGTAAACAGATCGTCCGTGGTGGGATCGGTATATACTGTTCCAGCCGTGCTTTTTACTTCGAAATCGTGAAAAGCATTGCGAATAATTTTAGAGAGAATAGCATTATCCTCCGCTTTGTTGGGTCTTATAATGACTGACATTTTAATAAAAAAGATTAGTTATCAAATTGATTGGGATGTACTTTTTTGATGTCATTGACTGTTCCCAAAACTTTATCTTTCAAAGAATTCTGATAGTTTTCTAATTTTCGAGAAACTTCAGCATCAGAAGTGCCAATAATTTTAGCGGCGAGAATGCCTGCATTGGCAGCGCCATTCAGCGCCACTGTGGCCACGGGAATTCCGGAAGGCATCTGCAAAATCGACAAAACGGAGTCCCAGCCGTCAATGGAATTGCTGGACAAAATCGGGACACCAATCACAGGTAACGTGGTACAGCTGGCCACCATTCCCGGAAGATGAGCTGCTCCGCCGGCACCTGCAATGATGACTTTCAAACCTCTTTCCCTGGCTGTTTTAGCATAATCGAACATGCGCTCGGGCGTTCTGTGCGCGGAAACTACCGTCAGTTCATAAGGAATATTCTGAGACTTAAGAAAATCAGCCGCTTGCTGCATTATTGGCAAATCGCTTTGGCTGCCCATGATGATACCTACCATTTCAATTGTTTATTAGATGGTCAAAGATAAAAATTTATCGGCAAACCGGAGTTTTTGAAATACCTTTGACCATTCATTTCATACCAAATATTTTGAGTTCAAAAACAATTATCGCTATCCTAGTAGTTGCCATCGTGTGGGGAACCACTTTCCTCGGCATCAAAATCGGTGTAGAAACGGTTCCGCCATGGTTTGTGGCAGGCTTACGTCAGCTCCTTGCCGCTATTGTCCTTTTTCCTTTTCTGATATTCACCAGTAATTTAAAATGGATCGGATGGCGAAATTTCAGAATCCAGCTGACGCTGGCATTGCTGATGCTGGTAGGAGCCAACGGGCTGACTACCGTAGCAGAGGAAAACCTGACGAGCAGCCTCACATCGCTTATCAGTGCATTGTCTCCCGTATTCATATTTGTCGCGAGTATGGCTATCGGGATGGAAAAATTTACGTACCGCACCATGCTGGGATTGCTGATGGGATTTTTTGGAGTAATTTTTATCTTCTGGGATGGCATAGATGATCTTACGAATCCCAATTACCGTTTAGGATTGTTGATTCTCATCATTGCGATTATGTGCTGGGGACTGGGAACCATTTACACCAAGAAAATTAACCTCCAGAATAACAACCTGTTTCTCAATCTCTTTTATCAATTTGCCTTTGCAGGGGCGATCCAGCTTGTATTTGCATTTTCTTTTTCCAAAGATATCAATGTTTCTGCATGGTCTGCAAAAAGTATCGCTGCTATTGTATATCTGGCAGTTTTTGGTTCCGTTCTTGCTTTCTTCTCGTACCATTATCTGCTGAAAACTTTGCTGCCGACACAGGTATCGATTCTCTCGTATGTCAATACCATAATCAGTATTTTCCTGAGTTGGCTGATCCTGGGAGAAAATATTTCCGCCAAGTTTATTGGGGCAACGGCCTGCATCATCAGTGGTGTTTTTATTATTAACTACAGACCTGGGATGCTGAAATACAGCTCAGTGCAGAAATATTGGAAACGTTGATTTTTTTTGGTGAAGATATTCATCAAATTAATATATTTACATTAAAGTAAAACACATTTTTTAACCCAAATAAACATTTTACAATGAAAAAAATCTTATTAACGGCCGCTGCTGCCGGATTAATTGCAATGTCTTGCACCAAAAAAGAGGAAACTGTAGTTACAGATGCCAATAAGGATACTGTAGCAGTAGTAACGTCTGAAACTACACCTATGACGGAGGTGGAAGCCAAATCTGCAGTAGACAAAGCACAGATGGATCTGGATGCCGCTATCAAAAAAGGCGATAAAGATGCAGAGGCCGCTGCAAGAAAGGCGCTGGCTGATGCCAATATGGCGTGGGAAAAAACCAAAACCGCAGTTGGAAATGCAGCTCAGGATATGAAAGAAGGCATCGATAATGCTGTGGACAAAACCAAAGTGGCGGCAGAAAATGCAAAACAAGACATGAAAGCGGCAGCTCAGGACAGCAAAGAAGCGCTGAACAAGACTGCAGCTGACGCCAAAGATGCTTATAACAATACTTTGGAAAAGGCCAAAGCTAAATAAGCACAACCTTATAAAATTAAGAATCCGTCTCACAACCGAGGCGGATTTTTTTGGTTGTAATTGTTATTTTTTTCGTATATTTATATCTGATAATCAGATATTTGTTTATGAATTTCAAGCATTACAATCAAAATCAGCTGGTGCT
>CAJYWD010000041.1 GCA_913778505.1 uncultured Chryseobacterium sp.
AAGGTAGCCCTTTTTTCCGCACACGCAAACTTTATGCAAAAATATTAAGCAAATGTTTGATAAATCCTCTGATTTACAGCGACATTATTTTTCATCTTATGTTGGAAATCTTATCATATATGCCAACTGCCTGAACATGACCCAACGTCTCATGCGGTAGGGATAGTAGCGGATATCCTTTTCTGTGGCCCTGGCAAAAGCAACGGCAGCCACAGAAAAGATAGAAGCGGATAGCCCGGTCACGGCTGACTGGAATGGCTTAAGCGCAGGAAGGAAGCCGGGAACCGCCATAAGAAAGCCGACTGATTAAAATCTGTATCCAAATGATATTCCTGAACGCACGCCCAGCCAACCGGAGTCTAAATCAATGGTAGCGCCACGCTCATTGGTAGTCACCTTATAATCGAACAGGCTAATGTCAAGATCTTCGATATCTTTTCTTAGCTGGGTTTGCTCGGCTGCCGTAAGTGGTCTGCTGGTAGGCACCATACCGCTGATGGTACCTGTTGCGCCGCCGTAGTGCCCGCCAATAAACCACACATCCAGAACCCAATTATCCTGACGACCCAGAAGCCACTGTGCACCAATCATGAGGCCAACACTATTGGCATTGGTCTTTCCGGTGAAAGCAATCGGGATTTTTTCCCCAGAGTGTGCTGGATCTTCTGAGGTATAATTATAAGTAAGGTTGTCTATAATAAAGTGGGAATACCTGTAATACGGCGAAAGATAAAATCCGTGACCATAGCCGCGGCCAAGATATACTCGGGGCTCCAGGGTAAAATTGTTGCCACTCATCTTGATGTTGGAGATATCATCGTCCTTGATGTACTCATTGACCAAGGGTATCTTGCCAGAAGGAATGAAGCCATAGGACGCCTGGACTCCGAATCTTTTGGAAATCGTGCGTTCGTAAGCAAACTGGAAATTCCGGAAGACAACGCCTGTGAGATTCATCTTGACAAGGTTTCTTTTTCCATCGTCTGAAGCGTTAGTCTGCTGAGACTTTGCTATCCCTGAGACGATAACCGCAAGAATGATCGTTAGTTTTTTCATAAATTCATTTTTTATCAAATATAAATAATATCTGAATTGAATACAATGATCAACTTATATTACTGAGAGATCGCTAAAAAATACGATTTCAACTTGTCAATTTCCTGCCTGGTGACATTAGCCTCAGGATGATAGTTGATATAGGAAGGCAAAGGCATGGTACGGTTTTGCAGGCTTTGAATGGTTTTGTCGACAGCGTTTCTGCGGAGATCCTTATTGTATGTTCCCCATTCCGAAAAATTAAGATACTGCCGACCTTGATTCACATGATCTTTCACAGCCCAGGAAAGAGGTGCCACGTAGGCATATTTTGGATAAACGGTTTCATTGGAATGGCAATCGTAGCAGGCATTTTTCAGCAGCGTGCGGATATCTTGCGGCGTTCTGTAGATATCGACAAAATTCTCTTTGACATCTACAGGTTTATTTTCCCTGTCCACCGGAATGAGTTGGATGGCAAGGAAAACGACGGCTATCCAACCAATGATTTTTTTCAATTGACAGGCTGTTCTTCTTTGGTTATATCCCAATTCTCGTTGATTTCCCACATCGGGCGGACGTTCACTTTGGTCATTCCTTCCTTATCTCCTGCTTTTTTATACAGATACACATCTTCCGACAAGGTTTCTGTCGAGAAATCGGCGCCATCCCAGAATCCATTGTCATTGTTATCTACCAGCATCCGGACTTTGTAACTTCCCGGCTTCAGGTTTTTGAATCTAACAACAGGTTCATTGGTATACTTCTGATACACCGGTTCATTTTTTTCGTTAAGCAGCTGAATCCAGAACTTGTGCGGAGGCGGATTAACAATATTGGCCGTAAAGCTGCCGAATTCCTCGGGCTTGGAGGCTTCAAAATCGAAGCGGACACTCTCACTGAGTCTGTTATAAAAAGAGAGGACGGTATTTTTCGGGACAGTCAGCTGGTATTTTTTACCAGGAGCAAAATTAGACCGGATAATCACCTGTGTAGAATCTGTCTCGGAGATTCTGGCTGTAAAATCCTGCGTAATGCTGTCCGAGACCAGTTTCCAGTTTTCCGGTTGGATCTTATCAATGATATAATTGGAAGAAAATTTAAAGTCTGTTTCGGGCGCCAGCTTATTAGTGAAGGGATTGGCCACGGTCATATCATCCTTCGCCGGTCTTTTGTAGAATACGGAAACGGTGTCCTGTTTGGAGCCGGTATTGTAAGAAAACCTGATATTTTCGCTTACGTTGGCTCCAATATTTTCCTTCTCGGCATCAAACCAGATGCGGACAGAATCTGATTTTGGGTGATGTGTCATTTTATAATCAGACGGTTTATCGCCTACGGTTTTTACGATGACTTTTTCCGGGTTCCCTTCGAAAGTCATCAGGACACCGCCTGTGTCGGGTGCAATCTCTTTGTAACGCACTTCCCTTTTGGACGTAAATGTACGGAGCTTAAGTCCTGAAATGCTGCTCTGGAGATCGATCACATTTTTCTGAAATGCCACACTCTCTTTACCGGTATCGAAAATGGAGTTGCTGTTCTCATCATCAAACCCAATGATCCTGTATTTTCCCGGTGTGAGATAATTGAGCTCAAAATAGCCATCAGGATCTGCTTTGGTAATGTAGTAAGGTTTCTGGCGGTAATTCATTGTATCCTGAACCTGGTAAAGTCCAACCACAAGGTTGCGCTCCTTGCCTTCAGAATTTTTCTCGCTTCCCAATGCATCGCTAATGGTACCGCTGATGTACAGATCATCAATTTTATCACCCGTTGAAAAGGCAAAGTTGAAATACGGGAGCGGATTGCTTTCGTTAAGATCCACCACAGAGTTTCCAAAATTAAAATTATAAGTGGTGTTGGCCTGCAGTGTATCTTTCCATTCTATCTGCAGATATTTATTGCCGATGGATGAAGGAATAATCTTGGTGTACTGAATGGGCGGCGATATGATGAGATTCTTATTAATATCCTTGAGGGTAATATATTCATCGAAGTCGATTCTGAGTTTTTTGATGTCTCTCGGCACATTGACTCTGGACGTATCAATGTTGGAGCCTATCATTTTCGGCGGAATGGTATCCTTGTTTCCGCCAACGGGCGAACCTACTCTGGCACAACTTACCAAAACCAACGCTGAAAAAAGCCAAAGAAAAAACTGCTTCATTATGATGTAGAAATGTTAGAACTTGGATTTCGGGAATAATACCAAAATCTTAATGAGCAAAAATACGGAAAGTTTAGTAGAAAATAGTTTACACTGCTTCAAAGCAAGCCAATATTATCTTGAAACAAAAATGAGTTTTAAAACTAAAACTCATTATAAATATACTTCAACATTTCTTTGTCTTCTTCTGTAATGGCGATTTTACGGCGCTCCATAGCTTTTTCTGCCACTTCATAGGACTTCTCCAACTTGAATTTCTCATCGCCTTTCATCCCGCCCCAGGAAAAATTCTCCACCAAGTTCGGAGGAAAGCCGGATTTGAAAATATTTGCTGCCACGCCAACAACGGTACCTGTGTTCAATTGCGTATTGATGGCCGTTTTAGAATGATCTCCCATGATCAACCCGCAAAACTGCAGACCTGTGTCCAGGAATCTTTTCTTTCTGTAGTTCCAGAGTTTGACGGATGCGTAATTATTTTTAAGATTGGAAGAATTGGTATCTGCGCCCAGATTGCACCATTCGCCGATCACGGAATTGCCAACAAATCCATCGTGGCCTTTATTAGAATAGCCAAAAATCACAATGTTATTGACTTCTCCACCCACTTTTGACGACGGACCAATCGTAGTTCCGCCGTAGACTTTGGTTCCGAGATTGATTTTAGAATCTTCACAAAGTGCCAATGAACCTCGGATATGCGAACCCTCCATAATCTCAGCATTTTTTCCAATGTAGATTTTTCCTGTTTTGCAATTCAGTGTAGAAAACTCAACGGATGCGCCCTCCTCAATAAAAAGATTTTCACTCTCACCAATAAACCCGTTCGTGGAGGATAACTCCTGCGAAGTTCTGCCCTCTGTCAATAATTTAAAATCAAACTCGATGGCCCGGTCGTTGTAAGAGAAAATATCGGTCGGCTTCTCGATGAATAGCAATTCCTCATGAATATCTGTCATTTTACTGATCTGATTCAGGGAGAAGTTTTCCATATTGATATTGGCCACCAAAACTTCATTATCATAAACCAATGCTTCGCCAGGCTGAAGATCTTTGATCTGCTTCAGGATCTCACGGGAAGGAAAAAAATTGGGAACAATAAATAAACTTTGCTTAGGCTCAGGCTTTCTGAATTTGGGCTGAAGGTAATCTTCCGTAACGTAGCGCACCTCACTAATTTCCAGCAGCTTCTGCCAGCGCTCTGCGAAGGTCAGAATTCCCATACGCATCTCTGCCACAGGTCTGGTGAAGGTAAGCGGGAGAAAATCTTCCCAATATTGTGCGTCTGAAAATACGAGTTGCATAGTTGGTTGATAGTTGTTGGTTGATAGTTGTTGTATAATAGTTGTCGGTTGATAGTTGTTGGTTGATAGTTGTCGGTTGATAGTTGTCGGAATAATTCGAGTTGTACAAAAATAATAAAAAAACCTCCCGGAAATTTCGAAAGGTTTTAATATTTTAAAATTAGACTAAGATTACTTAGCGAATTTTTTGTACTTGTTCATAAATTTGTCTACTCTACCAGCAGTATCTACCAACTTAGTTTTACCAGTGTAGAACGGGTGAGATGTAGAAGAGATCTCCATTTTGATCAATGGATACTCAGTTCCTTCATACTCGATAGTATCTTTAGTATCAGCTGTAGATTTGCAAAGGAACATTTCGTCGTTACTCATATCTTTGAAAACTACCAATCTATAATTTTCTGGGTGTATGCCTTGTTTCATTTGGAACTATTTTTATTTTTTTTATTGACCAATGGAACCTTTCGGTTTCAATGTTCGGAAATTTTAATATTTGTTACGTGAGCTTTGGAGGTAATGGCTCCTGACTCTGGTTTTGAGGATGCAAAAATATAAAAAGTTTTTTATTTTACAAACATTTGTTATTAAATTTTGAATCTTGTATTTACCTGGATTGAATTATCACAAATTCATCAATAAAAAAATATTTTTATTGCACTTATAAAATTCTTTCAATATTTTTATACCCAAACTAAATTATACAATAACTGATGGCAACATTAACTTATGAGAATTATACTTCTGCAATAAAAACCTGGGCAGAGGTAAAATCCAATTACTCTGAAATACAACAGGTTATATCACCGGAACAGGTTTTTATACTGACTCGTGAACAAATCGAATGGCTCGATAAGGAGAATGAAGAAGAAACCTATTTCCGAGCAGACATTGGTGTTTGGGAAAGCCAGCTGATTCTTATTCTGACACCGAGAACTTCTGCAGGAGATGTTAAAACACTGGAAAACTATGAATTTGCTCCCCTCGAATTTCTGCAAAGTGATCTCACTCTGGAACAAACAAAAACATACACTGTTACCAGCACTTATACGCTCACTAAAGACCTCAGCAAAGGCAAAGAAGATTCTGATATTGATTTTCCCCTCATGAATGCGCCTGAGACAGGACAGATAAAAGCGGTAGATGAAATAGAATCCTGGAAAGCCAACGCAATGGATTACCTGCAGCACGAGTCCTTAGAATTTGAAGGAAAGCGAATCTTCCAGAGTTTCTTTATCCCGAAAGCAGACCTGCTGCACAACAAAGAAACGATACAGGAAGTGGTCTGTGTCTTTGGATTTAAGTTTTCTTTGGTGTATCAAAGACTTTTGGCCACCTTAATCCTCATCAGCAACGGAACAGGTGCAAAAATTGGTGCGCCGGGCGCTGTATATGCTGTTCAGGCAAATCCGAATAATACTTATGACTGGACGAAACCCGAACCTCCGTATCAACCATCTACAAAGCCTTAATCCTTGGAACAATTTTTCAAAATTTCGGGAACTTTAGCAGATGTCTTTATGGGCATAGCTCTTACTATAGCAGTAATAAAATTCAATTTATTCAACAAAAAGGAAAAGTGGTATATTTATTATGCCATTTTTGTTTTTTGTGTAGAAATATTGCTATTCTTTAAATTAAAATGGAAAAATGAACTTTTGTATCCTATTTACATTGCTGGAGAATTTTTCTTACTAACCGGTGTTTATATAAAGAAATTAAACTTTAAGAATTATTATTTTCTTTTAAGCGGCATAGTAAGTTTAGCCATTTTAACATACAGTCAATTATTTGATTTTCCTCAAAATGATTACTCAAAAGCAATATCTAATATAATCATAGTCACTTTTATTTCATATTCTTTGCTTCAAGAAATTAAAATTTCTAAGAAGAAAGATGATTTCCTGTTAATCGATATTATCGCCTTCTTATACTATCTAGTAAGTATTTTTATATTTATTTTAAAACAGCAACTTTTAAAATTTGACCATTCTCATTTTTATATTTTCTGGATAATCAATAATACTTTGACAGCCGTCTTTTACTTTACATTCTTATACACTTTTTTAAAATTAAAGAAATAAAGATCAATATCATTTTTGTTGTGCTGCTGATTCTCGTTTTGATTATCATCATCACGTTTATTCTGGTAGCTTACCGGAGTTTCATCAGCCGTATCCTGAAGGAAAAGGATATCCAGTTTCAGGCAGAGCTGGATCACCAGCTGGAACTGACGGTGGAAAATATCAAAGGACAGGAAGATGAGCGCAAGCGCGTTGCCATTGCCGTGCACGATGATATTGGCAACCGTCTCAACATTCTGGCGCTTTGGCTCAATAATCTTGACCCCGAGAATCAGGAAGCCTCAAAAAAAGTAATTAATAATCAGATTACGGAACTGATAGATTCTACAAGAAATATTTCACACTCGCTTTATCCGGTTAATCTGGAGAAGCTAGGTCTCGTTCTTTATCTGCAGGAGTTGGTAACCAACCTCTCGTACAAAATCAATGTAGAACTGGATATCAAAGCTGGTTATACAAAAAAAGACACCTTTACAGAAGTTCAGATTTACAGAGTCATTCAGGAATTTACGTCCAATGTGATCAAGCATTCTACAGCCGATGAAGTCAGGGTTTATATTCGCAAATACACCCACCATCTTACCGTAATTCTTTCTGATAATGGTCAGGGTTTTGATGAGAAAACAGCAGCCAAAGGCATGGGCCTCAAAAACATAGAAGCAAGAGCCATTTCCGTACAAGCCATCTTCAAATGGAAAAATAAAGCCGGCAGAGGCAGCCGTTTAATAATCAATATTCCCCATCCGTTATGACAAACGACATCATTAAACTTGTTCTGGTAGATGATGAACAACTAATCCTGGAAGGCATCAGAATGCTGATCTCTACCAATGATCGTATCCAGGTGCAATTTTTAGCTACCAGCGGTCCGGAAATTCTGGATCATCTGGAAAAACTGAGCGAAGCGGATTTTCCGGATATCGCTATGGTGGACGTCCAGATGAAACCGATGGATGGCTTCGAGCTGGTGGAAATCTTGAAGAAAACCTATCCTAATCTCAAGATTATCATCCTTTCTTCTCACTACAAAAGCAGCGTGCTGGGCTATATGATCAAGCTCGGAGTTTCGGCGTTTCTGCCAAAAAACTCCAGTAAATCCGTTTTTATCGAGGCTATTGAAGCGGTGCACAGGAATGGCATGTATTTCACCCGGGAAGATCACCAGATGCTCAGCAGCTACCTCAACTCGCCCAACCGTAAAAAATCACTTTTTGACAATGAAGAAACGCTCACCAGCAGGGAGATTGATGTAGTAAAACTGATCTGCCAGGAAAAGACGAACCAGGAAATTGCGGAAGTTCTTTTCCTGAGTCCGCGCACGGTGGAAAGTCACCGCCAGAGGATCCTCGACAAAATTGGCGCAAAAAATACGGTTGGCCTAGTGATCTATGCCATCATTAATGACATCTATTCGCCGCAAGTCAAACTGTAAAATCCGTATTTCTACGCTAACACTGTTTCCCCGAATATTGTTTCTTTGAACTATAGAAATATGAACATCCTGAGACATGTGTTATTCCATTGAGATCATTAACAGAACGGAACATACCATAAAGGGCGAAATCTCACACATGAAGCTGTTCAGCCCGGCTCACTATTATTTTATGAGACCTAATTCACGCTGGAAACTCGAGAAGAAAAAATTGTGGCCGCTGCTGCGGGTATCAGCTACAGTCCGAACATCACAGGGTATTTTTAAAGCCAAGCCATGCACCAGCATGATCTTTCGGCATACTATTTTCGAAGTTGTCTGTACAGGACGTAACAGCTTTATGGTAATCCGTCTAAACCAAAGTGAGTGTTCTGAAACTTCCTCGCTTTCTGAATCAGACTAAATCCATTCATACTTTGAGTCCTGACGTTGCGAACGGCTTTTTTAACATTCCGTATTTATACTTAATGTAAAAATTCATTATTTCTGCGCTATTCCTGCGAACGGTTTTCCATTAACTTTGTCCTCAACAAAACGAACACAAACTCTATATAAAATAAAAAAACCATGTAATGATGAGAGCTCCGCAGTTATTATGAAAAACGATTTTCTGGAGAGTGATCAGGCCTTCTTTCAAAATTTGGAAGAAGGTTTTTTTATGTTTGTGTAAATGGAATATTAAGAAAAAGCCTTTCGGAATTGAAAGGCTGTGTCATCTACTTATTTTTGAATTGATTAATGGCGTTCACCGTAAAATCGGAAAGCACCAATTTTCCGCTGATTGCGGCTCGTTCGGCTAGAAGTTCATCCCAATGTTCGGTTCCTTTCCAAAAAATCTCTTTCAATTGAGCCATTGCTTCGGGATTTGAGTTGGCTAATTTATCAGCCAAAACTTGAATTTCTGCATCCATTTCTTCCGGTGTTTCATAAACATCCTGATACATATTTTTCTCTCTAGCCCATTCGGCGGAATAAAATTCGGTGGCGTTGATTGCCAATTGCGCAAAAGAAGACGTTCCAATTTTCTTCTCCACAACTGGACCAATTACGAAAGGTCCAATCCCGACAGCTAACTCACTTAGTTTTACAGAAGCATTTTCCGTTGCAAATGTATAATCCGCCGCGCACGCAATTCCTACTCCACCGCCGACAGCTTTTCCGTGGATTCTGGCAATAATTAGTTTTGGAGATTTTCGCATTGCATTGATGACATTGGCGAAGCCAGAAAAAAAAGTTTTTCCCGTTTCAAAATCTTTGATCGAAATCAATTCGTCAAACGATGCGCCGGCACAGAATGCTTTTTCGCCTCCACTTTTCAGGATGATGACTTTTACCTCATCCTTTTTACTGAGGTTATTAATTTCTTCTACCAGATTTTTAAGTTGAGAACTCGGCATCGAGTTGCTTTGCGGATCAAAAAACTCTATGGTTCCGATTCCGTTTTGTATGTTTGATGTTACGTATGCTTGCATTGGTTGTTTTTGACTACCAAAGTAGTTTCAAGTTTTTATATTGATTAAAGTTTGAATCTCTTGAAATGATAGTGCAATTTTCAGAAATAGCCTGGGAAATTAGGATCCTATCAAAAGGGTCTTTATGAATCGTTTCTAAATTAGAAAGCCCAATAATGTGTTCAAAATCTAGAGGTAAAATCTCAAAACCACTTCTGATGATTTCTAATTTCAATTCCTCCAATTTTATATCAAGTCTCAATTTTCCTAAATTTAATTTTATCGCGAAACCATAAAAATGTATGAGTATCCAGCAAATAATTCATCACATATAATCTTTGAAATCTTCTAAAAGCTCATCAAAATCGTCAGAGAGAG
Source organism: uncultured Chryseobacterium sp. (assembly GCA_913778505.1). Classification (GTDB taxonomy): domain Bacteria; phylum Bacteroidota; class Bacteroidia; order Flavobacteriales; family Weeksellaceae; genus Epilithonimonas. The sequence goes on from CAJYWD010000041.1 coordinate 9,849, forward strand.
CTATTTTCCCTTTCAAACTTCCGAAAGCCTTTTTTGATTGATTTTGAGATTCAGAATTTTTACCTTTTTTCTTAGTTTTTTCCAGAAGATATTCTATGAAATCTTTCGCTTCTTCCTTTAAAGCTGGTGGAAGCGTTTCAATCTTAGTGTACAATGAAAAAGATGTCATAATAATTTTTAAACTAAGTCAAATTTACAAAAATTATTATTGCTGCAATTTCTTCACCATTGTCAAAATTGTGGCAATCGCCACAGTTTCGCCGGTTTCATCATAAACATCAACTAACCAGCGCACAATTCCTTTGGCAATATCGTCTTTGTCACGTTTTTCCTGACTGATTTTTTCTTTGCAGGTAAACCGCACGCCAATTGTCATTCCGGGATAAACAGGCTTTACAAAACGGCATTCGTCCAAACCATAATTCAGTAAAACAGGACCTTTTCTCGCATCAACAAACAAACCTGCTGCTTTACTTAGAATGAAATAACCGTGCGCTACTCTACCTTCGAAAATCGTTCCGTCCAGAGATGTTGCGTCCATATGCGCATAGAAATTATCTCCGGAAACATTGGCAAAATTGGTGATATCAGCTTCCGTCACCGTATGTTTTGCCGTGATGTAAGTCTCACCTACTTTCAGCTCTTCAAAATGTTTTCTGAATGGATGAATATTGTCCTCAAACTGTTTTCCGCCATATTGATACTGCTGCGTAATGTGTGTCAAAGTCGTTGGCGAGCCTTGAATTGCGGTTCTTTGCATATAATGAAGAACGCCACGTTTCCCACCCATTTCTTCGCCGCCGCCGGCTCTACCTGGACCGCCGTGAATCAGCATTGGCAAAGGTGAACCGTGACCTGTACTTTCTTTGGCGCAATCGGAATTGAGAATCAGAATCCGGCCGTGCATCGATGCTGCTCCGATGACAAAATCTCTTGCAAAATCATCGTCAGCCGTCACAACCGAACAGCAAAGCGAACCTTTTCCCATTCTTGCCAATTCAATCGCTTCGTCAAGATTATTATAAGGAATAATCGTGCTGACTGGACCGAAAGCTTCGATGTTATGGCAATCCGTATATTTGAAAGGGTCAGAATTAAGGAATAAAATCGGCGAAATAAATGCGCCTTTATTTTTGTCCGCACCTTTCACTTCAAAATTGTCAAGATTCCCAAAAACAATTTCCTGAGTCTTGGATAACTCCTGAACTTTCTCGGAAACTTCTTTCACTTGGTCTTTATTTGCTAAAGCGCCCATTCTGACGCCTTCCACATTCGGGTCGCCGATGATAACACCGGAAAGTCTTTGCCCAAGAGCAATCTGAACATCTTCCACCAAATTCGCAGGAACCAGCAATCGTCTGACCGCCGTGCACTTTTGCCCGGCTTTGGTCGTCATTTCACGAGCGGCTTCCTTGATGAACAAATCAAATTCCGCAGTTCCGGGTTTTGCATCTTCGCCTAAAACCATGGCGTTCAGCGAATCAGCTTCTAAATTGAAAGGCACAGATTCTTCCACAATTTTGGGATGAGATTTCAGCATTTTCCCAGTGGAAGCCGAACCTGTGAAGGTTACCACATCTTCCATTGTCACATTATCCAGAATTCCATTAGCCGAACCACAAATCAATTGAAGACTTCCTTCCGGTAAAATTTGGGAAGCGATGATTTCTTTCACCACAACTTCTGTCAAAAAGCTTGTTGCTGTTGCAGGTTTTACGATTGCCGGAACGCCAGCCAAAAGATTGACCGCAATTTTCTCCAACATTCCCCAAACCGGAAAATTAAATGCGTTGATGTGAATTGCGACACCACGTTTCGGTGTGCAAATATGATGTCCGATGAAAGTTCCTTCTTTGGAAAGTTTCACCGCATCGCCATCTATATAATAAGGTAAGTCGGGAAATTGTCTTCTCAATGATGCATTCGAAAACAGATTTCCAATGCCGCCTTCGATGTCCACCCAGGAATCAGCTTTAGTTGCGCCGGTTGCCCAGCTCACCTTGTAGAAAACATCTTTCTTTTCCATCAGGTGAAAAGCGAGCTTCTTCAGCATCAAACCTCTTTCCTGGAAAGTCAATTTTCTAAGAGACGGACCGCCGACTTTCCTGGCATAATCCATCATGTCTCCAAAATCCAATCCTTTGGAAGTTGCTGTCGCCACCAAATCGCCATTGATTGAATTATATAAAGCCTGCCCTTCTCCTTCTCCTTTTACCCATCTGCCGAGCGCGTAATTTTCTAGTTGCATAATTTTAATTTTTTAGATTTTAAGATAATAGACGGATAGATGATAGACTAAATATTACTCTTTAAATAAAAATTGCTTTATAAAAATCTATTATCTATCCATCTATTATCTATTTGTCTCAATTAAACTTTCTCAATAATCACCGCAAAACCTTGTCCCAAGCCTACACACATTGTTGCCAAGGCATATTTTTTTATTTTGATTCATTGTTGTCCGATTAAAAATACAAGTTAATCGAAGAATCTAATGTTTATGGGATAAAACGAAAGGTCACTCCTCCTGAAGATTTGTTTTTATGGGCTAATTTTTTCTATTAAGTCTGTCTCTCCCAGACTCAATACAGCTCCTATAGGAGCAAAGCTGTTAATAGCTAAGAATTATTTGTTGAATCCAAGCCCGCCTCGGCGTGGCGACGTATTAATTCTATTTATTTCATCGCACAACAATGATTTTGATTATGAAGTTCCTTTATGCCTTCTGTTTTTTTGTATTTAGATTTTTTGTTTTAGATTTGGATTCCTTTAGGCGCATTTTTTCTTTCTCAGTCTTAATGAAACTACTGATTAATTTTTCTTCTTCTTTCGTTAAATTTCTGTTCTCGACTTCAAAGTCTATATCTAAAGGTTCTTTAACTATTCCCATATTTTTAATTTTTAAAATATTTGTCTATTAATTTTAATGCAGCCTCATTGCTTATAATCATTAAATGTCCGCCAAAATGATAAGCTCCGAGTGTATTCTCATAATGCTCTATTAATTTTGTTTTGGCAATAAAAGACAAAAAACCATCAAAACCCCTTTGAAATGATAGCTTACAAGCAAATGCAACTAAATTTCCGGGTACGCCCAAATATGCCTTATCTTTTCCAAGATTAAAAGGTGCACTTTCAATGAGATGCATAAAAACGTGGTCGAATTTTATTTCAAGCGAAACCAAACCTTGAATAATATTTGGATTATTGCTAATTGTCAGTTTATAAATTTCCCTTGTAGGTTCTTTGTATTCTGATTTCCAATTAAATTTCCAGCCATTTTTCTTTGTAATTTTCTTTAGCTCTTCCAAACTCAATAAGGAGACTTCGGTAGGAAAGCTATCCCCCGACTTCACATTTTCAATTGAATTGGTCAATTTATCAATTACAAATTCAAGTCGCATTTGTTTATTAAAATTAACAAAGTAAATATAGCAAATTTTATAGTATTTTGATTTTAAGAGCTTCATTTTTTTGGCACTTCTGCAATACTAAACTGCTCAAATATGATTGAATAAAACAAAAACAAATTATTGAAAATCATATTTTTAAAAATCTAAAATCATAATTATTAAAATTAATTGCTATAAATCTATCCGTCTGATTTAAACTTTCTCAATAACCACCGCAAAACCCTGTCCTAAGCCTACACACATTGTTGCCAGCGCATATTTTTTATTTTGGTTATGAAGTTCATACATTGCAGAATTCAGGATTCTTGCGCCACTCATTCCGAGTGGATGTCCGAGTGCAATCGCACCACCATTTGGATTGATTCTGGAATCGTTGTCATCCAATCCCCAAGCTCGGATGCAAGCTAAACTTTGAGCCGCAAACGCTTCATTCAATTCAATAATATCGATATCATTAAAAGTCAATCCTGCTTTTTGCAAGGCTAATTCAGCGGCTTTTACAGGACCAATTCCCATAAATCTAGGTTCAACGCCTACAACAGCGCTCGAAACAATTCGTGCTTTTGGAGATAATCCAAATTCTTTAATGGCATTTTCTGACGCTAATAAATTTACCGCTGCACCGTCATTCAGTCCGGAAGCATTTCCTGCTGTCACCGTTCCGTCTTTTTTGAAAGCGGTTCTTAATTTTGATAAACCTTCTAATGTTGTATCATTTTTTGGAAATTCATCTTTATCAAAAATTAAATCCTCACCTTTTCTTTGAGGAATGTTAATGCCAACAATTTCCTGCAACAATCTTCCGTTTTCCTGTGCGATTTTTGCTTTTTGCTGAGAATTAAAAGCAAACAAATCCTGGTCTTCACGGGAAATATTATCTCGTTCAGCCAAGTTTTCTGCTGTTTCGCCCATTGCATCCACACCGTATAGTTCTTTCATTTTCGGATTGATGAAACGCCAGCCGAAAGTCGTGTCATAGATTTTGCCTTCACCACCAAAAGGACTTTCGGATTTTGAAATCACCAATGGGCCACGTGTCATATTTTCAACACCGCCGGAAATCATTAAATCGGCATCGCCAACCTGAATGGCTCTTGCTGCATTAATTGCCGCCGACAAACCGGAAGCACAAAGCCTGTTGACCGTTTCGCCAGGAACGTGATAATCTAAACCCGAAAGTAAAGCCGACATTCTTGCAATATTTCGGTTGTCTTCACCCGCCTGATTGGCGCAACCTAACACAACATCATAGATTCTGCTTCGGTCGATATTCGGGTTTCTTTCCAATAGTTTTTTGATGACAAAAGCTGCCATATCATCAGGGCGAACAGAAGATAAACTTCCTTTCAGTTTTCCGGTTGGTGTTCGGACGCCGTCTATTATATATACGTTGTTCATTAATTATGATTGATAAATGATAGTTGATGATTGATTTGAACACAGAGGACACAAGAAATAATTTTGATTCAGCTTTAAGTTCGCAAAGGCGTAAAACTTATAAGAGAAATAATTTCCCAATCTTATTCTAAGCGAAGCGGCTTTGTGAACTAAAAAATAAAAAAACTTTGTGAGCATCGTGTTCAAAAAAATTAATAAAAAGTTTTATTTTTTTTAACCAAGTTTCTGATGATTGGACTACACCTGTAGCGGTCTTCATGGTAATAATTATAAAGGATATCCAACTCTTTTTCAAGATTCTCCAAACCGAAATCACCTGCCCATTTCAACAAACCTTTTGGATAATTCACACCTTTTGTCATAGCCAAATCGATGTCTGCTGCAGATGCAATGTTTAAAAAGTACGCATCTGCGGCTTCGTTCATCAGCATTATCAGGATTCTTTTGAAAATCGATTCTAATAATTCAGGATTTTCATTGGGTTTTAATTGCTCTGCATTTTGAGAATAATCATAAAAACCTCTTCCTGATTTTTTCCCGAAATAGCCTGCTTCAAATAATCTTTTTTGTGTGAAAGACGGTTTGAACTTTGGGTCATAAAAGAATTCTTTGAACACACTTTCCGTCACTCGGTAATTGACGTCGTGACCAATGAAGTCCATCAACTGAAACGGCCCCATTCTGAATCCGCCAAGACTTGTCATTGCAAAATCAATCGTTGCACAGTCCGCAATTCCTTCTTCCAAAATTCTAATCGCTTCTCCGTAAAATGGTCTTGCCACACGGTTCACAATAAATCCGGGCGTATCTTTTGCAATCACCGGAAGCTTTTTCCAGCTTTCTACTAAGCTTTTAGTTTTTGAAATTAACTCTTTATCCGTCTGAACCGCAGGAATAATCTCCACCAAAGCCATCAACGGCGCAGGGTTGAAAAAGTGAATTCCAATCACACGTTCCGGTTTCGTGCAAGCCGATGCAATCGACGCAATGGATAAAGATGAGGTGTTAGTCGCCAAAATACAATCTTCGGAAACCAGACTTTCCAGCTTTTGAAACAAATCTTTTTTGATTTCCAAATCTTCAACAATTGCTTCGATGATTAATTCTGAATCTTTTAGTTCAGATAATTTATCGCTCAGCCGAATATTATCAAAATAAGTTTCCGCTTCTTCATAAGTTAGCTTTCCTTTTTCGGCTAATTTTTGGAACTGAGTTTCGAGATTTTGCCCCGCTTTTTCTACTGCAATCGGATTGTTGTCATATAATAAAACCTGATTTCCGCCTGTTGCCAAAACCTGCGCAATTCCGCTTCCCATTGCTCCGCTACCGACTATTCCTATTTTCATTTCTTTTTGTAAAATGTATGATGTAAAAAGTACAATGACTTTTTTTTATTCTATTTATTTCCAACGCAATGTGCGCAAACTTTTTTTATCAATTATTGAAAACATTTTTAAGTTCGCAAAGCCGTTTGAACTCAGCGAAGAAATATTTATTTGTTTTAGTCTAAATCAAACAACTGTCAACTATTAACCAACTTAATGACATTTAAAATAATCAAAGGGTTCTTTGCAATCGTCACACTGATATAATGCTTTGCAAGCTGTGGAACCAAACTGACTGACTAAATGCGTATGTTTTGAGCCACAAAGCGGACATTCTACCTCATCTGTCTTTGAGAATAATTCATCATTATTTTTTGAGTAAACAGGTGGTGCGATGCCGTACGCTTTCAGTTTTTGTTTTCCTTCTTCCGTCATCCAATCAGTGGTCCATGCGGGACTCAATTGGTTTGTTATTTTGATGTTGTGGAAACCTTTTTCAATCAGTTTCATTCTGATAGCCATATTAATCATCGATGTTGCAGGACAACCCGAATAAGTTGGCGTCACGATAATTTCGATTTCATCTTCTTGCGAATCTTCAAGTTTTGGTGAACCAATATGTCGCTCCTCTGGAGCTTCGCTATTATTGACGTCGTTTTTTTCTACAAACATTCCGCTCCTACGGTGCTTCACATCTCGAATAATTTTGTTTTCCTCTCTTGCCACAACCGTTTCACTCTTGTGAAGCTTGACATCACGAATAATTCCCAAATCCAAAAGATTGAGAACGGGAACTTCCGGATCGGGAACTTCCTTTAGGATTTGCCATATTTCATTTTCCGTGATTGTCATTTTTTATTTTATACGCCGCCGTTATCAAGCCTCTTGGCTTCGGAAGGCTGCGAGGTTTTAATACAATTCCATTTTTCTTAGTGTAAAACTATTTCTTGACTAATTGTATTGACTTATAATTAAAATCCACGACATTGTAAACTCCATTTATTTCTGGTAAACTAGTGTTCAAAGATATTGTTTTGTATTCCTGTTTCCACTTACCTTGGGTGCAGATGGTGTCGTATTTCGTTTTTTCATTTGTTGTCGTATTTCCATAAATTAATACTCTTTTAACTTTTAAAATATGGGTAGTTAAATCCAATTCGATGTGCCTTTCAAAAACATTTTTAGGAAGATTATCAATTCCTAAAAAATAGTACCCTCTGGAATATGTATCGCAATTATTCGAAATAAAATCTATTTCTCCATCATCATAAACTTGATTTTTTTTGGTTAAAAAAATAGTGTCAAGATTTTTAGTTATTCCAGCAAGCCATACGTCCTTTAATTCTATTGTTGAAAAATCGGTGTTAATTTTTCTTAAACGGATAGTGTCCATATCCCAAATACTTCCTTCTGAGACGCCACCACGTCCGCTTTCAACACTTAAACGTCTTTTTTCGTAACCACTTTTTGTAATTTCTTCATTTATAAAAATAGGATTTCTACCAAATAAACTAACAAATCCCATATCTGTTATTTCTGATAATTCAAATCGTCCATTTTTATCTGTAAATGTTTCTCCGACTTTACAACTATCAACAGGAACGCCATTCTCATCAATGATTACCCCTATTAATTTGGGTCTCAAAACTTTTTTAGTACAAGAAAAAATGAAAAACGGAAAGATTAATAATAGAATTAAGCTTTTCATTTTAAAATTTGTTTTTTCTGACTTGCACTTTTTAAATCCTAGCGTTTGGTACACGATCATTATTATTTGTGTTGATTTTCTGATATAAGCCTAAGATTAGCTCCGTTGCGCCTTTGCGTTACAAACCTACCATTCCATATTAGGATAAGTGCGTTGCATCATTTGCATTTCGGCAAGGATGTAACCCATTTTCTCGGTATGTTTTCCGTCTTTTCCGCCAGTTAATTGTCTTGATTTTGAGAAATCAATTGCCAAAGTGGCTTCATGCAGGATTTCCAGAACTTTGGTTTCCCAATGGGTTCGGAACTTTCTGATGTCCGGAATTATATTTTGTTCAATTAATTCTAATTCCCAGTTGGTTGGAATGAACATCTCGCCTGTAAAATCAACCAAATCATTCACTGATTTTTGGATTTTAATGTGACTTTCTTCCGTCCCGTCTCCTAAACGAATCATCCATTCGCTGCTCCATTTCAAATGATAAGTCACTTCTTTCAAAGATTTTTCGGCAATGGAAGCAAGTTTCAAATCAGAATGGTGTTTCAGTTTGGTCAATAACAGATGATGATAAACATCGAAGAAAAACTGTCTCGTAATGGTATCTCCGAAATGTCCGTTTTCTTTTTCAACTAAAAGCAGATTCTTAAATTCTCTTTCATTTCTCAGGAAAGCCAAATCATCTTCCGATTTGCCTTCATTCTGAACTTCGGCTGCGTATTGATAATAGTTGGAAGCTTCTCCCAACAAATCCAAAGCGATGTTGGACATTGCAATATCCTGCTCAAGAACCGGACCTTTCCCGCACCATTCGCAAAGACGCTGACCGAGAATCAGGCTTGTGTCTGCGAGATGAAGGAGGTAATTGAGCCAGTTATTTTGATTGTTTTCCATTTATTTAGAATACAAAGGTTTTATTTTAATTAAGTTTCTTTTGTCATTCCGGAGGAATCTCCACAGATTAGATTGACTTCGTCGAAACCACTTCGTTGGGTTTCCTACGGAATGACAATATTGTATTTTTATGATAAATATTATTTTATGTTGAATCTGCAGCCCGGCCTGAGTGGAGCTCATCCGCCATAGGCGGATAGCGGGAACGGAGGACGGATTAAGCTGTCATAAAAATCATATTACATATTTTTAACTTCTTCCGGAACGTGGTAAAACGTTGGATGACGATACACTTTGTCTTCCGAAGGTTCATAAAACGCCTCGGAATCATCGGGATTGGTAGCATGGATATGTTTGGACTCTACCACCCAAATGCTGACACCTTCCATTCTTCTGGTGTAAACGTCTCGGGCGTTTTGGATTGCCATTTCTGCATCCGCAGCGTGGAGACTCCCGACGTGCTTGTGGTCCAAACCTTGTCTGCTTCTGATAAAAACCTCCCAAAGCGGCCATTCTGTATTTTGCATAATATTTATTTAGACTGATAGATAATAGACTGATAGATAATAGACTTTAATCTATTGCTTTATTATTGTTCATTTTATCGCAAAAGCGGAAGATTTTCTCTTTTGATTGTGTTTTAAGTCGCTACTATTTACACTTCGGCAGGCTCATTGTGACATCACTAATATTGAACGTTCAAATTAAAACGTGTCAGTCTGAGCTTGTCGAAGACTTTTGCGACTTAAAACATTGCCTTTTCAGATTTGTTGTGCCTTTGCGTTAAAAACATTAAACTGTTTTTCTGTTTTGTTCTTCTCTTGATTTTCTTTTCTCGTGATAAGCCGTTGCGGCTTCTCTTACCCAAGCGCCATCATCGAAGGCTTTTTTGCGGGTTTCGATGCGTTCTTTGTTGCAAAGTCCGTTTCCTTTCACCACTTTCCAAAACTCGTCCCAATCGATTTCTCCGAAGTCGTAATGTCCGGTTTCTTCATTGAATTTCAAATCCGGGTCGGGAATCGTCAAGCCCAGATATTCTGCCTGAGGTACGGAAACATCCACGAAACGTTGTCTCAACTCGTCATTGGTGAAACGTTTGATGCGCCATTTCATCGAGAGTTCTGTGTTTCCCGAATCGGCATCTTTTGGTCCAAACATCATCAAAGTCGGCCACCACCAACGGTTGAACGCGTCCTGAGCCATTGCTTTTTGCTCCGGCGAACCTTGAGCCAATTTCATCATCAGCTCATAACCTTGTCTCTGGTGGAAACTTTCTTCTTTACAAATCCTAACCATCGCTCTGGCATAAGGTCCGTAAGACGCCCGGCAAAGCGGAACCTGATTGAGAATTGCAGCACCATCAACCAACCAACCAATCGCTCCCATATCTGCCCAAGTTAAAGTCGGATAGTTGAAAATGCTGGAATATTTGGCTTTTCCTGAATGCAAATCGTTAATGGTTTCATCTCTTGTAACGCCCAACGTTTCGGCGGCACAATAGAGATAAAGTCCGTGTCCGGCTTCGTCCTGAACTTTTGCCAGGAGGATTTTCTTTCGGTTGAGAGTTGGGGCACGTGTAATCCAGTTGGCTTCCGGCAACATCCCAACAATCTCAGAATGGGCGTGCTGAGAAATCTGGCGAATCAAAGTTTTCCTGTACGCATCAGGCATCCAGTCTTTTGGTTCGATGCGGATTTCGCTGTCTATTTTATTCTGAAAATGTTCTTCTAAATTGATTTCTGTTGTTTCCATTTTCTTTCTGTTTTTTGAACGCAAAGCGCGCAAGGTTCTTTTTAACTACTAACTGTTTTTAAGTTCGCAAAGGCGTAAACTCAAATAAGAATTAAATTCTAACGCTTCTTTTGTCATTCGGTAGGAATCTAAACTTAGCTGTAGAGATTGACTTCGTCGAACCATTTTGTTAGGTTTCCTACGGAATGACAAACTTTGTGGTTATAGCCTTACTGGTTTTATACCGAATCCGCAGCCCGGCCTGAGTGGAGCTCATTTTTTTTGCGGCTGTAAAAGCTTGGCAAAAAATAGCGGGAACGGAGGACGGATTAAGCTGCCATAATTATTACCTTATTTAATATCAAAATTAACAACCACTTCTTCCGAACGTGGATGCGCCTGGCAAGACAAGATAAATCCTGCGGCAATCTCGTCCGGTTCGAGAGAATAATTGATGTCCATTTCTACTTCGCCTTTTTCAAGTTTGCATTTACACGTCGCACAAACGCCGCCTTTGCAGGCGTAAGGTAAATCTGCTCCGTTTTGTAAAGCGGCATCCAAAATCGTTGGTCCGTGGTAAGCCAAATCCAGTTTCAGAGCGGTTGCGTCTAATTTCACAGTGACTTTGCTAAAATCATCATTGGATTTGTTAATTGCCAGCTCGTGTTCTTTTTTCTTTTCCGCCGAGGCAGCGCTGAAGAATAATTCAAAATGAATTTTCTTGGCTTCAACACCGGATTGGATTAAAGTATCTCTCACACTCAGAATCATTTCCTCTGGTCCGCAAAGGAAAACCTCATCGATTTTTTCTGCGGGAATTATATTCCTGAGGAATGATTCTGCTTTTTCGGAATTGATTCGTCCACTTAGCAAATCTGCATCGGCAACCTCTCGGCTTAGAATGTGATAGATGCTCAATCGTTCCATAAAACGATTTTTCAAAGCTTCGATTTCTTCTTTGAAAATGATGGTTCCTTTGTTTTTGTTTCCGTAAATCAGAACAAACTGACTTTGCGGTTCATTTTTCAAAACAGATTTGATGATGGAAATAATCGGCGTGATGCCGCTTCCTGCAGCAAAAGCGACATACGTTTTATTATTGTCAGGGTTGAGTTCCGTGTAGAATTTTCCCATCGGCGGCATCACTTCCAAAACGTCGCCTTCTTTCAGACTGTCATTCATAAAAGAGGAGAACAGACCTTCCGGAACTTTTTTCACAGCGACTTTCAGTTCGCCTTCGCACGGACTTGCACAAATGGAATAGGAACGACGCAATTCCTCGTTGCCATTCATTTGTCGGAATGTCAAATATTGACCTTGTGTGAATTTGAATTGTTCCGATAATTCTTCCGGAACATCAAAACTCACGGAAACACAGTCCGGTGTTTCTTTCTTGACTTTTTTGACTTTTAATGGATAAAATGTTGTTGACATTCTTATTTATTATTTGAACACAAAGTGCGCAAAGATTTTTTTGAGATTATTGAAAATATTTTAAGGTTCACAAAGGCGTAAAACTTAGCAAAGCTTATAAGATAAACATCTTTTACTCGTAATGGATGAAATGCTGTTGACATTATTATTTATTAGTTGAACACAAAGTGCGCAATTTTTTTTTTGATTTACTATATGTTTTTAAGTCCGCAAATCAAAGATTCATCGATTCCTTTAAAATCAATAAATATATTGAGATAAAGCCGCTTACGCTTAGCTAAGATTTATAAATTTTGGCTAAAGCCAAATTACTTTTCTCTTTGTTTGACGGGCTAAAGCCCGCCTCTATTGATGATCCATTAATTTGCTTAATACTTGGACAAGCTCAGTGTGACAACGCTAATACTAACAGTTTCATTAAAACGTGTCAGTCTGAGCTGGCGAAGACTTTTTATATTATGTTGGACACTTCGACAAGCTCAGTGTGACAACGCTAATACTAGCAGTTTCATTAAAACGTGTCAGTCTGAGCTGGCGAAGACTTTTTTTATCATCATTTATGAGTTTAATCCATTCATCAGCAATGTTTTCAAATCTTCTTCCAATTCCTGCGGTGTGATATCGCGGCTTGGTTTGTACCATAATTCTATCCATCGGATTGATGATAACATCGTGAAAAGAGCTACAGAAACATTCATTTTTTTGAATTCTCCGCTTTCCATTCCTTGTTCTATAATATTGGCAAAGCTTTTTTCGTAAGACTTTCTGATTTGCTTGTATTGATTTTTCTTCTCTTCGGAAAGATATTTCCAATCGTTATTTGCAACAGAAACAGACGCCGAATCTTCTATAATCAACTGAACGTGAAGTCCGATAATGGCTCTCAATTTGTTTTGAAAACTTTGATTCGTATTTTCGATTTCCTGCAACTGAGAAATATATTGATTGGCAATTTTGAAACAAATTAATTCCAGGATTTCATCTTTGGATTTGATATGATTGTACATACTTGCCGCTTCCATTCCTACTTTTTCGGCCAAGTCGCGCATACTGGTTCCGCCAAAACCTTTCTCTTTGAAAAGCTTTGCGGCTTCTGATAAAATCAATTCTTTTTTATTGATTTTGATTTTTTTATCTGTAATTAAATCTAATTCCATTTTTATTAATCTTGTTTATTGAACACAAAGTCCACAAAGATTTTTTTATATACTAACTACTTTAAGGTTCACAAAGGCGTAAAACTCAACAAAGAAAACTAACTTAATAATAAATTAAAGCAAAGCTAATTGCCAAAAGCCAACAGCTAATAGCTATCTTAATATTTTAACAATTGTTCTATTTCTTTAATTAATTTTTCTGTGTTCGGCAGCATTTCTTTCTCCAATTCGGAATTGATAGGAATTGCAGGAAGATTTTTTGCGCCAACTACTTTTACCGGCGCATCCAATTGTCTGAAACAATGCTCGCTGATTCTCGCTGCCAAACTTTGTGCAAAGCTATTATTGACAGGTTCTTCTGTCAAGACGATGCAACGGTTGTGTTTTTTAACACTCTCGAAAACGCGGTTTTCATCCAAAGGTGCGAGTGTTCTTAAATCTATGATTTCAATTTGGTTATCAAATTCTTTCGCTGCATTCGAAGCCCAATAAACGCCCATTCCATAAGTAATGATGGTTAAAGTTGGATTGTTTTGATGATTTTCGCAAAGCAAAACTTCTCGGGCTTTTCCGAATGGAATAACGTAATCTTCGTCCGGTTCTATGGTTTTCGCCGCTTCAGTTCCTTCGGTTTTTGACCAATAAAGACCTTTATGTTCCAGCATCACAACCGGATTTGGGTCATAGAAGGCCGCTTTCATCAGACCTTTTAAATCTGCGCCAGTTGATGGATACGCGATTTTGATGCCTTTGATATTACACAACACACTTTCTACGGAACTTGAGTGGTAAGGTCCGCCACTTCCATAAGCACCAATCGGGACACGGAGAATCATTGAAACCGGCCATTTTCCATTAGACAAATAATAGCTTCTGGAAACTTCGGTGAATAACTGGTTCAAGCCCGGCCAAATGTAATCGGCGAACTGAACTTCGACAATCGGTTTCAATCCGACCGCACTCATTCCGACTGTTGAACCAACAATAAACGCTTCCTGAATTGGTGTATTGAAAACTCGTTTCTCGCCGAACTGTGCTGCTAAAGTAATCGCTTCACGGAAAACGCCACCTAATCTTAACCCGACATCTTGTCCATATAACAATGCTTCCGGATGTTTCTGCATCAATTCTCTGATGGCGAACAAGGCACAATCTACCATTACCGTTGGAATTTTTCCGCTTGGGGAACGTTCTCCTTTTTCTTCGGTAATTGGCGTGGGTGCAAAATCGTGTTTGTAAGTATCTTCCTGTTTTGGATTTTCGGCTAAAACGGCATTTTCAAAATCGGTTCTAACCAATTCCTGAACTTCTTTTTCTATTAATTCAATTTCAGAATCATCTACGCTAAATTCAGAAAGTTTATTTTTGAGTTTTATTAAAGGGTCATTCTTTGCGCATTCTTCCAAATCATCCCGGTACCATTCTTTTCGTACGCCGGAAGTATGATGATTTAATAAAGGAACTTTTGCGTGAATCAGCATTGGACGGCGTTCTTCACGGATGATTTTGATGCATTCTTTTACGATTTCGTAAGATTTGATAAAATCAGTTCCGTCAATGGTTCTGGTTTCGATGCCGTTGAAACCTCGCATATATTCTGTAATATCCTGCGCACGGATTTCTTTTGCGCTGGCGGAAATATCCCATTCATTATCCTGAACGAGATAGAGAATTGGCAATTGTTTCAAAGCGGCCATTTGGAACGCTTCAGAAACTTCTCCTTCAGTACAGCTTGCATCGCCGAGTGAGCAGACTGCAATTGGTTTTTGCTGAAAATTTTCATCAATTCCGATTTCCTCTTTATATTTCATTCCCATTGCAATTCCGGTAGTCGGAATGGCTTGCATTCCTGTTCCGGAACTTTGGTGAATCATTTTTGGGAAATCGTCCCTTCGTAAACTTGGATGAGAATAATAGGTTCTTCCGCCGGAAAACGGGTCCTCTTTTTTGGCTAAAAGCTGGAGCATCAACTCGTAAGGCGTCAGTCCAACACCCAATAAGATGGAATCATCCCTATAATAAGGACTCACGAAATCCTGCGGTAGCAATTGCATTCCCAACGCCAATTGAATCGCCTCGTGTCCGCGGGAAGTGGCGTGAACATATTTCGAAGTGATTTTTTTTTCCCGCTCGAATAAATCAGTCATCGTTTTTGCCGTAAACATCAGACGATAAGCTGATTTCAGTAAATCAGTCAGGCTAATTTCTTTGTTTAAAAAATGCTTTTGGGTAATTTCCATATTTAAACATTTGACATTCAATTAATTATTATCATTACAAATTAATGAATGTGATTAATTCAAAAATACACTTTTTTATGAAACTAACAAATGTTAGTTAGTTTTTTATGATTGTTTTATGAAACCAGCATCTTATTTAAATAATTAGTAAATTTTGAGCATCAAACATTAAATCACATCATTTAAAATGCTATATTTGAAAGAATTAAACTAATATTTATGAAAAAATCTCTCCTTTCTATTATTATCATACTTGCTTTCAACTTAGGATCCGGACAGATCAATCCTGTTCAAAATTTGAATTGGAACCATTATTATGATTACACCAATTACAGAAACATCTACTCACTTTCCTGGCAAGAGCCAGAAACGCCGCATCATGAATTGATCGGGTATAACATCTACCGTGGAAATGAATTATATAAATTTCAAACTACAAATTCTGTAGGATGTAATCCAGATTGGGGAATCACTTCTGGCTGTGATTTTGTTACTGCAAATCCTTTTACAGGCTCTGTAAAAGCTGTTTATGAGGGAAATATTGAATCAGAGCCTTCTACTTTTCAAGTCGGAGGTATTATGTTGAGTGTTAATGATTCTAAACTGAAATCATTGAGTTTATTTCCAAATCCGGCCAAAGAGATTTTGACCTTTTCAGAAGGCGTTTCAAATATCTCTGTAACTGACCTTTCCGGAAAAATCATCAAGCAATTTTCAAATTCAGAAAAATCCATCAATATTTCAAATCTCGTGAAAGGAACTTATATTATTACTGCAACTTCCAAATCTGGCGAATTGATTAACAGGAAGTTTATAAAAGAGTAATTATTGTTATATAAAACCTAGAATCCTTTCGATGTTAAATACATTGAAAGGATTTATTGTCTAAAACCAATAAAATATCTACGTCTTCACGAAATAAAAATTTAAATTTTGTAGTTTTGAAGATTAAACTCTATTAATGAAACTAAAAATACTTTTTGGCATCGCATTTTGGTTGCTTTTGCTTTTGGCAGGCTGTAATCGTGATGATATTTCCTTTGAATCTCCGTCACAACTTCTGAGATTTTCTACGGATACTGTATTCTGCGATACGGTCTATAATCAAATGAGGTCGGAAACTTATGCCGTAAAGGTTTACAATAATGAGGATAAAGACGTTTTGATTCCGAAAATTGCACTCGAAAGTGGCAATGCCTCACTTTACAGAATTAATGTTGATGGAAAAAGTGGAACAAGTTTCCAGAATGTAGCTCTAAGAAAAAAAGACAGTCTTTATGTTTTTGTAGAGATTGCGCCGGTTGCCAATGCGCCGGAAGCGATTGCCGAGGACAAAGTGATTTTCAATACGCCGGCTGGTGAGCAGAAAGTAACACTTCTTTCTGTAGTTCAGGATGCCGAATACTTCATTAGAACAGATACGAATCCTAATATTATTTCTGAAAACACCACTTGGACCAAAGATAAAGTTAAGGTCATTTTTGGTGATCTGACAGTTGCTGAAGGAAAAACTTTGACAATGGAAAAAGGCACAAAAGTCTATTTCCGGAAAAACAGCGGAATGAATTTTATGAAAAATTCCGGACTGACCGTCAATGGCGTCTTGGGTGATGAAGTGATTTTCCGAGGCGACAGAAGTGATACAAAATATGATACTTTGCCAGCCAACTGGAATGGAATCAAAATGGAGGAAGGTTCATTAGCAAAACTGAACTACGCCAGGATTTTTGGTGGAAATGTAGGTCTCCAGCTGAAAGAAAGCACAGCGAATATCAGCAACTCTATTTTTCACAGCTTTCAGAGTGCCGGAATTTATGGTATTCATTCGAATGTCACCGCAAATAACCTCGTGATGAATAATTGTGGCGAAGCGGATCTGGCTATTGCCGGAAGCGGAAATTACAATATCAACTATTCCACACTTGCGAATTACTGGAATCTTAATTCTGCGCTGCCGGCAACAGGGATTTTTGCAAGCAACACCTGGGAAAATGAAAAAGGTGTTTTAGAATCCGGTCTTGTGACATTGAGGGTGAGAAACTCAATTGTATACGGCGACACGCTTGATCTGGTAACCCTCACCAACAATTCTGCAGGAACACCGATTGATGCGCGTTTTGACAATTGTTTATTGAAGTTAAGTTCGAATTCTGCATTCACACCAGTAGGTGACAATATTATCAAAAACCAAGATCCGAAATTCCAGAATTACTTTACTCAGAAAATGAATTTGAGAGTGAAGGAAGGTTCGCCGGCTATTGGTAAAGGAAAAGCTAACGAGGTGGTGATTGCAACGGATATCGTAGGAAAAGCCAGAGGAAATTCTCCAACGCTGGGCGCTTATCAATTTTAAAAATGGAAATCACAACACTCCAAAATCAAGTTGATGAATGGATAAAAACCATTGGCGTCCGTTATTTCAATGAGCTGACCAATATGGCTATGCTGACCGAGGAAGTCGGCGAAGTGGCCAGAATCATTGCCAGAAGATACGGTGAACAATCTGAAAAAGAATCCGATAAAACGAAAGATTTAGGAGAAGAACTGGCCGATGTCCTTTTTGTAACGCTTTGTTTAGCGAATCAAACCGGAACAGATTTACAATCGGCTTTTGATAAAAAAATGAAAATTAAAACTGATAGAGACAAAGATCGACATCAGAATAATGAAAAATTAAAATAATTGTACAGCGTATTAATGTAAAATGTATTCACGAATTTGAATCATTAATACTTTAATACGCTTTACATTAATACAGAAAAATGATATTAAAAAAATCAGAATTAATAGACGGAAAAAACATACAAATTACCGGTTCGAAAAGTATTTCGAACCGTCTTTTGATTTTAGGGAAATTGTTTGGAAATATTGATATGCTCAATCTTTCCAATTCTCAGGACACCACTTTGCTGAAAAAGGCTTTGGAGTCCGACTCAGAAACCATTGACATTCATCACGCCGGAACGGCGATGCGATTTCTGACTTCCTATTATTCGATTTTTGAAGGCAGGAAAACCATCTTAACAGGTTCTGAAAGGATGAAAAACCGCCCCATCAGACCTTTGGTAGATGCGCTTCAGTCGCTTGGTGCAGATATTACCTATCTCGAAAAAGAAGGTTTTCCGCCATTGCAAATCATCGGAAAGAAGTTGGAGAAAAATCTGGTTAAAATCTCAGCCAATGTTTCCAGCCAATTTTTGACTTCATTAATTTTAATCGGAGGGAAATTGGAAAACGGTTTGACTTTGGAATTGGAAGGCGAAATCACATCCCGACCTTATCTCGAAATGACTCTGAAAATCCTGAACGAAGTCGGAATCCAATCTCATTTTGCAGAGAACAGGATTGAAATTGTTGCGCATAAAAACCACATCAGAACAGAATCTTACGAAGTGGAAAGCGACTGGTCTTCAGCGTCTTATTTCTATTCTCTTTGTGCCATTGGCAGAAAATCAATTACTTTAAAAAGTTATCACACATTGTCTTTGCAGGGCGACAGTGTGATTAAAGAAATCTATTGGAAATATTTCGGGATCAATACGGTTTCGGATTATGCAGAAAATTCGATTACACTTTTGCCTGAGCCCGATTTCCAATATCCGGAATTGATTTCTCTGGATATGAATGATTGTCCGGATATTGCACAAACACTTTGTGTGACGGCAACAGCATTGAAAATCCCATTCGTCATCACCGGACTTCACACTCTGAAAGTGAAAGAAACCGACCGATTGGTGGCGCTTCAGAATGAGTTGCTGAAAATTGGAGCGAAGACGCATATTACAGTTGACAAGATAGAATCTTCGGAATTCATAGAACCCAGCAACAACATTTCGATCGCAACCTACAACGACCACAGAATGGCAATGGCTTTTGCGCCGTTTGCTTTGGTTAAAGAACTGAATATCGAAAACGAAGATGTGGTGGAGAAGTCTTATCCTGAATTTTGGGAGGATTTTGCGAAAGTGACAACAAATTAATCAGATAATGATGAGATTTTTTATACTTTTAATAATCAGTTTATTTTGCATCCAATGTTCTACAAAGAAGAATGCAAATGATAAAATTGATTTTAAAGTTGATACTTTGACTTATTTTGACCAATCCAGAAATCGAAAAATTCCTGTTGCGATATATCATTCACAAAATATAAAAAACTCAAACAAAAATCCGATTATCTTTAGTCACGGTTATGGAGAAAATAAAGGCGATGATTATCTTTTTGCCTATACTTATTTAACAGAATTTCTTGCTTCAAAAGGCTATTTCGTCATCAGCATTCAACACGAATTACCAACTGACGAATTGCTTGCGATGTCAGGAAAATTGCAGGAGACGAGAAGACCGAATTGGGAAAGAGGTTCTCAAAATATATATTTTGTATTACAAGAAATTAAAAAACAATTTCCTGAATTAAAGTTTAACAAATTGACTTTGATTGGACATTCCAATGGTGGTGATATGACTGCACTTTTCACACAGAAATATCCCGAATTTGTTAATAAAGTGATTTTGATGGACAATCGCAGGATGAAAATCCCAAGGATGTCAAAACCTAAAATTTATTCGCTTCGTTCAAATGATTATCCTGCAGATGAAAATGTTATACCAACCAACAATGAAGCTAAAAAATATGAAATTGTAATTGAATATACAGACATCAATCATAGCAATATGGATAATGATGCGAATGAAAAAGAGAGAAAGTATTTGACTGAAAAGATATTAGAGTATTTAAAAAATTAGCACTTTGAGTAAAACAATAATAATCACAGGCGCTTCATCCGGAATTGGATTGGCCTTGGCAGAATATTTCGGAAAGAAAGGAAACAAGGTTTACGGATTGAGCCGAAAGGTCGTCAACTCCGATTATTTTGTTTCAATTCCAACAGACATTACCGAAAAAAACCAAATCGACAACGCCATTTCTGAAATCCTGAAAAAGGAAACCAAAATTGATGTTCTGATTAATAATGCAGGAAAAGGAATGCCTGGCGCTGTGGAAGATTCTACTAAAGAAAACATCCTGGAACTTTTCAATCTTAACCTGATTGGCGCTGTCCAAATGATGACAGCAGTTCTTCCAAAAATGCGTGAGCAGCAATCCGGGAAAATCATCAATGTTTCCAGCATTGGTTCCGAAATGGGATTGCCCTTCCGTGGATTTTATTCGGCTTCCAAATCAGCTTTGGACAAAGTAACAGAAGCGATGCGCTACGAGGTTTATCCCTGGAATATCCACGTTTGCGCGCTTCATTTAGGCGATATCAAAACCAATATTGCAGAAAATCGCGTAAAAACCAACGTCTCCGAGCCTTATAAAGAAGTCTATGACAAAGTTCACGCTGTGATGAATGCTCACGTGGATGACGGAACGGAACCATTAGAAGTTGCTATCTACGTAGATAAGCTGTTGCAGAAATCAAAATGGAAAGCACATTATTATTTCGGGAAATTCGGGCAGAAGATCGGCGTTCCTTTGAAATGGATTCTCCCGCAGAATACTTATGAGAATCTGATGAAGAAGTATAATAAAATGGATTGATTTCCTGTTATATAACCACAAAAGTCACAAAAGAATAATGTTAAAAAAGTTCGATATATCAAGAAAAAAAAAGATAGAAATCGAAGACTATTTCTTTTGTAATTTTTTGAAAAACATATTATTTCTCTCTTTCTTTTGTGCCTTTTGTGGTTTAATCAATGCGCAGAAAAAAGAATATTGGCTTATTGACATAGAAACCAACGCCAAAAAAATCGTTTCCGATTCTGCAAACGCTGTCAAATTTTTGGATTCTTTGGCAGAAAATTCGTACTTTTTCACAGAGCTGAAAAAAGTCAAATCCGTAGAAAGCCGGACAGAAATCTATTACGACAAAGGTCCAAATTTCAATCAGGCTAATATCAAATTTTCGGATTCTTTAGTTAACGATCTGAATTTTCAGAAGAATGAAATTTACATCAAGAATTTAGATTCACTCAAGAAGAGCATTAATCAAAAATACAGGGACAAAGGGTTCGCTTTCAATCGTGTGAAAACCAAATTCCAGAAAATGGAAAACGGAATCCCCTCAGTAAAAATAGCCGTTGTTCCAGCTTCTCAAAGAAAAATCGACGGCATTGTTTTCAAAGGTTATACCCGTTTACCGAAACAATTCGTTAAAAACCTCCACAAACAATATATTGGTAGAAATTATGATGACAAAGCACTGCTGGAGATGAATCAATCCCTGCAGAACCACCAGTTTGTTGGTTTGGAAAAGCCGCCGCAGACATTATTCACCAAAGATTCCACGCAGATTTTTCTCTTTACTCAGAAAAGAAAGACCAATACTTTTGACGGAATGATCGGCTTTGGAAATGACAGGACAGAAAAATTTACCGTCAACGGCACGCTGAATGTCCAGATGAAAAATATGTTCAACAGCTTTGAGAGCATCGGCATATTCTGGCAGAGAAATCCCGATAAAGGTCAGACTTTTGACATGCAGACCGATATTCCGTACACGTTTGGCAGCAACGTAGGCTTGAATGTTCATGTCAATATTTTCCGTCAGGATTCTACCTTTGCCAATGTCAAATTTCTGCCCGCAGTTTATTACCATCTTTCACCAAAGCAGAAACTTGGTCTGCGAGGCACTTTTGAATCTTCAGCAATTCTAGATTCGCTGTACACCGGAGGCCGCGATTATAGCAAGAAAGGTATTGGTCTTTATTATCAATATCTGGAGGGCAGTGACATTCCACTGTTTGTCAATAAAAGCAACATCCGTCTGGAAGCTGATTTTCTCAAAACCACTTATGATGACACGCTGGAAAATCTAAGTCAGATCCGGTATTTTCTTTTTGGTGAACACAATTTTAATTTGTCCGGAAATCACTACCTTAACATCAAAGGAGAATCTGCTTTACTGAGTTCCAGGGCCGAATTGTCGACAAACGAATTGTTTCGGTTTGGAGGCTGGAACTCACTTCGAGGGTTTAACGAACAAAGTCTTATCAGCGATTTTTACGCATTTGCCGGCGCAGAATACCGCTACCTCGTGAATGATCAGGCATTTTTTGACATTTTTGCACAGTACGGTCAGATGTCCAATAAAGCTCTCGGTATCACGCCAAAACTGTACAGTTTGGGATTAGGATTCAACTTTTTTCTACCCATTGGTTTGATGAGTTTCCAGATTTCCAATGGAAACGAAATCGGTAATCCATTTAAATTCAACGAAGTGAAAATCCATTGGGGAATCCTCAGCAGATTTTGATAAGCGATAACTGATGGTTGATAAAAAATTCATTCACCAATCACCATTCACCATTTATAATTAATTTGGAGCTATTTCCCGCTATCCGCTATATCTTTTTTGTTTAGGACTATTGATCATCAATAGAAATTGAGTAGAAAACAAAAAAGGATGCCGCTGCTATGGTAAGTTTGCATTAAGCAGAACATATTGATAACTTAGTTAAAAATATAAACCCTAAGAGTAAAAGCAGCAGGATAAAGGCAGACGTTTC
>CAJYWD010000042.1 GCA_913778505.1 uncultured Chryseobacterium sp.
AACAAAAGACGATATCAAAAACTTTTTGGGATTATGAGTTATGCGTTAATATTCAAAAAGCAAGCTCAAAAAGACATTGACTTTTACAAAAAATCTGGAAATCAAATTTTATTAAAAAAGCTTTATCAACTTTTAGACGAAATTCAGGAAAACCCATATTTCGGAACAGGAAAACCAGAGCGTTTAAAGTTTAAAGAATCCAATATTTGGTCAAGACGAATTGACAGCAAAAACCGATTGGTTTACAGTGTTGAAGAAAATATTGTAACCGTAGAAATCATTTCTGCCAACGGTCATTATGGAGACAAATAAAAATGGACTTGCGGGATGAAAAACTAGATTATCAATAAAATTCTACAAATCCGACAACCATCAACCGACAACCATTCCCTCAACTTGAACTTCGCCCAAATCATTCTTCCGCTCAATCTCAAAGGAACTTTTACCTACAAAGTTCCGGCAGATTTTTTGGGTAAAATTGAGGTCGGGATGCGGGTTCTCGTTCCATTCCGCGGAAAAAAAATCTACACGGGAATTGTTGCAGATTTGTCCGATGATTTTGAGGAAACTTTTGTCCCGAAAGAAATCATCAATCTTTTGGATAATCAGCCTATCGTTCCCAAACAGCAACTGGAGTTCTGGAACTGGATGAGCTCCTACTATCTCTGCAATCTGGGCGAGATTTACAGAATGGCGTTTCCTTCTTCTCTCAAACTGGAAAGCGAAACTTATGTCAGATTATTGTCCGAAAGAACGATTGACTGGCAAAATCTGGATGCAAACGAAACGTATCTTCTCCAGGCTTTGGAAGTCCGGCAAATGCTGAATTTACAAGAGATTGAAGCCTTTATCCCGAAAAAAGAAATCATCAAAACCATCAATGCGCTGATTGATGAACGCTACATCTCAGTCGATGAAAAAATTACGGAGAAATATAAGGCGAAGGAAATTGCGTATCTGCGAATCAATCAGGACGGATTGAAAGTTAGAAATAATCTGGCAGAAATTATTACAAGTCTTAAAAAAGCTAAAAAACAGCAGGAATTATTTCTTTTAATTTTAGATAAAGAAACCGAAAATACAGAAAAACCCATCCGTAAATCTGAGATTTTTGAGGAAGGAAATTTCAATCTTTCTCAACTGAAATCTTTGATAGAAAAAAAACTGGTTCAGGAATATTATCTGGAAAAAGAAAGAATCGAATCTTATGAAGGCGAAATTGAAGCCATCGAAGAACTGACACAAGCTCAAAAAACGGCTGTTTCGGAAATTAATCTGGCTTTTGGGGTAGACAAGAATATTTTGCTTCACGGCGTCACTTCTTCGGGGAAAACGCATATCTATCTGGAGAAAATAGAAGATTGCATTAATTCCGGAAAAAATGTGCTTTTGCTATTGCCGGAGATTGCTCTAACCAAGCAGATCACCGTTCGCCTGGAAAAAAAATATGGCAAAAAGCTCGGGTTTTATCATAATAAATTGACGGATTTTGAAAGGGTAGAAGTCTGGAAAAAGATCAAAAACAATGAACTGAATATATTGATTGGAACTCGGAATTCTTTGTTTTTACCTTTTGAAAATCTGGGATTGATTATTGTAGACGAAGAGCACGATTCGGCGTACCGTCAGCGCGACCAGAATTTCTTTTTCAATGCCAAAGATTCCGCAATGATGCTGGCAGAATATTATGGCGCCCGGCTGATTTTAGGCTCAGCCACGCCATCGCTGGAAAGTTATGATCTGGCCATGAAAGACAAGGTGCGTTATGTGGTTTTGAATGAAAGGTTTGGAAGTGTCGATTTGCCAAAATTTGAGTTGATCGATATCAAAGAAGCGCAAAATCAGAAGAAAATTGTAGGAAATTTCAGCCAACAATTGATTGATGAAATCAACCTTCAGCTTGAACAGCGAAAACAGACCATTATTCTGCACAATCGACGCGGTTATGCCAATGTGATAGAATGCGAAACCTGCGGTCACGTCACTTATTGCAGCAATTGCGATGTGGTGATGACCTATCACAAAGCTTCCAATGAACTCAAATGTCACTACTGCGGCCACCGTTCCGGGAAACCTTCTGTCTGCCCAAGCTGTCACGGCGAAAATCTGAACACCAAGGGCGTAGGCGTGGAACAAATTGAGGAAGAAACGCAAAAGATTTTTTCTGATGCAGAGGTAGACAGAATGGACGTGGACGCGATGCGGAAGAAATTCGCGTACGAAAAACTCTACGAAAAACTGGAAAATGGAGATACCGATATTCTGGTCGGAACGCAGATGATCTCGAAAGGTTTGGATTTTGATAATATAGAACTGGTCGCCATTCCGAAAGCAGATTCGCTCATTCACGTTCAGGATTTCCGTGCAGAGGAAAGAGCTTATCAATTGATTACACAGGTTGCCGGAAGAGCCGGAAGAGTTTCGGGTAATGGAAAAATCCTGATTCAGACCTATAATCCGTCGCATTCAGTTTTTGAATTGATTAAAAATCAAAATGTTAAACAGATCTATCAATATTTTTTGGACGAGAGGAAAAAGTTTCTTTATCCGCCATTTGTGAAATTAATAATGATTGAGCTTAAACATAGAAAAGAAGACAAACTGGGAAGAGCCTCTCAGTTTCTGGGCTCGGTTTTGAGAAAATATATTCCGGAAGAGTGTATCCTTGGCCCGGAAAAATCACCGATTGCAAGGCTCAATAATCTCTATCAATATCAGATTCTGCTCAAATTTCCCAAGAATAAAAATTACAGGATCTACAAGCAATTACTTTTGAAATCATTTGAAGAATTTGATGAAATCACAGCTTACAAGTCTGTGAAAATCGATTTTTTGGTTGATTTTTAACTTTTTTTAACGTTATTTCTGGTTTTTTATCAGCATTGCGGATTTTTTCATCCGCAATATTCTCTAATTTTACTTCGTTTTGAGGTAAGAGTGTATGCTCAAAATTCATGTGTTAAAGATAATTCAATAAAAATCGTAATTCGTTTGAGAATGAATAAATTAAAACATTACTTTTCAATCATCACGGTTGGTATCTCTTCATTTGTATTTTCACAGGGAAGTGTCGCAGTTTCTACATTTCCGCAGGTAGCCGAGCAGCAAGGTCTCGTCAAGGATATTACTGCAGAAAAGGCGCTGCTTTCTCCGAAAGAGCAGATTGAATTCAATATCAATAAGATGTTTACAGACCCGGTTCTGAGAAATGCCAACTGGGGATTTGTGGTGTATGATCCGCAGACTAAGAAAGTGGTGACAGGCTACAATGAAACGGCTCCGCTGATGCCTGCGTCTACTACTAAACTTCTGACCACGGAAACTGCGTTTTCACTGCTGGGAACACAGTACCGGTGGAACACTCAGCTGGAATATTCCGGCAGCATTGATGCAGATGGAGTTCTGACTGGAAATCTCTACATCGTGGGAAGCGGCGATCCTTCGCTGGGCGGAAACCGTGGTGGTGCCGCCAGCTATCCTCAGATTGTGAATCAGTATCTGGACGCTATCCGGGAAAAAGGAATTAAAAAAGTCAGTGGCGATATTATTATCCAGACCGCTATTTACAAAGAGAATAAAACGGAACTGCCGCAAAACATCGTCTGGCTGGAACAGAAAAATTACTTTCTTCCTGCGGGAACCACCAAGGACATTGACCCAAGAAACGAAAAACTGATTATCAATCAGTCCAATAATCCGTTCAATCAACAGAAAAAATATTTTTATATCTCGCCTTACAACCAAAAACTGGTTTATGCAGATCAGTTCGATGGTGCGTGGGTGACAACCAAGGTAGCTGAACCTCCGGCTTATCTCGGCAATAAACTGAGAGAAGCTCTTGTCCGGAATAAAATCGGGATTACAGGAAAAGTAATGCCTAAAATTGTAGACCGCGAGCCCGAACCAAGGGAAATACTCACCACATACAAGTCACCAACGCTTTCCGAAATTGTGGAGTATACCAACCAACGAAGCGATAACAACTACGCAGAAGCACTTTTGAAAGCCAATGGTTTTTACAAATTTGGTGACCAGACCGTAGAATCCGGAAGAATGGCCGTAACGGATCATCTGAAATCTGTTAATTTTGATATGGAAGGCCTTAATTATATGGATGGCAGTGGCCTGTCCAGAGCGCACACCGTAACGCCCATCTCTCAGGCTAAGTTTTTAGCATCACTGATGAAAACTCCTTACTACAAAGAATATTTTAATTCGCTTCCTGTTGCAGGGCAGACCGGAACATTGAAAAAGATGTTTTTGGTCAATTCCAACGGACAGATTTTTGCCAAGACAGGTACTCTGCACGATGTGAAAACACTGGCCGGTTACATCAAAACCAGAAATAATAAAACGCTGACATTTTCATTGCTCATCAATAAGTTTTCCGGCTCCGTGAGCCAGGTTAAAGAAAGAATGGAGCAGCTTCTGGATCCCACTTTGGATTTATAATTATCCTAGTAACATACTGTATTGAAACTCATCCCGATTTATGATATCGGGATGAGTTTTTTTTGTAGATTTGACTCAAATTAAAAATAATGAAACAATTATACAGTCTGCTTATTGTTTTTGTAACAATACACAGTGTTTATGGTCAATCTGGCAATATAGATCGTAAGGAACTGATCCGCTCAGAAAAGAAGGCTGCAAAGTCTGTTCTGGATGTGAATGTTAATCCCAATACACTTAATTACGACCTGAAATATGTAAGACTGGATCTGGATCTGGATCCTAATCAGCAATACGTAGCTGGTACCATGACGGCCCATTTCAAAATGTTGGCCGGCAGCCCGAATATTTATTTTGACCTTGCCAACACTTTGACTGTTTCTAGTGTTAAATATCATGGTCAGAATGTGGCTTTCCAACATTTATCGTCTGCAGAAATCCGTGTGGATTTTCCGGCAGCGCTTTCCGCGCAGACTCTGGACTCTTTATCCATCGCTTACAGCGGAGTTCCCGATGCCAGTACAGATGCATTCATCGCAGACCTTACACCCGCCGGAGACCCGATTTTAGCCACACTTTCCGAACCTTTTGGGGCTAGAGAATGGTGGCCAACGAAGCAAAGCATGAATGACAAAATTGAAAAAATGGACATCAAGATCACCACGCCTGCGCAATACAACGTGGCTTCTAATGGTGTTTTGCGGTCCGAGAATATCCTTGGTAACGGCAAAAAACTGACCTACTGGCAAACCAATTATCCTATGGCAGCCTATCTCTTTGCGCTGGGAATCTCCAACTATGCCAAACTGAATTCTACCATTGGCACAGCAGAGAGTAATTTTCCATTTGTCAATTATCTCTATCCCGCTACAGCTACAGATCCGACTTCTTTGAACAATCTAACCTGGACCAAAGACTGTATGCAGAATTTTGAAACATTTTTTGGTGTGTATCCGTTTCGCAATGAGAAGTATGGACACATGCAGTTTGGCTGGGGCGGCGGAATGGAACATCAGACGATGAGTTCTATGATCAATCTTGGTCGTGGTTTGGTAGCCCACGAGCTAGCGCACCAATGGTTTGGCGACAAGCTGACTTGTGGCGCGTGGAATGACATCTGGCTGAACGAAGGTTTTGCAACATTTGGTGAGCATGTGACTTACGAAAAACTACTGATGACGCCTTCGGACTTCCAGAACTATCTGGCAGGTGAGATCAATTATATCACCAGTAACAGTGGTGGCAGTGTTTATATTCCCGATTCACAACTGAACTTCAACAGAATATTCGATGGGAGACTTTCCTATTCCAAAGGTGCTTATGTTCTTAGAATGCTGAAGTGGGTGCTTGGCGAGGATCAGTTTTATACGATGCTGAAAGCTTATCAAAATAATCCTGCTTTTGCGTACAATTATGTCAAAACCAATGATTTTAAGACTTTTGCCAATAATTTTACCGGAAGAGACTTAACTGAATTTTTTAATGACTGGGTTTATGGCGAAGGTTTTCCAAGCTATCAGATCCGCTGGACGCAGAATTCTACGACCAAACAATTGACCTTCCGCGTCAGCCAGACCAGAAGTACCAACACGGTAAGTTTTTTTGAAATGCCGCTTCCCATCAGGCTGACAGGTACCAATAACCAAACGGCATATATCGTTTTGAACCATACCAGCAACAATCAGTATTTTACCCAGGATGTGGATTTTACAGTCAATTCTATAAAATTTAATTACGAGAATCAGATATTGACAACTGGCTCTACCGTCGTTCGGGATAACAATCTGGCTGTAGAAGATCATGCTCAGAAAAACGTAAGCGTGGTTCCGAATCCGGCAAAAACTTTCATCAAAATCCTTGGTCTCAACAAATCCACAGCATTTGAGATTTATGCGCTGGACGGAAAGCTGTTGAAAAAAGACAGTGTGGAAAAGGACTCAGAAATTAACATTGCCGGTTTGCCAAAAGGCACCTACATCCTCAAGTTTAATGATCAGAATGTCAAAATTATTAAGGACTAAAATTATAATTTCGGAAAAGAGCACTTAATTAAAGTGCTTTTTTTATTTTTGTTAAAATCGAAAATCAATTGAAATGATATCACAAAAATTTCTGGACAACATCAGTAATGAGCTTAGCAATATTGAAAATGAAGGTCTTTATAAAAAGGAACGAGTCATCACGTCACAGCAAAGTGCGGAAATAGAAGTCGGCGGGCAAAAACTGCTGAACTTCTGTGCCAATAATTACTTGGGACTTTCCAATCATCCGGAAGTGATGAAGGCTTCCCGGGAAGCGATTCAGTCGCATGGTTATGGCATGTCTTCGGTACGTTTCATTTGCGGTACTCAGGATATCCATAAAGATCTGGAAGCCAGGATTTCTCAATTTTTGGGCATGGAAGACACCATTCTGTACGCCGCCTGTTTTGATGCCAATGGCGGAGTTTTCGAACCGTTATTCTCCGAAGATGATGCCATCATCTCCGATGAGCTGAATCACGCATCTATCATAGATGGAGTAAGACTTTGTAAGGCGGCGCGCTACCGTTACAAAAACAATAATATGCAGGATCTGGAGGCGCAGCTCATGGCTGCCTCGGAAAAAAATCACAGATTTAAGATTATCGTGACCGATGGCGTGTTCTCCATGGATGGCATTGTGGCAGATCTTAAAGGGGTTTGTGATCTGGCTGACAAGTACGATGCGCTGGTGATGGTAGATGATTCGCATGCTACAGGATTTATCGGGCAGACCGGTAGAGGAACCCATGAAGCCAACGATGTGATGGGCCGTGTAGATATCATCACTTCTACCTTAGGAAAGGCTCTGGGAGGCGCATTGGGAGGATTCACCTCCGGAAAAAAAGAAATTATTGACATGCTGAGACAGCGTTCGCGTCCTTATTTATTTTCCAACTCGTTGGCGCCAGGCATTGTAGGTGCAGCTTCCAAAGTTCTCGAAATGATTTCTGCAGATACTTCATTGAGGGACAAAGTCATGGAAAATGCAACTTATTTCAGAAAAGAGATGAAAGCTAGAGGCTTCGATATTCCGGAAGGCGATGCTGCCATCGTACCTGTGATGTTATATGATGCCAAACTGTCTCAGGAAATGGCAGAAAGACTTCTCTCAGAAGGTATTTACGTGATTGGATTTTTCTACCCTGTGGTACCGAAAGGAAAGGCAAGGATTCGCGTTCAGCTGTCCGCAGCTCACAGCAGGGCACACCTGGACAAAGCGATTGCAGCTTTTGAAAAGGTAGGTAAGGCATTAGGCGTCATTCCCGCTTAAAAATATGAAAAAGTATCCGTCTCACAACCGAGGCGGATTTTTTTTGTTATAATTGGTGTTTTTTTTCGTATATTTATATCTGATAATCAGATATTTGTTTATGAATTTCAAGCATTACAATCAATATCAGCTGGTG
>CAJYWD010000043.1 GCA_913778505.1 uncultured Chryseobacterium sp.
TAATCTTTACAGAGACGGCAATGATTCTGTAGCCTGGCATCGGGATAAAGAAAGTGAATTGGGGAATAGACCGGTGATTGCTTCGGTGAGTTTCGGACAGGTGCGGAATTTTGATTTCAGGAATAAAGATAATCATCGAAATAAATACAGTCTGCCACTCCAGCACGGTTCTCTGCTCATTATGAAAGGCGACCTGCAGACCAACTGGGAACACCGCATAGCCAAGTCCAGCAGACCGATGCAGCCCCGGATCAATCTCACTTTTAGGAACATTAGAGAGTTATAAGCCTGGGATTGGATAATGTTTAGCTTTTGTATTCAGTTTTTATTAACAATTTTTATCGTTTATTGTTTTGATTGATTATAAATTCAATATAAATTATTAATTTGCAATGAAAATTAAATAAATATATATGAATTTGAAGATTACCTGTTTAGTGGCAAGTTTTGCGATGACATTTTCTACAATGTATGGGCAAACCTCGCTAGAGTCCAAAGCCAGAAGCTGGATTGCCGGCAATTCCAATAAGATAGGAGCCAGCAGTAATGACCATTTCGATTTTCAGTCTTCCAGGAAAAGCCTTTCCGGAGAAACATTGAGATTCCAGCAGACCATCAATGGGGTTCCCGTTTATGAAGGTGATATCGCCGTCCACTTCAACAAGAGTGGGGAAGTGACCTATGCTACGGAAGTTGCAGTTTCCAAAAAGCTGAAAACTGTAGATACGAATCCTGCAGTCAGCAAGGAAAATGCCTTTAGCAAGGCAATGACCGCCGCAGATATCAAAGGTGAAATTACACATCAGGAAAATAATCTTTATGTTTTCCTCACGGAATCGGGAGAGACCAAGCTGGTTCACCGCGTTGTCATCAATTCTTTTGACACGCCGGGTGACTGGGAAGTGATGGTGGATGCCCATTCCGGAGAGGTTCTTCGTGTGCAGGATATTGCAGATTATCATCATCAGGATAGACCTAAAAAGAAAAACAAAACACAATCCGATGATAAAAAAGCTGCGGGAACAGGTTATATCTTTGACCCGGATCCACTGTCCAGAGCGCACGTTTCCTACGGTGGTGCTTATGTTGACAATAATGATGCGACCAATGCCAGTCTGGATGCCGCCAGAAGTCTGGTATCGCTTCCGGATATTACGTTTTCCAACGGTGTTTATAGCCTGAAAAGCAAGTATGTACAGATTGCAGATTTCGAATCGCCGGCTACTGGTTTGTTTACTCAGGCAACTCCGGATTTTCTTTTCAATAGAAATGACCAAGGTTTTGAGGCGGTGAATGCTTTTTATCACATCGACGGAAGTTTGGCATATATTAACGAAACTTTGGGAATCACCTGTAAATCTACACTGAATGGTGGTGTGATGATGGTAGACCCGCACGGATTGAGTGGTGATGACAACTCGCACTTCATCCCGAGTTCTCAAAGATTGGCATTCGGAGAAGGCTGCGTGGATGATGCGGAGGATGCGGATGTGGTTTTGCATGAGCTGGGACACGCTATTCATCATTGGGTTACCGGTCTCAAATCTTCTTCGGCGCAAGGATTGGGAGAAGGTTCCGGCGACTATTGGGCCATGTCCTACAGCAGAAGTCTGAACCAATGGGCTTCCACCGAACCGCAGTATAACTGGATGTTCAGCTGGGACGGACACAATGAGTGCTGGGCAGGACGTGTGACGAATTATGCTGCAAAGTATTCCCCAAGCCTTAGTAATACGGCTAATATCCACAGAGATGGACAGATTTGGGCTACTTCACTGATGAGAATCTACAACAGAATCGGGAAAGAAAAAACGGACAGAATCTTTCTGGAAGGTCTGAGTATGACCAATTCTTCTTCCAACCAGCAGACTGCAGCGGTGGCTGTGAGACAATCGGCAATTGATATGCTTGGGACTTTTGGATTTACGTGTGACGACGTTGCTGTAATTACAGAGGAGCTTACGACATCGGGCTACACATTGCCGGCTTATCAATGCACGGTGATGGCTGTTTCGGATGTTTCTAAAAACTCCGTCTCCATCTATCCGAATCCTGTGACTGAAAAACTGACTGTCTCTATGGATTTCAAAAAAGCGGAAACTGCTGAAATTTATAGTCTGGACGGAA
This sequence comes from uncultured Chryseobacterium sp., assembly GCA_913778505.1. Classification (GTDB taxonomy): domain Bacteria; phylum Bacteroidota; class Bacteroidia; order Flavobacteriales; family Weeksellaceae; genus Epilithonimonas. The sequence goes on from CAJYWD010000043.1 coordinate 2,128, forward strand.
GAAAAATTTCTGAGTCTAAGATTAATTCTGATAATAACATTATTAATGTTTCTAACCTTAACAAGGGTGTCTATCTGTTGAAGATCAAAGGAACTGATAGGGTTCAGAAGTTTATTAAGAACTAATATGCATTTATGATATGAAAAGAACCGACTGGATGCAGTCGGTTTTTTTTTATTTGCGTAGTTATAATTGGTTTGTTATTCTGAATGGTGCTTATGGGATCGAGACTGTGTCTTATACGATCGAGACGGAGCTTTGTTGGAACGAGACGGAGCTTTGTTGGATTGAGACGGAGCCTTGTTGGATCGAGACGGAGCTTTGTTGGATCGAGACGGAGCCTTGTTGGATTGAGACGGAGCTTTGTTGGATCGAGACGGAGCTTTGTTGGATTGAGACGGAGCTTTGTTGGATTGAGACGGAGCTTTGTTGGATCGAGACGGAGCTTTGTTGGATCGAGACGGAGCTTTGTTGGATTGTCATTATCGCTCTAAGACACTGAAAGGCAATAACAAATTGTGCTACTGCCTTTATTTTTATAAGCACGAACTATAAAATCATCAATCGGAATCCCTGCACCGCTCAGTATGACATATCTGATAGAAACGGTTAAGATCAAATTTGTGAGACCGGGCAAAGCCGAAATAAGGTATCGGTTTATTGTTATCTTTTTTTGAATTTTATGCGGGCTATTGCTTTGTATTGTGCCGAATCTGAGTCAAGAATGGTGAAGGCATAGTCTTTTGCGGTATTGGCAACATCTACCAGATTTTCTTCTGCCTGGTAAAGCGTGGCATTTCTAAGGCTGCGAGCGTTATTGAGCGGGATGAATGTGTCTGCGACGGCTTGCGTGGTAGCGAGCATCCGGTTTTTTTTGTCCTGATAGGTTGCTACCTGGTATTCTTTTTCGTTGGGATTGTAGTTTGGGGTGTTCTGCAAGAGGGAAATGAGGGCGTCCATATTATTGGTACGCTGGTCATAGCTGAGCTGGGACACGGAATGGCTGGCATCTGCCTGATCCGGCTCTGTAGGCGCGATGAGTTTGGTTTTCCGTGCTCCTTTGAGCTTCCGGATAATGGTCATGAGGTCTTCCAGCTGCTGTGCAGTGACGCCTTCTGTGGCTTTGTATGCCTTACGGAGTCTGGAAAGGTCTCTGCTGAGAGGTTTGAATACGGCTTCTCTATCATCTACTGCCAGGGCATAGGGCGCGAGTAGGCTATTGACATTTTCCTGCTGTGCGAGGGCTTTGTTATATAAATTTTGGAGGTTTGTGAGCTCAATTTTCGAGTTGCCAGGCTTGTAAATGCTGCCCAGTGCTGAGATGTTGCCTATAAGCAGGTTCAGGTTTGCAATGTTTTTTGCGTTTCCTGTTTCTGAGGATGATGCCATAATTTGTGTTGTTTGGGTTTATGATATGTTTTGTATGTCTTTTGTGAGGTCTGCGAGGGATAGATTAAAGAGATTACACGTAGCAATCATGAGTGGTAGGCTGGCATTGAGATGGCCATTTTCTATTTTGGAAAGCTTGCTTTGGGAGATGCTGAGCTGTACTGCTAATTCTTCCTGGGAGATGTTTCTCTCTTCACGAAGTTTTTTGATACGGAAACCGATATCTTTTGTGTTTTTCATCTTTGTCGTGTTTTTGTAGTACAAATGTATATAGAATCACTTGTTTCGGGGAAATCGTTTTAGGTTAAATATTGTTAAAATTTTCACGTATTAATCTTTCATTCCACAATGGAATTGCCATTATCTTATATGTTTTGAAATTTTAAGCTGTTTTTAAGGATTTATAATTAGCGTTAATAAAATACGATTATTCCAAAATGGAATAGGAAATTATCAATATTCTTTCAAAATTTGTTCAACGGTTTTCACGAGGAAAACATAAATAACAAATTAAAATTTTATCAAAATGAAAAAATTAGAAATGACGCAAATGGAGAGTTTGCTGGGAGGAACTTCGCCTGGTTTTGCCTGTGGCTTCGGGGTGGCTTGTGCAATTTGGGGTGGTCCAGTAGGACTTTTGGGATTAGCCCTATGTTTAAATGGTGATTCTTAAATTTAAAAATCAAGAAAAATGAAAAAATTAGAAAAAAACAAAATGGAAAAAATTCAAGGAGGTAAAGGTTCTGGATTTGTAAGTGGTTTGTTATGTGGTTATGGATTACTTACTGCTGAAACGGGAGTTGGATTAGTTCTAGCTGTAGTTGGTTGTTCCGGATGGGATCCATTCTAAGTATAAAATGAAAGAATAACAGTTGTACATTTTTATATCTCTGCAATTTTAATTGCAGAGATTATAAATTCCAAAATAATAAAATGTCAGAAAAAATAAAAAAATATATAGCCTTAATTATTGCGACATCAAATTTAATTTTGACAATAATTGATAGGAATCAATCTTTCGGGTTATTATCTGCTACTATATTTTTTGTCCTTTCAATTCTCTATTTTTTTGGTAAGAAATATTAAATACTTCAAATCTTTAGTTGATAATGAAAAATTTTGTAATATTCATAGTTTTAGTATTGATTTATTTTATTCTTACTTATCTTGATAAAGAATTTATTAGTACAAATTCAAAAATGATAGACTTTCTCTCAAAAGATTATCCTAGCCAGGTCGTCCAAAATTATATGAATAGCCAGAAAAAGTGGTGGTGGGTGTCTTATGCGGTTACACCTGTGCTTATTGGGGTTAAGGTTTTATTAGTCGCATTTTGTCTCAACTTTATCAAACTTCTGGATATGGAAGGATTGGAGAAAGTGAAGTTTTCGGATTTTGTTTTCCTGGCGCTCATTGCGGAGTTTGTCTTTGTGCTGGCTGGTGTCTATAAATTTGTTAATTTCTATTTTGTAGATACAGATTATACTTTGGAGACTTTACAAACGTATTATCCCATCTCACTCATCAATCTGCGGGAGCATATCTCTATGGAAAAATGGCTGGCTTATCCGCTGCAACTGGTGAACCTGTTCGAGCTTTTCTATTGGGGGATCCTGGCGTATGGCATCTACGAACTGTCTGACCAAAAGGTAAAACCTGTCAAATCTTTTGGTTTGGTAGCGATGACCTATGGTGTGGGATTGCTGTTCTGGACAGGAGTGGTTTGCTTTTTAATTCTTAGTGTGCAGTATTAAAGTCTATTTAAATATTCCAAAGTATCTGAAGAACTGGATTCCTACGGAATGACAAAACACATGTTATTACATGACCAATAAAAAAACATTAAAAATAGTTGCAGTGATAATTCCTGTCCTGATGGTAGGCATTATGATATATCTTTTCATTAATTTCCAAAAGAAGAAACAGAAAGTAGAGGCATTGAAAAGTATTCCTGCTTTTTCAGTGCAAGATATCAATGGCAAATCTGTAACGAATAAGAATCTCCCGGAAGGCAATAAGGTTTTCGTTTACTTCAATCCGGAGTGTGAATATTGCCAGGCTGAGATGGATGAACTTTCTGAAATTAATCAGAAACATCCGGATATCAAGTGGATCATGTTTACAGATAAGCCGCTTTCTGAGATCAGGGCTTTTGCACAAAGATATAAGCTGGATAATGCCGAAAACATCCGGTGGTGCAACGATCCTAAATCTGAGGTGTATCTTAAATTTTCTATGACAGGGATTCCTTATTTTCTTGGCTACAATTACCAAAACAAGCTTGTCCACAGAAGTACTGGTGCTATAAAAATAGAAAAAGTTTTAGCCGATTTTGATGAAAAAAAATAAGTTGATCCAAAAAACATTTACGCTGCAGAAAGACCAAACCGACTGTGGTGTGGGATGTTTGCAATCTCTGGCACGATATTATGGAGGCGATGTTTCTTTAGAAACTTTGAGAGAAAAAAGTGGCACTTCCAAAACAGGAACCACCTTGCTGGGGCTCTTCCAATGTGCTAACGAGATCGGTTTTGATGCCGAAGGCTGCGAGGCGGACACGGATGCCCTGATAGAACATGGAGAGCCTGTGATTCTGCACATTATTATTGATCAAAAACACGAACATTATGTTATCTGCTATTATTATGATTCTGGTGGGAATTCTCAATTTTGTATTGGAGATCCTGCAAAAGGTATAGAATACTGGAGCAAAGACCAGCTGGAAAAGGTGTGGATTTCAAAAAGTTGCCTGACACTGCGCCCCAACCAGCATTTCCAAAAGTCGCAACAAACCAATAAGGAAAAAATCAACTGGCTGAAAGACTTGATCCGTGAAGACCATGAATGGCTCTACACCATTATTTTTCTGGGTGTCATTTTTACATTGCTTGGAATGTCTATGTCTGTTTTTTCGCAGAAATTAATCGATGATATTCTTCCAAAAAAGAAGCTCAACTTACTTTTTCTTAGTATAGGTTTTCTGGGATTTCTTTTGTTAGGAAGAGTAATGGTGCAAGCATTACGGGAGCTTTATATTATCAAGCAGAGCAGGGCGTTCAATCTAAGAATCAATGAGAGATTTTATTCATCATTGCTATACTTGCCAAAGAAGTTCTTTGATAGCAGAAAAACAGGTGATTTTGTAGCGAGGCTAAATGACACACAGAGAATACAGAATGTTATAAAACTACTGATCACCAATACAGCGACCGATATATTATCTGTTCTGATTTCTATCGGTTTTCTATTTTACTATTCGTGGAAATTAGCCATTTTCTGTCTTCTGGTTTCACCTATTGTTTTTTACATTATTTTCCGGTTTAACAAGAAAATAATTGAGTCCCAGAAAAATGTAATGCAAGCGTATAGCAGTAACGAAGCCAATTATATCGACAGCATAAGAGGAATAGATGTTGTTAAAAACCTTTCTAAGCAGGAACTTTTCTTGAAGAAGAATCAAATAATCTTTGGAAACTTTCAGGAAAGGATTTTTGATCTAGGTAGACTAAATCTGAAGATAACGCTTTATTCCGGGCTTGCTTTGGTCTTTGTCTTATTGGGAATTTTAGGATTCTCTTCCTATAATGTGCTTAATAATGAGATAAGAATCGGGGAACTTATGGCCATTATTGGAATTTCCAGTTCATTGCTAAGTGCTATTACCAATCTGGCCTTGACAAGTATTCCCATTCAGGAAGCAAGAGTCGCATTTGACAGAATGTTTGAATATTCTTCTCTAAAACCTGAAAATGATGGAGGAGAAAAGATTTCTGGACTCAATACCGTTGAGTTAAAAGATATAGATTTCAGATTCAATGGCAGAAGTAAGCTATTGGACAGTGTATGTATTAAGTTTGAAAAAGGCAAAATTGTCTGCTTGTTGGGTGAAAGTGGTAGCGGAAAAACAACAATTACTGAGATTTTACTGAAGAATTACCATCCTGAAAATGGCAATGTCATAATCAATAACGATGAGCTGTTGGATGATATCAACTTAGAAAACTGGCGAAGTTTTATAAGTCTTGTTCCTCAGAGCATACAACTCTTCAATGGCAGTATCATAGATAATATTGTTTTGGATGACAGCATCGATGAGGAGAGAATGACATCACTGATTTCTTTGGGATTTGACAGATTCATCAATTCTTTGCCGCAAGGTTTTATGACACTTGTTGGCGAGGAAGGTATTAATCTATCTGGTGGACAAAAGCAATTGTTAGGCTGGATGAGAGCCTTGTACCAGCAGCCGGAATTTCTGATCCTGGATGAACCTGTTTCTTCTCTTGATGAAGCCAATCGAATTTTTATCTATCAATTGATTGATCAACTTAAAAGAGACAAACTAATCTTTATTATAGGTCATCAATTTGAAGATCTAAGCAAGATATCGGATCAAGTATTCGTGTTAAAGGACAAGAAAATCGTAAAAATTATATAATTAATCAAACAACCGACTGGATTGCTTTTTATTGAACAATAATTTTCCTGACTTGCACCTTGTCACCGGAAATCACCTTCGCCAGATAAGCGCCGGGCTGCAGATGGGTGATGTCAATTTGAGATTGGTTTTCCATATTTATTAGCTGTTTTCCGCTCATATCAGAAATTTCAATTTTAAAACCTTTGATGCTGTCATCAATTTTTAAATTCAAAATTTTACTCGCAGGATTAGGATAGAAGTCAATCGATTCCAAGGATTTTGAAACCGTATCTTCTGTAGCCAAAGTTGCTTTTGAAGCCACGGCAAAATGCTGAACTGCGCCTACTGCTGCTTTTCCGATATTGAAAACATAAACAGGGTCCATATTAATCAGCTTATCATTGGCTGTATGAACGTATGGATTATTATAGCCGCCTTCATATTCCCAATAGCCGGTGATGATCTCCCCGTTCTGTTGAAAAGGAACATAATCGGTACTTTCCGCAGGGTCAAAATCCACAGCCAGCGGTGAATACAGCAATGTGCAATTGGCCAATTCCTGAACGGCAATTGCAGCCGCAGCGTTGTTGCTTGTCGGATTGCTCTGGTCTTTGTCGTGGTAGAGTTTAGTATTGGCTTTTGTTGCCAGTCCACCTACTTGATCCAGATTGATAACGAGTTTGATGTCCATCTTCGGATTGGTTCCGTTTACTACCTGAGAAACATATCTGGAACTACCCAGCAATCCCTGCTCCTCGCCGGAGAAATGAATAAACTTAATAGAATACTCCGTAGGAATATTCTTCAGGATTCTTGCGATTTCCAGAATAATGGATGTTCCGCTGCCGTTATCATTGGTTCCAGGCCCGTTGATGGAATCAAAATGTCCACAGACGATCACAAATTTATTAGGGTAAAGTGTTCCTGTCTTTGTGATAATCAAATTTTTGGAGGAATAGCCGTTTGCTGTCCAGGAATGTTCAAAGAAGTCAGCATTGGAGTAGCCTAACGCAGTATATTTATTTTTGAGCCAGTTAAAGGTATTAGTGTTGGCTGTTGTTCCTGTCCTTTTCACACACAGACTTTCAAACTCCTGGAGGTAAGTATTGATGTTGCTTTGAGAGACCTGGTTCGCTCTGTCCTGATAAGATTGAACAAAGGTCTGAGCTTTAGGAAAAGCTGACATAGCAAAGGACGCCAGAAAGAAAAATGATTTTCTAAACATTAGAATTTGAATTTTGCCAAAAATAAAAAAATCCTGAGATATTTCTCAGGATTTTATATTGATAACAAAGATTTGTAATTATTTTACTTGATCTACAACAGCTTTGAAAGCTTCCGGATGATTCATTGCAAGGTCTGCAAGAACTTTTCTGTTCAGCTCGATGTTGTTTTTCTTAAGAGCTCCCATAAACTGAGAGTAAGACATTCCGTGTTCTCTGGCACCTGCATTGATACGCGTTACCCAAAGGCTTCTGAAGTTTCTCTTTTTCTCTTTTCTGCCACGGTAAGCATATTGCATTGCTTTTTCTACCGCGTTTTTAGCTACAGTCCAAACATTTTTTCTTCTACCGAAAAAACCTTTAGCTTGCTTAAGTACTTTTTTTCTGCGCGCTCTGGACGCTACAGCGTTTACTGATCTAGGCATAATGTTAATTGTTTTTTTGAAAAGGGCGGCAATGGTTTCATTGCACTTAGAGGCACCGTTTCAGGGTTAAAATTTTGAATTTGTTTCGAATTCTTATAAACCGAAAGATTTATAAAAACTACTTAATTGCTAATTGTCTTAAAACACTCTTCGTGTCCACAGCAGCAACGTAAGAAGTTTGCGTCAGATTTCTCTTTTGCTTAGTTTCTTTCTTTGTCAAGATGTGGCTTTTGAAAGCATTCTTTCTTTTGATCTTCCCGGTTCCGGTAAGAGCAAAACGCTTTTTAGCACCTGATTTCGTTTTTAATTTTGGCATTGTTCTGCTTTTTATGGTTTGTTATCAATATTTTAACTATCAGCTATTAGCTTATGGCTATTAGCATTTTGGGCGTGTCCCTCATTCGCTCATTCCGCTGCGCTGCATTCACTCATTCGGGTCGGGCTATCCATTGCAAGTCCTCGCACAGCCGCATTTTCCGCCGCCTGCTGTGGGCTTTTCATTACTATCCCTCACGCAATTAAGTCTGCAAAATTACAAAAAATAGTTGAAAACAGAAAAACAAAAAACCTCAAATTAAATCTGAGGTCTTTTATAATCGGTATTCGTAATCTTATTTTGCGGGCTTCTTAGGGCTCATCATCATAATCATCCTTTTTCCTTCCAGTTTAGGAAGCTGGTCTACTTTTCCAACGTGTTCCAGGTCCTGAGCCAGTTTCAAAAGAAGAATCTCTCCCTGGTCTTTGAAAACGATAGAACGTCCTTTGAAGAATACATAAGTCTTCAGTTTGGAACCTTCCTCCAGGAATTTCTCTGCATGCTTCTTTTTGAATTCGTAATCGTGATCATCGGTCTGTGGTCCAAACCGAATCTCTTTCACTACCACTTTTACCTGCTTTGCCTTGAGTTCCTTCTGCTTTTTCTTTTGCTCGTAAAGGAATTTCTTATAATCCAGAATCCTGGAGATGTAAGGCTCTGCCTTGTCCGAGATGACTACAAGATCCAGCTCCTGCTGTCTTGCAATCTCCAGAGCTTTAGACAATGGATATACGCCGGGTTCAACATTATCTCCCACCAGGCGTACTTCCTTGGCACGGATTTTCTCGTTGATTTGATGAAGGTCTTCCTGGACTGGACGTCGCATCGGACCTCTGCTGTTGTTTCTTTTTAGTGCTATGGTTTTAAAATTTTAAAATTAATAATCTAATGATAAAGGCTTAATGACTGCCGCCCAATTCAAAGTTCGGTTTTGCCTGCTCCTTGAAATAGCTGATAAATGCATCGATTGACATCTCTCCAAGGTCGCCTTCGCCTCTTCTCCTAACAGAAACTGTACCATTTTTCTCCTCATTTTCACCCACGATGAGCATAAACGGAAGCTTTTTCAATTCGGCATCGCGAATTTTCTTGCCGGTTTTTTCGTTTCTGTCGTCTATCAGTCCACAAATATCGTGATTTTCCAATAATTGAGAAACTTTTTTTGCATAATCTCCAAACTTTTCACTGATAGGCAATATCGTGAATTGTTCCGGACTCAGCCATAAAGGGAAATCCCCAGCCGTATTTTCAATGAGGATAGCGATGAAACGTTCCATAGAGCCAAACGGCGCTCTGTGAATCATCACCGGACGATGCTTCTCATTATCACTTCCGTTATACCAGAGGTCGAATCGTTCCGGTAAGTTGTAATCTACTTGGATTGTTCCCAGCTGCCAGCTTCTTCCCAAGGCATCTTTTACCATAAAGTCAAGCTTAGGACCATAGAAAGCGGCTTCGCCATATTCTGTAACTGTTTTCAGACCTTTGGATTTGGCTGCCGTTACAATGGCATTTTCTGCTTTTTCCCAGTTCTCATCGGAACCGATATATTTTTGTTTGTTTTCCGGATCTCTTAATGAAATTTGAGCTGTAAAGTCAGCGAATCCAAGTGAACCAAAAACGTAAAGAACCAGATCAATTACTTTTTCAAACTCCTGCAAAAGCTGGTCTGGCGTGCAGAAAAGGTGAGCATCATCCTGAGTGAATCCGCGAACTCTTGTTAAGCCGTGCAACTCTCCGGACTGCTCATATCTGTAGACCGTTCCAAATTCTGCATAACGTTTCGGTAGATCTTTGTAAGACCATTGCTGAGCCTTGTAAATCTCGCAGTGGTGCGGGCAATTCATTGGTTTGAGCAAAAATTCTTCGCCCTCGTTCGGGGTTTTAATAGGCTGGAAGCTGTCTTCACCATATTTTTCCCAGTGTCCCGAAGTGATATACAATTCTTTTGCTCCGATATGCGGAGAAATCACGAATTCATAACCTTGTTTTTTCTGAGCTTTCGTAAGGAATTCTTCCAGCTTTTTTCGCAATGCTGCTCCCTTTGGCAACCAAAGTGGAAGACCTTGTCCCACTTTTTCTGAGAAAGCAAAAATTCCTAATTCTTTTCCTAGTTTTCTGTGGTCTCTTCTTTTCGCTTCCTCCAGTCTTTCAAGATATTCTGCCAGCTCTTTTTGTTTAGGGAAAGAGATTCCGTAAACTCTTGTAAGCTGAGGATTTTTCTCGTCGCCTCTCCAATAAGCTCCTGCTGCATTAAGGATTTTCACAGCTTTCACAATTCCTGTGGAAGGGATATGGCCACCTCTACAAAGGTCTGTGAAGTTATCGTGCGTTACAAAAGTGATTTCGCCATCAGGCAGATTTTCAATCAATTCAGTTTTGAAGGGATTGTCTGCGTATTCTTTTAATGCGTCAGCTTTAGAAACTTCTCTAAGGTTGAAAGTCGAGTTTTTCTTAGCGTTTTCCAGGATTTTCTTTTCCAGTTTCTCGAAGTCATTTTCAGACAAAGGCTTTCCTCCGAAATCTACATCATAGTAAAATCCGTTGGCAATTGCAGGCCCGATGGTCAGCTTGGCATCAGGATAAAATTCCATAATGGCCTGAGCCAATAAGTGGGCAGAAGAATGCCAGAATGCTTTTTTACCCATATCGTCATTCCACGTCAAAAGCTGCACTGTAGAATCCTCTGTTATTGTGGTTTCTACTTCTGTCTGTTTTCCGTTTACGATGGCAGAAATGGTATTTCTTGCCAAACCGTCACTTATACTTTGCGCAACTTGTAGTGGAGTAACTGCTCCTTCATATTCTCTGATGCTGCCATCAGGAAGTGTAATTTTTAGCATTATGACTGAAATTTTTTAAGATGCAAAAATAGTGATTTTTTTAAAGAAAATTGATATTTATGTCGTCTTAACTTTCTCTTTTATAATCTCAATAACATCTACATTTCTGACTTTTGATTTTATCCATCCGTGGATGTCGATGTACATCAGCGTTCTTTTGTCGTAGCGGTTTTTTTCTGATTCTTCCAGTTGTGTTTCGAATTGTTTGAAAGCCAACATCTGTTCTGTCGAATTTTTATCACCGATTTGCTTGAAGAAATTCACAATGTTGAAATGTAAATCCGAAGGGTTTTTCATCTTTCTGGCAAACTTCAAAGTATTTTTTACGAAGTCGTCGTAATCATCATCAAATCCAGCTTCGAATTTTGCCATCAAAATCAAAATCCTCGTATGGAAAAGCAAATCCTCCTGAATGTTTCCTTTTGAGTTAATGATTTTCAATCCGTATTTTATGGTGTTCTGATAGTTTTTACTTCCAAAATACATCGATGCAATTTTCAGATAAAGTATCAGCAAATGATGTTCATCCACTTTATCACGGAATTTCTCCATCTTAAGTTCCAGCTCAGGAATCAGTTTTGTGCCTTTGAAAAAATCTCCTTTGATGAAGTAGAGATTCATCAGAGTATTATAATAATTAAGGAAAATCAGAGACTGCGAATTCTCGTTATGAACAAAAATTTCAGATTTCACCACATTATTAAATTTCTCAAAACTCTTCTCAATCCCTCTGATACTGCCATAAATAAACAGAATCTTGAACAGATAAGTATTCCCTTTGATGTACCAAACCGGATGACTTTTTATCATTTCCGGATTCTGATGGAAGAGCTCTACCCATTGATAAGCATATTTCAAAGTGTATTTATAATCCTGCAAAAGCTGGTTTTTCCAGACGTGTGCTTTGTAATACCAGAGTTTTTCCGTGAAATTCAGCTTGTTAAGGTCAATTTTTGCAATTTTATCATCAAAGAAACCGATGATTTTTTCCCGGTCTTCATCATTTTTGATGTAGCCGTGCGTCAGCATTTCGCTGTATAATTTCAAGGAAAGATTGGAAAGTCTTGTTGCGTACCTGTTTTGCCGGCTTATTTCGCTGGATTGTCGGATAAGTTCGTCTGCTCGTCCATCGATGCTTCGGGTAATGAATTGGGATTCAATGACTTTTTCAAGTTCGATGATTTCAGAAGCGATTGTTTTTTCATCCAGTTCCATAGCCGATTGTTTGGCTTTGTCCAGGATTTTCAGAGCTTGTTTGTGCAACCCTTTTTGATAAAGAATATTGGCAAAATCAAGCTGTTCCCGAAGTTGCATTCTATTATTCTGATGGCTTGGATTGAGTCTCAGGCTTACCAAAATCTGCTTGTAAAGATGCGCTTTCAGATTAGAAAGTTGTTGTTTCGAGGATATTTTTTTCTCAAGAATGATTTCCTCGTTATATTCTTTCATTTTGTCCAATTCAGAAAAAAGTAGAAGAAATTTGGCATCCACATTAATTCCGAGACGATTGACATAGAGCTTAAATTGTCTCTTTTCCGAGGTCGAAAGGGACTTGATAAGGACAAATAAAAAATCTTTCTGTAATTCTGACATTGTAAAAATTAAATATTTAAATACCTGATCGTTAATTTTTTATAAAATATTTTGAGCCAATCGAATATTGTATTTTTTAGAGTGTTTCTATTATAAACAATAAATCAAATTCTACTTTTGAACATCAAAATTAGATAAAAACTCTATTATGAATCCTGAAAAAATTGAAATTTTTGATACGACACTGAGAGATGGGGAACAAGTTCCGGGATGTAAACTGAATACGGAACAAAAATTGGTTATCGCAGAGAAGCTCGATTTTTTGGGTGTTGATATTATAGAAGCAGGTTTTCCGATTTCCAGTCCCGGTGATTTTCAGTCGGTTCAGGAGATTTCAAAAATTGTAAAAAATGCCAAAGTCTGTGGATTGACGAGAGCGAATAAAAAAGACATCGAAGTTGCGGCGGAAGCTTTGAAATATGCAAAAAGACCAAGAATCCATACGGGAATCGGGACTTCGGATTCTCATATTAAATTCAAATTCAATTCTACAAGAGAAGATATTATAGAACGTGCTGTGGAAGCGGTAAAATATGCCCGGAATTTTGCGGATGATGTCGAGTTCTATGCAGAAGATGCAGGAAGAACTGACAATGATTTCCTGGCAAAAGTTTGCGAAGAAGTCATCAAAGCCGGAGCTACGGTTCTTAACATTCCCGATACGACAGGCTATTGTCTGCCGGAAGAATATGGGAGAAAAATCAAATACCTGAGAGATAACGTAAAAGATATCGACAAAGCCATTTTGTCCTGCCATTGTCATAATGATTTGGGAATGGCGACAGCAAACTCAATTTCCGGAATCATCAACGGTGCCAGACAAATCGAATGCACTATTAATGGACTCGGCGAGCGTGCCGGAAATACAGCTTTGGAAGAAGTGGTGATGATTATCAAACAACATCCTGACCTTAATTTCTTTACCGATATTAATTCCAAAATGCTGAACGAAATGAGTTATCTCGTTTCGGAATTAATGGGAATGCCGGTTCAGCCAAACAAAGCCATTGTTGGTGCGAATGCTTTTGCGCACAGCTCAGGAATTCATCAGGATGGCGTTATTAAAAACAGAGAAACTTACGAAATCATCGACCCAAGAGAAGTCGGAATCAACGAGTCTTCTATTGTTTTGACGGCGAGAAGCGGACGTTCTGCTTTGGCCTATCGATTCAAGAATATTGGCTTCGATGTCACCAAAACAGAATTAGACTTTTTGTACCAGGAGTTTCTGAAAGTTGCAGACACCAAAAAAGAAGTCGATAATGACGACTTAAAATTTATGATGAAATCATTCACCCAAAAAATAGGATAGAAAATAAAATGAGCCAAAACAAAACATTATTTGACAAAGTCTGGGATGCGCACGTTGTAGAAACCGTTCCGGATGGACCTCAGGTGATTTATATAGACCAACACTTGATTCACGAAGTAACCAGCCCGCAGGCTTTTGCGGAATTGGAAGCAAGAGGGTTAGAAATTTTCCGCCCGAATCAGATTGTAGCAACTGCAGACCACAACGTTCCGACTTTGGGGCAAGAACTGCCTATCAAAGACGAATTATCAAGAACTCAAGTTCAGCAATTGACAGAAAATTGCAAAAAAAATAACATCGAATTATTCGGATTGGGACATCCATATCAAGGCATTGTGCACATTATTGCACCGGAACTGGGAATTACTCAGCCTGGAATGAGCATTGTTTGTGGCGACAGCCATACGTCCACGCACGGCGCTTTTGGTTCTATCGCATTTGGAATCGGAACCAGTCAGGTGGCGCAGGTTTTTGCAAGCCAATGTTTATTGATGAATAAGCCAAAATCGATGCGTGTCTCCGTGAATGGGAAATTGGGTAAAGATGTTCAGCCAAAAGATGTGATTCTTTACATTATTTCAAAAACCGGAACCGATGCCGGAACCGGTTATTTCTGTGAATATGCCGGAAATGTCTTTGAAGAAATGTCGATGGAAGGGCGAATGACCGTTTGCAATATGAGTATCGAAATGGGAGCGCGCGGCGGAATGATTGCACCGGACGAGACCACTTTCAATTATATCAAAGACAGAACATTTGCGCCAAAAGGAGAGGAATGGACTGAAAAAGTTGAATATTGGAAAACTTTAAAGTCGGATTCTGATGCTGTTTTTGATAAAGAATTTGAGTTTGCCGCAGAAGATATCAGACCAATGATAACTTATGGAACCAATCCTGGAATGGGAATTTCAATCGATTCTAAAATTCCGACTGCTCAGAACGAATCCGAAGAAAAAGCCCTGAAATATATGGGATTGGAAGCCGGACAGGCGACTTCGGATATTAAGGTTAATTATGTTTTCATTGGAAGCTGTACCAATGCGAGAATTGAGGATTTCCGTTCTGCCGCAGATTATATAAAAGGAAAGCATAAAGCGGAAAATATTGTGGCTTGGCTGGTTCCGGGTTCGCAACAAGTGGCAAAACAAATTTATGATGAAGGCTTGGATAAGGTTTTTAACGAAGCCGGTTTCCAAATCCGCCAGCCGGGATGTTCCGCATGTCTGGCAATGAATGAAGACAAAATCCCGGAAGGCGAGTATTGCGTTTCCACATCCAACAGAAACTTCGAAGGCCGGCAAGGTCAAGGTGCTAGAACACTTTTGGCAAGTCCTTTAACTGCTGCAAAAGTGGCTGTGGAAGGCAGAATCCCGGCTTTTGAAAACTTGAATTAATTATACACTGGAATTTAAAAACATTGAATTTTAAATTTTGAACATTGAACTAAAAGTATGCAAAAATTAATTTTAATCAATTCTCAGGCTGTTCCATTGCCGAGTGAAAATATAGATACAGACCAGATTATACCCGCACGTTTCCTGAAAAGTATCAGCAAAGAAGGTTTCGGAGAGAATCTTTTCCGAGACTGGCGGTATAATGTTCATACGAATGAACCGAATGCGGATTTTGTTCTGAATAATCCCAGATATTCCGGAGAAATCCTGGTTGCCGGAAATAATTTCGGATGCGGAAGCAGCCGGGAACACGCTGCCTGGGCATTGACGGATTATGGATTCAAAGTTGTGGTTTCCAGTTATTTTGCGGATATTTTCAAAGGAAATGCACTCAATAACGGACTGCTTCCTGTAAAAATTTCTGAAGAATATCTTAAAGATTTGATAGAAACCATTACTCAAAATCCATCGACTCAAATTATTGTAGATGTA
>CAJYWD010000044.1 GCA_913778505.1 uncultured Chryseobacterium sp.
CGCACGGGATGATTTTCAGGAATCAAATCCTCAAAACTGTAAGGAAAAAGCACCAGCTGATTTTGATTGTAATGCTTGAAATTCATAAACAAATATCTGATTATCAGATATAAATATACGAAAAAAACAACAATTATAACCAAAAAAATCCGCCTCGGTTGTGAGACGGATACCAAATAATTTTTTGATTTGATATGAAGAAAAAAGAAAGTAATTAGAAAGCTCTCGTCCAGCCCTGAGCCCAAGTTGGGAGGTCGATTCCGTTTCCTGCACCTTTAGCAG
The DNA here is from genome assembly GCA_913778505.1 of uncultured Chryseobacterium sp. GTDB lineage: Bacteria > Bacteroidota > Bacteroidia > Flavobacteriales > Weeksellaceae > Epilithonimonas. The sequence goes on from CAJYWD010000044.1 coordinate 283, forward strand.
AAGCATTTTCGGTAAATACAGCTGCAACGTCTACGCTGGCTCCGGCGTCATTCTTACCGGAAATTTTCGAAGCAATCGTGGTGAAATTAACGTTAGTCAGTTTTAATGAGCCATCTACAACATTAGCAATTGTAGCATTGTTTTCTACATCAATACCTTTTGAGAATCCGCTTAACACCACATTATCAAAGTTAGCTTTTGTCCCTCTTCTAAGCTTGATCGCCTGAGATTCTGTTCCAAAATCGTTACCGATAAGGGTTATGTTTTTGATCGTAGGGTTGGAATAAGGAGAATTGGTATGTCCGAATTCGTAATTATCCGCTTCTATACCTCTGTTTCCTCTATTAGCATCTCTCTTGCCATACCAGTATTCGTTGGAACCTGTCCATCCTTCCGTCCAGTCAAAGGCATCATCATCCGATCCGTTTGATATGATATAACTTGTATTAACTGTCCCTCCAAAAAACTCTATTCCATCGTCATTAGATTTATAGATCTGAATGTGGTCTATCTTGGTTCCGGATCCAACTCCGAACAATGAAAGGCCATTGAACTCTTTGGTAGAATTATAAACCGCTCCTGCATACTCAATTCTTGTATAAGTGATCGCTCCGGAGTTATCTGCCGGTGTTGTACCACCGTAAGGCACTTCACCCACTTCAGATGTCGCAGTGGTAGCACCTGTTGCAAAACCCGCATTGATCGGTGCTTTTCCACAGATCACAATCCCGCCCCAATCTGCCAATGTATTGGTAGCTGACGTGAATACAACCGGTGCTGATGCTGTTCCGTTGGAGAAAATCTGACCACCCTGTTTTACCAGTACAAAAGCTGATGTACCGCCGGAACACTCGATCTTTGTTCCAGCAGGAATCACTAATTTACCACCGCTTTCTACAATCACAGCAGCGCTTAGCTTATAGGTTTTGGAGGCGTCCAAAGTCCAGGTCTCACCAGATTTGATGGTTCCTTTGAAGCTGTTCGGGTCTACATTGCCTGAAGGCACCATATCCTCATCGGATGAACTGTCATTACAAGATTGAACTGATAACACTGATGCTGTAATCACAGCGAATGCTGAAAGTTTTAGAAACGTCTTTTTCATTTTTTTTATTTTAAAGATTATTTTTTATTTAGAAATCATACGAAACACTCAAGCCTATCCTTCTGCCTTTTTTATACTCCTCAACAGTCAGTGTCTCTTCATCATTTCTCTGTTCTCTTTTGAATTTGGGATCAAGCAGGTTTTTACCATTGATACCTACGCCTATTCCGTTTGCAAATTTGAATTTAAAATTGGCATCCAGAACATTGAGAGGCAACGAGTAGGTATTTCCCATATTGGCATAACCTACCGAATAAAGGCTTTCTCCCACGTAGGCATAAGACATTACAAAGTCCAGAGAAGATTTTTTATCATTCCAGGTTTTGTTATAACCCAAATTGAAATTGGCAAGGAAGTCCGACGCTCCCTGAAGATGACTGTCCGTCACCTTGAAATTGGTGAACAGATTCTGATTGGTTTCCTGAGCCACTTTTTCATTGCTGATATCCTGTTTGGAATTGAGGTATGAGGCATTGGCAAAGGCATATATTCTAGAGCTACCAAAATTATAGATATCCTTTCTGGCCTCTACTTCCAACCCGAATACCTGTCCCTTGTCCCCGATGTTCAGGAACGATTCTGTATTGGCTGCAGAAAACAGGAAGGCACGGGAAATAGGATTCTGAATGTATTTCCCGAAAGCGGTCACGGATATGATTTCGCCACTTTTCGGGAAAAATTCCCATTTCAGATCGCCATTATAATTATCGGAGGGATAGAGATAGGGATTTCCGAATGTAACCCTGTCCACATCTTCGTAAGAGAATGGTGCAGTTTCTTTGAGAATAGGCAAAGTATAAGTTTTGGAGGCAGAAAATCTGAGGTTTTGCCTGTCATTGATTTCATATTTCATATTCAATGCAGGTAGAACTTTATTGTATTTAGAATTTTTGTTGTTGCCAAAAGTCTGGATAGGAACATCGAAATTCATTTTCTGATCTATATTCTCATACCTTACACCCAGCTGTGTAACAAACCTGTTGGAAAATTTATAATCTACATTAATGTAGCCTGACAGAAACTGCTCTTTGGAATCATACGTTGCCGGCAACAATGCATTCGGATTGGTAACCGTGCCACGAAATGTGATGATGGAAAAGAGATTGGCCGCGAAGTTAGACTGATTAAAAAACGCATCGTAATCTGATGGATTGATGTAGATGTTATAATCAAAATTAGGTTTGAAGTTATACTGCGTTGCGCTAAAGCTGTTATCTCTGTATAAGACATTAGAACCTACCGTCAATTTCAGCTTGTCATTCCACTGATAATCCAAGTGCGCATGACCCTGATAGTCGAGCTGAGTAAGATCATCAAAATAACGGTTGTTGTCTCCTGTAGAATTATTCGAAAAAGAGTACAATCCTGTATCGTAGATATATCTGGCGATATTCTGCTGTCTGTCCGGCCGTACGGAATTCATCCTGTTGTAACCAAGATTCCAGAACAGTTTTAATTTATTGGACAAACGGCTGTCTCCACCCAATTGGCCGATGAAAAGATCCGTACTTTTCACCTCACCCCGTCTCACGAGCACATAACCCTGCGAGGCGTCATTCAGGATATCATTATAGAAACCGGTGTAATTTTTAACATTCTGATCGGTGTAATGAATGTAATTGGCAATGGCAAAAATCCTGTGATTGTTGTTTATCTTATAATTAACATTAAGCAATCCTGTAGAATTGGTCTGATAATTAAACTTATCATAACTAAAATCCTTGGTAGGAACATTGAGATACGGATACGTTCTGGAAATTCCTTTGGAATAATAATAGTCGTTATCGAAGCCTGCATAGCCATAGATGCTCAGCTTACCCTGTCCAAGATTAAGCGTATGACCGAAATCAAGTTTTAGAGACGAGTTGATGGGCGTCATGACGTCATTACTGTTCCAGCTGGTCCCGAATCTGTATGCCGTATTTCCCTGAGACGGCTTTTTCTGAATATTGGTTCCAAAATAATTGGTTCCGTCCTGTATTTCGAAACGATCCAAATTTACAACGGAAGTGTTAATGCTAGAACCCATTGTTACAGAAAAGAAATCTTTACCCGTATGGAATCGCGAGGCTACATCCACATTGGCTCCACCCATATTCCCGACCATTTTGGGATTGTAGGTTTTCTCAATTGACAGATAGTCTATCATGTTCGTAGTGAAAATGCCGAGATCAATATTCCTGTTTTCGGGATCGTTGGACGGTATCAGCAGGCCGTTCATTGTGGTAGAATTATTTCTGTCTCCCATCCCTCTTACTACGATCATTCCTGTAGCATCATCTTTCTGGGTTCCGGTCGCCTTAGTCACCGCAGTCGCAATGTCGCCGACACCCTGCTTTGATAATTGAGCGGAGCCTACTCTTTCGATGACTTCGACGGACTTTTTCTGAGCCTGGATGATGTTGGCTTCGGTACTTTTTTTGGTATTACCGATGATTCGGACCTCGTCGATTTTTTTTTCGCCTTTCAGGGTGTCCTTCGTGTTTTGTGCCATTAGAAGTGAGAGTGGCATACACAGAAACAGCGCACTGATGCTTAGTTTTTTTGAATTCATTGTTTACTTTCCTTTTTTCTTCGTTGCCAAAGAAATGATTTGATCAGCGTTTGGAATGTATAAGAAATCTTAAATATTTTTTAATTAAGCATTACGAAAACGGATATTATGTTAAATCAGTTTTAACAGATGAATAGAATTTAAAAGTCTGTTCATTAATCGTTAAATTTGCAGCAGATAGTTTTATCTGCAAACTTTATCAAATTGAATCAAGTTAATGAAAATCAGTAATTTAAAGATTTTAACACTTATTCATATTTGATTTTTACCAAAATCCGAACTAAAATGGACCTAGATCAGGCATTAGAAACTTTACAATCCGGTGGCACGTTACTTTATCCTACTGACACCATCTGGGGAATTGGCTGTGATGCAACCAATCCGGAAGCGATTAAAAAGATATTTGACATCAAGAAAAGAGAGCCGAACAAGTCTCTTATTATATTAGTGGAATCCGAAAAAAGACTGCAGGATCTAGTGGATGTTCCGGAAATGGCCTGGCAAATCATCGACCTGAGCGAGAAACCCGTAACTATTGTGTATGAAAATCCAAAAAATCTTCCGAAAGAACTCTTAGCCGAAGACGGAAGCGTCGGAATTCGAATTGTGAAAAATGACCTCTGCAAAAAACTGATTTCAAAACTTAATAAACCTTTGGTCTCAACATCGGCCAATCTCAGCGGGCAAAAATCGCCAATGAAATTCAGTGATATTTCGGATGAAATCAAAAATGCAGTAGATTTTGCTGTAGAAGATCATCAAAATAAAGTTTCTGAGTTTTCCGGTTCCTCCGTCATCAAGGTCTGGAATAATAATCAGATTAAAGTACTGAGGGAATAAAAAAACCGGCGGATGACCTTTTGCAAGACCATCCGCCGGAAAAATAAACTATGAAAAAAAACTACTTTTTGTATTTACCATAATCTCAAAAAGAATACCGTCTGTATTTTCATAGCAAAATGTCTGATTTTCAACAATTAAAACAAATCAAAAAGACAAAAAGTCTTGAAATTCAAGATATTGACTTTAATAGTTCTAATATATAAGACAAATTTTCGAAAAAACTTATCTTTGTTTATTATTACTGGAACTCATTTAATCCGGAATTTTATTAATAATCTTAGATATAATTATCTTACAGATTTAGCGAATTAAGCAGATAATATGTTGACTAAATCTGCAAAATCTGTTGAATACGAGAGATATACAAATACACTGACACTTTAATTACTCAATGTTCATCAACCTTAACCAAAATAAAAACCTCAAACTTTTCAAAATCATTTCTCAAGTCGCCGACAGAAACGGACAGTCCGTTTACGCTGTTGGCGGATTCGTAAGAGACTTGCTGATGCAGAGAAAAGCACCCACCGATATTGACTTCGTAACAGAATCCAGCGGAATAGAATTGGCTGAAAGTATCGCCAAAGAAATTGACCCGAAAACAAAAGTAGCCGTTTTCAAAACGTATGGGACGGCAATGTTCAGATACAAAGATTTGGAATTGGAATTCGTAGGCGCCAGAAAAGAAAGCTACAGCGAGGATTCCAGAAAACCATCCGTTGAAACAGGAACCATTGAGGACGATCAAAAACGCAGGGATTTTACGATTAATGCAATGGCAATTTCACTCAACAAAGATAATTTCGGAGAACTGATTGACCCATTTGGCGGGATGCAGGATTTAACAAAAAAAATCCTTAGAACGCCTTTGGAACCGCATCAGACGTATTCTGATGATCCATTGCGAATGATGAGAGCGATTCGTTTTGCCACGACTTTGGATTTCGACATCGAAGACAATTCTCTGAAAGCCATTGAAGAAGAAGCGGAACGAATGAAAATCGTTTCTATGGAGCGGATTATGGTGGAGTTCAATAAAATAATGCTTTCCGAAAGACCTTCCAAAGGGTTGAAGTTATTAGAAGAAACTTCCCTACTCGATTATATTCTTCCAGAACTCACTGCTTTGAAAGGCATTGAAGATATTGACGGACAAACCCATAAAGACAATTTCTATCATACTTTGCAAGTGGTTGATAATATTGCAGAAAATACAGATAATCTTTGGCTGCGTTGGTCAGCTTTGCTACACGATATCGGAAAAGCTCCGACCAAAAAATATGTCGAAGGAACAGGCTGGACTTTTCACGGTCACGAATTTGTAGGTTCCAAGCAAATTAAAAACATTTTCAAACGATTAAAACTTCCACTCGGAGCCGAACAGAAATATGTGGAAAAACTGGTGAGAATGCACGCCAGACCAATTTCTTTGATTACGGACGATGCTTCGGATTCTGCATTGAGACGATTGCTTTTTGACTCCGGAGAAGATCTGGAAGACCTTTTCACGCTTTGCAAGTCGGATATCACAACCAAAAATTATTCGAAGCAGGCACGTTTCAAAAAGAACTTCGAGTATGTTGCAAAGAAAATAAAAGAAGTTGAAGAGAAAGACCAAGTGAGGAACTTCCAGCCACCCATTTCCGGAGAAGAGATTATGGAAATGTTCGACCTGAAACCGGGACGAGAAATCGGGATCTTGAAAGAAAAAGTGAAAGAAGCGATTCTGGAAGGTGAAATTAAAAATGATAAAACGGAAGCGAGAGATTTTGTGATTGCAGAAGCTAAAAACTTAGGATTAAATCTGGTTTGATATGAATAAGACAGAAATAATTAATCTAATCAACCAAAAACTCTCCGATAAAATCCAGAATCTCGAAAAGCTGATTGCCGAAACGCGGGCCTCTAACAACGACACCAAAAGTTCTATGGGCGACAAGTACGAAACAGGCAGAGAAATGCTCCAGCAGGAAATCAACAATCTGCAAGTTCAGCTGAATGAAGTTCTAAAACAGCAGGATTTTTTGAAAACAATTCTTATAAAAACTTCGGATAAAGCTGAAAAAGGAGCGATTGTAAAAACAGAAAAAGGTTTGTTCTTCATCTCGGTTTCTCTTGGCGAAATGACTTTTGAAAATCAAAAAATCATCTGTATTTCCCCGGAATCTCCTTTGGCAAAAGCAATGAACGGAAAACAAAAGAATGAAGCTTTTTCGATAAACAACATCAATCAAAAAATTGAAAACATCTGGTAAAATTTACCTTACTTTTGTAACTCACAAACCAACCTAATGCAAAACTACCTCGATTTACTCCAGCATATTTTAGATCACGGAACCGATAAAACCGACAGAACCGGAACTGGCACGCGCAGTGTGTTTGGCTACCAGCTGCGCTATGATTTGTCGAAAGGATTTCCTTTGGTAACGACGAAAAAAGTTCATCTGAAATCTATTATTTATGAATTGCTTTGGTTCATCAAAGGCGATACAAACATCAAATATTTGACTGACAATGGCGTTTCAATCTGGAACGAATGGGCAGATGAAAATGGTGATTTGGGTCCTGTTTACGGAGCACAGTGGAGAAGCTGGAGCGGTGCAGATGGAAAAGTTGTTGACCAGTTTTCTGAAGTGATTGAACAGATCAAAAAAAATCCCGATTCGCGAAGATTGATTGTTTCCGCGTGGAATGCCGCAGAAATCCCGAATATGGCTCTGGCACCTTGCCACGCTTTGTTTCAGTTTTATGTCGCTGATGGAAAATTGTCGCTTCAATTGTACCAAAGAAGTGCGGATGTTTTCCTGGGCGTTCCTTTCAATATTGCGAGTTATGCGCTTTTACTGATGATGGTGGCGCAGGTTACAGGATTGGAGGTGGGCGATTATGTTCACACTTTTGGCGATGTTCACATCTACAATAATCATTTTCAGCAGGTTCAAAAACAGCTTTCCAGAGAACCACGACCATTGCCAACCATGAAACTTAACCCAGACATCAAGGATATTTTTGATTTTGATTTTGAAGATTTTACTTTGGAAAATTATGACCCTCATCCGGGAATCAAGGCGCCGGTGGCGATATAAACTAAGTGGGGATTTCCCACTTTTTTTGTAACAATCCTTTCTAAATATATACTTATTAAGCTTTAAAATAATCAACGAGATAAATTCGTAAGAATGAAAAAAATATTCATAGCGGCACTTTTCCTGGGTGCGATTTTTAATTCAAACGTTGCTTTTGCGCAGACAGAAACGTCCGGCAGAACTGTACCTTACAGAGCGACACATACCAAAACAACAGAACTTAAACATACCAAGCTAAAAGTCAATTTCGATTATCAGAAAGAACAGATGAACGGTGAAGAATGGCTCACGGCAAGTCCGTTTTTCTATGCGACCAACGAATTGGTTCTTGACGCCAAAGGAATGCTGATCCACGAAGTGGCTTTGGATAAAAATGGTTCTAAGTCGCCGTTGAAGTATGATTATAAAAATGATGTTCTGAAAATCACTTTAGATAAAACTTATCAGAAGAATCAGGATTATACGGTTTACATCAAATATACTGCCCGTCCCAATGAAGTAAAACAGGAAGGAAGCGCAGCCATCAGTGATGCAAAAGGCCTCTATTTTATTAATCCTCAGGGTAAGGATCCGGACAAACCAACGCAGATCTGGACTCAGGGAGAGACCGAATCTTCATCCGCTTGGTTTCCTACCATTGATAAATCTAACCAGAAAACGACTGAGGAAATCTACATGACTGTTCCTGATAAATACGTCACGCTTTCCAACGGAATTCTGAAAGATTCCCAAAAAGAATCCGGAAATATGAGAACAGACCATTGGGTGATGGACAAGAGACATTCTACTTATCTTTTCTTTATGGGCGTAGGCGATTATGCCATTGTGAAGGACAAATGGAGAAATATCCCTGTCGATTACTACATCGAGAAAGAATACGAGCCTTACGCCAAACAAATCTATGGTAACACGCCGGAGATGATTGAGTTCTTTTCTAAAAAATTAGGCTACGATTATCCTTGGGCAAAATATGCTCAAATCTCAGGTAGAGATTACGTTTCCGGAGCCATGGAAAACACGACGGCAACACTACACGGAAGCGACATCCTTCAAAAACCGGGACAACTCATAGACGAAAACAAATGGGAAGATACCATCGCTCATGAATTGTTCCACCATTGGTTTGGAGATTTGGTAACCGCAGAAAGCTGGAGCAATTTGACGGTTAACGAATCGTTTGCCAACTATTCCGAATATCTCTGGAACGAATACAAGTACGGAAAAGACCAGGCCGATTATCACCAGATGGAAGATGTCAATCATTACATCCATAATCCCGGCGATTTCAAAAAAGACTTGGTACGATTCAATTATGCTTCCCGGGAGGATGTTTTTGATCTGGTGACATACCAAAAAGGTGGCGGTATTCTGCACATGCTCAGAAATTATCTGGGCGATGATGCCTTCTTTGCCGGAATGAATGACTATCTCAAAACCTATGAATATGGCAATGCCGAAGCGCATCAGCTCAGATTATCCTTCGAGAAAGTGTCCGGTAAAGATCTTAACTGGTTCTTTAACCAATGGTATTTCGGAAGCGGCCATCCGAAGCTCACTTATACTTCCACATACGAACCGGTAAAAAAGGAGGTAACAGTTGTGATCAATCAGTCTCAGGATCAACCTTTCGAGTTTCCTTTAACGATTGATGTTTATGACAACGGAAAGCCGGTGAGGCAGAAGGTTTGGGTAGATGCAAAGGCCAAAAACACCTTTACTTTCGATGCATCAAAGAATCCTGATCTAATCAACATTAATGCAGACGGCATTCTGGTGGCAGACGTTACTGAAACCAAGACACCGGAGCAGAGCCTGCTGCAGTTTCTTGGCAGCAAGGAGTACAAGAGTAAAGCGATCGCTCTTGGCAATATTAAAGAAGATGCCGGAAAAAATCCAGCTGGTATCAAGCTTTTGGCTGCAGCTCTAAAAGACCCGTTCTTTAGAATCAGAGAACAGGCTTTGGAACAGATAGACCTCAGCATTCCGGAGCAGGCAAAAGCTTTGACAGCCGATGTAGAAAAGTTAGCTGCCAACGACCCAAAAACTTTAGTTCAGGCAGCAGCCATCTCAGCCTTAGCCAAAACGAAAAATGCGAAGTACAGCCCAATCTATGAAAAAGGGATGACCGCCGTTTCCAATGCGGTGAAAGGCGCTTCGCTTGCCGGCATTGCGGATCTGGATCCTAACAAGGCGGCCGCAGCCATCGCCACTATAGACCTGGATGGCGCATCGGAAGAGCTGATGTCCAAACTGTTACCAATTATCGTCAGCAATAAGGTGGAGAAACAGATGCCAGCCATAGCAACCACTGTCGCATTCTACCCTTTTATCAAATTCCAGGATCCTAAGCTCGGAAAGTCTGCAGAAGACGGTTACAACTGGATCATGAGCTCCGATAATCTGGCAGCTACTGAAAAGGTGACGAAAGTACTGGTGCAGGCCAAATCCCAGATGCCGGATAATCCTCAAATAAAGATGATGATCAGCCAGATGCTGAAAGACGGCCTTGCTAAAAAGATGGAAGTTCTTAAGAACAACCCAAACAGCCCTACCATCCATCAGCAGATCGATGCGATCAACAAAACCATTGAAGCATTTAAATAGCCTTTGCGGTTATAAAAAACAGAAGCAGCCATCTCAGTGAGATGGCTGCTTTTTTTAGATGAGTTCTTACGGAAAAAATCCCGCAGACCATTGTGGAACAGTACAAATTATGTAGAGCAATCCAACAAACAAAACCACAGATCCGCGGGAAAGCAATGGTACAAATCCTAGCCTTTTTTCTGGAATCTGGCCAGTTTCAGCGCATCTTTGATCATTTTTCCTGCCCGGAAGACAGTCTTTACACTCCGGATGTTATTTGCCGATACATCCTTTTCCTTCTCTTCACCCGTACTGGAGCCGCCGGCCTGCAGTGTAAAATATTCTCCCACGTAGACAATTTTGCCATCAGCCACATCTTCTGCGATTTTAGAGAACGTACTCTCCAGAACGGCCAGAATATCGGCTTTCGAAACAGTGGAAATAGAGGCTGCATATTTGGCAAGGTCGTCCAGGGTAGTTTTACCGTCGCCGATAATTTGAGCATAGAACTTAGGAGCGGCGCCAAGATCTCTCGGATTCTTGCGCGCAACAGCGTTGAATTTAATAGGCATCGCTTTGTGTTTTTTAAGATTAACATTAATTGAACGAGATAAAATTAGGAAAAAAAACAAAACATCCTAATATTTTTTTAAAAAATATTTGACATTTGAAATAAGATTTATCATTTATCCGGCACTGTCCTCCCACTACATTGCCAGGTTTGATTAGAAAAAGCTAAATACTACATTTGATCGATAATTCCCTGAGTCTTGAGGAATTTGTTAATTCATCTTGAGGAATTCAATAATTCGTCTTGAGGAATTTTATAATTTGTCTTGAGGAGTTTTACAATTCGTCTTGAGGAATTCAATAATTCGTCTTGAGGAGTTTGTTAATTCGTCTTGAGGAATTTGACGATGAGCTCAATTAATCTTCATTAACAGCATATTTCTCTGCTCAACAACAATAAAAAAGCCATCTCAACAGATGGCTCTATGCTTATAATTCTTGTAGAGGATCCCAAAAAAGGATTTTGAAATCATTGATCTTCCCGTTGTCCTGAACCTTGATATTTTCCTTTTCAAGCCTCCCACGGAACTCCGGTACCGAGAGCGTTCCGCCTGCTCCCACCACGCGGTGTGCAGGCACATCATTGGGACAGCCGCCCATAGCTTTGCCCACGTGGCGGGAATGATTCGGGTAGCCAACGGCTTTTGCCACGGAACCGTATGTGGTCACACGTCCTTTTGGAATAAGTCTCGTGATCTCCCAGACCTGCTTTTGAAACAAATCATTCATCAGAAACCTAAGACTTTAAGTTTTAGCTGGATGGCAAAATTATCGGCAAACTTGCTGGTGTTGTAATATCCAACTCGGTAGAACAACCCCAGATTGAACTTGGTGCTGAGGAAATTGTTATTCTCCAGCCCGATCTCCTGGTACAGGTGGTTCAGCGGACTGTAATCGAACTGATGGTACTCCGGGTTTTTCATATTCCCGATGATGCCTTTGTACACCACATCGAAGCTGGAAGTGTTCTTGCCAATACTTTTGAAATACCAAGGAATCCGGTGCGTAAAGTAATAGCCCGCAAACTTGTCATTAAAATATTTCCCGGATGTCATCGTAGCAAATCCGAGATAAGTGGTCAGGTTAAAATTGGAGAAAAGACTGTTTTCCCTGCTGGAATCCAGACCGCCCATCTCGAACTGGTGCCACACCGGCGCATTTCCTGTAAAGTAGCCGCCGTAGGCACGCGTGCCGGTAACACCAAGCACGGTGCGGAACTGATGGGTGTACAAGACGTCGAAGCGGCTGTAATTGAGCTCGCCGCCAAGGCTCCTGTAACCCTGCTCATAGTTGAAATATACTTCCGGAAAGTTCTGCTCGAAGGTATATTTTCCCGAAGGCGTCATGATGTTTTTGCTGTTAGGTGAAAACTTAATGGTGGCCAAAGAGCTGAAGTTGTCGAAGTTGCCGGTTCTGTTCCGGTAAGCGTAATCGAAAACGGCTTCTTCCTTCTGGCGCTTTGCAGAGACATTCAATGTGAGCGAATTGCTGAGATCTACTTCATAGCCGGCACGGAAGCCTTGGAATTGATAATACTTATCGTTCTGGATAGACATCCCGGAGTTCATCACCGTCATTCTAAAATTCCACAGATTCTGACTGAATAGTCCCGAAGCGGCAACGTCATTAAAATACTCGACTCTGAAAAAGGAGTTGCGTTCCAGCGTTGTCCTCACATCCACGCCTGCACCATATTTGAAACCTCTATCTTTAAAACCGTAAGCCAGGTAAACATCGGGCGAAATGTAGCGGTTGAATTTCTCGTTCAGCTTAAAGCCTGCGCCCAGACGGAAACCTTCGTATCGGTTGTACTTGGTCTGCAGCGGATTGATATCTACCATTCCCACGCGGATTTTCCCACGCAGAAGACCAGTGATCACTTTGGCTTTCTGGTCCAGCTTATATTTTTTGCCGATGCTGTCAATTTTGGTGTACGTCAGCTTTTCACGCATGGAAAGACTGTCTGTTCTGTATTCATCCAGAAGAGAACCATCGGAATTCCTGACACTCATCGTATAACCGCCGAACTGACTAGCCTTGACATCCACCGGACTCTGGAAATCGAAATAATCTGCCTTCATATAAGCATAAGTTCCGAATTTCTTAATCTTTTCCAGACGTTCTTTTTTCTCTTCTGCGGTTTCATCGGGCTTTTTGGCCACGGTATTAAAAGATGAACTGCCCATTCTTATTTTGAGGTTTTCGGACTTCAGAAACCATTTGTTGTCAATGGGGATCCATATCGATGTAATGCTGCCATCCGACTTTACCTTGCTGTTGCTTTCAATTTTCTTGATGGCGTAAGTCGCTTTGTCTACGTAGAGATAACCGTTGAATTTTCTCCTGTTTACGGGGGTTTTATAATCCACCTGGCGAAAACGGATAACGTAATTCTCCCGTCCGTCTATCATGATGGAGTCGGTGAGAAAATATCTGTAGAGGCTTCGGTTCTCCGGCAATACTTCACGCGGGACTTTATTACGGTTAGACCTCAGCGTAATCATTTCATAGATGGGTTCCTGCAGGCCGCTGATTCTGTTGTCCAGCACGTTGATCTTCTCGCCATATTTTCGGGAATAGAGAAACTGCGTGGCGCGTTCCCAGAGAAACATCTTGCTCTTTGTGAAGACGCTCATCGTCTTCTCGCCTTCTATAGAATCTTTTTTCTCTTTTTCATCTTTGGGAAGCGCACGATTTGCCACGCGCGACAGTGAATCTTTTCTTGACGCCAGGAAACGGCTGTATTCGGAGATGCTGTCCTGATCCAGGTCGAACGACATTTTTTCGTAAGATTTATAAGAATAAGAATCCAGGGCATTCGGCGAATTGTCTTTGAAGTTACGGAACACTTTATCTAATATAGCCAGTGCACGCGGGTCGCTCTCATTGGTAAGCGTCACCGCTTCGATGTCACGCGTTTTAGAACTTTCCTTATCCAGCGCCAGTTCCATTACCTTATCCACCACCACTTCGTCGCCAATAAATTGATTGGCTTCCACATCCACTTTGGAACATTTGGTGGTAAAGGTCAGCATCCCGTTGGCATCTGTATGGCCAAGGAGCTTATCATTACAATACACTTTAGCACCCTTGATAGGTTGCTGATTTCCCGTACTGTATACCTTTAAGGTACTTTGTGAGAATAAGAAGGCCGCTGAAAAGAGCGTGAGTAAGGTGTAGAGTCTCATCATTATCTGCATAGTTTTTTATTTATAACAATAAGTCTACAGTTAAGCTCATTTGTTATTGATAGCAAAATTAAAACTTATATTAATAAAAAACATTCCAAAGTGACTTGGAATGTTCAAAAATAATAATGTAGAATGTGAGAATTACTTCAATTCCAGGAAATTGATGTTGGCGTTATTGGTCTCAAAATACAGTCTGATTTTATTTTCTCCTTTGGAAAGCTGTATTCCGTCTGCTGAAACAGTTTTCCAGCCTTTCCCAGATGGCGGTAACGTGACTGTGGACAAGGATTCTCCTGCTGGCGTTCTCAGGCTGACAGCCGCATTTTCTGCAGAGTCATTATTATAACGAATTTCGAGCATATATTTTTTGGTTTGATTAACATTTACCGTGTATTGCAGCCACTCTCCTTTTTCGGTTTTGCCTACGTAATAACCATTGGTTACCTTATCATCAGACGCATAAATGTCAACGCCGTCATTTCTCATGTTGTTTCCGGAATTCCATTCTGTATGCTGCCCGGAACTTACCCAGAGATTCTGAAAATCATGATCCTGATAAGCCTTTCCGATTCTTCCCAAATCATATTCCGTGGCAAAAATTCTTCCCGGTGCACTATGGTTTTTATAAGGCTTCGTTGTATCATCTCCGACCTGGCGGAACAATGCATCAATGACATCTTTCTTAACCTCGACATTTTCAATCTTATAATTGTCTGCAATTTTCATCAGCACTTTCTTTGAAAATTGCTTAGTTGGTTTTTCACCTCCATTTTTCCAGTAGTCCAAAATTCTCTGGTATTCCGGTGTGATTTTAACATTCGTAACGCCGGCAATATTGTCAATCTTTTTCATCGGCCAGTATGCGTAGCCAATGTTATTTTTTAACAAGAGCTGATTCAGTTCCGTAAACCAAACGTTGGAATTCTCGCCCGTTTCTCCCAGCCACGCCGGAACGTTGAGTTTGTTCCTTAGATCCACAATATTCTGAATGGCATCCTGAGAATTATTAGTCCAATATTTGTGAAAACTAAGTACAAGATTGTCATCCCAAAGTTTTGGTAAGCCATTGTAATTATTGCCCCAGCCGTTTCCTTCCAGGATGATGATGTGCTTTTTATCCACTTGTCGGATCGCTTCGGAAATATCTTTCTGAAGTTTCCAAAGTGGCGCATTGGACATTTCGTCAGTTCCATTTGGATTTGTTCCGGTGAACGGATAATTGGGCTCGTTAATCAAATCATAACCGCCAATCCATTCCTTGTCCTTGTAACGTTCTGCCAACTTCTTCCAGAGGGCAATGGTCTTTTTCTGATTCTCTTCACTTTGCCAGAGATTCGGCTTCGACTTGTCATTATCTGAGATATTCGCATCGTTACCTTGTCCGCCCGGCGCCGCATGCAGGTCCAGAATAAGGTAAAGCTTGTTATCTTCACACCATTTCAGAAGATTATCTGTCATAGTAAAACCTTCTTCCAGCCAGGTATTCTGACCTTTCACAGGTTCTTTCTCAATTGGCAATGTATAAAGATTATAATGCATCGGCAGGCGGATGGAATTAAATCCCCATTTCGCCAGAGAATCGATGTCTTTTTTGGTAATGCCGTTTTTAAGATATGCTTTATAGAACTCGTTTTTTCCGTCTTCGCCAGCCACTTCTGCAGTCTTAGATTTGATCTGGTATTGCGGTCCTGCAAAATCTCCGGTCTTCAGCATATAGCCTTCCTGAAGCATCCATCCGCCAAGGCCGAGACCTTTCAGATAAATATTTTCTCCTTTTTCATTAACAATTTTCTGACCTTGAGACTTCAAAAAACCCTGAGCTGTCCCAAATTGAGACAATAAAAGTGTGCAAAACACAGCAGTTCTTATCATAATTTCATTTTGAACTAAGATAGAACTATTTTCTCAGCGGACAAGTGATTTGGAAAAATTAAGTTTTTAAGGATAAATTGAAAAATGATCGGATATAAATTTGCAGATTTCTTAATAAATATTTGATAGCTGATATGTTTTCTCGAATTTTCACATTGAGTATAAAGAAATCAAGTTAATCCTACAGATCCGCGAGTTAATTAGTTTAGTTAAACAGATTATTTTAATCAAACTTCATATTCTGGATTCTTACTGCATTCAGAATCGCCAGGAGTGCAACACCTACGTCTGCAAAAACGGCTTCCCACATATTCGCCAGACCGCCAGCGCCAAGAATCAAAACAATAATCTTGACTCCGAAAGCCAGACCGATGTTCTGATACACAATTTTCTTCGTCGCTTTTCCAATTTTAATGGCTGTTGAAATTTTCGAGGGCTGGTCGGTCTGGATAATGACATCTGCCGTTTCAATGGCCGCATCGGAGCCGAGCCCGCCCATCGCTATTCCGACATCGCTTAAAGCCAAAACGGGTGCATCATTGATTCCGTCGCCTACGAAAGCTACGATTTCTTTCGGATTACTTTTAAGAATTTCCAATTTTTCTACTTTGCCTTCCGGAAGTAATCCGCCGAAAGCATTGTCGATTCCTAATTTTCTGGCAATATTTTGAGTCAATACATCCTTGTCACCGCTCAGCATCATTGTTCTGACACCTTGTGATTTCAATTCCTTGATTGCCAATTCGGCATCTTCCTTCACTTCATCTGCTATAGTTACAAAACCTCTGTATTGATTATGAATGGCCAGGACGACCATGGTTTCAACAATGGTTTTCAGTTCTGCAGGATAAGGAATTTGGTATGTGTTCAATAAACTGGTGTTTCCTGCCAGAACAATATTTCCATCAACCATGGCTTTGATGCCTTTACCAGATATTTCTTCCACAGATTCCGCTTGCTGTGTAGGAGGTTGAAACTGTACAATTGCTTTGGCTATCGGATGTGTGGACTGACTTTCTACCGCTGCCAAGACTGACAGGAATTCTTCCTTAGATATATTTTCCGGAACAATGTCCTGAACTTTGAAAACGCCTTTGGTCAGGGTTCCTGTTTTGTCCATCACGACAGTGGTCACGCTGGCAATCAGATCCAGAAAATTGGAACCTTTAAACAAGATGCCATTGCGGGAAGCTGCGCCGATACCACCAAAATAACCCAGCGGAATAGAAATCACCAGGGCGCAAGGACAGGAAATGACCAGAAATACCAAGCCGCGGTACAGCCAATTTCTGAACTGATAATCAGTGACAAAGAAATACGGCATAAAAGTAATGAGAACTGCAAGTGCAAAGACAATTGGTGTATAAATTTTTGCAAATTTCCTGATAAACAGTTCAGTTTTAGCTTTTCTGGAACTGGCATCCTCTACCATCTGAAGGATTCTGACAATGGAACTGTTCTCATATAACCGGGTTACTTCGATGTCAATGACTTGGTCAAGGTTTAACATTCCGGCGAGCACATCCTGAGATTTTTGGATGGAAGAAGGTTTGCTTTCGCCTGTTAGAGCTGATGTGTTGAGGCTTGCCTTTTCGGACAATAATTTGCCATCCAACGGAATTTTTTCACCCACTTTTACCTGAATTTTTTCGCCAACTTTTACTTTTTCCGGCGCAATAGTTTTCCAACTTCCATCGCGGAAAACTGTAGCTTCCTTGGGTCTGACATCCAGCAATGCCTTGATATTGTTTCTTGCTCTGCTTACGGCCGCTTCCTGAAACATCTCCCCAATCGTATAAAATAACATCACAGCAACACCTTCCGGAAACTCTCCGATGGCGAAAGCGCCAATGGTGGCAATTCCCATCAAGGAAAACTCATTAAAGAATTCCCATTTCCTGGCGAGCTCCAATGCTTCTTTGAAGACTGAAAATGCTACTAAAATATAAGATGCAAAATACCACCCGAAGCGCAACCCAACATTATCCGTAAACCAATCGGCTTTAATCCAGAAATCTAAGATGAGGCCTGAGAAAAATATCACCAAGCTGATGACAAGTCCTGTTTTGGAACTGCCGTGGGAATGATCGTGGTCGCTGTGGTTATGCTGGTGGGAATGCTCCTGTTGCTTGTCGGTCTCGCAACATCCGCTGCTACAATTTGCCATAATTTATAGTCTGTCTAAACAAAGTTACGTTTTTAATGAAATTACTGTTCCATTTGCTCATATGATTTTTATGGGAAAGCGTGGATAAAGGCGAAGCTGCGTAAGGGCGGAGGGCATTGTCGGAGCTCTCCCGGCAAAACTTGCAAGTTTTGCCGGGAAGCGACTGCCCGCAGACCGACCCGAGCGGTGGCTAAAGCATTGGCGAGGGATACGCCCAAATAATTGAAATTTAATTTCCTGATTGTATTGCTGTTTTGAAAATTATTTTTATTTTTGCAACCTGTTAATCAACCTCTGACGAAGGACGTGAATGTTGCTTAGCTTGACAAAACAATTTTTTTTATAAAAAATGGATTTATTAAAGTACGTACAGGACAAGTACATTACAAAAAAAGAATTCCCAGAATTCAAAGCCGGTGACACCATCACTGTGTACACAGAAATTAAAGAAGGTAACAAAACCAGAACTCAGTTTTTCAAAGGAACTGTGATCCAATTGAGAGGAACTGGTGCTACTAAAACGTTTACTATCAGAAAAATGTCTGGTGACGTAGGTGTAGAGAGAGTTTTCCCAATCAACATGCCTGCGCTTCAGAAAATTGAAGTGAACAGACAAGGTAAAGTGAGAAGAGCGAGAATCTACTACTTCAGAGACCTTAGAGGTAAAAAAGCAAGAATCAAGGACAAAGCTTACGGTGGTAAGAAATAATCCAGAGATTTTCTTCTTAAAATATAAAACCAGCAGATTTGATTTGCTGGTTTTTTTTGTTTAAAATTCTAATCGAGACAAGTTCCGACTTTCTTTCCGGACTGCTTTTTCAGGATTTGCGCAAAAGTTTTCTGAAGTTCTTCGACAGAGCAATTTTTGAGCACCCGGTTCGGTACGCTTTCAGGATTTGGATTGTTGGCGGCGTCCGAACGGATATCGTATTTTTTCTCCAGACACTGGACAGCCTGATTTCGGATGATGTAAAACCTTTTCTCGGTAACGTTGTCAATGGTAGCAGGATGATCTGCAGTACCGCCGTTGAAACTCCAGAGCACTTCATTTCTAAAAATAAAGTAGGGCCGATTATCGTGCACAAAATATTGATCAACGGAGGAATAATGACTGTCTGCTTCGGTGTGTTTTAATAAAACTAATTGGTTATTCCGGGAATAATAGACCACTTCACCATTAATCTCATTACACTCATATTTATAAACCGATGAATCCAGATTTTTGGCTTCTAATAAAGCATTGACACGGCTATATTCCTTCTTGATACCATCAATGCTCTCAAGTTGAGCAGCGTTATTGATTAGCTGCTTTTCCGATTTCAAGAGCTCTTTCTGATGCGGTTTATCATTATTACAGCCGTTTAATAAGACTAAGGGAATGAACAAAAACAAAGATTTCATAATGAGCAATTTTCGTTCTCAGAAAAAAAAACCATGCTTATTCACCTCATAAAAAATACCTGCAATATGATTCCAGGTATTTTGGACTAAAATTATTTGAAAAAATTAAGGATTCCCGTACATATTCGATTCTCCGCCGTCAATGGCAATCACCTGGCCGGATACATATCCATTCTCATCGCTCAGGAGAAATGCCACCAGGCTTCCGACGTCTTTGGGATCGCCCAACTTTCTTGTGGGATTTCTCGAAGCATATTCCGCCTCAGCTGCTTCAGGGTCACCAGGATTCACCTGCTTAAAAGCTTCTGCCACCATAGGTGTAAGGATAGCTCCCGGCGCAATGGCATTGGTAAGAATATTAAATTTCCCATATTCCAAAGCGGCATTTTTTGTCATTCCTGCGACAGCATGTTTGGTCGCCACATAAGCGGTCTGATTGGCCACACCACGGATACCACCTACAGAAGCCACATTTACAATTCTTCCGCCACCATTTTTCTGAAGTTCCGGAATAACGTATTTCATACCGTAATAAACGCCCATCAGATTAATGTCGACGACTTTTTTGAAAACGTTGACATCGTAATCCACTAAAGAAGCCTGTCTTCCTTCTATGCCTGCATTGTTGTATAGTCCGTCTATCTTTCCAAATTCCTTAACAGTAGCATCCACATAAGCTTTCACGTTTTCTTCTACAGAGACATCAGCGGTACAGGTAAGGAACTGGCTTTCCGGATATTTGGACTGCAATTCTGATTTAGCTTTCTGCAAAGCGTCTTCATTATAATCTACCAATGTAATATCCGCACCTTTGGATGCTAATGACTCTGCCGCTGCCAGGCCAAGACCCATGGCCGCACCTGTTACAATAATTGTTTTTCCTTTAAAACTTGACATATTAACTTAATTTAGATTCATTGCTTCATATCACAACAATAATACCTACTTTTCTTAATTTTATATTAAAGTCAATAATTTTCCAGACCAACACGTGTTCACTTTTATTAAACATTAACAGGCACATTTTTGAACATACTTTTGAAATTGATTACATTTACGGCATAGACTTTAAAATTAAGCAATGAAAAAGCTGATTCTCGTTCCGGCTGTTGCCGCATTATTATTATCCTGTAAAACCCAGAACCGACCTATGGAAAATCCGCAAGAATGGAAACATACGACCAACATCTATGAAGTCAATGTAAGACAATACACACCGGAAGGCACTTTTGCTGCCTTCGAAAAGGAATTGCCGAGACTTAAGAAGATGGGTGTGAAAACATTGTGGTTTATGCCCATTACGCCAATTGCCCAGAAGAACAAGAAAGGAAGCCTAGGAAGTCCGTACGCGGCCTATGACTACACCAGCATCAATCCTGAATTCGGGACACTGGAAAACTTCAAACATCTGGTAGATGAATCGCATAGAATGGGATTCAACGTTATTATCGACTGGGTAGCCAATCACACGGGCTGGGATCATATTTGGACCAAATCGCATCCGGAATGGTATCTTAAAGACCCGGACGGCAGTTTCCACAAAGCCAGCGGAATGGACGACATTATTGAACTGGATTATTCCAATAAGGAGATGCGTCTGGCAATGATCGACGCCATGAAATATTGGGTGAAGGAAACCAACATTGACGGATTCCGCTGTGACCTGGCGAGCTGGGTAGAAGTTGATTTCTGGCAACAGGCCAGGCCAGAAGTGGAAAAATTGAAACCGCTTTTCTTCTTGGGAGAATTTGACGAATTGGAAAACCCGGATTATGGTAAAGTGTTCGACGCGAGCTACAGCTGGAAGTGGATGCATCTTTCAGAAGATTTTTTCAAGAAAAATCTGCCGTTATCTGACTTAAAAAATCTTTTGGAACAATACTCTAAAATTGGAGATAATTCTATGAGAGCCTGGTTTACAAGCAATCATGACGAGAATTCCTGGAATGGCACCGAATACGAAAAATACGGCGACCTGGCACCTGCATTGGCCGTGTTCTCGGCGACCTGGAATGGTGTGCCTTTGCTCTACTCCGGACAGGAATTGCCCATGAAAACGAAACGTCTGGAGTTTTTCGAGAAAGATCCGATTCCATGGAATGGACAATATGAAATGGCTGATTTCTACAAAACTTTACTAACGCTTAAATCCGAAAATCCTGCGCTCAGAGGCGGAGATCCTGCTGTCACAACCTATTGGATCAACACCGATGCCAACGACAAAGTGCTTGCTTACCTCAGAAAAAATGGTGATCGCGAAGTTTTGGTTTTGATCAATACGTCCAAAGAGCAGCTTAATTTTAAACTTCAGGACGATCATGCTATGGGCGGTTATGTGAATGTTTTTGACGGCTCAAGGTCCGAGTTGATCAATGGTTCGGATGTGAGTCTTCCGGCTTATGGCTATCTGGTTGTTGAGAAATAAGTTTTTAGACGGATAGATAATAGACGGATAGATAATAGACAGATAGATGATAGATGTATAATAGACCTTCATCCTGATCGATATAAAACCCCTTCGGAGTTCAGAAATCTGAAGGGGTTAATTGTAAAATGATATCAATATGCCGCTGTAAAACGTTGTTTCACAAATTGATTTTGCTCCACCTCGTCCACCAAAGCTACCGCAACATCTTCCACGGAAAGGATACTTCTTCCCTCTTCGTTGAAAACAGGATTTTCCAAAGCTGTTCTGTAAGTGCCTTTTCTAATGCCGGCAGTTCCCGGATGCATCTCAATGGCTGGTGAAAAGAATGTCCAGTCTAATGTTTCGTTCTTTTTGATTTCATTAAGATAATCTCTGGCAGCCAGCGCACCAGGTTTGATGTCAGCCGGAAAATCAGGACCATCTACCAATTGCTTACCATCGATAAACAAGCTTCCTGCTCCACCAACGGTAACGAATCTTTTAACGCCTGATTTTTCAACCGCTTTTTCGATGTTTCTGGAACCGTTTAGGAAATCATCATAAAGATTTGGATTGGTCCAGCCAGCATTGAAAGTATTGATAACCGCATCGTTCCCTTCAAGCACTTTTGCCAATTCATCCACATTGTTCACGTCCACACTTATTGCGGCTACGTTGTCTTTTGCTTCCACTTTAGAGCTATCCCTTGCGATGGCAGTTACTATATAACCTCTGTTTGATAATTCGTTTACAACCTGTTTTCCTACGAAGCCTGTTGCTCCGATTACTGCTATTTTACTCATTTTTTAATAATTTAAATTAATTGTAATATATTTTGTTACATTTTGTGTGAAAAATTTTTAAACAAATTGATTGCTAAAATCCGACAACTTTTTCTCTTTCAAAAACTGAAGAACCAAATCATCTGTATCATTAAATAAAAGGCTTAGATTCTTGTTAATATCTTTTCCAACATTACAAAGTGGATTCGGATTTTGATTTTTCTTTCCAAGAACTTCTGTGTTTTTTACTGATTCGTAGATTTCAGAAATATTGATTTTGTTAGGATTTTTAGCAATTTTTACACCTCCTTCTTTTCCTTGACGACTTTCTACTAGACCGGATTTCTTCAGATTAATCAACTCTTTTCGGACAATCACAGGGTTCACATTTACACTTCCTGCAATCCAGTCAGAAGTCAGCCACCCCTGCTCATTTTGAGCCAGAAGCGTCATAATATGAATCGCCGTTGCAAATCTCGTGTTGTTCATTCTCATGCAAACTTAAAACAAATCTTAATTGTAACAAAAATAATTACAGTTAAAATTTGTTAACTGTAATTATTTTGTGATGAAATTTTGGTTTTCGTAAACAATAAGATGATATTCAAAAACACAATTTTCAAAGGCCAATAACACTTTGTCAATATCATAATTATTGCCGTTGGATAATATGGCAATCGAAATTTTGTCCTTTGGAAAATATGTCAGAACTGAATTAAAACCATCTATTCCACCTCCGTGACCATATCCTATCTTTCCTCTATAGGGTATTTCAAAAATTCCGTACCCGAAATTATCATTCATTATAATCATTGATTTTAAACTCTTTTTTGAAATGATTTTCCCTTTGAAAATAGCACTTGCGAATTTTGTTAAATCAGTTGGCGTAGAAAAGATAGCTCCTGCTCCTAATGGTATAGACGGATTTGTTTGCGTTTGTTTTATCCAATTTCCATTGAATTTGTAAGAATAGCTTTCGTTAGTTTCATTTATTTTATTTCCGAAATAAGTATTTCTTAGACCAAGTTTCTTTATAATTTTTTCGGATAAAATTTTAGAATAAGATTCTTTATAAATTTTTTCCAAAATATAACTCAGCAAAATATAATTGGAATTACTATAATCTGCTTTGCTGTCAGGCTCAAAGTCACTGCCTCCTTTGGTAATGAATTGAATCATCTCTGATTCAGATTTTTTTTGAGTGTTCCATTCAACAAAATCCTTATCATTGGTAAAATTATGAATGCCACTTCTATGATTTAGCAAATTGGCGATTGTTATTTTATCCGAATTTTTGATTGTAGGAAAATATTCGCTAAGCTTTGTTGACAAAGTCAATTTATTTTCCTCAACAGCTTGTAAAATTAAAACGCTTGTAAAAACTTTGGATATCGAACCGATTCCATAAGTTGTTTTATCATTAGGCTTTTGCTGTTTTTCCACATTTGAAAATCCTGTAGAATTTGTATAGATAATATGATCATTACGTAAAATTGCCACACTGCCCATAAACTGATTGCTTTCCGCTAATTCATTCAAATAATTGTCAAGCTTCATATTATCGAACGTTTGCGCAAATCCTATTTGAATGATAAAAGTGAATATAATAGCGGAAAGAATTCTTCTAAAAATCATGCCTTATCGTTAATTTCAGATTTGTAACTATTTCGTTTCGATATCAATGATCTTTTCACCTTTATCTCCCAGATATTTTGTGATGAGCTGACGGTAAATTTTATGACCATCATCCACGTTGGTAAAAATAATCAAGCCCTGCTTGGTTTTAGGCAAAAGGAAAACAATGGTATTGACACCTTTATCAGAACCGCCGTGTGACAGAGCAATTTCGCCATTTCCTAAATCATAAATCTCAAAACCCAGTCCGAAATATTTGTTCTTTTTGGTTTCAACTTGTCTGGTTTTCATCGCTTCAAAAACCGATGGTGACAGCAATTCGTTATTCATTACCGCAACCAGGAATTTCCCATAATCTTCCACCGTTGTTGTCACATCATCCGCAGCATTAGACGTTTTGTTCTTCACCACATCATAAGGTTTTCCATTATTATCATAGCCGACAACAATTCTATCCGCAGCTTTTTTCTCATTCCAAATATAACTCGTATCGTTCATTCCTACAGGTTGAAAAACAAATTCTTTCGCCAATTCTTCCAGAGTTTTATTAAACTTTTTCTCAACAGCTTTTCTTAGATATTCGAATCCTTCTCCTGAATATTGATACCTGGTTCCCGGATCAAATTGAAATCGGAGTTTATGATCTTGATTTACAGAACGCCAGTTGGGAAATCCTGTCTGATGACTCAATATCAATCTCGTCGTCAGGTTTTTGTGACGAGAATCTTTTGCAATATCCGGATCAATCCAATACTTGTCGAGCGGTTCGTCAATATTCCATTTTCCAAGACTTACCAAACGTAATACCGTCATCGCAGTCACTGGTTTCGTTAAAGATGCAACATTGAAAAGGCAATTGTAAGCCGCAGAAGTTTTGCCATTCTGAGTTCCGTAAACATTTATTTTTGTCAATTTGCCGTCTTCAATTACACCTAATCCTAAAGTCGGAATATTATTATCTTTCATTAATTGCTCAATGTTAGTATCATTATCGTCCAGCTTAGCGTCGCCGTGGTCATAACTCAAAATATCGGTCATCACCCAGTTTCCATCTTTCTTCGTCCAAACAGTAGTGAATTTTGCCTGACCGCCTAAAGCATCCTGTTTTCCCTTTTCGCGGATAAAAAACCGATGTTCTCCGGATTGTATTGCGCCGTACAATTCGCCGTTATTGTACAGCGGAAAAACTTCTAAACTATTTTCAATGACTTTTCGTATTGGCTTCTGGTTTGGATTGCCGCAGACGTTTTGTTTGGTTCTTTTCAGGAATAATTCTTTATCCTGAAAGCCGCCGTTATCGTGATAGAATTTCAAATCATCAGCAACAGTCTTTTCCATATAAGCGATATCACAATTATTGAATCCACGTTCAAAGAAAATACTATCCTGTTTTTTCAGATCAAGAAATAAAGCTGAATTTTTATCGATTTGCGCTCTAAGATTTCCAAAAGAAAGGAATAGAAAAACGTAGATGATTCCGAAATGTTTTGTCATTGTTTTATTTTTGACAAAGATTCAGAATTATTGGGTTTCCGGTCAAAAACATAGCCCGACAATCACCCGACAATTGGCTGACAGATTTATAACAAATTGAAATTCAGTTTATAATAAAGCATTTTATTTTTATCCAATTGATAAGCATTTCTAAGAATAATGTAAATATCGGACAGGATTAAAGCAATAATGGTCATTATCACAGACTCTTTTCCGAGTTTTAATAGCACTACCAACATAAAAATAATTGGGGCAATAATAGATAATAGAATTTGAAGTGAAATGATTTGTCTGGCAAGCGGAGATTTCTGTTTTGAAATTAACATTATTAATAATGGCGGTAGAAAATTGGCAATCGGAAACCAACATAACGGAAGCGAAGAAAGATTGATGATTTTGATTAAGGTCCAATTTTCAGCAGGTTCATTGTCTGCTAATGATATCCGTTCTTCAACAATTAGGTTTTCTAAAATCAGTTCTTCTGCCGGAATACTCGGCGTCAATAAATCATTTTGAGAAACATCCAGACTGGAAGCCAAAGTTTTTAAAGTGTAACCCTTTGGCTTTGTTCCCGCTTCTATGCGTTGGATGGTTCTGACGGAAAGCCCCGACTTTTCTGCCAATTCTTCCTGCGTGAGATTTTGCTTTTCCCTGATTTTCTTTAATTCCGACATCTGGCTATAAATGATGAGCGATAAATGATAATTGATTTTGGAAACAAATTTAGCAATTCAAAAAATCTTAAAGAAATTATGTTTTGCTCTCATAAAAAAACCTTTCCGCAAATAGAAAGGTTTTTAGTATTCAGATAAATTCTAAATTATTTCTTAGCAATTGCTCTTGAAATGACAATCTTCTGAATCTCAGAAGTTCCTTCGTAAATCTGAGTGATCTTCGCATCACGCATCATTCTTTCTACGTGATATTCCTTAACATAACCATAACCGCCGTGGATCTGGACCGCTTCTATAGTGACATCCATCGCCACCTGAGACGCATACAATTTGGCCATTGCACCACTCTCTGAGATGTCCTTACCTTCATCTTTTTCAGCTGCAGCTTTATAAATCAGCATTCTTGCCGCCATAATGCTGGTATGCATATCGGCTAATTTAAAAGCAATTGCCTGATGATTAATAATTTCAGTTTTAAATGATTTTCTTTCCTTGGCATATTTTAGAGACAATTCATAAGCGCCGGAAGCAATCCCCAAAGCCTGAGAAGCAATCCCGATTCTGCCGCCATTCAAAACGGCCATCGCAAAACTGAACCCGAAACCGTCTTCTCCAATCCTGTTTTCTTTAGGAACTTTCACATCGGTAAACATCAGAGAATGCGTATCACTTCCTCTGATTCCCAGCTTGTCTTCTTTCTTTCCAACCACAAAACCTTCCCATCCTTTTTCTACAATAAAAGCATTGATGCCTTTGTGTTTTTTCTCAGGATTGGTTTGAGCAATCACGATATAATAAGTGGCGTTTCCGCCGTTTGTAATCCAGTTTTTGGTTCCGTTCAACAAGTAATAGTCACCTTTATCTTCTGCAGTTGTAGACTGAGAAGTTGCATCAGAACCAGCTTCCGGCTCAGACAATGCAAAAGCACCAATCACTTCGCCACTCGCCAGCGGTTTCAGATATTTCATTTTCTGCTCTTCGTTACAGAATTTTTCCAAACCTGCACAAACCAAAGAGTTATTGACAGACATTACAACGGCCGCAGAAGCATCCACTTTAGCAATCTCTTCCATTGCCAAAACGTAAGAAATACTATCCAGTCCAGCACCGCCGTATTTTGGATCAACCATCATTCCCAAAAATCCCATCTCGCCCATCTTTTTGACTGCATCATAAGGAAATTTTTGTTCATTGTCCCGTTCTATAACTCCCTCCAAAAGCTCTGCCTGGGCAAAATCTCTTGCGGCCTGCTGAATCATCTGTTGTTCTTCTGTAAGATTGAAATCCATACGCGTTCTGATTAAATTTTTCTGCCGTAAATATAAACTTTTTGGAAAAAAATCAAAGCGAAATGCAGGATTTTGTTATCTTGGAAAAAAAAATTATATTTACCTTAATGTTAACTCAATTTTAATAATTTATTAATGACGATATTTTATGAACGTTAAAAGAATATTTGATTTCGCTGCTCTGGCCATGGAACAATTTCCGAAAGATGACTGTCTGGTAACGAAAAAAAACGGGAAATGGAATAAAACATCGACGCTTGAGTTGATCAACCAAGGCAACAAAATTTCCAGAGGGTTGCTGAAACTGGGTATTAAACCCGGCGACAAGATTGGCCTGATTACTTCCAATAACAGGACCGAATGGGCGGTGATGGATTTAGGAATTTCTCAGATTGGCGTGGTAACCGTTCCGGTCTACCCTACTATTTCTGTGGAAGATTATGTTTATATCTTTAATAATTCTGAAATCAAATACTGTTTTGTTTCCGACGCAGAACTTTATAAAAAACTGACTAACGCCAAAGCTCACATTCCGTCACTCGTGGGAATTTTTACGTTTGACGAGATCGATGGTGCGCCAAACTGGAATGAAATCATTGACCTGGGCGAAAATGATGCGACACAAATTGAAGTTGATGATCTGGCAAAAGCCATCAATCCTGAAGATCTGGCAACAATTATTTATACGTCCGGAACGACTGGTAAACCAAAAGGTGTACAACTAACGCACAACAATCTGGTTTCTAATGTCACCGCAAGTACACCGAGAATCCCGAAAGAAAAAGGTCTGGATTATAAAGAAGTAAAAGCCCTGAGTTTTCTTCCGATTTGCCACGTTTTCGAAAGGATGATCTTCTATCTCTATTTAAGTAACGGAATATCCATTTATTTCGCAGAAAGCATCGAGAAAATCGGAGAAAATGTAAAAGAAGTGAAACCTCAGTATATGACGGTGGTTCCGAGATTAGTAGAAAAAGTCTATGACTCTATTTATAACAAAGGGACTGCTGCAGGCGGATTAAAATCGAAAATTTTCCTTTGGTCATTGGGAATTGCCGAGAAATATGAATTGGGTCAACCTAAATCCTTCATGCACACCATTGCGGACAAACTGGTTTTCAAAAAATGGAGAGAAGGTTTGGGAGGAAATCTCATCACTTTGGTTTCCGGTTCAGCCGCTTTGTCAAAACGTTTAAACACGATGTTCCATGCCGCCGGAATTCCGATTCTGGAAGGTTACGGATTGACAGAAACATCGCCGGTAATTTCCGTTAATGCTTTCGGAAAAGTGAAGGTCGGATCTGTCGGCATTCCTTTGGAAAATGTCAAAGTTAAAATTGAATCCGATGGCGAGATCGTAGTGAAAGGACCTTCTGTTTTTGGAGGTTATTATAACGACGAGGAAAAAACCAAGGAAGCTTTCACTTCTGACGGCTATTTCAGAACCGGTGACATCGGGCATCTGGATGAAGATAATTTCCTTTTCATTACAGACAGGAAAAAGGAAATGTTCAAAACTTCCGGAGGAAAGTTCGTAGCGCCGCAGGTGATTGAAAATCTGGCTAAAGCTTCAAAATTCATTGAGCAGATCATGGTGGTGGGTGACGGCGAGAAAATGCCTTGTGCCCTTATCCAGCCTAACTTTGAATATGCCAAAAACTGGGCGGAGCTGCACAACGTCAAAATTATTGATTCGCCACAGGCCATTGCTGCAAACCCTGCTGTAAAATCGAGAATTGAAAAGGAGATTGAAAACATCAATGAACATCTGGGTAAGTGGGAACAGATCAAAAAAATTGAATTGACACCAAAAATCTGGAGTATTGATGACGGTCTGCTGACACCCACGCTCAAGCTTAAAAGAAAAGCTATCAAAGCTGAATTTCAGGACCTATACGACAGAATGTATAAAGATTAACATTAAAGCTATCCTTTGGATAGTTTTTTTTATGTAAACATTAACGTAACAGAAGTCCATATTTATCTATATTTGCGCATAACGTCGGTTTAAAAATTAAGATTTCATGCAAGTAAAAAGGATTTTCGACATTCCTTACTATTCGAAGGCCAATTTCGAGAAAGACGATTTTGTCTGTGACAAGCGGGATAGACAATGGCAAAAAGTGTCTACAGATCAGTACATTAAAATTACCAATCAATTATCCAGAGCTTTACTGAAATATGGCTTAGAACACGGTGATAAAATTGCGCTGATTTCCTCTACTAACAGAGTCGAATGGTGTTTTTTTGATCAGGCGGCGCTGCAGATTGGTTTGGTGACGGTTCCAATTTACCCTTCAATTTCGGGAGAAGACTGCGTCTACAATCTTGAAAACTCCGATTCCAAAATCTGTGTGGTTTCCGATGAGAAGTTGTTTGAAAAAATCAATTCTATTAAAAGTCAATTGCCCGATTTACAGGAGATTTTTACTTTCGATAAAGTCGATAACGCTAAAAATTGGAAAGAACTTTTGGAATTAGGTAAAGATACAGATAATCAGGAAGAAGTCGATTCGATTAAAAATTCAATTTCTGAGGACGAAATGGCTTCAATCATCTACACTTCCGGAACAACGGGCAGGCCAAAAGGTGTGATGCTGACACACAAAAATATTGTTTCCGATGTCCTGGGATGTGAGGACAGAGTACCTTTCAAAGATTCTAAAAACCGCGCTCTGAGTTTTCTTCCGCTCTGTCACGTGTACGAAAGAATGGTTTTGTACCTGTTTATGACCAATGGCATCTCTATGTATTTTGCAGAAAGCAATGAGAAACTGAGCGACAATCTGAAAGAAGTGAAACCACAATATATGACCGTGGTTCCAAGAATGATCGAAAAGGTTTACGATGCCATCTATAAACGAGGTACGGAAGCTGGCGGAATCAAATCCAAAATATTTCTTTGGTCACTAAAAGTCGCGGAAAAATATAAAATCGGGGATTCAAAATCTTTGGCTCATATCATTGCGGACAAACTGGTTTTCAGCAAATGGCGGGAAGGCCTGGGCGGTAATCTGATTACACTGGTTTCCGGTTCGGCAGCTTTGTCCAAACGATTAAACACGATGTTTCACGCCGCAGGCATTCCGATTCTGGAAGGTTACGGATTGACGGAAACATCGCCTGTAATGGCTGTCAACAGTTTTGGATTCACTAAAATCGGTTCGGTGGGAAGACCTATCAAAAATGTGGATGTGAAAATTCAGAACGATGGAGAAATCACGGTGAAAGGTCCAACTGTGACTCAAGGTTATTATAAAGACGAGGAAAAAACAAAAGAAGCTTTTACGGAAGACGGCTATTTCAAAACCGGAGATATCGGTATGCTGGATGAAGACAATTTTCTTTTCATTACGGATAGGAAGAAAGAAATGTTCAAAACTTCCGGCGGAAAGTATGTTGCGCCTCAGGTGATTGAAAATCTCGCAAAAGCTTCGCAATTTATTGAACAGATCATGGTTGTTGGTGACGGCGAAAAAATGCCAACTGCTTTGGTGCAGCCTGATTTTGAGTTTGCAAAAAACTGGGCGTCTCAAAACAATATTAACATTGGAAATTCTTTCGAAGAAATCGCTAATTCCAAAGAATTAAAATCTCAAATAGAGAAAGAACTTGCTAAAATCAATGCTCATCTTGGCAAATGGGAGCAGATCAAAAAAATTGAACTGACACCGGAAATCTGGACCGAAGATAACGGCCTGCTCACGCCAACGCTCAAATTGAAAAGAAAAGTGATCAAGGAACATTTTATCAAGCTGTACGAGCAGCTTTACGACCGGTAATGTGTAAAAGTGCGAATCGTTCTTTAAATTGAAATTAAGATGATTATAACAAGAAAAGAACTAGTGAAGATCTGTGACAAATATCTGGCAGACGAGCTAAGCAAAGAAGAAATGATTCATTTTGCAAGAACGGTGATGTTCGATGATGATGGTCGTTATGACTGCGAGGATGATTTGGTAGAGGAAATTCTTTCTCAGTGGGACAGCGCCAAAACACAATCCAAAATCAATAAAACGAGCATTCAGTTTCTCAGAAATGCGCTGAATGATTTGAATTGATAAAAAAACGCTTCAGAAAAAATCTGAAGCGTTTTTTTACTTTCTCTCTGCCAGCTTGCTCCAGCTGTTGAGAATGAAGACCACGATCAATCCGAGAATGCCGGCGGCCAATGAAAAGACATGCTTGATATTATCTTCATCGAAAAGGTCGGATCTCCAGTCCAGCGCATAGACATTAATTGCAATGAATATGATGAAGAGCACCAGAAATACTTTATAAAATGTTTTCATGTTAACTGATATTAAAAATGAACGTAATTTTGAAACAGCTGTGCAAAGTTAGCGGTAAATAATTTAATAGAGATCGCTAAAAGTATAATTCCGAAAACTTTCTGCAAAACCTGCAGTGATCCTTCACCCATTTTTCTTTCGATCCACGGTGCCAGTCTCAGAACTGCGTAAACTAAAATCGTATTGAGCACAATACCACAGATAATATTGATTTCGTGGTATTCTGCACGCAGTGAGAGCGTAGTGGTGAGTGTTCCTGCGCCTGCAATCAGCGGAAATGCTATCGGAACGATGGAAGCTGCCTGCGGCTGGTTGGTTTTATGAATCTCAATGCCCAAAATCATTTCGACGGCGATGATAAAAATTACAAAAGCTCCCGCAATAGCAAAAGAGTTGACATCCACCCCGATAAATTTTAGAATCTTATCACCAATAAACAGGAAGGCAATCATCAGAAGACCTGCGACAATCGCTGCTTTTTCAGATTCAATTTTGCCGAATTTCTGTCTGAGCGAAACAATAATCGGAACAGATCCGAGAATGTCAATCACAGCAAAGAGAACCATAAAGGCAGTCATTGTTTCCTTAATCGAAAAGTCTTCCAAAAATTCCATATCAGCGTTTTAAATATTTCGCAAAAATAAAAAACTTTTTTGAGAATTTGCTAAAATACTTGATAGACCTGCTCAATATCTTTTAAAATTTCAGATAGTTTTTCCTGACTGATAAACGGCGAATATTTTTCCATCTGCACTTTGCTCATCAGCATTTTATATGCTTCTAAATGCCCGGATCCAAGCGTATTTTTCAGGTAGCCAGGAAAATCAGTCCCAAAGTGTTCCTCTGTATAATTTTCTGCATCGTTCTGCAATTCCGATAGTGCACCGAAGAATCCCGCCGAATCATTCTGATCACGTTTTTTACGGAGATAATTGATGTAACTCCGGATATCCAGCTGCTCCTGACTGCGCAGCAAGCTTTCCGTTTCTGCGATGTTAGCCACCGGCGCCACTTTATTTTGATCCGTCACAATTTTCCTACTCTTTCTTTCCCTTATTTTTTTGTTAAAGTAAATCAGAGCTAATGACATCATTCCGACAATGATCAGGTTGCCAATCATGCCCTTCCAGTTAAAACTTTTATGTTCGGTGATTTTTAGATTTTGGGTATTGATCACCGGAGAATCCACTTTTTCAAGAACCGTGTTGGTATATTCATTCACCTTCTGCATCGTAGATTTAGCATTGGCAATATCCTGCGCATTCACAGTTTTCAGGATCAGATTTTGGGATCCCAGATCGAAATATTTTTCTTCTTTCGGATTGAAATAAGAAAAGGCTTCTGTGGCAATGTTGATATCACCGCGTTTTTTCGGAATGATGACATATTGAGCTTCCACCACACCTTCAATGCCTTCAGTTGTAGCTTTCGAATTATTGATAATTTTAGGTTCAAAAGTTTCGTAATCGGCAGACGGTAAAATTTTAGGGATAATGGACGGTGAGAGATTCCCGCTGCCGGTCAATTTCACAGCCACGTTGAACGCTTTGTTGATTTCGAAGTTTTCCTTGCCCTTATCAATGAGTTCAACCTTGACATTGTAATTTCCAACGGCATCTTTGAAACCTTTTGGAGCGCCATCCGGTAATTTTTTAACGTTAATCTTTACTTTATTGGAGTAAAGCGAACCGTGATTTCCTGTGAGCGGAACTTCCGCAGGCGGAACTTCCATAATGCCCGCCACCTTCGGAACAATCACAAACATGCCGATAACCTGCGATGAGTAGTTATTTTCCGAATCTTCAATGGATTCGTCAAAATTGGCAATAGAACGGATGACATATTTTTTACTGTAACCAAACTTGGAGGTTTCCAAATGTCTGAAACCGGAAATATTTCTGCTGAAAGCTTTCAGCACTGCTACCACGGGCTCATCTTTGTACACTTCCCTGTCATCCACCTGCATCTGCAGATACATATTTTTTCCAGGTGTATTAGCAGCGACAGATTTCTTATCTGCATCTTTTACCACGATATCAATGGGTTCCGTTTTATACATTTTCCCGTTCACCTTTACCAGTGCTGAGCCGATCTTGATGTTTCCGGCCTGTTTCGGATCCAGGGAAAACTGATAAACCATCTGATTGATTCTGATTTTCTTTACAGGATCGATGAACGTATTTTGTTCGGAAGCGTATTCGTAATTGAATTTGGAAAAGTCCGGGAGTTTGATGGGCGTTTCCTGAATCAGGTCCTCACCAAAAATCTCAAGCACGACCGTAAAAACCAAAGGAGAATTAACCTTGCTCTCCTTGGTATTAGACTCGGAATAGAAGTTGACCTGAGCCAGCGAGAATACCGAGGTCAGGAGAAATAATATGTATAAATTTTTTCTTATCATTTACCAATCTTTTTCGTTGCTCTGCGGCATCGAATTGGCTCTTTTATTTAAAATTCTTCTTGCCGTCTCACGCTCGCGGTTTTCGATGTCGCGCAAGATGGATTTTTCAGCTTCTTCGGGGATTTTGTTTTCCTGTTTCTTTGGCTGGTCCGGTTTGCCCTGGCTTTCGCCTTTGTTTTTATCACCCTGACCGTTCTGCTGGTCTTTGTTTTGATTGCCTTTTCCGGATTGGTTCTGGTCTTTGGAGTCCTTGCCCTCGCCTTTCCCCTTTTTAGAATCCTGTTTTTGGTTTTCTTTCTTTTCCTTGTCCTTCAGCATTGCGATTTCGTAATTCTTACGGATGGCTTCGTTGTAAGGATCCTGCTTCAGAGCCTGCTTGTAAAGCTCGGCCGCTTTCTGGGGCTGGTTAGACTGCATCAACACATTACCCTGATTATAAATAGCCGCAGCCTTTTCGTACTTGCTTTTGGTGAGTCTGGAGGCCTTCTGATACTCCGCTGCAGCCTCTTCGTATTTTTTGCTTTTGTACAAGGCGTTGCCCAGATTGTAATGTGCGGCATAGCTACCGGATTTTACCGTGATGGCTTCCGAATATTTCGCAGCGGCATCTGTATAATCTTTAGAGTCAAATTTTTTATTGCCTTCATACACCAATGCGTTATAACTTTTCTGAGCCCTTAAAAATGGAGCGAAAAGTACAAGGCTGAAAGCGAACAAAATATATCTGAAATCCATTGTTACAAAATTATCCGTTTTATTGTTAAAATCAACAATTTAAACGTTAAAGTTGGGTTAAAAAAAAGATATAAAAACGCCCTTAAAATAAGGAAATTTTGTAGATTTTTATCTACAGATTTAAAATAAAAAATTCCGCCGATGCATATTGACGGCGGAATTGCAAATTTAATGTTCAAAAATATTTTTTACCAGTCTTTTTTCTTGAGTATCCAGTAGCTTCCTCCAACGAAAATAATAGACCACACGATACAGGATACAGCACTTTCAATGGGGTATTCGAATTTGAAATCCATGCCCATCATCTGCGCCATTTTTGTTCTCACCAGCGGATTAGGAATGAGCCTGGACATGCTTTCCAGCGGCAGGTAGTCCGTAAGGTATTCGTGAGTCAGCATTGCTTTTCCCTTGTCCTTATCTGCTACACTTTTAAGGAGCATATATTTCTCAATGCCCGATAGCACGCCTTCCACAAACCAGATCATAAAAAATCCAAGAAAAACAAAAATGGATTTCCGGAAAAGTATGGACAGAAACATCAAAAACGTAAAGAATGTAAAGAGTTTCAGGAAATAATTAAAAATAAAATAGATTTCGCTAAAGACCAGACTGGCATCCTGCGTGGATGAATATGTTTTGCCAAGAATCAAAGCCACTACGAACACCAGCAATGTAGAAAAAGTGGTCATCACCAGTATGGTAAGCAGCTTGGAACCGATAAATTCCTCGCGGCTGAGCCCGTCAATAATGTTCTGCTTGAACATTCTGTTGCTGAATTCCTGGCAGATCGAAAAGACAATAATGCATCCCAGGAAAATTTTGAGAGTGGCTACAATGTATGTGGTAAAATTCCAGATTCCGGGAAAATCGTACATACCCTGTTCTTTCAGATTGACTTTAAGACCTGCCAGATCAAAGTCTACCAGACCAATGAAAAGCAGCAAGCCCAGAACCAGGAAATAAAGCAGTGCAAAAATCCGGAACGGATTGTAATTCAGATTTTTGAGATATTCTAATTTTAAAAGTCGTATCATAAGTTATTTTGTTTTACAAG
This sequence comes from uncultured Chryseobacterium sp., assembly GCA_913778505.1. Classification (GTDB taxonomy): domain Bacteria; phylum Bacteroidota; class Bacteroidia; order Flavobacteriales; family Weeksellaceae; genus Epilithonimonas. The sequence continues at coordinate 36,418 of CAJYWD010000044.1, forward strand.
TTCAAGAAATTGGGTTTCCAGGCTTTCTTTTTTCTTCTGCAGATGCGAGAGCGAAATGCCCTTTTCGAACAGTTTGCGGTTCAGTTCCGAAGCAGAAATATCTTCTGCAATCTGAGCCACAACCAAATTTTCACGTTCCTTGACGGAAGAAAAAATTCCGAAAGATTGCAATACGCTCATCAATTCGGAAGAATTACCGGCCTTCAGCTCAAAGAAGCCTTTGGTGTTGCTCATAGCATCCACGGAGCCTGAATAAATTGCTGTTCCGTGCTTCAGGACAATAACGTGAGAACAAATTTTCTCGATCTCATCCAGCAAATGGCTGGCAACAATTATTGTAGTTCCCGATTTTGCAATTTGATTAATAATTTCCCGGATCTGAATAATACCTTCCGGATCCAGGCCATTCGTAGGTTCATCCAGAATCAGAACTTCCGGATTCGCAAGCAGCGCCGAGGCTATAGAAAGCCGCTGTTTCATCCCGAGTGAATAGGTCCGGAACGCATCTTTTTTCCGGTCAAGAAGCTTTACCACATGCAAAACTTCATCAATTCTGGCTTTAGGAACACCTTTGATCTCAGCAACAATTTCCAGATTTTTCTCAGCACTCAGGTACGGATAAAAATTGGGCTGCTCAATGATGGCTCCGATTTTCTTCAGCGTGTCTGTATCTGTACCTTCCTTCCCAAACCATTTCCAGCTTCCGGAAGTGGGATTGATGGTGGAAAGCAGCATTCCGAAAGTTGTGGATTTACCGCTGCCATTGGGACCCAGCAGACCGTAGACATTTCCTTTTTCCACATCGAAGGAAATATTGTTCACCGCAATATGCCGGAACTTTTTGGTCAGATTTTTTACTTCAAGTATTTTTTCCATAGTACTATTTTTATATAAAAGTCTTTTGATCCGCCGTTTTGTTACTTTGATTAGTATGGTTTTTGTTAATTTCACTCAAACAATTGTATCATGACGCAGAATCTCACGGAATTTTCAAAGCAGCTCCACGTCGCTGAGGAAAACCTTAAGCAGTTCATGCAGGACTTTGACCTTGACATCTCAGACTGTCTTTCCCCAAATCTCAATATTACCCAAAATTTTGAGAAGTTTGCCACAGAAAACCAGGAATTTCTAAAAAAATATGATGAAGATCTCAGAATACAGAAAAGCGCTGGGGACATTGCGGAAAAAATTCATCAGCCCGCAGATAAGGTAGAGCGCTTGATTCAAAAACGTTTTCCAAATGTTTATGAAAATGGTATTTTCAAATCTTCCGTATCCACGTTCGGCATCGACTATCGGCTTGGGGGAAATTATCAGTTTGTCTACGATTACTTTGGTAATAAAACCGTCCTGCAACACCGGGATTTTATTGGTTACAGAGATTTGTTTTTTTATATCACTGATATGCTGGAACCATTTATCAATCCGGAAGAGTCCGACAACTGGGGCATTCAGAAAGCAGCTGGCATCCTGGTATACGGACCTCCCGGAAGTGGTAAAATTTTCTGGGCCAGACGCATCGCCAGAATGATCGATTTCCAATTCTACGAAGTCCGGAAAGGGCAGTTGAAAAGCATTTTTACGGATGATGCGAAGGTGAATTTTGAACATTATCTTTCAGAGATGTTTAAAAAAAGCGACATCGTTCTCTTCATCGAAAATTTTGACGAAATCATGATGCAGCGTACAGAAAACCAATCATCTCATCCGGAATATGAAGATGTAAAGGAAAGTATATTTCATAACATCGAGAAATTTGAAAAGGAACATCTGCTCATGATAGGATCTGCGAAGGAGCTTGCCGGAATCGAATCTGAAATGCTTGCACCGGGAAGGTTTGATGTGTTGATTCCTATTTTCCCGCCCAACCGTTCAGAACGGGCAGAAATGTTGTTATTCAACATGACCAGAAATCTCCGGGATGATGCGACACTGCTTAAAATCCTAAAGGATAATCATGCACACGAAATACCTTTCTGGCAAGAAACCGCAGACAAGATGCGCGTGTTTTCGAACACCATGATTATGGATTTTACGCAAAGCCTTAAAAAACGCATTCGCAGTTTGTATCAGAAAAACAACACAGAATCGGTTATTATCAATCAGGGATTGCTGGACTTGTCACTTAAAGAGTCGGCATCAAAACTGACCGGTGAGTACCTTAATAATGTACAGCAATTTTTGACAGAAGTTTCTGCCAATGCTTATGACCGCTTTGCATCACGCATTGAAATGCTGAAAGATGAACTGGACAGCTATCGCGCGACGGAAGAACCTACGAGAAGCATCGGATTTCATCCTAATGAAAATTAAAAAAAGCCTATCATCAGGATTTTTGTCTATAGAAAGTTCGGATTTTGTTTATTATGTTTTGGATTGTCTACAGCATCGATCTGTTTAGAAACTGCCATGGCCGCTACCAGATCATTCAGCATTGTGCTGGCCGCAGTAGGCGTATTAGGCAAAAGTACGAGATTCGAACGGTTATTGGCACCTATGGACTGCAGCGTGTCATAATGCTGTGTGACAACAATCAGCGCAGACGCTTCATGAGGCTCTATCTGCACGCTATTCAGCATTTTTACAGATTCTTCCAGGCCTTTCGCAATTTCCCTTCGCTGATCTGCAATCCCTTGTCCCTGAAGTTTCTTGGACTCCGCTTCTGCTTTGGCCACCGCCACAATTCTGATCCTTTGCGCCTCGGATTCGTATTCTGCCGCAGTTTTCTCACGCTCAGCAGCATTGATGCGGTTCATGGCATGTTTTACCTGCTCGTCCGGATCTATATCGGTAACCAATGCTTTGATAATGTCATAACCATAACTGTTCATCGCCTCCTGAAGTTCGCCTTTTACAGCAACAGCGATATCATCCTTTCGCACAAAAACATCATCAAGTTTCAGCTTCGGGACTTCCGCACGCACCACATCAAATACAAAAGAAGTAATCTGACTTTCAGGATTTTCCAAACGGTAATACGCATCTCCTACCTGCGTACGGATCACCTGATATTGGACAGAAACTTTCATTTTTATAAAAACGTTATCCAAAGTTTTGGTATCAATGAGGACATCCAACTGCTGAATCCTGAGATTCATCCGTTTGGTGATCTGGTCCACAAAAGGAATCTTCAAGTGTAGGCCGGCGTGTCGTATAGAATGAAACTTCCCAAGGCGCTCTACAATCGCTGCGCTTTCCTGTTTGACAGTGAAAAATGAGGCAAATAGCGTGAGCAATCCAAAAAAGACCGCAATCCAGATAAAGATCATATCAGTTTAATTTTCCTTAAAGATAACGAATTTCGATAAAAAAACAAAAACTATTTTGTTAAATAGAAAATAAGAATGGAACTTAATGATTGTTTACATTATCTATGATAATATCGAATTATATTCAAAATTAAATTGAAAAATGATTCTAATACGTACGAAATATCTAAATTTGTTATCAATATCAATCTAATATGAAGAAAAGACTACTTCTTGCAGTGGCAGCTTTTGCCACCATTCCACTGTTTCAATCTCAGAATGTTTCAATTTTTAACGATGTTCCATTCTACAGCATGTACCATTACCTAGGAGAAGGCCAGACACTTCCTGCGGAAGCGTATTCCCAGATTCCGGCCGGAGCAATCAGGTTGCACGCTTATGAGCAGGATATCATTTCCCGAAAGTTAAGCGTTGCAGAAATTGGATCAATTGGCAGCAATGTGAAAATGAATATTGTCCTCACTGCTGCGTGCGACAACTATGACAGGATTGCCGGCGTCAACCTGGTTCTGGTGCCTAAAGAAAGTACTTCTTACACTTACAATCAACCGGATATCAAGCGAATCGAAATTGGTCGTTTTATTACGCCGTTTATGAATAAGAACGCTGAAATCAAACAAGTGCCTTACAGTTACCAGATCGACAATATCTCCAATATCCTTCACGATCCTGCACTTGCCGCAACCTACGATTTCTGGATAGAGTTCCGTGCAGACGGTTATTCCGCTGCAGCGCAGACGCAAGTGGCTGGCTGTGCAGACCGTACAGATGTTTTCCGCGGTAATCTGGAGCTCGTAACGAGCGGAACTGCGGCGCCAGCAGACAATTTTTTTCTGCCGCTATCCTACCGTCAGAATCTTAACAATTACAATGCGACGGACGTTCCGGGAGCCACTACGAGAATTGTGACATTCTCTGTAGATCAAAATGTTCCTAATGCGGTATTGCATCTCATCACTTCCAATCATGGATCCAATAACAATGGAGAGGAATATGTGAAGAGAGTTCACAATGTGTATCTGGATAATCAGCTTGTGCAACAATACATGCCTGGCGGTAAAAACTGCGAAGATTTCCGGCAGTACAATACGCAAGTGAACGGAATTTATGGCAATACGCCGAAAACCTTGCGAGGCTGGATTTCCTGGAACAACTGGTGTCCCGGAGATGTTATCCCGAATCGCGAAGTCCAGTTAGGCACTCTCTCAGCAGGTACACACACCATTAAGATCGATGTTCCTGATGCAGTCTTCACTGGTCAGCAGGGTTATTTTCCTATATCTATGTACATCCAAAATCATCAGAACGGGGACTTGATTTGTGCAGCACCTTACAATTTGAAGATTGCCAGTCAGGTTAGTACTGCAATTGACTTAACCTGGAAAGAGTCAGCGGAGGCAACTCAGTGGCAGACACTCTGGGGAAGAAAAAATATTTTTACAAGTGCCGGCGGAGAAACTTACCGGGACATAACCGGTGAACCGAAAGATTCCAGGACCGATCTTAACCTGAACTGGACCTATGAAACCTACGTAAAGTCCAAATGTACCGATAACAAAAGTAGTGCTTGGTATGGCCCTGTGTACTCTGCAGTGGTGCGGCTCGCAACTGACGAAGTGAATAGCAGACCATCTTCAGTATACCCAAATCCGGCCAGAGAACGCATCAGCATTCAAAGTAAAGCCCTCGTGCGGAAAGTATCCCTTTATAGTTTGGACGGCAAAATAGTCTTGGAAGATGCAAATACCAACATCGATCTGTCCGGATTTCAGCCCGGTAATTATCTGATAAAAATTGATTTTGCCGATGGAAAATCAGAAACCCAGAAAATTATCAAGCAGTAAATTCTATCTACAAAAAAAAATTCCCGATTGTGTAATCGGGAATTTTTTATGATATTAAGGCTCAACCTGTGTACGTTTTTCCTGTTTGGCGTTCAGCATGCGGTACTTGAACCAAGCTGCTACAGAAAGTGCCAGCATATAAGCCAAACTGATATAAACCCACAGCGGTAAAGGAATAGGATCACCTTTGGCATAAGAATGCAGGCCGGATAAGTAGTAGTTCACCCCGAAATAAGTCATGACCATCGAACAGAAAGCAAACATGGTGACGACATGGAAAGTGTATCTGCCTCTCAGCCCAGGAACCAACCTCATGTGAATGACAAAGGCATAAACCATAATGGAGATGAAAGCCCAAGTCTCTTTCGGATCCCAACTCCAGTAACGTCCCCAGGATTCATTAGCCCAAATTCCACCTAAGAAGTTTCCTATAGTCAGCGCTAATAATCCTATGTTGAGAGACATCTCGCTGACGATAGCTAATTCCTTCAGAGTGGTATCATTATGTCTATTGAATGTTTCCTTATTCGCAATCACGTAGAAAATCAATGAGATCATCGCAATGAGCATCGATAAAGAGAAGAATCCGTAACTCGAGACGATGATTGCAACATGAACTACCAGCCAGTAAGATTTAAGAACCGGCACCAAAGGTGTAATTTGTGGATCTAATGCCGAACCACCGTGAGCAAATCCCATCATAATCACTGCCACCAGGAATCCCGCAGCAGGAATTAATGCGTTGGAATTTCTGTACAAAGCATATCCTGCCGTAATTCCCACCCAGGAGATAAAGACAATTGCCTCATAACCATTGCTCCAAGGTGCATGACCTGAGATATACCATCTCGCAATCAAACCTAAGAAATGTAAAATATAACCAACCGAACCAATATAAATGATACCTTTTATAATGTTATGAAGTATTTTATTGGATTTAAATAACTCTGCAAAACCCAGAACCAGAAGCAACCCTCCAATAATTGTATAGAAAATCAATAGTTTGAAGTTGATATCTAGCTGGTTCATCAGAACCTCCACTTTAACTTTGGTTTCAGACGGCACTACATTTTTACCCCATTTCTGCTGGTACTCCTCTACTTTTTTCAGTTCCGCATCCGCTTTGGCCCAGCTTCCGCCTTGTGTAGCCAGAAGAACGCTTGACAAATACGGTCCGAGGACAGCCTGTGCATTTTCATCTGCTTCAAAATTAGGTGTCATCACTGAGTTCCACGTGTGATTCGGGTCATTTTTTACCGGAACGGTACGGAAATATTGATAAGACATAATGCCATTCAATACCTGTACTTTATCGTTAAGCTTAATTACAGCTTCATCATATCTGGTTCTCTCGGAAGCTTTTTTCCGGAATGCTTCATTATAATCATCCTCCAGCACAAAACGAAGGTTTCCGTTTTTATCGGCAGGAAACAATTTGATCAAACTCGTAAAACCTTCATCCGTAGCTTTGGTTTTTGCTCTCAGATCCTTCCCGACTTTACCCGCAGTTTCGATTTTAATGATATTCACCTGCGCCCAAAACATCGGGTCAATAGTAGCTGCCAGAAACCATTGGTTGGCATCCAAATCCTGAAACCTGGAACGTGAAGTCAGCTTGTGAAGAATGTCCAGAGCCTGCGTATTGGCCGGAACAATCCGTCCCTCATAATTCTGCACCAGTAAGTAGCCGAATTTTTCTGCATGGGCTTTATCAATGGTGATATTTTTCACCATTGCGTCTGCATCCAGCATTTTGCCGTTTTGGTTAGGCGATGTTGCTCTCACCTGGCCGGACGGCGCATGGCTGTCATGACTACCGTCCTTGCCATGCATATCGATTACCTGAGCATTCAGTCCGAAGCTCATCAACAATAAAAACATTGCTGCCACTTTTTTCTTGCTGATGCTCTTCAGCATCTGATTAAGGCTCCAGAAACGTGAACCTTTCCAGAACATTGTCACAAACATTCCTACAAAAAGAAAAGCATAACCGATGTAACTGATCAGTGTACCCCAGAAGTCGTGATTTACGGAAAGAACCGTTCCTTTCCTGTCCGGATCAAAACTTGACTGGAAAAACCGGTAGCCTTTATAATTAAGCACATGATTCATATAAATGTTATAAGGGGTCTCCTTGCCTTCGTCCACAATTTTTACGTGAGATTCATAAGCTGACGGCGACGAACTTCCCGGGTAAGTTTCCATCACGAATTTGTCTAATTTTAATGCAAACGGCTGTGTATAGTAAATCTTTGGTCCAAATCCGAGCATGATGTCCAGTCCGTCAATATGGATCTGTTTGTAATTATTCGGATTTCCTCTTTCCACAACAAGGTCAACAATTTGTTTGGTCTCTGGCCCAGAAACCTCTACTTTCAGCATATCCGGAACATCTTTGTCTTTTTGCTTGTCACCTTCATAAGCTACAAGTCTCCCGGTTTTGGTTCCTTCCGGAATCACGAGTTTTAATTGGTCAATCGTATATAAACTTCGCAGAGCCAGCGGCTGGAATTCATCTTTCCTTGTGGTTCCCGTTGCCTGCGTTGCCATTGTCATGTATGCAGCATCTGTAGGTGTTTTGATGTAAAGCTTACCATCCTTTTTCTGAAACTCCACAGCGCCATCAATCGACGTTCTGTTGTAACTCACCAGGGTTCCGTTGATATTCTGAACTTCACCTTCTCCTAGATAGATATTCTGGCGGCCGCCCATATCACCTGTGGAAACCAAATGCAGATATTCCTTTCCAGGTCCGGACACCAGGCTGTCTTTTTTTCTCTGAATATAGTCGAGCGCTTTTACGATGATTTTTTCTTTACCCATAAAATCATAGGTCGCCTGGAAATCATGGTGAAGTGGCGACATAATGTACGGAACATCGTGGTAATTCTGCTGCTCTCCTTTTTCTTCGATTTTGATTTTGAAGAAATGCTTATCGGTTACGATTTCATTAGAGGTCTCGCCCTCGCGGATGTGCATGGTGCCTTCGAAACTGATGTAGCGCGTAATGGCACCTCCGATAAAAATCAGGATGAAAGCCAGGTGAAACACCAAAACCGGCCACTTCTCTCGTCTCCAAAGTCTGTACCTTCCGATGTTTCCGATAAAATTGAGAATCAGCAAAAACATGATAGTCTCAAACCACTTGGCTTCATAAATTAGAGCTTTTGCTGTGGGCGTTCCGTAATCGTTCTCAATAAAGGTGGCAACGGCCATGGAAATTGCGAAAGCCAGCAGGAGAACCGCCATGGTACGCGTAGAAATAAGAATATCCTGAATCTTTTTCATTTCGAAATATAATGATTCGCAAAAATAAGGATGTTAATTTGATTGCGCTAATTAAAACCCTGATTTATGATATTTTTCAGATTATGCAGCATTTTGATTTTTAAGCCGATATTTCCACCGGCACCAATCTTTTTTTATTTTAATTTTTAACGCCCGGAAAAAACCTTAAATTTGCATTTATTGACTTGTTTTGAAAATGAAGAACGACAAAAATCCGCCCTCCAACTCTGGTAAAATCATCTCGAAACCGAGGATTATTTCCGGCGTAGCCCTCATCATATTATCCTTTGTACTTACATTGTCCTTCATCTCCTATCTGATGAACTGGAAGGCAGACCAGAGCCAGGCCGGAACCATGACGGACAAGACCATACAGTCCTCCAACATTTTCGGCAAAACCGGTGACTGGCTGGGAAATTTCTTTATTTTTGAGAGTATTGGCGTAGCTGCATTTGTGGTGGCATTCCTGTTTTTTGTTTTCGGAACACTGGTATTCAAGAAGAATTATTTCAAACCCTGGAAAACCATTTCCCACAGTTTGTTTTTTATATGCTGGACGCCCATTTTCTTTGGTGCGGTAACTAACGGGCAAGGCGTTTTAGGCGGTGTTTACGGTTATCAGATTATGGATTATCTTAAATCGTACATCGGTTCTGTCGGACTTTGGATGGTTCTTTTGGTAAGTTTTGCCTTGTATTTTGTTTTGGAATTTAATCTAAGACCAAGTTCTATTAAAAACAAGCTGAATGACATCAATGATAACACTTTTGGTAAACTAAAAAATTTGATGCCGAATTCTGACGAGGATTTTGAAGCGGATGAAGAACTGGAAAAGGAAATTGCTCCTGAACAACCGCTGTTAAAAGAAAAGCCCACAAAAACGGAAAACGATTTCAGTAACATTAAAGTCACTCAGGATTTTGAGCCGATAAAAACGCCGAATCAGACTTCTTTTAATGAAGAAGAAATTAAAATAACAAAACCTGAACCTGTTATACTATCTCCCGCAAGCCCTGTTAATGTTCAGGAAAAAGCGATTGAAAGTCCGGTTATAAAAACCAATGACGATTTTGCCTTTAATGTGGAAATCAAAAAAGATGAGGATTTTCCGGTTTCTGAGGAGCAGCAGAAATCTGATGATTTGGTAAGCAAGCATGGACTTTATGACCATAAGCTGGATCTGGCCAAATTCCAGATGCCTTCCGTAGAACTGCTGAAAGATTATGGCAATGAGGAAATCACCATCAACAAAGATGAACTGGAAGAAAACAAGAACAGAATTGTCGGTTTACTCAAAACATTCAACGTAGGAATTTCTGAAATCAAAGCGACAATTGGCCCTACAGTTACCCTTTACGAAATCGTACCGGAAGCAGGAATCCGAGTGGCAGCCATCAAAAAACTTCAGGATGATATTGCTCTGAACCTTTCGGCTCTTGGCATCAGGATTATTGCACCAATGCCAGGAAAAGGAACAATTGGGATTGAGGTTCCCAGAAAAAACCCTACAATGGTTTCCATGCGTTCTGTGGTCGCATCGCCAAAATTCCAAAATGCTGATATGGATTTGCCTGTGGTTTTTGGACGAACGATTTCTAACGAAGTTTTCGTAGCAGATCTTGCCAAGATGCCTCACCTTCTTATGGCCGGCGCCACCGGACAAGGTAAGTCCGTTGGTATCAACGCAATTCTTACTTCACTAATCTATAAAAAACATCCCAGCGAATTAAAATTCGTAATGGTAGATCCGAAGAAAGTGGAATTATCCCTTTATTCAAAAATCGAAAGACATTATCTGGCAAAATTGCCTGATACGGAAGATGCGATTATCACAGACAATGCAAAGGTCATCAATACGCTGAACTCGCTTTGTATCGAGATGGACGACCGTTACGAATTGCTGAAAAATGCATTCTGTAAAAACATCAAAGAATATAACGCAAAATTTGCTCAACGCAAACTCAATCCCGAAAACGGACATAGATATTTACCCTACATTGTTTTGGTGGTGGATGAATTTGCAGACCTGATTATGACCGCCGGAAAAGAAGTGGAACATCCGATTGCGAGATTGGCACAGCTGGCCAGGGCAATTGGAATCCACCTGATTGTGGCCACACAGAGACCATCCGTCAATGTTATCACAGGTATGATCAAAGCTAATTTTCCTGCCAGAGTTGCATTTCGCGTAATTTCCGGCGTAGATTCCAAAACGATTCTGGATTCTCCAGGAGCGGAACAGCTGGTAGGAAAAGGCGATATGCTTTATTTCAATGGCAACGATCTGACGCGTCTGCAGTGTGCATTCGTAGATACGCCGGAAGTAGAGAGAATAGCCGAATTTATCGGCGAGCAAAAAGGCTATTCGGATGCTTATCTTCTTCCCGAATATTCTGGTGAGGAAAGCAGCTCTACAGTAGGAGCTTTTGACCCGAACGAAAAGGATGCATTGTTTGAAGAAGGCGCAAGGATTGTGGTTTCTACACAGCAGGGTTCCACATCTATGTTGCAAAGGCAGCTGAAGTTGGGATACAACAGAGCAGGAAGAATCATGGATCAACTGGAAGCAGCCGGAGTGGTTGGCGGTTTTAATGGTGCGAAAGCAAGAGAGGTTTTGATTTCTGACCTCAATTCTTTGGAGCGACTGCTGGATGAGCTGAAGGGAAGATAAACTTAAAATATAATTTTAATAAAACCTTAACATATTTAGTTAAGGTTTTTTTTTAATTTCAAATCAAAATTAAACCGATGAAAAATACAGCGATCATTCTGGCATTGGCATCTTCTGTTTTTGCCTCCGCTCAACAGAAACCCAGCCTGAAAGATAACACGGAACAGCCGGAACAGACCGACCAACAGGCTAAGTTTTACAAAAACGTAGATTCTGCCACAGCTTCACATTACAAAATGCTGAGCAAAAAACCGGACGGAGCGTTCCTGGAACTTTCAACTGCCGAAAAGAAAAGATTTCCCGCAGAAGTACCGGGAGACTCGCTCCGCATCAAAAAGAAAAAGAAATAAAATGTCGACCCACGAACTTCTCTATAAAGCTATAAAAATTGCGACCAAAGCGCACAAAAAACAAACCGACAAATACGACGCACCTTACCTCGGACACGTGTTTCGCGTGATGAATGCCGGAAAAACCATTGACGAAAAGATCGTAGGCGTTTTGCACGACGTGGTAGAAGATCACCCGGAATTCTCCTTCGAGTATCTTCGCGAAAAAGGCTTTCCCGATTATATTCTGGAAGCGGTGGAGTGTCTAACAAAAAGGGAAGAAGAACATCTGGATTACGATACTTTTATTGCAAGGATCGAAAAAAGTCCGCTCGCAATAGCCGTGAAACTAAATGATCTGAAAGACAATATGGATCTCACCAGATGCACAGAATTGCTGCACGAAAGAGATCTCAAGCGATTCAACAAATATCTGAAAGCTTATCTCTATCTGTCTGAAAAATATTAGTCTAAAAACTTCTCTCGCAGATTTTAAATTTGTTTGATCTGGAAAATCTGCGGGAGTTTTCTAATCCACCATCGGAATCACGATATCCTTCTCATCATCCGTGGCATCAATAGTAAAGTTCAGGGCGAAGTAAAGGAAGTGAAAATTATCATTACCTTTCACGGCAAACTCCCGCTGAAACATGTAACCTGATGTAGCAGACAGAGCATGGTTAAACTGATAACCAAAACCTGCAAACGTCCGGTTGCGCTTGAAATTAGGCTCTTTGGGACCAAAGAACAATTCCTCAAAAGCATTCAAGAAAAAAGTCTCTTCCTGGACTTTCGGTTTATTGATTGGCAAAGTTGCGCTCAGCCTGTATCGGAACCGATTCGCTTCCGTATGTTCACCTGTTTGGCTTGCATAGAAAAAGCGATGTTCCGCGCGGCCACGGTGATCCATCTTCAGCCTGCCGATGCGCTGTGTGAGCGTATATTGCAACCACAGCCGGAATTCCTCCTGCGCAATTTTCATCTTTTCATAAGTGCCATAGCGCCCTAAACCCACAAAAGCCTGATTATTTTTGTTAAGATTATAACCGATCCCGCCTTTGGTCTCGTAATAGTCAATCACTGTGTAATCCCGTCTGGCTCTTGTTTGCAGCTCCACATAAGCCATCCATTTCGGCGTCATTTTATAAGTAAAAGACATCATATTGAAACTGGAAAGATGGTCTTGAGCCGATACCAAAACCGTCATAAAACCAAATAAAAAACTGAGCTTTTTCACGATGCAAATATAATCGAATTCTGTTATCAAATCCGAAATTATTTGGGCGTGCCCCTTTGTTTTGCCAAGACGTTTCAGGATTTAAAACAAATTTTAAGTCCGGCAAAACAAGCGGGCCGGGCTGTCCATTTCTATCTTTTTGTCTCAAAAAATTTTCGCAGCACTATAACTTTTCCACGTCAGACAAAAAGGATATCCATTTCCATCCCTCACGCAACTCCAGCATAGAAACACGACATTACTCATTTTAAAACAAATTGTTTAAATTAAAAATAACTTGTCATAATATCTAAAGAATTTGTTTAAACCAAATGCAACCTGTCTTTTTCGATACACAGATTGTTTTAATAAAATACAAATTGGTTTTGCTTTTAAACATCTCGTTTGAACCCAATGCAAATTGAGATTTAATCTAAGCAGATTGTTTTAACTAAAACACATTTCTCTACATAAACTTCTGTAATCAGTAACAAACTAATTTTTAACAGTTTGTTTGTCATTCCGCAGGAATCTTAACTTAAAAACAAAAATTGTTTGGATTCCTACGGAATGACAGAAATGCTTTCTGATTTTTAACTTTCCAATTAAAAATGAATATATATCTTTTTATGTTAAACTAATTATAAGTCCAAGCAGAGTAATATAAAAATCACAAAAAAAACCTTCCAACAAATGTTGAAAGGTTTTATGATATATTTCAAAATATTTTATCCTAAAAGCAAAGTCAAAGGACTTTCAAGATAAGTTCTTAAAGTCTGTAAAAACTGGGCACCTGTAGCACCGTCGATTACTCTGTGGTCACAGGCCAATGAAAGTTTCATCGTATTGCCCACCACGATCTGTCCATTCTTAACAACTGGTTTCTCGATGATGGCTCCTACAGAAAGAATTGCGGAATTCGGCTGATTGATAATCGAAGTAAATGTCTCGATTCCAAACATTCCAAGATTGGAAACAGAGAACGTAGAGCCTTCCATTTCGTTAGCCTTAAGCGCTTTAGTCTTCGCTCTTCCTGCCATATCTTTTACTGCTGCAGAAATCTCGTTGTAGCTCATATAATCCGTATTTTTCAATACAGGAACTACTAATCCGTCCGGAACAGCCACCGCTACACCTACATTGATATTGCCGTGGTGAACGATTTTATCGCCAGCCCAAGAAGAATTCACTTGTGGATGCTTTCTCAACGCAATAGCAACCGCTTTAATTACCATATCATTGAAAGATACTTTGGTATCCGGCACCGCGTTCATTTCTTTCCTGGCTTCGATGGCTTTGTCCATATTGATTTCCACCGTCAGATAGTAATGTGGCGCAGTAAATTTGCTTTCTGCCAGTCTCTTAGCGATGATGTTTCTCATCTGAGAGTTTGGTGTTTCAGAATCTTCACCTGGCGTAAACGCCACACTTGGCTGTGCAGGCGCTGCTTTTGGAGCAGATGCCGCAGCAGCAGGCTGTGCAGATGGCTGATAGTTTTCAACATCTTTCTTCACAATTCTTCCGTTCTCGCCAGAACCTTTGATTCCGGAGAAATCGATGCCTTTATCCTGAGCAATTTTCTTAGCCAAAGGAGAAATCGCAACCCTGTCGCCTGTAGAAGATGCAGCTACTGGTGCAGATTCTTGCTTCTCTTCGGTTTTGGTTTCAGTCTTAGTTTCCGTTTTTGGAGCAGCAGCTTTTTTTCCGCCTCCGGACACTACACCGGATACATCAGTCCCAGCTGGACCTATAATTGCCAAAATTTTATCAACTTCAGCGGCTTCACCTTCGCCAACACCTTGGAATAATAATGTTCCGTTAAATTCTGATTCAAAATCCTGAACCGCTTTATCAGTTTCGATTTCGGCTAGGATATCGCCTTCTTTCACTGTATCACCAACATTTTTGTGCCATTTGGCAACTTTTCCCTCGGTCATCGTATCAGAAAGCCTTGGCATTGTGATAACCTCAACACCTTCCGGCACATCACCAGATGCAGAGGTTTGTGTATCGCTTTCAGCTTCTGCAGGTTCGTTTTCGGTTTTATTTTCTTCCTCAGATTTTTTCTCTTCGGCTTTTGCACCACCGCCAATCAGCGCAGATACATCTTCTCCTTCCTTTCCAATGATGGCCAGCACAGAATCTACAGGCGCCTGAGCACCTTCTTCTACGCCGACATATAATAATGTACCGTTCAGTTCGGATTCAAAATCCTGAACGGCTTTATCTGTTTCAATTTCCGCAAGGATGTCGCCTTCTTTTACAGCATCACCCACTTTTTTGTGCCATTTGGAAACTTTACCTTCCGTCATCGTATCGGATAGACGGGGCATCGTAATTACTTCTGCCATAATTTTTTATTGATTTGAGATTTGAGATTTGAGATTCGAGATTTGAGATTCATAGAATTCAAACATCAAATGCTCAATGTCAAATTAATAATATTTTAGTTTTCTAATTTGTCTAAGAAAGGATATTCACCCTGGGAATAAACGAAGTCATAAACCTGAGAAGCATCCGGATACGGAGACTGCTCCATAAATTCGATACACTCTTCAACAAAAGCTCTGGATTTTTCGTCAATCGCTTCCAGATCCTGTTCTGTAGCCCAATTGTTTTCCAGCAATCTGCTTTTTACAATTTCAATCGGGTCTTCCAGTTTATATTGCGCTACTTCCTCCTTCGTTCTGTAAGGCTCAGCATCGGACATAGAGTGACCTCTGTAACGGTAAGTTCTGGCCTCGATGAAAGTTGGCCCATCGCCTCTTCTTGCTCTTTCGATAGCCTCGTAAGCTGCTTCCGCCACTTTTTCCGGATCCATCGCATCTACAGGAAGACAAGGCATTTCGTAACCTAAACCTAATTTATAGATATCTTCGTGATTGGCAGTTCTCTTTACAGAAGTTCCCATTGCGTAACCGTTGTTCTCACAAACGAATACTACAGGAAGTTTCCAGTTCATTGCCATATTGAAAGTCTCGTGAAGCGCACCTTGACGAACCGCACCATCTCCCATAAAACAGATGTTAACCGCTTTTCTGTCAAAATATTTGTCAGCAAAAGCGATACCGGCGCCCAAAGGAATCTGACCACCTACGATACCGTGACCTCCGTAAAAACGGTGCTCCTTGCTGAAAATATGCATAGAACCGCCCATACCTTTGGAGGTTCCTGTAGCTTTTCCGCAAAGTTCTGCCATAATTCTTTTCGGGTCCACGCCCATAGCCATCGGATGAATGTGACATCTGTAAGCAGTGATCATACTGTCCTTGGACAAGTCCATTGCATGGGTAAAACCTGCAGGAATTGCTTCCTGACCGTTATAAAGATGTAAAAAACCTCTGATTTTTTGCTTTAGATATAGAGAACGGCATTTGTCTTCAAACCTTCTCCACATCGTCATATCCTCGTACCACTTCAGGTAGACTTCTTTAGAAAATTCTTTCATTGTTGTTTTGAAATATGAAGCAAAAATAAGAAAAATTTTACTTTCTATTATATGCATATTATCATATTTTTCAGAATCAAAAGATCTGGCAATGCTTAGGATTATTATTTATGTAATCGATTGCGCATTGTCGTTTTGATTTAATTATTTCAATTGGAATAATGAAACTGTAATTTTGAAGAAATTCTAATAGCCTAAAATAGCAGTTTTAGATATTTTTGTATATTGTTGGGCGAAATTTGCAACGATGGAAATCAAACACCCGGTTATCTTATCAATCTCGAGAGTGATCTCCAACTTTTTTAATCCGCTGGTGTCACTGGCGATCTACTTTTTTTATTACAGCTATCTGAATTATTCCTGGGAAGAAGCCACAAAAAAATTTGTCCCTATTCTGCTCCTGCTCATTATTCCGGTAGGACTCTGGATTTACCGCAACGTCAAAAAAGGGGTTTATACCAATATGGACGTTTCTAACCGAAGGCAAAGGCATTCTCTTTATGTTTTTATTATCCTTGCCACCATTGTTTTCCTGGCCGCAGATTACTTCATTCACAAAGAAATAGACTGGACGGTTTTGATGCTTTGTATTCTATTGATTCTGATGCAACTCAGCAATTTTTTTATCAAGAGCTCTATGCACACCAGTCTCAACATCTATGTGGCCGCACTGTTCTATACTATCAGTCCGGAAGTCGGAATTTTCTGGTTCGTTCTTGCTATTCTGATTGGTGTCACTCGGGTCATATTGAGACGACATACCACGAAAGAAGTTCTTTCTGGTGCTGCGATTGCGATTTTTGTATCTTTGATGTACCTCACACTGGTGAAAGCCTTTATTTTTAGACTATGAAACTACAACCTCTAACGGCATCTGAAGAAGATGTGATGCGCATCATCTGGGAAAAGGCAACTATTTATTTCCGCGATCTGATGAATGCGTATCCCGAACCCAAGCCGCATCAGAATACCATATCCACCTTTCTGAAAATCCTCGTGGAAAAACACTATCTGAATGCTGAAAAGCAGGGCCGAATCTACCTCTACTCAGCGGCGGTCAGCTGGGAAGATTACCGAAAGATGGTTACCAAAAAATTTGTAGAAACTTATTTTGAAAATTCCGGAACGTTACTGATCCAGTTATTAGTTGATGAGAACCTTATTCAGAAAGAAGATCTGCAATTACATGGAGCTGAAGCTCATTCTCTAACAATGCCGGACAAAGAAGATCCGGTGCGTGAGCTGGTGAGGGAACTAACTTCTGATAAAAAATCAAAGAAAAAAGATAAGGAAAAGAAAAAGAAAAAGAAGAAATAAAAAAAGAGCAATCAGCGACTGATTGCTCTTTTTTATAGTTGAGTTAACGATTACCAACGGTTTCCGCCTCTGCTTCCACCCCCGTTATTTCCATAACTACCGCCACCTCTGTTGCCACCACCGTAACCACCGCCACGGTTGTTGTCAAAAGAACGTCTTGGTTTATCTTCTTTCGGTCTTGCTTCTGTTACGTTCAATGTTTTACCATTAAAATCTTTCTGATTAAGTCCGTCAATAGCCTGCTGACCTTCAGCATCACCCATTTCTACGAATCCAAATCCTTTAGATCTTCCGGTCTCTCTGTCTGTGATGATCTTAAGTGAAGAAACTTCACCATAACCTTCGAATAACTCTTGCAACTGGTCTTCTCTTGTTGCATAATTGATGTTTGAAACAAAAATGTTCATCTTAAAAAAAATTAAATTAAAGTTGTTTTATGAATTATAAAGGAAAAACAACAAAGAGAATGAACACTGTATTGATTTCGTTATAATAATGCGCAAGATACAACTATTTTTGATACTCAATCTATGAATTAAGATTAATATTCGATTAAAATCCTAAATCCCAGTTCCATAGGCACTTTATGCGACTTCTGTACCCGTGGCAGCTTCCAGAATGCGGAACCAGTCTTCCACATCCAGGCAGATCTGCAGAGACTGACTCAGTTCCAAAATGCTTTCTGCCCTGGAAGTTCCAATGACGGGAATAATACCTGACGGATGTCGCCTGATGAAAGCTATAAGAATCTGATTTTCGGCGGCATTGTATTTTTCACCAAGTGTTTTTATAACTTTTCTGATACGCTCATTCTTTTCGGACCTTATGGTAAAATAGTTGCCCAACACGGACCAGGCAGTCGGGCGTAGTTTATTGATCATCAATTGATCCAGAGTTCCATTGTTGAAAGAAGAGATCTCGTTAACAGAAACCTCGATCTGATTTGTAATTAATGGAACATGTTGGTTAAAAAGCTCAAACTGAGATACAGAAAAATTACTGACACCGAAATCTCTCACTTTTCCGCTTTCCTGGAGAATCTGAAATGCGGCAGCGATTTCTTCGGGATTCATCAACGGCGAAGGACGATGAAGCAACAGAACGTCGAGATAGTCGGTTTCTAAATTCATAAGACTTTCATCCACACATTTCAGAATATAGTCTTTACTGTAATTATAATATTTAATGGAGGAAGGTTTTTTCTCCGAGTTCACGACAATGCCGCACTTGGAAATGAACTGCACCTGATCTCTGGCGATATTCATTTCCTTCCAGGCTTTCCCGAAGAGTTCTTCTGTGGTGTGTCCGCCATAAATATCTGCGTGGTCAAAAGTTGTGATATTTTCCTGAAGGCAAGCCTCAATGAGTTCCCGGACCTTGGCAGGTGAATGCTGAGCGCCCCAGACACCCCAGCGCATAGTGCCCGCTATGATTTCTGAAAACATATTTCTAATTTTTCACAAATATATTATGTTAATCATCAAATTCATTAATACATTTGATATCAGAAAAAATAAATGTTATGGAATTGCTAAGGCCGCAATTCATTAAATTCAACAAAAATTAAATTGGCTTATGAAAAAAATGACCCTTTTATTGGTGGGATTCTGCGCTTTTGTCAACGCTCAATTCACCACGCCCAACAACGGAACCAGCTACACCCTTACCAGCCTCTCGGCCGCCGCACCTGCGATTTTGGTAAAGAATACCTCGGACTACACCCTCACGGCAGATCTTACGCTGTCTGCCACGGACAAACTTCTCATCGATGAAAATACAACACTGAAGGTGAATGCGGGCGTTACGATCTATGTTTATGGTGAATACAAAACTTCTGCAACCAGTTTCCTGATGACCGCCAGCAATCCCTCAACACCTTTCCGTGGCATACGATTCGAAGACGGCTCTGTAGCCGAAATGAGAAACACACGCATCGATTACGGTGGTGGCGTGCGCGTGCTTACAGCTAATTTCCTGATGGATAACTGTATTGTCTATAAAAATTACGGTGGAATCTCTACCAGCGGTGCGGTGAGCTTTTCTAAAGGAAACCCTACGGTGAGCAACTCGCAGTTTCTGGAAAATAATAAAGCGGCATTTGGATCTGCTGCCAATGCCACTGTTTCTGCGACTTTTATCAATAATTATATTTTTGGCAATGTCACTGATAATAGTAATACGCCGCAAATCAACATGGGACCTGGCGGAGCAGATTCTCTCAAGATCATTAACAACATTATCATTGGCGATCGTACAAAAATTATGGTGGGCGGCATCTCTGCGTCTGCCCTTACGGGTGGCGTAAACAGATTCCGCATAGAAGGCAATACCATCCGTGATAACCGTTACGGCATTACCTCCTACGGTAGTTCTTCCACTGGCATCATCAGAAACAACGTCATCGAGAATAATAATACCCAGAACGATCCTTCGCTTGGCGGAAGCGGCATATCGATTTCCAGCGCAAAGGATGTTGTCATCGCAGAAAATAAAATCCGTGGGAACCTTTGGGGCATTACGTTACTTTCTACTGCTACTGCCATACTAGGAACTGCCAGCAAGCCTGGAAATAATGTATTCAAAAACAACATCAATGCCGGCAACACCGTAGCGCTCTTTAACAATACCTCAAACACCGTTAATGCTGTGGGCAACTGCTGGAGAGAAGATGAGCTGTCCAATGATGCGATGGTACAAGCGGTGATCGGTAGCCTTAATCCGAACACGGTCAATTTCAAACCTTATAATTGTGCAGAGACGCTGAGCGTTTCCGATAGGTCTAAATTGTACATGAAACTCTATCCCAATCCAAGTAAAAATCATTTCTACCTGGAAACGGAAAATGCGGGAAATATTGTGATCCAGGATATAAGCGGGAAAGTAGTTTTCTCCTCTATCGTCTCAAAAGGTAAAAACGAGATCATAACTAATTTACAGCCAGGTGTTTATATTGTCACACAACAGTCTGAAGGTAAAAAATCAAATACCAAGCTTATGATCAGATAGCTTCCGGCTTTTGGCGGGTCGCATTTTGAATGTTAAAGCATCACAAATCGTGGTGCTTTTTTTTGATTAAAATTTCCAGTAAATTCGTGAGATGAAAATCGCTGTCAAAAATATGGTTTGCAACCGCTGCATTGCCGCGGTGGAATCGATATTGAAGGATTTGAAAATCGAGGTCGATTCTATTTCATTAGGCGAAGTGGAAACCAAAAGTGAGATTTCCAACCAAGAACTCGAAACGCTGAACTCAAAATTGAAATCAACAGGATTTGAAATCTTGGAAGATTCTTCTAAAAAGCAAATCGAGAAAATCAAAACCTTGATTATCCAGAAAATTTCCGAGGAAGATCTGGACGACAATTTTGTCTTATCAGAATTTTTGAGTTCCAAATTACACAAAGATTACAGTTCTATTTCCAAGCTTTTTTCTCAGAATGAAAATGTGACGTTGGAACAATATTTCATTCTCCAAAAGATTGAAAAAGTGAAAGAACTGTTGCTTTACAAAGAATTTAATCTGACTGAGATTTCTCAAAAATTAGGTTACAAAAGTGTTCAACATCTTTCCAATCAGTTCAAAAAAATCACAGGCTTCTCTCCTACTCAGTTTCTGAATTCTAAGGAGAAAAAGAGGATTGCGCTGGATAAGGTTTGATAAAATTATTCCAAATGAAAATATTTCAATTTAAAAAGAAATCATTCAAGAAAAAATTTAAATGCAACTGTTGCGGAAAGATTTATGATGAGATTCCTTTAACTTTCGGAAATGAATTTCCTGCTTCTTATTATTCAATACCTAACAATGAAATCAGGACGAGAGTTAATTATGAAAAAAGTCTATGCGTAATTGATGAGAAATATTTTTTTCACAGAGTTAGATTATCAATTCCGATTGTAGATTATCCAGAAAATCTGAATTTTGATATTTGGACGACAATTAGCGAAGACAATTTTATTAAAAGGAATATGGATTGGAATAATCCCGAACGCATCCATAACGAACCTTATTTTGGTTGGTTAGAAAATGAAATACCAATGTATTCTGATACTTTTCATTTAGAAACCATTTCAAACGAAAGTGAAGTTGGTGAAATTCCAAATATGCAAATTATTGATGAAAATCATACATTATTTACTGACCAGCGAAATGGAATTACATTTGAAAAAGCTCAAAAAATAGCACAACATATTTTACAAAAGCAACACAACTAAATTTGCAATACAAAGTCAAACTTCTTCGTGAACAAAAAAACCTAACTCAAACCGAGCTAGCGGAAAAATCCGGCCTTTCACTTAGAACCATTCAGAGAATTGAATCAGGACAAAATCTTAAAGGTTTTACGTTGAAAGCAATTGCGCAGACTTTGGAAATTGAACCGGAAAATCTAATTGCCAAGGAAGAAAATATCCAAATCGACAGAGCAAAACTCATCAATCTTTCAGCTTTAGCAGGATTGATTATTCCGTTTGGAGGAATTATTTTTCCAGCGATTTTGACTTATAAAACTCAGGATTCCACTAATCGGGAATTGGGAAAAAGCATTCTTTGTGTTCAGATTATTCTGGTATTTGTAATTTCTGTTTTATTGATATTAAGTCCGTTTATTCAGCATTGGTTTTCTATCCGATTTCCATTGTTTTTAGTTCCGTTGATCGCCTTAATTGTCCTAAAACTTTGGATTGTTATCAAAAACGGAATCAGTCTCAACCAAAACAATATACTTTCTATAAAACTGAAAAACAACTTCTTATAATCCAAGTCATAAAACTGACGCAAAATTGTCATATCCTTTTCACAGCAATTTCAGTTTCAAAATCCGAATCTTGCAGAAAAATCAGACAATGAAACTTTTTAAGAAATTAGCTTTAGGATTTTTAGCCGTTTTGGTTTTCATATTGGTTGGCGGATATATTTATTTCGACCAGAAATTTACGCCGGAGGACAATTATTTGACGGTAAAAAACGAAAGTGGAAATATCCCGATCACTTGGTTGGAAAATAACAAAAACGTTTTGCTTCTTCCCATTCATTTCTCAGGAAATCCGCAAACCTATTATTTGCAATTTGATACCGGTTCGCCTTATACGGTATTCTATTCTAATCCAATTAAAAACATTAAGGAAATTTCCATCAATAACGAACGAGCGAAAACGTCTTTTTTTATTGGCAAAACTGAGATTTCGTCCAACCGATTTAAAATATTTAACAAAGGAAAAAATGAAGAACAGGATTCAATTAAAATTATTGGAACCATTGGCGCAGATGTTTTGGAAGATCGAAAAACGCTGATTGATTTCAAAAATAATCAAATCGTTGTTAATTTGAACGAAATCCCGAGTGACTTTAAAAATCAATTGTTCGATTTCAAATTCAAGAAAAGGAAAATTATTATTTCCGGAACTTTAAAAGGCGAAGACCGAAAATTCCTATACGACTCAGGAACAAGCGCTTATGAATTTTTGACCTACAAAGAAGAATGGCAAAATCTGAAAACACTTAATTCAAAAATCAATATCGAAAAAGTACAATCCTGGAACAATGTCCTGACAACTTTTACAAGCGATTGTAGGGAAAATATCCAATTCAAAAACCAAAAGATTCCTGTCAAACAAGTCACTTATGTGGAAGGTTTTTCCAATGCGCAGTTTTCTATGATGAAGTTTTCCGGAATGACGGGAATGCTGGGCAATAAAATATTCCTGAATTACCGTATTTTCATAGATTGTGCTGGTGAAAAAATATCTATTAAAGATTGAAATAATTTTGATTACAGGCAACCTTTTGCAGTTTTTGCTGTCTTAGGATTATAACTAACTGAACTCATGTCAAAACTTTTACTCTTCTATTTTACTTTTTGTGCTGTGCTTATCAATGCACAAACTATTTCCGGAACCATTAGAAATAAAGAGATGAAACCTGTTACATACGCATCCATAGGAATTTCCGATTCTAAAACTGGTGCTTTCAGCGATCTGCAGGGCAGCTTCCGTCTTGAGCTTCCGGAGAATAAAGATGCTAAGATCGTTTTCAGTGCATCAGGCTATCTGGATAAAGTTTTGACGCAAGAGGAACTTCTGATGGATCCAAACGTGATTATGGAGTATAAAACAACTCAAATTGAGCCCGTCAGCATTCGTGCAAAAGCGATGAAACAGAAAACGATCGGACAGACATCCAAACCATTCCTTACATTTTCCAGAATGTTCGACCAAAACTTACCTACCGTAGAGCAAGGAAGCATTTTCCAGATCTTTCCGAATACCAAACTCAGGGCTTTTCATTTCTACATCATTCCCAGTTCCAGATTCCGGGAAATTACGCTTAAACTTAATATTTATGATGTCAAAAACAATCAGCCTCATCAATCGCTTCTGGAAGAGAATATTATTTTTAAAACATCTGAGACAGGCTGGCAAAGCATAGACCTGTCCAGCTATCGGCTGATGTTCCGGAATCTCGACAAAATTGTGATTACGATGCAGTTAATAGACTACGAATCGCTATCCGATAATGATTTCGTGTTCGGAATTTCTGCAAAAAAAACATTCTCCAAAGATCTTCTGTTCCGCTACCAGAGTCAGGGCCGCTGGGAAAGTTTTGATGGTACTTTCATTTCTTACATTGATATCAGTTACGATCGAGGCGGTAAGAGAGAACAATCTTCTGAGCCAGAAAAACCTCAGGATCTAGATGACAGAACAAGTCAGCTGGTGTCCTATTACAATCACAAAGAAAAGGCTGCCAAGACAGAATTTGGCCGCAGTAAAAAAGGTCAGTTTGTTGATCTGAAAGATGCTAAAATTTATTATGAAACATACGGAGAAGGTGAACCGCTGGTGCTTCTCCACGGCAATAACGGCAGTATTTCTGATTTTTACAGACAGATTCCTTTCTTCTCCAAATATTATAAGGTCATTGCGATAGATACACGCGGGCATGGCAAGAGCACAGACCTATCACAAGAAGAGTTTACTTACGGAAAATTTGCAGAGGATCTGTACAGCATCATTCAACATCTCAAACTGGAAAAAGTTAACATTGTAGGCTGGAGTGATGGTGGTAATACTGCACTGACCTTCAATCTGAAACATCCCGAGATGGTCAATAAATTGGTGACCATTGGCGCCAACCTAGATCCATCGGGTGTGAATGATGAACTGATCCAAATTTTCAAGCAACAAGTAATTGACAACACAGGCAACATAAAACTGATCCGCCTGATGCTGAATCACCCTGAGATTAAGCCCAAGGATCTGGCAGCTATCGCAAATCCCGTTCTGGTGATAGCAGGAAGCAAAGACGTCATCAAGCCAGATCACACCCGGATTATTCACAGTTCTATCATTAATTCTCAGCTACTGATCATTC
This sequence comes from uncultured Chryseobacterium sp., assembly GCA_913778505.1. Taxonomy (GTDB): domain Bacteria; phylum Bacteroidota; class Bacteroidia; order Flavobacteriales; family Weeksellaceae; genus Epilithonimonas. The sequence continues at coordinate 61,172 of CAJYWD010000044.1, forward strand.
CGGATACGACACATTACGTTCCTTTTGAAAAACCGGAAATCCTGAACGAAGCCATTCTCCGGTTTCTTCAGAAATAAATTTAATGGATAGGCATAAAAAAAAAACCTCACACTGATTACAATTTTTATATTGTCTCTAGTCAAATCGCAGAAACTCCAGTCTTCACAGGACAGTATCCGGCTTTTTTACAACGCCGTATTTTCTGCCCTGGAAAAAAGTTACCTGCACCGGAAATCAGTCGACTGGAAAAGTGTGAAATCTCAGAGCAATCAGCGACTTGACAATTATAAGACCTTTGAATCGTCACTCGCAGAAATTCAGCCACTCTTCGATGGTATCAAGGCCGATCACTGTATGATTTTTTACAATCACAGAAAATATGCAGCAACAGGAAAGACAATTACAAAAAGTGACTACTCAGAGCAGTGGAAAAAGAAATTTGACTCCAAACCAACTTTCGAAGCCAGAATGCTGACGCCGAAATATGGCTATATCCTGATGCCCGCAATCTCTACTTTTGACAACAGTCCGGAAAATATCCAGAAGCTTGCACAGCCAATGTATGACAGGATTACGGAGCTGAAAAGGAGCCATAATGCGGAAGGCTGGATCTTGGATCTGCGCTTCAAAACGGGAGGAAGTGTTGCACCGATGCTTTTGGCATTGTATGATCTTTTGGGCGATCATGCGGTTTGGACCATAATAGATGGCAGTCTTAAAAAGACATTCGCTATCAAACTGGAAAAAGGACAATATCTTGATGGTGTCAAAAAGCCTTCCTCTATCCGGAGAGAAGGTGCTTTGATGGATGAAGCAAAAGTCGCGGTGCTTACCAGTCCGTTCACAGCCAGTTCCGGAGAGGTTACGGCATTGGCTTTTAAAGGTCGACCCAAAACATTTTTCGTAGGCACTCCCACTTATGGTGCCATGACTTCCAACATCAGCCACGCCTTGCCTTTCGGAACAACAATGGCGATAACCACAGGCTTTGACGGCGACCGGAACGGAAAATACGGTGCTCAGGTTTTGCCTGATCTTGAACTGCATCAGCAGGACAATTTTGACAACCTGATGCTGGATGGTAATATTAATGCGGCAATTCAATTTTTAGAATCAGGTTTGTAATGATATTGTCTTATATTTACCATATCATAACTGATTTCTATGAAGCTTTTACAAACTCTACTGTTTATTCTGGTTTCCAGCCTGGCATCCGCTCAAAGCAAACAATTTCACTACGATTATCAATTCATCCCGGATTCTGCGAACAGGAATGACATCAAATCAGAAATAGTAATTCTGAATATCCTAAAAGACCGGTCGGAATATTATAGCGCCGGAAGGTTTGCATCGGATTCTGCTCAGGCTGCCGATGCTAAAAAAGGCATCTTTTCTATGCCCAGCAGAGATGTTCTGGTTAATGAATGGGTGACCAAATATCCCAATTCCAATCAGGTTATTCACACCACGTTTATGGTCTCGGACAAGTATAAAACGAAGCAGGATGTAAATCTGAATTGGAAACTTACTAACGAGTTTTCAAAGATTCTGAACTATAATGTCCAGAAAGCTACAACAGATTTTGGCGGAAGACAGTGGTCAGCCTGGTTTACAAAAGACATTCCCATTCAGGATGGGCCTTATAAATTCAAAGGCTTGCCAGGACTAATCCTGAAGATTGAAGATGCAACAAAAAGCCACAGCTGGGAACTGAAAGGCATCCGGAACAGTCCGGGAGAATTTGTCTATCCGGATCTTGGCCAATACAAAATTATCGAGCTAAACTACGATCAATACATCAAAAAATATAAAAAATACCGCGCCAATCCCACTGCCGACTTAGAAGGCCGAATTCCCGACCAGCGGGATGCCACCGGAAAAATGCGTACTTCGGCAGAAGTCATAAGAGAAATCAACAAACAGATTATGGAACAGCTGGCTAAGGATAATAATCTGATTGAGATTGATCTGCTTAAGTAAATTTCCTATCACAAGATGATATAACATCTTTCCATTTATCTATAACGGATTTGGCATCTATTTTTCAGAAATTTGTAATCTAACTTTAGAAAAATGAAAAGCCACAATCTGCATAATGACGATAATCTGAATCCCAATCAAAGAATATCGCCAAGCTCTGTCTACTATTGCCCGATGGAATGCGAAGGTGAAAAACTCTACTTCAAACAAGGCAGATGCCCGGTTTGCAATATGTTTCTCGTTCCCATAGAAGAGCGAGAAGATCACCGGAACAAACCACAAACTTATTCCAAAACGAATCTACCGGAAAGCTTCAAAGATAAAATCGGAGACTATTTTTGTCCGATGTTCTGCGAAGGCGAAAGGACTTATGAGTCCGATACAGGCTGTCCGGTTTGTCACATGCATCTGGAGGAAATCACGCAGGATTTGGTTGACAGTTCAAAGTTGACAGTTGATAGCCATCTAGAAGCTCATAAAACCATTAACCATCAACTCTCAACAAACAACCAAGGCAAATACTACTGCCCGATGTTCTGCGAAGGTGACAAGGTTTACGATTCCAACGTTGGCTGTCCGGTTTGCGGAATGGATCTGGTGAAGATTCCTGAAAAAAAATCGGCAGAATATACCTGCCCGATGCATCCCGAGATCGTGCAAGACGAACCAGGGAATTGCCCGGTATGTGGAATGGACCTCGTTCCAAAACCTTCCGAAGATAATGACCACGAAGATGAAACTTATAAATTGTTAAAGAAAAAATTCTGGACAGCTCTGGGATTTTCCGTGCCTGTTTTCGTTTTGTCAATGGGCGGGATGTTCATCAGCTGGCCGTTTCCGCATCAGATTCAGGGGATTCTGGAATTGATTCTCTCCTTACCGGTGGTGTTCTCCGCCGGCTGGTTTGTGATGAAACGCGGCTGGGTGTCTTTCAAAACCTGGAATCTCAATATGTTTTCACTTATTGCTTTAGGCGTGGCTGCGGCAATGATTTTCAGTATAATGGCTTTGTTCGTTTCTGGCCTATTGCCTCACGAGCTGGCGCACGGCGGAAATGTCCCACTCTACTTCGAATCCGTTTGCGTGATTTTGACATTGGTCATTATGGGGCAAATGATGGAAGCCAGAGCGCATCAAAAAACAGGAAAAGCCATTGAAGCACTGATGAATCTGTCGCCCGATACGGCTAATCTGATTGCTGATGGAATCGAGAAAAAAGTAGCGCTGGGAGACATCAAAATCAATGACATATTACGAGTAAAACCGGGCGAAAAAATTCCTGTAGACGGGAAGATAACAGAAGGAAATTCCAACGTTGACGAGTCGATGATCACAGGAGAACCTGTTCCTGTAGAGAAGAAAGCGGGTGAAAAAGTGACCTCCGGAACCATCAATGGAAACGGCAGCTTCCTGATGACTGCCGAAAAAATAGGCGATGAAACTTTGCTTTCTCAAATCATCAAAATGGTCAACGAAGCCAGCCGAAGCAAAGCACCAATCCAGAAATTGGCAGATAAAATCTCAAAGATATTTGTGCCCACTGTCATTGCAGTTTCCGTCCTCACCTTTATTCTCTGGTACATTTTCGGAAATGAGAACCAACTGATCTATGCTTTTGTGAATGCTGTTGCGGTTCTGATTGTCGCATGTCCGTGCGCACTTGGTTTGGCAACACCGATGAGTCTTATGGTCGGAATCGGGAAAGGTGCGCAGAACGGTATTTTGATCAAAAATGCCGAAGCACTTGAGGAAATGCATCAGATCAACGTATTGATTACGGACAAAACGGGAACACTCACAGAGGGAAAACCAAGTCTGGACGATATCGAAACTACTGACAACTTTGATAAAAATGAGCTTTTGAGATTGACCGCTTCACTGAATCAGAATTCTGAACATCCTTTGTCGAGTGCGGTTTTAAAAGCTCTTAGACAAGCTCAGAGTAACAATGAGAATTTACAATTCGAAAAAGTCAACAACTTCGAAAACATCTCCGGAAAAGGCGTGAAGGGAACAATTAACAATGAAGAAGTTCTGTTGGGAAATGAAGCTTTGTTGAAACATTTCAATATCCAGATTCCTGAAACGCTACAGCAAAAAGTCATCGCAAAACAAGATGAGGCCAAAACGATCTCTTACCTCGCCAAAGCCGGAAAAGTTCTTGGATTCCTGAGTTTTTCGGATCAGATCAAATCCAGCTCGAAAAAAGCGATTGATTATCTCAATTCTCAAAACATTGAAGTCATAATGATGACCGGCGATAACGAACATACCGCAAAAGCGGTAGCCAAAGAACTCGGCATCAAACATTATAAAGCCAATTGTCTTCCTGAAGATAAAATGAATGAAATTAAAAAACTTCAAAGCGAAGGAAAAATCGTAGCAATGACTGGTGATGGTATCAATGATGCGCCGGCCTTGGCACAGGCCAATATTGGCATCGCCATGGGGACAGGAACCGACATTGCCATAGAAAGTGCAGAAATTACATTGCTGAAAGGCGATATTCTTGGTGTCGCCCAATCAAAAATATTGAGCGAGAAGCTTCTGAAAAACATCAGGGAAAACTTGTTCTTCGCCTTTATCTACAATGTTCTGGGGATTCCGCTGGCTGCAGGATTGCTCTACCCATTCTTCGGGATTTTGCTGAGTCCGATGATCGCGGCAGCGGCAATGAGTTTCAGTTCAGTGTCAGTTATTTTGAATTCTCTCAGATTGAACAACGTGAAATTGGAGATTTAGGTTTATCGCAAAGTTGCAAGAAAATTAAAATCATCATTATTAAGAGTCGCAAAGTAACCCCATCGCTTTTGCGACTTTTTAGTTTATTAATTAATCTATCGACTGATACCCTTTTACTAATAAAGGCTTCGACAGGCTCAGCCTGACAATGCTTGAATATTGTGGTTAGTATTAGCGATGTCACCCTGAGCTTGTCGAAGGGTTCTTGTTAGAAAAATACCTGTTAATCGTTGTTCCCAAGTATTAATTAAATGGATAAGTCAATTAATCTATTTTTATGCATCTGCGATAAAAACTAAAAACTAAAATGACACCGGGAAAGCTCCCGATGCCATTTCAAAACAAAATAAAAAACCTTAAAATTAAAGATCATAACGTGTAATCGCTTCCAATAGAGGTGAGCTGCAATGCAGAGACCTTCCATGTCTTCACGAAAGCTAGTCACACCCCTGCATGAAGCTTTCAGGTCATCACGAAAGCTTGCTATCCCACCAGGAAGCTTCCAGGAAACTTTTAGAAAGAAACCGTCAGCTTGCTGAACACGTAACGTCCGTTTTGCCCAAACTGCGACGTAGACCGCGAGTAGATGAACTGATCATTGTTGGTAGATGATGCTACATTTTTCGTAGGATAAATATCAAACAGATTATTGGTTCCCAGCGTCAGGTTAAAGTTCTTGCTGATATCATATCCAATGGACAGATCCGTAATAATCTTATCCGAAATCAGCTGATGCTCATACACATTACCATTGATACCATCTGCACCATAAACTTTTCCATAATAAGTATTTCTCAAATAGAAATTGAAATCATTCCATTTCACATTATTTGAGAAACTCGCCTTGATCTTCGGAACCGAATCTTCCAGATAGACTCTTGATCTTTCTCCAAAGTAAGTATTCTCCAAACCTGCGCTTTTCAATAAATCTGAAGCATGGATATCGCCCACTTTCCTTGTTTTGTTAAAGTTGATGGCAAAATCATTATTTAATTTAACAGCTCCTGTATTGTAATGATGGCTGACAACTACATCCAGACCCTTGGTTTCCGTATCAATAGAATTCGCAAAGAACTGAGCTGCATTAACTTTAGCATTATCAAATTCTTCCTGAACAGGTCCCAAATTCGGATTCAAAGCAACCTGAGCATTTGTAGGTCTACTGAATTGGTCTGTTAAAACAATTCTGTCATCAATTCTGATAAAGTAAGCATCAGCTGTAATATTCAAATTCAATGAAGGAATTTTGTATGTAAAACCAGTGCTTACAGACTTGGAAGTCTCTTGCTTTAATTTTGGAATTCCAAAACCTTGGGCAATTTGAGAATCATTACTGAAAGTTCCTACTTCTACAAGAGTTGGTTGTGGATTAGGATTTTCAGGAGTTGCCGGCAATGTTGTAAATAACGTGGAAGTTGTATTATAATAGATTTGGTGAATTGATGGTGCACGGAAACCTGTAGAGCCTGCAAAACGGAAGTTAAGGTCATCTGTCAATTTGATTCTGGAAGCCAATTTATAATTGAAAGTAGAACCAAAATCCGAATAATCCTCATAACGTACAGCCGCATCTACCAAGAACCAATTGGTAAAATTGAATTCAAAATCAGCATATGCCGCATAAGCATTTCTGTTTTTGTCAGTTCTGTTAGCATCTCTGAAACCTGAAAAAACCTGAGAGCTTCCTGCCAAAGCAGCACCAAAAAAGTCTGTTGGTTTGTCAGAACTCAAAGTTGTTGGAGTCTGTGGATTTCCGTAAATATCATAAGCTGTATAAGACGCTTCTTCTCCTGGCGTAATCCGGAAATTCTCGTGACGCTGTTCTGCTCCAAAAGCGACATTTACCCCTTCGAAAACATCAAATTGTTTACTAAAATCTAAATTGATAGTATTCTGTAAAAACTGCAATCCTCCTGCTTTGAAAGTATTTGGAGAATTGAATCTCAAACTCGTATTTCCTGTATTTTCAATCGTGTAATCAAAACTGTTCTGCCCGAAAGTGTTACTGAAATCTACGTTCCAGCCATACCATTTCCCTTTGATTCCGGCTGATAAAGACACATCCTGAATCTTGGTATGGATCTCCGGCAAATAACCGTCTATGTATAAACCTGTAAATGTCCTAGACTGTGTAGGCCTTCTGTAAAAACCACCAGAAGCTCCATCACGGATAGAATAACCACCGAAAGTATAGACTTTCCATTCATCATTCAAAGGAACTTCTATATTTGCAAATAATTGATGGTTATTCAATTTTGATTGTCCAACCTGCTGGTTAAAATCTTTTCTTGTTTGTCCTCTGTAAGCCAACTCCTGGTCTGTAAGATAATTCAGTTGGTCTGTTGTAAATGCAGATGTTTTGAGAACATTCTGTAATTCTGTTATACTATTAGCGGACTGTATACTAGATTGAAGCGTTGGGGAAATCGAATTAAAATAACTCACACCTTGCGCATATTGATGAATAAGGTTAACGAAATACTGTTCTCCAACACTTCCCTTGAGGTTATTGATATTACTAAAATAAGAGGAGAGATTCACTCCATTTTCTGCAGCTCTTTTCTCAATAGCATTGTATGCATTGTATATCGGAGCACTCTCTGTTCCTGCTCTTCTGGTTGGGTCACGGAACTGCGATGACCAGGTTATGTTATAGAAACCGCCTCTTTTCCCGATCTTGTTTCCGTAGTTCAAATCCAATTGAAATTGTTGTCCATCATAATTTCCCGTGTGGTCATTGGCAGCAGGCGTGAGATAACCTCCATAATTCAATTGTCCTGTCAGTTTTCCTGTATCTCTTTTCAATTGCAGGTTCATAACTCCGGCAATGGCATCAGAACCATATTGTGCAGAAGCGCCGTCTCTTAGAACCTCAATTCTACTTAAAGCAAAAGCTGGGATGGCATTCAGATCAGTTCCCACAGTTCCTCTCCCTGGCGCACCGTTCACATTCACAAGCGCCGAAGTATGTCTTCTTTTTCCATTGATCAAAACCAAAGTCTGGTCAGGTCCCAAACCTCTCAACTGTGCAGGGTCAAGGTGGTCGGAACCGTCAGCATTGGTTTGAATAGTTGAAGTAAAAGAAGGTGCAATCGTATTAAGGATTTGATTGATGTTGGTTTGTGGTAAAGATTGTTGGATATCTTTCAAATTGAAAACATCCACAGGAACCGGGCTATCCGCTTTGGAACGTCCACCACTTCTGGAACCAACCAAAACAACCTCTTCGATCTGTTTATCAGAAGTAGAATCTTTTACAGGTTTGGTTTCCTGCGCCTGGGTTAAATAAATTCCGGAAAAGAAAACTACGGCTGTCGATACAACAGCTCTTTTGCCCGAATTAAACATAGTTTTTTGAATCATATTTTTAAATTTTACGTTTTATACAAAAAAGAAAACTTCTTCCAGACAAGTCTGAAAGAAGTTATATTGAGACGGCATTACAACCGCGATTAAACATTTTCAACTTATCTTTCCTTTTTTCAAAGGCTGAATGTAACACCTTACCAAATCGGCAGGTTGTCAAGACTTCAACAGGTCAGTTCCCTCGGTCTTTCTTAATAAGTATGACAGCAATTCATTATCACAGTGCAAAACTATGATAAGAATTTTTTCTCAGCAAATATAATTCATACTAATTTGATATGATAAATATCATATTGTTTTTAATTAATTGATACAATGCATATTGGCATAAGATTTAATTATCAAATAATATGAAAGATTCAAAAGAAAAATATCATATTGGCTGTTCCGGATTCTACAATGCAGACTGGAAAGGTTCACTTTATCCCGAAGATTCCAAGAACAAAGACTTTCTGAAATTATACTCACAGGTCTATAACACGGTCGAGATCAATAGTACATTTTATAGAAAACCAACGGCAAAAACACTCCAGAAATGGAAAGATGAAACACCGGATAATTTCAAATTCATCATCAAAATCCCGAAAATAATTTCTCATTCTGGTTATTTGGAAAGTAAGAAAGAGGAGTTTGAGATTTTTTGTAATTACATCAATAATAATCTTAAATCTAAACTAGCTGGATTTCTGATTCAGTTTCCTGCCTCATTTCATTATACGGAACATAATCTCAAATGGCTCAAAGAAACTTTGTCAGATATATCCCTTTTAGCTGTAGAATTTCGTCATGCTTCTTGGTGGAATGATGATATTTTTGAGCTATTCAAGAAACAGCAATGGATTTTCTGTGGTGTCAGTTTTCCAGGTAAGCTTTCAGAAGAAGTGATCGTTACCAATTCTGAGATCGGATATTATCGCCTGCACGGAAAACCTATACTTTACAAGTCATCATACCCAGAAGAATTTTTAGATGATCTTTTTAAAAAGATCAAAGCCACTGGCAAAGATTTTTACATCATGTTCAATAATACCTGGGGAACATCTGCCATAGAAAACTCATTGTATCTGAACAAAATTATTACTCAATGCCTAAAATAGATCCATTTAATATCTATATGACCGGCTTTGACAGGTTATGACTGGAATTGAATACTTTTGACCGATTGATTTTACAATCCTTCGGGTCAAGTTCGGGGTTTCTTCGGGTCGGCTTCGGAAAAAAGTTGTTTTTTCCGTAGCCGACCCGAAGGATTATAGAAGAA
>CAJYWD010000045.1 GCA_913778505.1 uncultured Chryseobacterium sp.
CATTTTTCAAGGACTTGTAGAAATCCTTGTTGTTTAATAATTCTTCTTTGTCGATCATAACTATATAGGTTAAAAATAATAAAAAGTTATTTCCGAAAAATTTTTTGAGCTGTAAGGGGCTCAAAAATTTTTCAGAATAACTTTTTAACTTACACAGTTAGTGAGACACTACCAAAAGAATCCGTCTCACAACTAAAAAGTGAGGCGGATTTTTATTTGGATGGATTTTTAATTTATTACTTTTTCATTTTAATGTGGCTAAGAAACTACATCGTTTCCATCTTGAAACTCATACTTTCAATGACTTTTAGAATGGCTTCAACTGTGTCCATTGATGTCAGACAAGGAACGCCGTTTTCTACCGACATTCTTCGGATTTGGAAACCATCTCTTTCGGCTTGTTTTCCTTTCGTAGTCGTATTGACCACGTATTGAACTTTTCCCTTCTGAATCAAATCAATAAGATTCACATCCTCTTCACCGATTTTGTAACCGATTTTTGTCTGGATTCCTTTTTCCTCGAAGTATTTCGCCGTTCCTTCCGTAGCCCAGATTCTGAAACCAGCTTCCTGAAATCTTTTTGCCAACAAAGAAGCTTCTTCTTTATCTGAATCTGAAACCGTAAACAAGATAGAACCGTGCGTTGGAACTTTTCTTCCGGCTCCGATTAATCCTTTATACAAAGCTTTTTCGAAGGTTGAATCTTTTCCCATAACTTCTCCCGTCGATTTCATTTCAGGACCGAGAGAAATATCTACTTTCGTTAATTTACTGAAAGAGAAAACCGGAACTTTCACGAAGATTCCTTCTTTATTCGGAACCAAACCTGATTGGTAACCAAGGTCTTTCAGTTTTGTTCCAAGGATTGCTTTTGTTGCCAGGTTTGCCATTGGAACATCAGTGATTTTTGATAAGAAAGGAACAGTTCTGGACGAACGTGGATTCACTTCGATGACGAAAACTTCTCCTCCGGAAATTACGTATTGGATATTCATCAATCCAATAACATTCAGACCTTTTGCTAATCTCTGGGTATAATCTTCAAGAGTTTTTATTTGAGTTTCCGTCAAAGTCTGAGGCGGATAAACTGCAATCGAATCTCCGGAGTGAACGCCCGCTCTTTCGATGTGTTCCATAATCCCCGGAATTATTGTTGTTTCACCGTCGCAAATCGCATCCACTTCTACTTCTTTTCCCGTCAGGTAACGGTCAATCAGAACCGGATGTTCCGGACTTGCATCCACCGCATTTTCCATATAATGAGCGAGTTCTTTTTCAGAGTAAACAATTTCCATCGCTCTTCCTCCCAAAACATAGCTCGGACGAACCAAAACCGGATATCCGATTTCATTAGCAATCACAATCGCTTCTTCTTTGGAAGTCGAAGTTTTCCCCAATGGTTGTGGGATTCCTAAATCTTGTAAAGCTTTCTCAAATTTATCTCTGTTCTCGGCTCTGTCCAGATCTTCCAGCGAAGTTCCCAAAATCTGAACACCGTGAGCCGCCAATTTATCAGCCAAATTAATCGCAGTTTGGCCTCCGAACTGAACCACAACGCCTTTTGGTTTTTCAAGTTCGATGATGTTCATTACATCTTCTTCTGCCAAAGGTTCGAAGTATAATTTATCCGAAATCGAGAAGTCTGTGGAAACGGTTTCCGGATTGGAGTTGATGATAATCGCTTCGTAACCCATCTGCTGAATCGCCCAAACCGAATGAACCGTCGCATAATCAAACTCAACACCTTGACCAATTCTGATGGGACCTGAACCCAAAACGATGATTTTTTCTTTTTCAGAAACCACACTTTCATTTTCTTCTTCATAGGTTCCGTAGAAATAAGGTGTTTCCGACTCAAATTCGGCGGCGCAAGTGTCCACCATTTTGTAAACCGGCATTATGCGATTCTCTTTTCTGAACTGGAACACTTCTTTCTGAGTGGTTTCCCAAAGATGAGCGATATTCAAATCTGCAAAACCTAATTTCTTAGCTTCAATAAGAATGTCTCTGTTAAATTTATTGTCTTTGATGGTCGTTTCGAAATCAATCAGTTTCTTGATTTTCCAGATGAAAAATTTATCAATTTTGCTCCATTCTACAATCTGTTCCCAATCGTAACCTCTTCGCAACGCATCACCGATGATGAACAATCTTTCGTCATCGCAAACCCGGATTCTTCTTTCGATTTCCTCCGCTGTAAGAGCTTCGGCTTGTTTTTTCTTTGATCCTAAATGACGAATTCCTGTTTCCAAAGAACGAATCGCTTTTTGCAAGGACTCTTCGAAGTTTCTCCCGATGGCCATTACTTCGCCTGTTGCTTTCATTTGTGTTGATAATCTTCTGTCAGCCGTTTCAAATTTATCGAAAGGGAATCTTGGAAACTTAGTCACCACATAATCCAAAGCAGGCTCGAAGCAAGCGTAAGAAGTTCCTGTTACAGGATTTTTGATTTCGTCCAAGGTCAAACCAACGGCAATTTTTGCCGCAATTTTTGCAATCGGATAACCTGTTGCTTTACTCGCTAGAGCTGATGAACGCGACACTCTAGGATTCACCTCGATGATATAATAATTGAATGAATGCGGGTCTAACGCCAGCTGAACATTACATCCACCCTCGATTCCTAAAGCTCTGATGATTTTCAGAGAAGCGTTTCTCAACAACTGATATTCTCTGTCAGAAAGCGTCTGCGAAGGTGCCACAACAATCGAATCTCCTGTGTGAACGCCAACCGGGTCGATGTTTTCCATATTACAAACCACAATCGCATTGTCGTTGGAATCTCGCATCACCTCGTATTCGATTTCTTTGAAACCAGCGATTGACCTTTCAATCAGACATTGAGTTACCGGCGAATGTTTCAATCCCAACTCCGCAATTTCACGGAGTTCAGTTTCGTTGGAAGCAATGCCGCCGCCTGTTCCTCCCATCGTAAAAGCAGGGCGGACAATCACGGGATAACCCAAATTATCAGCAAAAGCTAAAGCGCTTTCAACCGTAGTTACGATATCAGATTCCGGAACTGGTTCGTTCAATTCTCGCATCAGTTCACGGAAAAGGTCTCTGTCTTCTGCCTGATTGATTGCGGATAGTTTGGTTCCTAAAACTTCCACTTTACATTCTTCCAGGATTCCGGATTTCTGTAACTCGACCGCCATATTCAGTCCGGTTTGTCCTCCCAAAGTCGGAAGAAGCGCATCCGGACGTTCTTTGCGGATAATTCTGGAAACGAATTCCAGAGAAATCGGTTCAATATAAACTTTGTCGGCAATCTCCACATCCGTCATTATGGTTGCTGGATTGGAATTAATCAAAATCACTTTGTAGCCTTCTTCCTTCAAAGAAAGACAAGCCTGTGTTCCCGAATAATCAAATTCCGCAGCCTGACCAATAATGATTGGACCTGAGCCGATTACTAAAATTGTTTTTATGTCTGTTCTTTTCATTTTTACTTTTTTGTCCGAAGTCCGATGATGGATGTCGGAAGATTTTTATTTATTTTTTACGTTGCTTTGTCATTCCGTAGGAATCTCGCTTTAGATTCCTGCGGAATGACAAATAACATTTTCCAACTTTTAATCATCATATCTAAAATACAATAGATACTTTGATTTTTTATTATGTATAAAAAAGTAAGAGTAATAAATGCCTAATTCATAATAAGTTTCATTTGTAGAATCAAATCCCACTTGAATAATTTTTGTTATTTCACTAATGGAATTTAGGACATTATAAAAATTATTAACTTCATAATTTCGCCTAGTTTCATTTAGATTAATTTTAGATAATTCGCCATTTAAAAAAAACCAATCAAAAATCTGTTTTTTAAATTCTGACTCATTAATATCTATCATTGACATTTTACACTCAATCGGCAAATTGAAATATTGTCTTAAATACAAAATTTCATTCTCAATTTTATCTTCTATTATTTCAAAATTATAAGACAATGTGCTATTAGGCATATTCAAGTTAGAATATGTATGTAAAATTCCTTTTAAATAGTCAAAACTGAATTCGCTCATAACTTTAAAATTTATTATTAAATTAATTACGATTACTTAAAATCCTCCATCAAAGTGATGAAATCATCAAATAGATAATTCGCATCTTCCGGACCAGGACTTGCTTCCGGGTGATATTGAACTGAAAAACAAGGATGGATTTTGTGTTTCACGCCTTCGTTTGTTCTGTCATTCAGAGCGATGTGAGTTTCTACTAAATCTGTATTTTTCAAGGATTCCTGGTCAATCGCATAACCGTGATTCTGCGAAGTGATAGCGACTTTATTTTTCTCCAAATCCAAAACCGGATGATTGCCGCCTCTGTGTCCGAATTTCAGTTTGTAAGTTTTTGCGCCACAAGCTAATCCAATCAATTGATGACCTAAACAAATCCCGAAAATCGGAACTTTCCCCAACAATTTCTGAATCATTACCAAAGCTTCCGCATTATCTTCCGGGTCGCCGGGACCGTTGGAAAGCATAATTCCGTCCGGGTCCATTAATAGAATTTCTTCTGCGGTCGTGTCGTGAGAAACCACGATGATGTCACAGTTTCTTTGAGACAATTCGCGGATAATTCCCAATTTGGAACCGAAATCCACCAAAACCACTTTGAAACCTCTTCCAGGACTGGCGTAAGATGTTTTTGTCGAAACTTGTTCAACTTGATTGGTTGGAAATTGAGTCGCTTTCAGTTCTTCGATTACGGTTTTTTCATCGGCGTCTGCATTGACTATTTTTCCTTTTTCAACCCCTTTGTTTCTAAGGATTCTGGTCAGTCTTCTGGTGTCGATGCCGGAAATTCCGGACAAGTTCTTCTTTTCGAACAATTCGTCCAGCTTCATTTGTGTTCTGAAATTGGATGGCAAATCACAAAGTTCCTTTACAATCAGACCTTTGATTGCCGGCTCGATGCTTTCGTAATCGTCACGATTAATGCCGTAATTTCCAATCAGCGGATAGGTCATACAAACGATTTGTCCGCAATAACTCGGGTCGGAAATCAGTTCCTGATAACCTGTCATTCCCGTGTTGAAGACCACTTCTCCGGCAGTCTCCTGTTCTGCTCCGAATCCCGTTCCATAAAAAACTTCGCCGGATTCTAATATTAACTTCTTTTTCATTTTTAAATTTTATTGTACAATGTAAAAGGTATCATGTACAAGACTTACTTTAGATTTTTACTCAAAAAAAACACGCCCGAAAGCGTGAATCAATATGTTATTTTTTGGAGTCGATGAATTCGAATCCTTTGTTTTCCAAATCATATTTAAGGATGGCCATTCTCGCAAAAACACCGTTTTGCATTTGCTTGAAAATTCTCGACCTTTCACATTCAACCAATTCCGAATCAATCTCCACACCTCTGTTGATGGGCGCCGGATGCATAATGATGGCATTCGGTTTCATCTTTTTTTCTCTTTCTTTGGTCAAACCGAATTTCTTCAAGTAATCTTCCGGTTTGAAATTGAAGTTTCTCTCGTGGCGCTCGTGCTGGATTCTTAGCAAAATCAAAACATCCACTTCCTTCACCAAATCATCGAACTGCATATAAGTTCCGTTCACCAACATTCCTTCATTGAACCAAAATTCCGGACCTGAGAAATATACTTTTGCGCCCAATCTTCTGAATAATCCTGCATCAGAATTCGCAACTCTACTGTGTTTCACATCGCCTACGATTCCGATTTTAAGACCTTCAATCTTTCCAAATTCCTGAATGATGGTCAAAGCATCCAGAATGGCCTGAGTCGGATGATGTCCCGTTCCGTCACCTGCATTTACGATACTGAGTTTAGTATCTTTCAATGCATCATAATAACGCGTTTCCGAATGTCTGATTGCAGCCACTTCCACACCAATGGCTTCCAGAGTTTTCAGCGTATCCAGCATTGTTTCGCCTTTTGCAATCGAACTTTTATCCGCTTCGAAATCGATGACCTGAAGTCCCAATTTCTTTTCCGCCACTTCAAAACTGGTTTTGGTTCTTGTGCTGTTCTCAAAAAACAAGTTGGCTACAAAAACATCGCCTTCGATTTTACTGATTTTTCCTTCCGAAAAAGCCTGAGCTTCTTGTAAAATCTTTTCGATACTGTCTGTAGAAATGCGTGAAAGCTTAATCATAAATTCAAATTTTTAAATAAAAAAAACGAAGCCTAAAAGACTTCGTTAAATATAAAAAATATTGTTGTTGTCGGCAAACTTGCCAATTATATTTGTCGCTAAATTCTGTACCAGATTCATTGGCTACAAAGATACCAATATTTTTTAAATGATAAAATCTTTCAAAAAAAAATTATGTTAAATCAATGAACGTCTGCGCTTGTCAAATTTTTTATTTACTTTTGAGATAATGATTTTACCATTATGGCTCTGGACAAAAAAGACAAACTGATACTTTCGCTTCTACAAGAGGATTCTACACTATCTGTAAAAGAAATTTCCGAAAAAATCGGACTCACTTTCACACCAACTTACGAACGCATCAAAAACCTTGAAAAACAAGGCGTTGTAGAAAAATACGTTGCCATCCTGAACCGTGAAAAACTTGGCATCAATATCGTGGTGTACTGCAATATCCGTCTGAAAGAGCAATCTCAGAAAACCCTCAAAGAATTCGAAGATTATATTTCCAAATACGATGAAGTTCAGGAAATCATCAGTCTTTCAGGGGAATATGACTATATGCTGAAGATTCTTGCGAATGACATCAATTCTTATAATACTTTCACAGTAAATATTATTTCCAACGGCCCTAACATTGGACAATATCACAGTTCTATTGTTCTAGCCGAAGTTAAAAAAACGACTAAGTTTAAGTTGGATTAATCGTTTAATCGCAAAGGCGCAAAATCGTTTTTTTTTTGATGCTATCAAAAATCGCAATCTTCTTAGCGAAGTTAAAGCTTTGTGCCTTAAAAGCAGTTTAATTTTCAATTGCTTTGTGCCTTTGCGATAAATCTAACCTAACAGTTTATCTCTCACTTTATTGAATTGATATTCGATTTCGTCGAGACAAAGATTGCCTAAACTGCCTTGATGAGAATGATTAAGTTCTTTGTAATCATACTCAAACACATCATTTTCAATTTCTTGTCCGATTTGGATGTATGCATCACGAAAGGATTTTCCATTCTTCACTTCTTCGTTGATTTTTTCTACGCTGAAGATGTATTTATATTTCTCATCGTCCAGAATTTGGTCTTTCACTTCGATGTTCGGAAGCGTGTAAATCAATATTTCCAGACATTCTTTCAAAGAATCAATTGCAGGGAAAAGGATTTCTTTGGTTAATTGCAAATCTCTGTGATAGCCGGAAGGCAAATTGTTGGTCAGCAAAATCAATTCATTGGGCAAGGCCTGAAGTCTGTTGCATCTTGCTCTTACCAGTTCAAAAATATCCGGATTTTTTTTGTGTGGCATGATGCTGCTTCCCGTCGTAAACTCTTTCGGAAAGCTGATAAAATCGAAGTTCTGACTCAAATAAAGACAAACATCGTAAGAAAACTTAGACAAAGTTCCAGCTAAAACCGAAAGGGAATTTGCCAATAATTTTTCCGATTTCCCACGCGTCATTTGGGCGTAAACCACATTGTAATTCAGCGTTCTGAAATCCAGTTTATAAGTCATACTTTCTCTGTCAATCGGGAAAGATGAACCGTAACCGGCAGCCGAACCGAGTGGATTTTTATTGATGATATTCTTCGTTGCAAACAGCAGTTCCAAATCGTCCACCAAAGATTCTGCATACGCTCCAAACCACAAACCGAAAGACGAAGGCATCGCCACCTGAAAATGTGTATAACCAGGCAATAACACATTTTTATGCTGATTCGCTTTTTCTTTCAAGATTTGAAAAAACGAATCCGTCAGTTCAGTAATTTCTCTGATTTCGTCTAATAGATAAAGTTTGATATCCGTCAAAACCTGATCGTTTCTAGATCTGGCAGTGTGAATTTTCTTTCCTGTTTCACCAAGCTTCTCGATGAGAATCGATTCGATTTGTGAATGGATGTCTTCTGCGGTTTTATCAATTTCGAAATTTCCTTTTTCGATGTTGTTAAGAACTTCTTCCAAAACCGCAACAATATCCTGCTCTTCATCCAAACGAATCAAACCCACTTCTGCCAGCATTTTGGCGTGGGCAATAGAACCCAACACATCGTATTTTGCTAATCGGTCGTCAAAGTCCAGGTCTTTCCCTACGGTGAATTGGTTGACCAAATCATTGGTTTTTGCATTGTCTTTTTGCCAGATTTTTTTCATTTTCTTAATTTTTTTGAACACTAAGTTCACAAAGTTTATTTTAAAATTCAAACTGCTTTTAAGTTTCACAAAGGCGCCGATGCTTAGCGAAGACTTAAACTTTAAAGCTTTTTTGTCATTCCGGTAGGAATCTCAACAATCTGGTTTCCTACGGAATGACAAACTTTGTGGTTATAACCTTCTTTTGTTTTATGCTGAATCTGCAGCCCGGCCTGAGTGGAGCTCATTTTTTTCGAAGTCTTCATTTTATTTTATATCAAAAACTTCTGGCAAAAAATAGCGGGAACGGAGGACGGAAAAGCTGCCCAAACCTTTAAAATTATTTTATAATATTTTTTCTAATATCTTGATGTAAATATCGATGCCTTCACGGATTTCATCGATGTAAACAAACTCGTCTGCGGTGTGAGAACGGAGACTGTCGCCAACGCCCAACTTGACCGATGTGCAAGGAATAATCGCCTGGTCGGAAGAGGTCGGCGAGCCGTAAGTTGTCCTGCCCAAGGCCAATCCAGCCTGAACAAACGGATGACTGACCTCAATTTTTGAGGAATTGAGACGGAATGACCTCGGCGTGAGTTTCGATTTCATCTGGGACTGGATGATTTCGAAAACTTCCCGGTTCGTGTATTCGTCTGTCACACGCACGTCCAAAGTGAAATTACATTTTTCCGGAACTACGTTATGCTGAGTTCCTGCATTGACAACCGACAAAGTCACTTTCACCTCACCCAGATAATCCGAAACTTTCGGAAACTTGAAGTCCAAAATATTCTGCAAATCCTGCATACATTTCACAATCGCATTGTCATTGTTCGGATGGGCGGCGTGAGAAGGTGTTCCCGTCATTTCGCCGTCAATTACCAGCAAACCTTTTTCTGCGATAGCGAGATTCATTTTTGTAGGTTCGCCCACGATGGCTAATTCTACATTCGGAAGTTGCGGAAACAGGGCTTCGATGCCATCTAAACCGGATATTTCTTCCTCGGCTGTGAGAGCGATAATCAAATTATGGGTCAAATCTTCGGCTTCATAAAAATACAGAAAGGTCTGCGCCATCGCCACCAAAGAGGCGCCGGCATCGTTGCTTCCCAAACCGAATAGTTTTCCGTCTTTCTCCACAGGTATAAACGGGTCCAAAGTATAAGCCTTGTTCGGTTTTACCGTGTCGTGATGGGTATTGAGAAGAATTGACGGTTTGGCGGCATCAAAATGTTTGTTGGTAGCCCAGATGTTGTTTTTGAAACGGTTGGCTTTGATTTGATGCTCATTGAAAAATCCTTCTATGATGAGCGAAACGTTATATTCGTCGCGGCTCATAGACGGCGTTGCGATGAGTTTTTTCAGTAGTTTTACGGCATTTTCCGTGAGTTCTTCTCTGCTAAAGACAGATTTCAGTTCCTTCATTTCCTAGTTGTATTTGGTCTGATAATTTTTCTTCTTTAATTAAAGCCACTTTCTGAACGCCATTTTCTTTGGCCCGGAAAGCGTTTTCGAGTTTTGGTAAAATTCCTTTATGAAGCTTTCCTTCGGATTTCAGTTCAGAAAATTCTTGTTTGTTGATGGTTTTCAAATTTGAATTGTCGTCCTCAACATTTTCCAAAACCCCGTTTTTATCGAAGCAGAACAGTAATTCTGTATCGAAATATTTTGATAAAGCCTGAGCGATAGTTCCGGCAATCGTGTCTGCATTGGTGTTAAACAGATTTCCTTTTTTATCGTGAGTGATGGCAGAAAACACCGGAACCAAGCCCAGATTTATCATATTGATGATCAATTCGTGATTGATACTTTTTTCATCGATATCGCCAACGAATCCAAAATCAATTTCCGGATGCTGTCTTTTTTCGGCTTTAATCATATTCCCGTCTGCTCCGGAAAATCCAATGGCATTACAATCGAAACTTTGAAGTTTTGCCACCAGATTCTTATTAATTCGTCCGGCATAAACCATTGTTACAACTTTCAGGGTTTTTTTGTTGGTGATTCGTCGCCCATCAATCATCGTTTGGCTGATTTTCAGTTTTGCCGCTAGTGTTTCTGCTAATTTTCCGCCGCCGTGAACGAGTATTTTCGCACCTTCAATTTCAGAAAACTGCTGAAGGAAAGCTTTCAATGCTTTTTTGTCATCGATTAAATTTCCGCCTATTTTTATGATGTGTAGTTTTTGCATTATTTTTAACGCAAAGAGCGCAAAGGTTTTTATTAATTATTGAAAATATTTTAAGGTTCGCAAAGGCGCTTACGCTCAGCTAAGTTTGAACCACAAAAGGCACAAAAGATTTTTGTATTTCTAATCCAATTATTTCTTTTGTGACTTTTGTGGTTTACCTAATTCATCCAAAATTTCACTGAAAACAACTTGTGCAGAGAAGATTCTGTTTTTTGCCTGCTGATAAATGATTGAGTTTTTTCCATCCATTACCTCATCACTCAGTTCCAGATTTCTGCGAACCGGCAAACAATGCATCACTTTTGCGTCATTAGTCAATGCTAATTTTTCGTTGGTCAAAATCCAGTTTTCTTCAACTTTCGGCATTGCCGCATAATCTTCAAACGAAGACCAGTTTTTCACATAAACGAAATCCGCATCTTTCAACGCTTCATCCTGATTATGAATGACTTTTGTGTCTTTTGTGAAATTTTTATCCAAATCGTAACCTTCCGGATTGGTAATTACAAAATCAACATCCATCTGCTGCATCCATTCTGTGAACGAGTTACCAACCGCCTGCGCAATTGGTTTGATGTGTGGCGCCCAAGTCAAAACGACTTTTGGTTTGCGATGTTCTGTGCAGTTTTCTGTAATCGTGATGCAATCCGCCAAACTTTGCAACGGATGTCGCGTTGCCGATTCCAGAGAAACCACAGGAACTTTGACGTGTTTAAGAAACTGGCTCAGAATACTTTCGTTCACATCATCTTCCTTATTTTTCATTCCGGCAAAACATCTTACGGCAATGATATCGCAATATTGATTCAGAACTTCGATGGCGTCTTTGATATGCTCCACCGTATCGCCATTCATTACCGTTCCGTCTGCAAATTCCAGATTCCAGGCTTCCTGAGCAGCGTTGAGAATTAAGACATTCAACCCTAAATTCTGAGCGGCGATTTGGGAACTCAATCGTGTTCTGAGACTGGAATTGAGGAAAACCAAACCAATCGTTTTTCCTTTTCCTTTGGTCGGATTTTCTAACGGATTTTCTTTTATTTTTAAAGCTTTTGCAATGGTATTTTGCAAATTGTCTATATCGTAAACCGAAGTGAAATTTTTCATTTCTTAATTGTTTTGAACGCAAAGTGCGCAAAATTCATTGTTAATTTTGTTGAAAACATTTTAAGGTTCGCAAATCAAAGATTCATCTATTCCTTTAAATTCAAAATATTAAATTGAGATAAAGGCGCTTACCCTCAGATAAGCAATTTTAAAACATCCACTTTGTCATTCCGTAGGAATCTAAACATTGAGGTTCCTACGGAATGACAAAAATTATGTTTTTAGTTCTCTGTTAAAACTTGTTGTTTTTCATCAATTACTTTCAGAGTTTTTTCTAAAGCATTGATGAACAAATCGGACTCTTTTTCCGAAATATTGAGCGCCGGCAAAATCCGCAGAACGTTTTTGTCATTGGCATTACCCGTGAAAATAAAATGCTCAAACAGCAATACTTTCCTGACATCTGCACAAGGCTGGTCTAGCTCAATTCCAATCATCAATCCGCGCTTTTTGATGTTTTTGATGTGAGGAAAATCTTTGATTTTGTCTTCGATGTAAGCTCCGATTTTTTCTGAATTTTCGATTAAATTCTCGTTTTCGATGACTTCCAAAACCGCTAATCCGGCAACACAAGCCAAATGATTTCCGCCAAATGTGGTTCCCAATAATCCATAACTCGCCTGGAATTTTGGACTAATCAAAACACCACCGATCGGAAAGCCATTTCCCATTCCTTTGGCAATCGTAATCAAATCCGGTTTGATGTCGAATTCCTGATGTGCAAAGAATTTCCCGGAACGTCCGTAACCGGACTGAACCTCGTCCAAAATCAAAACGGCATCGTTTTCTTTGCATAATTTTTCAATCGTTAAAATGAAATCTTCCTTTAACAAATTAATTCCTCCAACACCTTGGATCCCTTCAACAATCACCGCAGAGATTTCGTTTTGATTTTCAGTGAAAATTTTTGTCAACTCTTCTGAATTATTAAATTCGCATTTGATAAAATTCTCCGATTCGTTGACAGGAGCGACAATTTTGGGATTGTCTGTTACCGCAACCGCCGCCGAAGTTCTTCCATGAAAGGATTCGGAGAAATAAACGACTTTCTTTTTACCATTATGAAATGAAGCCAGCTTCAAAGCATTTTCATTCGCTTCAGCTCCGGAATTGCACAGGAACAAAGAATAATCTTCGTAACCTGACAGTTTCCCTAATTTCTCCGCCAGTTCTTCCTGAATTTTGTTCTCCACAGAATTGGAATAAAAACTGATTTTTTCCAACTGATTTTTTAATTTTTCCACATAATGCGGATGATTGTGGCCAATGGAAATCACAGCGTGACCGCCGTAAAAGTCAAGATATTTTTGTCCCTTTTCGTCCCAAAGAAACGAGCCTTGAGCTTTAACAGGATTGATATTGAAAAGTGGATATACGTTGAATAAATTCATAATTTTTATAATTGATAATCGATAAATGATTATTGATTAATTTTTACTTTGAACACAAAGGTCACAAAGGATTTCCCTACTACTCAATGTTTTTAAGTTCACAAAGCCGCTTCGCTTAGATAAGCTCAAAACATCAATTGATTATCTTTATTTACAAACGCTTCGCTCAGCGTGACAATTCTATCCTAAACATTGTCAGTCTGAGGTTCTCGAAGACTCATAATAATTTTTAACATCTATAAATTTTGGCTAAAGCCAATTACTATCTATCTTTTGAAAACGGGCTAAAGCCCATTCCTATTGATTTTTTTATTTTCAAACTGCTTTTAAGTCGCAAAGTTTAGAATGCTAAAGATTTTAAATTTAATCCTAAATTTTGTTCCCAGCCATTGGCGATATTCATATTTTGGACAGCTTGTCCGGATGCGCCTTTCAAAAGGTTGTCTATTGCAGAATGGACTGCTATTTTATTTCCTTGTTTTTCGATTTGGATAACACAAAAATTGGTATTGACAACCTGTTTCATATCCATCGGTTTTTCTGAAATTTTCACGAAAGGCGAATCTTTGTAAAAATCTTTAAATATTGAATAGATTTTTTCTAATTCCAAATCACATCCGATAATAGAACTTGTGAAAATCCCTCTGGCAAAATCACCGCGCCAAGGCAGAAAATTGAGTTCTACCTCTTGATTATTCAGCGAATTGACTTGTTTCAAAATCTCATCCACGTGCTGATGATTTAGCGTTTTGTAGGCTGAAATATTATCATTACGCCAAGTGAAATGTGTGGTTGGTTGCAAAGATTGCCCTGCTCCGGTGGAACCTGTGATTCCAGTTGTGTAAACATCTTTCAACAAATTTTCTTTCGCTAAAGGCAGTAACGCTAACTGAATCGCAGTTGCAAAACATCCAGGATTGGCAATACTTTTAGAACTTTGGATTTTACTAAAATAAATTTCCGGTAAACCATAGATGAAATTTCTGTTTCTGAAATCGCCTTTTAATCGGAAATCGTTTCCTAAATCGATAATCAAAGTTTCATCTGACACCGGATTTTCATTCAGCCAATTCTGACTTTCTTTGTGCGGAAGACAAAGGAAAAGAATATCGGTTTCTGAAATTTCATTCGTCAAAACCAAATCGCAAACCGACTCCAAATCAGGATATAAATCTGAAATCCTGACACCAGAATTGGAACGGCTGAACAAAAACTTTAATTCAACATTCGGATGAAAAGCCAGCAACCGAACAAGTTCGCTTCCTGTATAGCCATTGGCTCCGATGATTCCGACTGATTTTTTCATTTTTATTTTCATTTTTAACGCAAAGAGCGCAAAGATTTTTTTATTCTAATTGAAAATATTTTAAGTTCGCAAAGGCGCTTACGCTCAGCAAAAGTTCATTAAACATTGAATCACTCGCAGCCCGGCTTGAGCGGAAATCCTTTTTTGCTTGTACTTTAGTTCTATTTAAACTGAAATCGTCTGCAAAAAAGATTGTCTTCGTCACCACTTCGTTAGGTTTGGGAGCCCTTCGACAAGCTCAGGATAAACTACAGACGGATTAAGCTGCCCCACTAATTCTAATTCAGTTTATTGACCTGATGATAGATATTGAGCGCGTTGCTGAGGATTTTGGTAAAACCTTTCACATCGTCTCCGCTCCAGGCGAGATTTTCTTCGCCATAACTTCCAAATTTTGAAGACATTAAGTCATTTTCAGATTCGATTCCGTTCAGAATAAAACGATACGGATGAAGTGTGATGAATACCTTTCCATTCACGGTTTTCTGAGAATCCTGCAAAAATGATTCGATATTCCGCATCACCGGGTCAAGGAAAAGCGCCTCGTGAAGCCAGTTTCCGTACCAATCGGACAATTGTGATTTGATTGTCTGCTGGTATTTTGATAAGGTGTGTTTCTCCAGCAAATGATGCGCTTTGATGATAATTAATGCCGCAGCAGCCTCAAAACCGACACGGCCTTTGATACCGACAATTGTGTCTCCAACGTGAATATCACGACCGATTCCGTAAGGTGAAGCCAATTCTTCAATCTTCTGAATCGCCAAAACCGTGTGTGAAAATGTTTCACCATTCACAGAAAATAATTCTCCGTTTTTGAATTCGATTTCCAATTGAGAAGGTTCTGTTTTCTCGATTTGAGAAGGAAATGCTTCTTCCGGAAGGTAATTCTGAGATGTCAAAGTTTCCTTTCCACCAACCGAAGTTCCCCAAAGTCCTTTGTTAATGGAATATTTTGCTTTGTCAAAATCCATTTCGTAATTGTGATTTTTCAAAAATTGGATTTCATCTTCACGTGACAAACTCAAATCCCGAATCGGCGTGATGATTTCGATTTTCGGACACATCACATTGAACATCAAATCAAAACGAACCTGGTCATTTCCGGCTCCGGTACTTCCGTGCGCAATCGCATCGGCTCCGATTTCCAAAGCCACTTCCGCAATCGTCTGCGCCTGAATGGTTCTTTCCGCACTCACAGACAAGGGATAGGTATTGTTTTTCAGAACGTTACCAAAAATCAAATACTTGACACAATCGTTATAATATTTCTCCGAAGCATCCACAAACCTGTAAGAAGCCACGCCTAATTTTTCCGCTTTTTCTTTAAGCAAAACCTCATCTTCCTTATCAAAACCGCCTGTATTAATCGTAACTGCGTGTACTTCGTAACCCAAAGTTTCACTCAGATATTTGGCACAATAGGAAGTATCCAAACCTCCGCTGAATGCCAAAACTACTTTCTTACTCATTGTTGTTATTTATAGATTCAAAATTTTTCTTTTTCTCTTGGCTCAGATTTTCGGGAACGAAAAGCATTGCTGTGCATAGACAATTTTTGCGTTCTTTCATCATCAGAATATCATAATTGACGCAATTTTTGCAACCGTTCCAGAATTGTTCGTCCTGTGTCAGTTCAGAATAAATGACCGGTTTGTAACCTAAACTGCTGTTGATTTTCATGACCGCCATTCCTGTTGTGAGTCCAAAAATCTTGGCATTCGGATATTTTTCTCGTGACAACTCGAAAATTCTTTCCTTAATCCGAGTTGCCAAACCTGCATTTCTGAATTGAGGCGAAACAATCAATCCGGAATTGGCAACATATTCCCCATCCGTCCAGGTTTCTATGTAGCAGAAGCCCGCCCAAGTTCCGTCATCATCTACCGCTATAATAGAATTACCTTCCGAGATTTTTTTTCCCAGATATTCCGAAGACCGTTTTGCGATACCAGTTCCGCGCTTTCTCGCAGAATCCTCCATTTCGGTTCTGATTTCTTCTACATAAACCAAATGTTTCTCTGAAGAAACTTCTAATTTCATTGATATTATCTAATTAAGCCACAAATTTAAAAATATTTATCTTTACAAACCAAACATTAAAGATAATATTATCTGTTAAATTTACATTAACAATAATATTATCTTAATAATGAATGGTTTCCAGTTCATATTTGTCTAATTTTTGTAAATTGGCTTGTACATTAATTCTAAATATCAAGTCATCAAGTCTATGAAAAACTATCACATTCAGAATTTGCCTGATTATTTCAAAGAATATAAAAAGTCTATTAAAAATCCCAAGAAATTTTGGGATAAAATTGCAGATGAAAATTTTGTTTGGTACCAGCGGTGGTCTAAGGTTGTAGATTATGATATGAGTGAAGCCAAAATCAAATGGTTCAAGAACGCGAAACTCAACATTACCAAAAACTGTCTGGACAGGCATCTTTCCGTTCGGGGTGACAAAACCGCCATCATCTGGGAACCGAATGACCCGAAAGAAGAAGCGAAGCACATCAGCTACAACGAGCTATATGAAAGAGTGAACAAAACAGCCAATGTTCTGAGAGAATTAGGCGTTGAGAAAGGGGACAGAGTCTGCATCTACCTTCCGATGATTCCGGAACTGGCTGTTACAATGCTGGCCTGTGCCAAATTGGGCGCAGTGCATTCCGTCATATTCGCTGGATTTTCCGCTTCGGCTGTGGCATCTCGTGTTAATGACTGTGGTGCAAAAATGGTGATTACCTCAGACGGAAGTTATAGAGGCAACAAAGTTCTTGACCTGAAAAGCATCGTGGATGAAGCTTTGGAAAAATGCGAAACCGTAGAAAATGTTTTGGTAGTCAAAAGAACGCACAACGATGTGAAAATGAAACAAGGCAGGGACCATTGGATGTCGGAATATTATGATAAGGCTTCAACAGATTTCGTAACGGTGATTATGGATGCGGAAGACCCGCTTTTCATTCTCTACACGTCCGGCTCTACCGGAAAACCAAAAGGCATGTTGCACACTTGCGCCGGCTATATGGTTTATACGGCTTACACGTTCAAAAATGTTTTTAATTATAAAGAAAATGACATCTATTGGTGCACGGCGGATATCGGTTGGATTACGGGACACTCTTATATCCTTTACGGTCCGCTTCTGAATGGCGCAACGACTGTTATCTTCGAAGGGGTGCCGACTTATCCCGATGCGGGAAGATTCTGGGAAGTGATTGAGAAGCATAAAGTGACGCAATTTTACACCGCTCCAACAGCCATACGTTCATTAGCCAAAGAAAGTGTGGAATGGGTTCAGAAACATAATCTTGATTCGTTGAAAGTGATTGGCTCCGTAGGCGAACCTATTAATGATGAGGCCTGGCATTGGTACAATGATAATGTCGGCAAGAAGAAATGCCCGATCGTCGATACCTGGTGGCAGACCGAAACGGGTGGAATATTGATTTCTCCAATACCATTTGTGACACCTACAAAACCGACTTATGCAACTCTACCTCTGCCCGGAATCCAGCCGGTGTTGATGGATGACAAGCGGAATGAAATATCCGGCAATCAGGTAACGGGAAATCTCTGCATCCGTTTTCCGTGGCCGGGCATTGCGAGAACCATTTGGGGCGACCATCAGCGTTACAAGGAGACTTATTTCTCGGCATTCCCTGGAAAATATTTTACGGGAGACGGCGCTTTGCGAGATGAAGTTGGTTATTACAGAATCACGGGTCGTGTAGATGATGTGGTGATTGTTTCCGGGCATAACCTTGGAACGGCGCCTATTGAAGATAGCATCAATGAACATCCTGCGGTGGCAGAGTCTGCCATTGTAGGTTATCCGCACGATGTAAAAGGTAATGCCTTGTACGGCTATGTTATTTTGAAAGAGTCGGGTGAAATCCGTAACAGGGAGAATCTTGCGAAGGAAATCAACCAGCTGATCTCTGACCAAATCGGGCCGATTGCCAAATTGGACAAAATCCAGTTTGTATCCGGATTGCCGAAGACGCGTTCCGGGAAGATTATGCGTAGGATTTTGAGAAAGATTGCAGAAGGCGACTTCTCTAACTTTGGAGACACTTCTACCCTATTGAATCCTGAGATTGTGGATGAGATCAAGAATGCGAGAGTCTAGTATTATTAAAAAAAAACGTTCAGAAATTCTGAACGCTTTTTTTTGCAGAGAAAAGAAAGAAGCTTAATTCTTGTTGTGGTATTTCCGGTGCAAGTCCAATTGATTCATTCTAAGCCTTCGACCGTCGCACGACATTTGGAACTTGTGGCCTACAGTTGTAGCTGTCAATAACTCCATCATTGAAAATGTCTTTGCGAAATCAGATCCGTACAAACAGGAAATTTATGCTGTCGCTATCATAGTAACGTGAAGAAGTATTTAATTTAACTGCGCATGAACTTGAACCTGATCGTTTTTTTTGAATTTTTTGAAAAGCTTAATGAATGTCCTTAATTATTAATAAATCAAATTTTTAAGTGTTTGTTTGTCATTGACTGCATCGAATCGTCGATTTCCGAAGGAATCTCGATACGCTGAAAATTAAACATTTGAGATTCTTTTAGAATGACAAAATGACTGCTGATTTAAGCGTTATGATTAGTTCTGTTTACAACGGACATTCATAAAAAGCTTCAGTCATATTTATATCTACACCAATTAACTGCATAAAACTAAGCAGCATTATAATGAACATTGCGTCTATTTTATTAGTGACCGTTTTTACATTTTGTTAACAATTACATGGTAAGAAATCATGACTCTTCCTCCTCCGTATTTTTCAGTTTCATTAAAAGCGTATAGGCATTTTTGGTCACGATCTTCTTATTCTTAAAATCATCAAAATTAAGAATCTGGATAAACCCGTTTTCGGTTTCTCCCAACATTACAGGTGTTAACCGGTAGGTCTGTTTTTTCACCTCAACGAACACAAAATCTTTGCCTTCAAAATTAACGATGCTTTCTTCCGGAACCGCATTGGAAAAAGAGTTGCTGGTTTCAATTTCGGCATTCATATACATTCCCGGAACCAGGCTGTGATCGTATTTATCGAAATGACAATGTACTTCCGCCAGACCGCCCTGGCTGATATCTTTGCTGATGAGAAGAATTTCGCCGTAATATTTCCTGGCCGGATCTGCATTGGTATAAGCCGCAAAACGCTGTCCTTTTTTCAGGTTTTCCAGATCTTTTTCATACACTTTAAGATTCAGGTGGATATCATCCGGATTGATGAGCTCAAAAAGTACATCCGAAGGGTTTACATATTTCCCTATATTCACATTTACTTTGCTTACAAAACCGTTGATCGAGCTGTACACAGGAACACTTTTGGTAATACTTCCGGATTTTAAGGATTCCGGATTGATATTGATCAGTCTGAGCTGTTGTGCCAGGGAATTCATCAGAATTCTCTGGCTGTTCATTTCAGATTGAGCAAGCTGCATCGCTTTATCACTGCTTGCCTGGCTTTGGTTCAGGGTTTTCTGACGGTTATAATCCAGTTCCGCAAAATGTGCTTTGGATCTTGCCATTAAATAATCCTGCTGAAGCTGAATGAACTGCGGGTTTTCGATCACGGCAATGACCTGACCTCTGGAAACCGGCATTCCCGGAAGAAGATTGCTGGATTTCAGATAACCTCCGAGAGGAATACTTACGGAAACCAGATTTTGGGGTGGAACATCGATCATTCCGTTTAATTTCAAGGTGGAAGCGATATTCTGTAATGAAAGCGTGGTTGTTTCTATCGGTGCATTTCTTAACTGTGCATCGGTTAAAGTCACTACATTTTCGTCTTTCGGGAGACTTTTTTCCTGCTTCGGAGCTTCTTCTTTTTTACATTGAATGAATACAAAAAAGCTGATTAATAAGGTATATATTGAAATTGATTTCATTTTTTACGGATTTAAAGTAAGGTATTCCAGTTCAATGGCGCTTTGGTTAAGTTTCCAGACGGCATCGGTATAATTGTTTTTAAGCTGTACCGCCTGGTTAACGAGGATTACAAATTCAAGATAATTGATCTCACCGCCGATGAATTGTCTTTTCGCCGTTTCGGTAATGACATCTGCATTTTTCAGGTCGGAAGTTTCATATTTTGAAACAATTTCCAGATTGGACTGATAGATTTCTCTGGCTTTTTTAAGCTGATTCTGCAAATTGAATTCAGCATTTTTCAGTTCACTTTCAGCGACAGACTGCGCCACTTTTGCGGCTTCAATTCTCGCTTTCTGACCTCCGGAAAATATCGGAAGCGAAACACCCACCTGAACCGAATGAAACTGAGGCGTTGCATTATACAGTTTATCATCCGGACCTAATCCTTGAAAACTGTTCAGGTTGTACGCCAATTGCAGACCGGGAAGCATTTTCGCTTTTTCCAGTGCGATCTGTTCTGCGGAAATATTTTTCTGCTGTTCCCAGATTTTCAGCAAAGGATGATCCGTCAGTTTTTCGTTTAAAGAATTGGCAAAAGATTTTGAATCTTCGGGAATGAAATCGGTTTCCGTATTCAAAAGCCACTGAAACTGGATCTTTAAGACCGCCAGTTCCTGCTGCAATTGTTTTAACTGAATTTCGATCGCCGATTTCTGGCTTGAAGCGGTTGTTTTTTCAAGAATATTGCTCTCCCCAGCTTTAAGTCTAAGGTTCGCTTTGTCGGAAAAGTCGGTGTACAGTTGCAGGATTTCATTCAGTAGCTTTTCTTTTTCCTTCAAGTACAGAATATTGTAGAAAGTAAGACTCACTGCTTTTTTAAGTTCATATTCTTTAAGGGAGACATTCAGCAAAGATTTTTTCCATTCTTCGGTGTACACATTTTTCTGCTTTTTATAGACCGTTGGAAAAGCAATGTTTTGGGAAACGCCAAATTTCATATCGTTGTACGCACTGTTGATCTGTCCGTAATCGAACGTTACACCAGTCTGCGGAATATCATTGGCCGATTTTATCAAAGCTTTAGAATATTCCGATTTCAGCTTTTCGTTTTTAAGATTTCTGTTATTTTCCAGTGCGGTATTAATCGCCGTCTGAAGATTGATCGGCTTTTGCGCCTTCAGCCCGAATCCCGCAAAGCTGAATAGCAAAATGAATACAGCCGTTATATTGTTGTGATTATTTTTCATTATGTAGATATTTATTTTTTTAAAGGTCATATGTAATCGCGTTTTCTTCATAGGCGTTTCCGTTTTACAAATGATGGCGATTTCATTTTAAATCCTTTTTCAATGGTTACATAAAGAAGCGGCAGTACAAAAAGCGTAAGGAAGGTTGCCACGAGCAGACCTCCGATCACCACGGTTGCCAACGGACGCTGAACTTCCGCTCCTGCTCCGTTGCTGAGTGCCATCGGAATAAATCCCAGAGAGGCCACGAAAGCGGTCATCAGAACCGGACGAAGTCTGGATTCTCCGCCATCAATTACAATTCTTACGATATTCCGGATTCCGCTTTTGTATAATCTGTTGAATTCTGAGATGAGAACGATTCCGTTGAGAACCGCCACTCCGAAAAGAGCGATAAAGCCTACTCCTGCACTGATGCTGAAAGGCATTCCTCTTAAAGCCAGAAGAAATACGCCGCCAATAATTGACAGTGGAATTGCGGTATAAATCAGCAGGCTTTCTTTCACCGAGCCGAATGCTAAAAACAGCATCACAAAAATAAGCGCCAAAGCAACCGGAACGGCAATCATCAGACGCTGTTTTGCATTGTTCAGGTTTTCAAAAGAACCTCCGTACGTCATATAATAACCTGTTGGAAGTTTTATCTCTTTGTTAACTTTAGCCTGAAGTTCTTCCACGATGCTCTGAACGTCTCTTCCTTTGATGTTAAAGCCAACCACAATTCTGCGCTGTGCATTTTCTCTCTGTATTTGGTTGGGTCCGTTTTTTACCTCAACTTTCGCAAGCTGGGAAAGCGGAATCTGGTTTCCGAAAGGTGTCGGAACGAGCAGGTTTTTAATATCATCCACATTTTTACGGACTTTGTAATCGAGACGAACGACCATATCAAAACGTTTTTCGCCTTCAAAAACGAGACCTGTACTCTGCCCTGCGAATGCAGCATTCACGATCCGGTTGATGTCCGAAATGGATAAGTGATACTGTGCAATAACAGGACGGTTGTATTCTATGGTTACCTGCGGCATTCCTGCAATCGGTTCAATGTAAAGATTCTGTGCTCCGTTAACGGTTTCAATAATTTTCCCGAGTTTTTGGGCATTTTTTGAAAGAACGTCCAGATCATCACCAAAAATCTTCACCACGACATCCTGTCTTGCTCCCGTCATCAGTTCATTGAAACGCATCTGTACCGGAAACTGGAAGCTTACTGTCACTCCGGGAACATCCTGCAGTTCTTTGCTCATTTTATCCGCCAGTTCCGGAAATGTAGATGCGGAAGTCCATTCTTTTTTGTCTTTCAGAATCACCATTAAATCGGCAGCATCCATCGGCATCGGATCTGTAGGAACTTCCCCGCTTCCGATTTTTGTCACGACTTTTTGTACTTCGGGAAATCTTGATTTCAGAATATGAGCGGCTTTTTGGGTACTTTCAATGGTTGTATTCAGATTACTTCCCGGCAAAACTCTGGTTTCTACCGCAAAATCTCCTTCTTCAAGGGAAGGAATAAATTCTCCTCCCATTCTGCTGAGAATGAAAATTGCCAAGACAAAAAGTAAAGCCACGATGGAGAATACGATTTTCGGAACTCTTAAAATTTTAAGTAATGTTTTCAGATAGATTTTCTCTACTTTTTTCATCATCCGGTCGGATAAGGTTGGTTTTGAGTTTCTTTTTCTCAACAGCAAAGAGCTCATCATCGGAATGTATGTCAACGACAATAAGAATGCTCCTAATAAAGCAAAAGCTACAGTCTGAGCCATCGGTTTGAACATTTTCCCCTCAATTCCCTGTAAGGTAAGAATGGGAAGATAAACAATCAGGATGATGATCTGACCGAAGACTGCACTGTTCATCATTTTTCCGGCAGAATCGGTAACAATAGTGTCCATTTCTTCTTTTCCGACGGAGAATATTTTTTTGAATTTTGAATTATGGCTGAACTGGTGCAGGACAGATTCTACAATAATGACCGCACCGTCGATAATCAATCCGAAATCCAGTGCACCGAGACTCATCAGGTTTCCGCTGACTCCGAAAAGATTCATCATACAGATGGCAAAAAGCATTGCGAGCGGAATTACGGAAGCCACAAGCAGTCCTGCGCGTACATTTCCGAGGAACAGAACCAGTACAAAAACAACAATTAATGCGCCTTCCGTAAGGTTTTTTTCTACGGTTCCGATGGCATTGTTTACCATTTTGGTACGATCCAGAAACGGTTCTATCACCACTCCTTTCGGAAGTGTCTTCTGGATCTGGGCAATTTTTTCTTTTACGTTTTTAATCACCTGGTTGCTGTTTTCGCCTTTCAGCATCATCACCACGGCTCCGGAAACTTCTCCCTGATCATTGAAGGTCATGGCACCGTACCTTGTGGCAAAGCTTGTTTTTACCTCTGCGATGTCTCTTATAAATAATGGAATTTCATTGGTTTTGGAAGCGATCGCAATATTCTTGATGTCTTCGATATTTCCAATCAGACCTTCGCTTCGGATGTATAAAACGGTGGGACCTTTTTCGATATAAGCACCGCCGGTATTCTGGTTATTGGTGTTCAAGGCATCGAAAACATCATTGATGGTAATTCCGTAAGCATTTAACCTGTCGGGATTGACGGCAATTTCATATTGTTTCAGTTTTCCTCCGAAACTGCTGACTTCAGCAACGCCTTTTACGCCAAGAAGCTGCCTTCTCACGATCCAGTCTTGGATGGTGCGGAGTTCCGTGATGTCGTATTTTTTCTCGTAGCCTTTTTCGGGACGGATCACATATTGGAAAATTTCGCCTAACCCTGTAGAGATAGGTCCCAATTCGGGGGTTCCGATCCCCTGCGGAATCTGGGTCTGAACCTGCTGCAGCCGTTCTGCCACTTGTTGTCTTGCCCAGTAGACATCTACATCATCCTCGAAAACGATGGTAACGAGCGATAAACCGAAACGTGAAAAACTGCGGATCTCTTTTAATCCTGAAATATTGTTGTTTGCCTGTTCGATGGGAAAAGTCACCAGTCTTTCGATATCTGTTGCTCCAAATGAAGGGGCAATTGTGATCACCTGAACCTGGTTGTTGGTGATATCCGGAACGGCATCGATCGGCAATTTGGTTATCTGATAGGAGCCAATGCCTATCAGTCCCAAAACCAACAGCGCAATGATGAGTTTATTCTTTACAGAAAACTCAATGATTTTTGTAAGCATAATGATTTGTTGAGCTTATTATGAATAAATAAGGTAATGGTCTGATACCAATTAATGCCTGTTTTTAAGCCCTGGAATTTATACTTGCTTGCAGCCCGACCTGAGTGGAGCTCTTTTGTAATTTTGCGGTTGGAAAAGCGTTGGCAAAATTACAAAAAGCGGGAACGGAGGGCGGATTACCTGCCCAAATAAAAAACCTGTATAAAATTTACCAATAAGCATCAGAAATCTCCCAAAATGACATTTGAGAGAAATTCAGAAAAAAATCAACAGGATTTCGGCGGCTGCCAGATGGAATTGAGAATATCTTTATTGTAAAAGATACTTTTGTAAAACGTCTGTTTTAATTTAATGACCGGATTGGATTCTTTGCCGGACAGCTGAAAACTGAAGGGCGTCGCAGGGGTACATACAACTACCAGATGCGTTGCGTGTGAAGCAAACGGAAGCTGCTGGTCTTTATTGTAATCCGAATCCTTTACCGGATTGTCATAATGGATTTTGAAGAATGAACCAATGGTGATTGCCGGATTTTCCGCCTTATGCTCCAGATAATGTTCGATCAAGGCAGGAATTTTCAAAAACTGATAGAGCTCGGTTGTAGAAACCAAGTATAAACCAAGCAATAGTATCGAGATCAGTTTTTTCACTTTTGCAAAATTATGAAATGTTTCGTTAAGAATGAATCTATATTATATTCAGCTTTTAAATCAGCCATCTGACTTTACATTGTAATGCTTCCAGTAAATGATTCCGGATCGGAAAGCAATGATATGGCAGCGCAGAAAACAGAGTACTATAAAGATGTTTTTAGTAGATTTCAAACCCTGAAAATGAGCAGACCTGAGTTTTTTATCAAGTCAAACCTTTGACTATAAAAAAAACAAAAAGGAATTGATTAGATAGTAAAAACGCCAAGGTCATCTTAGCGTTTTTGATTTAATAGGTTTTAGTCATATCATTAGGAATCACCAGATTAAAATCTGTGGGTACAACATCTTTTGAAGGTAATTTCAGGTCCTCTTGCTCTGACTCAAAAACTGAGATGACTGCAACTTTCAGTTCGGGTTTCAGCTTTTTCAGATACCAGTAAATTCCGCCATACTGTTTGCTGTGATAGTCACCATTAACGTGAATAAAGACTTTGCCGGGCTGCCAGTTGTTCAGAATTGATTCTGCCATTGTAGCATCTTTGATGGCTTGTGCAGAGATGAAATTCATAAGTTTCATTTCATCCACATGATCACCCATCAGAGATTTCATCTCCTTGTAGCCCGGCGTATCCAGCGTCACTTCAACAGGCAGTTGGGCGATCCATTTTTTCTCATCAGCCGGTAATGCATTCAGACTTGTAATCCCTTGTTTAGAAGTTTGAGAAGCATATTTTCTGGGAACATTGGTCGCAATGAAAGCAATCTTTTTGTCTCTAGCAAAATCTACCAAGGGGCGGTAATCGGTTTCGTAATTGTTCCAAAGTCTTACCGAATCTTTGAGATTTTTGGCTTCAATTTTTCCGTCCAGATAAGCATTCAACGGTTTTTGATTATCCCTTTCAAACATCTCTGCACCTAAAATGACCCGACCTTTTTTCTTGTCGAAAATAGCTTCTGTAATTCTTTTTTCCAGCCAGTGATTGATAGAATTATCATGATGTTCTCCCAGCAGCACCACATCAAAACCGACCAATTTTTGAATCATATTTTCAGGTGAAACCGGGCGGGATTGTTTATCATAGAACCGGAATGCCTCAAAATTTTGAGCAGTGATTCTAACTAAACCAAACATAGCCATAAACAGCAATAATTTTCTCATTTACAATAATTTAAAAAAGGCTATTCCATACCAACCTTGGTTACTATAGAATAACCTCTAATCATTTTTTTTACAATCCGGAAATCAGATTTTTCCATTCCGCAAGTTCGGGATTTCCAGGCTTTCTCTTACCAAAAAACTGCACAATAAACTCTCCGTTTTTATTGAATACTTCTACAGCCGTCACCTCGCCATCTTCAGTCGGTTTCTTAACAATCCATGCTTCAGCAATTTTGGTGGTATCCAGATGCAGGTTAAAATCCGGATCCATCACATTGAACCATTGCTGATGCCAAAGCGTCTTTTTCACATCTCCCGTGTGAATCTGAATCACGCCACGGTTTCCCACAAAAATCATAATCGGCAGCTGTTTTTCGGAGGCATCTTCCAAAACGTTGACCACTTTCGAATTTTCAATTTTATATGCAAAACCTTCCGGTGCCAATCTTAAAGCCTGCGTTCTGCTCACCCCGAATTTTCTGGTCATCATAAAGAACTCGTGCGTGTCTTTCAAATCTTTCCAAGCCTGTTGGAAAGCTGCAATATCTATTTCTGAATCCGGTTTTTCTGCTGCCTTTTGAGCTACCGGTTCTGTCACCAATTCTGATAGTTGACCGGCGGCTTTGTATTTTTCTGTCAGAGCATTAAATTCAGAAACGTTGCTGTCCTTTGTCAGATAAACTTTATGAAGAGCCAAACCGTCTTTTCCAAAAAACTGGAAACTTTTCTTATCACCTTCTACCACGGAAAATCCAAATTTCCACGAGTTGATAAAAATTCTCAGATCAATGTCCTCGCCCACAAAGACCTGTCCATGGGGATTGCTGAAATCGGGATTCAGATATACACCTTTCCGTTCGTGGACACACTCGTTATTGCGTGTGAGCGCCATCACTTTGCCAAGTTTTTCTACCTCCTGCAGGAGTGCTGCAAAATCGTCTGTAAGAGCTGTGACGCCATTTCCGACGTTGGTTGCCAGCAATTCTGCCTCACTTACCCCTAATTGCTCTGCAGCATTTCTGATCCTGAGATGAGGATTTTCAGATTTCAGAGCTTCCCACCGGTCTTTCAATTGAGTTGTCATTCTATTCATAATATTATTTTTAGGTTTAATTTATTTGCTAATGTATATTTAATAGGACAGTGAATAAAGCTTCCAGATATAAAATAATTCGTTGGATAAACCATGTTCATCCAAACCATATCATGGTATCCTTATTAACCGGATGTTTGCAGATGGTGCAGGGAAACTGATAGGCCTTGCTGATTGTTTCCTGGGTGAAAACCTTCTCCGGCGAACCGTGAGCTAACACTTTCCCATTGGCCATTAGTAAAATCTTATCTGCAAACCGTGCCGCCAGATTGAGGTCATGCAGAACGACAATTGCTGCATTGTCTTTTCGAGTCAGTTTTTTAATCAGTTCTAATGTTTTGTATTGATGCTTCACATCTAGGTTATTCAGCGGCTCGTCTAGAAATAATAATCTCTGAGGAATATCATTATCCAGCTGGGCGAGAACTCTTGCCAGATGAACGCGCTGTTTTTCTCCTCCGGAAAGCGTATTGTAATCCCGGTTTCGGAGATGCATGATGTCAGTTTCCGCCATCGCATCATTTACAGCTTCGTAATCCCGGGAATTGGGCTGGGAATGGAAATAAGGATAACGCCCCATCATCACCACATCCTCTGTCAGCAAAGGAATATCCTGAGAATAATGCTGGGAAAATTTGGCTTTATGTTTGGATAAATCCTCAAGTTTCCAGTTAATGAGCAATTTTTCCTTAAAATAAATTTCCTGATTTTTTTTGGTCGTGATCTCATTAGCCAGGACATTAAGAAGAGTGGATTTCCCGGCACCATTAGGACCAACAATTGCTAAAAATTCTCCATAGCCGACCTCAATATTTACATCTTTTAAAATACTTACTTCATGGTGATCATATCCTATATGACTTGCTCTAATCATCTTAAGTTATTTTTGAATTTAAGTAAAATAGCGATGAAAACCGGACCGCCCATCACGGCAGTAAGGATACCAATCGGTAATTCCGACGGTGCCACGATAGTTCTGCTGAGCGTGTCTGCAAAGAGCAGCAGAATGCCACCGAAAATTGCTGACAATGGCAACATGAAATGATAATCTGAGCGAAACAGCATCCTTAAAATATAAGGCACAATGAGACCTACAAATCCTATGGTTCCGGAAAACGCTACACAAGTTCCTACCATCAGTGCGGCCAGTATGACAATTTTTTTCTTCAATTTTTCTACCTGAATCCCCAGGTGCTGAGCATCTTTTTCACCAAGCATCATCGCATTGAGAGCCTTACCCATCGGCAGTAAGACAAAATACGAAACCAGAAGAACGCTTAACAAAATAAGATTCTTGACCCAGCTGGCAGAGGCAAGGCTTCCTAAATTCCAGAAAGTTAAATCTCTCAGCTGATCGTCTTTGGAAATGTAAATGAGCAATCCGGTGATGGCAAAACCAATGGCCGTGGTCGCAACGCCGCTCAGCAACATCATGACGACATTGGTTTTCCCCCCGGAAGTTGAAATTCGGTATACCAAAATCATCGACAACAGTGCGCCCAAAAATGCTGATATGCTGACCAGAGAAAAACGCATCCATTCCGGGAGATAGTTCTGAAATGTGTGTCCCAAGACTATAGCAATGGCAGCCAGAAGTGTAGCGCCGGATGTTAGCCCAATCAGATCGCCGGTAGCCAGCGGATTTCTGAACATTCCCTGCAACGCAGTTCCGGAGACGGCCAGCATACTGCCAATCAGAACTGCCATTACGATCCTGGAAGCGCGGACTTCCCAAATGACATATTTTTCGCTGAGCGATAATGATGCATTGTCAGTAATGTATCTCCAGAAAACTCCGTAAGCAGAAGATTTTCCGAAATCATAAACACCAATATTGAGTGCGGCAATAATCATCGTAATTAAAAATATCAGACCGATAACGACGTAAAAACTTAGACTTTTTGATTTCAAAATTGGGAATTTGACAGGTAATTAAATTATTGATGGGATCCGAGCAATAACTTGTTCAGGTTCAAAGCTGCTTCTCCAACTCTTGGTCCGAACGCTGACAATAATCCGCCATCCATGGCAATCACTTTCTTATTTTTCCCGGCATTGGTCTGGGAGACGCCCGGCATTTTAAGAGCACCTTCTACGCCGCCGTTGCCCCGCAATCCGCTCGTAAAAAACAATAAGACATCAGGATTAGCATTCACTACAGCTTCAGGAGTCAATGGTTTAAAATCTTCGAAATCATGGACTGCATTCTCTCCGCCTGCAATATTAATGATGCTTGCCATTGGCGTATTTTTCCCGGCCACCATCAGCATATTGCCTCTTGCATAGATGAAAAGTACTTTTGGTTTTTTAGCAATTGGCTGGATTTGCTTTAGATCAGCATCAATTTTATCTAACAAAGCTTGCTGATTGGTATTTCCCAAAACTTTTGCAACGTGATTAATCAAGGCTTTGGTTCCGGCAATTGAAAATTCTTGTTTAAACAATTCAGTTTGAATTCCGGAAGTTTTGATTTTCTCCAACAGATCAGAATTGATGTCTTTATCAGAAGCTAAAATCAAGGTAGGATTGAGCTTCATAATCGGCTCAATGGTCATAGAGCGAACATGACCAAGGTCTTGTGCTGTGGATTTCAAAGTTTCCGGATAAGTGCTGGTGACATCCGTTCCAACGATCTCTTTAGCGTGGCCAAGCGCAGCAACAATCTCAGTAACGCCACCGCTGAGGCTGACAATTCTTTGCCTGGAAACCGTGTTTTCTGTTTCATTGGATGAAGAATGTGTAATTTTAGAATCGTCTTTTTTGCAGGAAATTCCTGACAGAAATAGTGCTGAGAGTACAGCGATCTTTAGTGATTTCATTGTTTATTTATTTTAATTTATAGTTGTTGACCCAGTCTATAGTATTTCGTATTCAAACTGCGGATATCCTCTTTCCCCTTTATCATTCATCATTTTATTGAACCGAAGTTTAAAGAAAAAGCCCTCGGCATCCTTTATGATATAAAATCGATCTCCGTACACCTGCGCTCCATTGCTACCGGTAACTGTACGCCAATGATCTCCGATAGCTCTTTGGTCATTAAAGATAAATTTAGACGCATCAATATCGTTTGACTTGAAATTGCTGTAATACTGATCCGCATTAATCCCTGAAGGCACATTAACTTGATATGCTCCAACTCCATCAGTGATATTGCTGATTACAAAATCCGCATAAACATAGCTTCCGGCTGAAACACCCGGCGAATAAAAAACTTCATTCGTCAGAACTGTAAAACCAATGTCCCAACCCTTTCTCTTGGGCTGAATGGTCACTTCCTTACCTCTCGTCAAACTGAAAAAATTAAGAGCATAATCTGAATTTTTTGAGAGCATGTACTCCAAGTGAGTTTTTTTAGAACTCAGATCTTTATATTTTAATTTATACCCGTTATTGCTTCTCGTGATCTGCAATAAGTACCAACCTCTGGCGTCACCTCCCACTATGGCCGAACCTGGGGTTATAGTGCCACTATAGATAGCTCTGCCCATATTAATCAAGTAAACAGGATTATCGGCATCATTTGCTTTAATCGCTTCAATTCCAGTGGTTTGAGATAAAACCATCCCGTTCGGATTATCGACGTACTGAAGATTAGAAGCCAGAAAACTTCCTACCATCACTTCATTTTGTAAAGAAGCCACCTGAGCCTCCGTCACAGCATCGATATCACTGACGTCCGGAATTTTACCTGCTGCCATGATGATGGAACTGTTAATGATTACGCGAAATTCCTCTCCGGAATAAAAACCCAAATCCCAATCAGTCCGCAAGTTGGAGGTCATACTTCTGGATTCCGGCTCAGAAAGATCCACCCAAACCTGATTGCTTTGCTTAGCTCCTCCTAAATCAGGACTCAGTGTTTCTCCTGTGATGGGCGGAACACTTACCGGATCTTCATCGGCAGCCAAGCAGGATTGTAAAGCCATTGCGAATAATAAAATGAATAAAACTTTAATTGATTTCATAACTGGAGATTTAAAATTGATAAGTTAATCTTGCTATATAGCTTCTTCCATAGAAAAGATTACTGACGCCAGTTGGCGTTTCGTGACCGACAGAGTGGACTGCAGAATTATTGACAGAAGTAACATCAAAAATATTTTTTATGCCCAGGGAAAAGTCCATCCGGTTTTTCCAAAATGGCTGTGTGATGATAAAATCCATCATGTGAAAATCTCCTATTTTGCCTAGATCGTAACCTGTGCCGTTAGAAATGTAAATTCTTTCTTGTCCTGAATATTTGTAGTACAATGCCAGTTGTGTCTTCGCATTTTTGAGACTGTACGTCATTGAGGCACCTGCCTGGAGATTGTATTTAAAATCCGTTGGAGAACTTTGAGCCAAATCCTTCATTTCTCTTGAAACACCATTAATAGAGGCTCTCATTCCAAATGCAAACTGGTTTTTTTTGAAGTCTAAATTGGCTGAGAACAGCAAACTTTTATAAGCATTGATGTTAAGATATTTATAGGTCGATGGAAGTTGTATGGTTACCAATTCTATCCTGTCTTTTACATCCAGATAGATGGCATTCAGACTGTAAGCTATGCTCCAATGGTTGGATGTTGTAAAATCCTGATCCCAGAAAGCACCAACAGAAAAACCCGTTTCCGGATCCAGATCCGGGTTGCCCTGTACATCGTGGTTCGTATTTACAAAATACATGAAAAGTTCTTCGTATGTAGGATATCTGTTAGCACTGCCAAAAACGCTACGGACATTAGAGGTTTCAGAAGTTTTATACTTTGCGGACAGTGAATAATTGATTTGATTATCAAACTGATTACTTACCGTTAGTCTTGCACCGGGCCTTATTGTAAAACGGTCAGTGATATTCCATTCTGCCGAAACAAAATTAGCATAGGTAAAAACTTTTCGCTTTACAACATCGTCACCCAAACCCTCCAGGGCGATAAGTGCAGCATAACCATTGGTATGATCCAGCTCGTATCCTAATTGAAAATCGAATGTTTTATTATCCAGAAAATTACTGAACATTCCTCTGGAATAAAAGACTTTTGTATTATAATAAGACTGTTTTTCTTCTTCTGATTGTACAGCTCTCTGAGGTATGTCATAAGTATAATCTTGGTATTGGCGATCCTGACTTTGGTAAGAAAAATCTCCCAGATACCGCACTTTCCCCACTTGCGTTTGAATATTCAATTGATGCATCCAGCGTTCTGTGTTATATTCTCTATCCTTACTGATAAAGGTTACACCGCCTTCTCCGTCATTCAGCGGATTGCGGTCTACGACAGGATTATAAAAATTGAATGTTTCCTGCAAATAAGAAATCTTATAGAACAAAGAAGTATTTCCTTTCGAATACCTCAATAATGCATTGGTATCATATTGTTCCTTAGGATTCCAGTCATAACCTCGTCCATTATCGCGTTCGAAGTATTTGTAGCCTTTTTTTATCCCTTCAAAACCCATGAAATCATTATGACCAAAACTTACATTAGCAAACCAGTTTTCATTTAGATTTAATCCTAAAGCGATATTCTGTATGTGTCTGCCTCTTCCTCGTTTTCTTAAATTATAACCATTTCCAACGGTTTCTTCTTGAACGGACGCTCGGAGGTTTACATTACTGGAAGCAGATTTTTTAGTAATAATATTAATCACACCAGCCAGAGCACCATTACCGTACTCTACTCCCATGCTGCCACGCACAACTTCTATCCGTTCTATATTGCTGAGACTGAGTTTTGTGAGATCTATATTACTTCCTAGACCGGTATCGCCCACCACAGGAATATTGTCGATCAGAATCTTAACATAATTACCATCCAAACCCAGAATGTTAGCCGTAGAATTTCCGGATTTAGTATCCGGTGTTATCATAATGTTGAGGCTGTAATTCAAAACTTCGGCAACATTGTTTGCGGCCATATTTTTTATATGTTCTGCATTGATGACCTCCACTTTGTAGATGGATTTATTGATTGACTGTGCATTGTACTGTCCAGTAACCACCACTTCCTCAATGTTTTTTCGGCTGAGTGTGTCTTGCTGTGCATGCAGCAAAACTACTGACAAAAGCCCTGCAACACTCATTATTTTTAGATTCATCGGAAATAATTTTTGACAAATATATATATTTATTTAGAACAATTAAAAATAATTATATAGTTTTGTAGAATAATTCTAAATAAAAATAACAAGATCAAACATTATGAAAACAAAACTATTCTTTGCGGGTCTTCTTGGATTGTCAGTCAACCAAAATGTGTTGTCGCAGACTGATAACTTGGGATACCATTCTGTGAACCTGACAATGGGACCGCAATACCAAAACCGTGTATTCTTTGACCTCTCCGCTAATACTATGATTTCGCAGCCAGCCAATACTTGGGATATTGCTTTCTACAGAAACTCGACAATGGATTTTGGAGAACGGATCAATGATGCTAACAATGTCAAAGTTTATCAGGTTTCTGCAACACCATCCGCATTTGATAATATAAATCTTACCGATAAGGCCAATTGGGGTGAGCCTCTTTACAATCCCGATCAGACAGAGAAATTGCAGGACGGTGCATTCGTGAACGCTTCACTCCTACCTGCGTCACCATTTAATTTCGGGTGGGGTTCTTATGACCTGGTCTCGCACAAGATTTTAGGAAAAGTGGTTTTTGTACTGGAATATCCGAATGGGGAGCACTATAAGTTTTTCATCAGCGAATATTATGGTGGCTATACTTTTAAATATGCCAAATGGAACGGAACCGCATGGGAAGCCACGCAAACCCGGACTCTAGCAAACGGATCGGATGACGCTTTTTTCAATTACTTCTCCTTTTCCAGCGGCAATAAAGTAGAAAATCTTGAACCGGCAAAAGCCAATTGGGACCTGATGTTCACCAGATACTGGACTTTTTATAACGGACAGATGATGTACCGATTATCGGGAGTTATCCAATCACCAAACGTCTCAGTAGCCAAAGTTCAGGAAAAACAGGCTAGCTCTACTTATGCAGCGCCTGCATCTTCGCAATTTTCAAATAATCTTACAACAATCGGCCATTCCTGGAAGCCCACGACCGGAGTCTATGACAATGTGGTATATTATGTCAAGGAAGGAAATAGCTACTACAGATTATATTTTACATCCAATGGCGGTGCTTCTACCGGCGACATGTTTTTTAAATACAAGAATATCACCAGTGAACTGTCTGTAGCCGACTTTGGAAAAAAAGGAAGTTTTGCCATTTATCCTAACCCGACAAAGGAAGACAGAAAGGTCAGCATTTTATTGGACGTTAAAGAAATATCAGGAAAAGACGGCAACGTAGAACTTTATGATTTGGCAGGAAAAAAAGTTTATGAAACGTCCATCGTAAATCACTCAGGATTTTCCGCAAAAGAAATAAACCTCAACAATGTTGCTGCCGGCGTTTACCTGGTAAAAATCAGTTACGGAGGGAAAACTGAGACTAAAAAACTAATTGTAAAATAAACCATATCCACTTTTATTCTTTATGGAGCCACTTTCGGGTGGCTTTTTCGTGATCTGGGGTCAGGCCAGTCAGGTAAATATGAGCAAATGTGAGATTCAGAGAAGTTTGAATTTCATCCTTTGTTTGCTACGTTTATTGCTGCCAGCGCCTGTTGCATTAAAATAATCCCGGCAGTAATGATCTCAATCACTGATCCGCCAAAAGCTTGATCTGGCTAGCCGAAAATTGCAAATTCTCCCGCATAGCAGTAAGAACTTCATCGTTATCA
This sequence comes from uncultured Chryseobacterium sp., assembly GCA_913778505.1. Taxonomy (GTDB): domain Bacteria; phylum Bacteroidota; class Bacteroidia; order Flavobacteriales; family Weeksellaceae; genus Epilithonimonas. Next base: position 35,236 of record CAJYWD010000045.1, read on the forward strand.
TCTGCAATAAATCGTGCCTCAAGCGATTCTACGCAGGAAGATTTGCCAAAGAAACGTCTGGAAAGCTCTCCGGTGACACGATGTTGTCATATCCTGAATTCTGCTGATTATTGCTTCTGAAATTTATAATTTGGTCTCGGTCGATTCGCTCTATCTATGGAATTTTTAACGGAAAATGAGAGTTACACTCCAACTTAAGACCAATATGCAATTTCGCTCATTACTGTATTGTCCATTTCCATTGTTGATTTAATGTTGATTGATTCCAGCGATCGCAGCCCTTTCCAATCCCCATGCTACTGCGTTGAGCTCCAGAATAGAGTTGAAAACATATTGTGCCTGGGTAGACTGGTTTGGGTACTGGCCATACCTTTTTGACGTAGGTGTATTACTTTCATAGAGTGAAGGATAATCCGTAAGACTCAGAGAGCTTGTACTGGCACCGACAGAATCCCCGAAATAAACGAAATTCTTTGTTTTGTTATACCAAACCGTAGAGTACGCGGGATTGACCATCGTTTTAGAAAACTGATTACTTGCGCTGGCAATCTGCACGGAATTAGCAGGTAATTTTGTCAGTACAATAGTGCCTGTAGAACTGTTATCCTCTCCCCAATACTGAGCCGCTGCATTGCCGAAAGGACCGCTGATAATAGGGTCAGACGGGAGATTGGCTACAGGATATACATTGTCATCTACCGAGCCACTGCCTGCCACCTGAGGTTGCGCATTGCCCTCACCGAATATTCCGGTCATCAGATTATTGACATCTACGTCCCTGCCATCATTGCTACCAAAGATGAGAACACCTCCAGCATTAACATAATTAGAAAGCGCAGTCTCTAAAGCGCTGTTAACCGTGAAACCATAAGAAAAATAAAGAACCATATCCGGCTTTACCGTTCCATTGAGATTGTTTGCCGCAGATGTCGCATTGGTAGAAGTCCAGAGATTGGTTAACCCTGCGATCTTGACAATGCCGTTCGGACCGAAATTAGAGGAGGTGAATGAAGCAATCCTCGGATTATTAGGATGGAAGGTGTAAACATTATCTAAACCAATTACTGCATAGGTCATTGGCGGTAAGATAACAGGGATTAACGCATCACAGCTCGCATTCCCGTAAGCCGTATTTGCAGATATTCGTATTGTAAAATCATCATTAACCTGCGGTGTTCCGCTGCCTGCTAAAGTAACCTGCTGAAATCCTGTGGAATTAAAATTACCGGAACCTGAGAAACTGATACCATTGATTTTGGACGAGCTTATGGAATAATAACCTGGCTTGGTAACATTGACACCAATTGTAATTGTATTTGAAGCGTTGAGGCTGGTGCCCTTCTGATAATTCCCATTCACCACCAGACCGGAGCATGACAATGAATACTCGGATATCGAAGATCTTACGGTAACACTCGCAGTACAGCTCTGCGTCTGTACACCTGCTCCGGAAATCCTGATCGTAAAATTATCGGTTTCGGCATTGATTGGTTTTCCCTGGGCTAATAGTTTTACCCTGTGAGTACCGGTATTTAGAAAAACACCAACAGCTACAAAGGAATAACCATTATCGCTGTCGCTGGAGGCACTGATTGTGTAGTTGCCAGGCTTTGTTACATTTATATTTTCTATCAGAATAAAATTACTATCATCAGTAGATGTATTGGAAACAAAAATCCCCTGGACTGAGACTCCGGCGCAGTCGAACGTGTAGGTTGCATCTGAAACACTGCCGCAGGTACTTTTCCAAAGACTCTTGGAAGCGTTCCAGAAATTATAGCAATTTTCGGTTGTGTTAAAAATGGTAAGCCCGTTATCCTCTGCAGTAAGCCTGATATTCTGCAGATTAGCGGGATCCGAAAAGGTAAGTATATTACGTTCTGCTTCTGTAAGTCTTGGGATCAGAATACCCTTGATTTTATTTTGGCTCTCCGGATCTGTACTGCGCATCTTTTCAGATACATGAAACACACTGTTTGAATTGGGCTGATCTGTGTTAATGCCCACTTGGGATGATAGATTTAAAAATGTAATAATGCTAAAAATAAAGAGTAATTTTATTCTCATAGTAATTAATTTATGGTTTTAATTACATCAAAAAAACTGCCACTATAAGACATTACAGCTAGAAAATCTTGTTCCGAGATTAATTTATTTTGTTTAAAAATAATAAAGTATGTTTAATTATATCATAATAATTGATTTTATCAAGTTAAATTGTAAAATACTTTGAATTAAAAAAATACAGCTTCTTAATATCTGGTTTTATGAGGAACCAGATCATCCGAAGCTGTATTGGAAATCTCCTTCTATCGTTTCAAGAATTTTACGGCCTGGTTGGTATTTTTGATTTTCAGGATATAAAAACCTTTCGGCAATGTCATGACATCCACACTGTCCTTGAATATTTTTCCAGATGCTACCAGGTCTCCTGCAGCATTGTAAATATCGTAATCGGAATCATTTAGCACTTTATCAGGGGAAACAATATGAATATAATCTTTAGCAGGATTAGGATAAACAGTGAGTGGAGAGGTATTATTTTTTAGCTTGTCCAGAGCTGTGGAAAGATGAGTATGACTATCAGAATAAGTGTATGGTAGATCGCCCATGTATCGCTCCGTATCCTTAACACATCTGACACCCATTGCGGCCTGAGGATAAAAACCCGTTCCCACTGCCAATTTTCCTCCATAACCTGAAACACTGCTCAGATTAAGGCCAATAGCGTAACCTGTATAGAAATCAGCAGGTGAACTGGTCCACAAACCTGTCTGATACCTGTAGTTATCAGCATTTGGATAATCACTTTTCAAATTTTTCCAGTCATTCCCTCCCAAAATACCTCGGATTCCGGTCATAGGAATATTGCCAATATTAAAATTAGAATCCGGAAAATTAAAAACTATCCCTGATCTGCTGCTCGGCATACTGTCTTGCGCTGTCATCGAAAGAACATATCCCGGATATTCACGGCTACCCACAGGATTATTTACTGCAGCACCGGTAAGATTAGCGACAGTACTCTGCACCACACCGTAGTCTTTAAAACTGCTGGAAGTATTATAACCATTATAGAACCAAGGTGATGATCCTTTGGCATAAGATCCGTTATTTCCCGCAGCAAAAAGGTTGGCATTGGCAGTGTCCGGAACTCTCCAGCCCGCAGGACAGGGATCATAGACCGACTTGGCTTCTGCGTGCCCCCACCGGTCTTGCGCCTGTCCGTTCTCATCCGATAGCCAGTCCTTGACTTCAATAGTTTTTGAGGCTAATGTGCCAGATCCTTCGATATCGGATTCATTTCCTGTTCGCTCCTGATACAAATAGCTTAAGGGATTTTCTGTAGCATATTTGATCACCTTTCGTACTTTTTCAGTTTTAGTATCATCGTCACTAATACCTGACATCTGTCTGTAAACATTCCATTCTCTGGAATATCCTTCCGTAGCGTCTGTGGAAGAAAACTGTAAGTCAGTTACAGGATTTGTAGTGTCATAAATGATCTGATTCGACGAGTCGAGTCCTATCTGCCGATAAATATTAAATGTAGCATCAGCAAGGATGTTGTTATTCAAGCCTGCCAGCTTTTGATTTCCGCCAGGATTGTGAAAGGTCGGAAACGGATCCTTTCTGCCCCACTGATAGTGAAGACCACCAGAATTCTGGACCAGCATTTTTGAATCATATTCTTCTTTCGTACTACCCGTCTTCATTACAGATGGTAAGGCATTCAATGCCCCCAGGTTTTTATCCATAAATGTTGTTGTGAGCGGCGTTCCCCCTTTGGAAGGATTGATGATCTGCGCGTTTGTCGTAGGAATTATTCCACCATTTTCTGTACTTTCAGTAGTATAGGTTATTTGATTTTCCTCTGCATTAGGATCAGTTTCCGGGCACCATAGATGCCAGCTCCACAGAATCTTATCCGGCTGTGAAGTACCAAAGACTCCGTTTTCTCCTTTATGAAAGGCTACCACAGCATTTCCTTTTTCACCGGCTGAAATTCTGACCTTCAACTTCTGATCTGGATAATTTCCAACAATTTCTATTTTCTTTACAAGATTCGGATTGTCTGACCAAACAACACTACTGGTATTGACGCCTCCGGAAGGCATGCTTTTATCTTTGGACAAATATTGCTTTTGCATAGCATAAGCCTTTTTTTAAACTGATAAATAAATATTTATCAGTTTGTACTGCGTCATCTTTATCGCCTGTCATCACCACAAAGCTGTTAGGCTCTTTTGTCCACGAATCGTAATCATAAGTATCGCCCTGAGTGTCTTTAATATATTCAGTTTCGTATACATCAGGAAGTAGACCCACATTGGGATCGCGCATGCACCTAACCGCTCCAAGACCATTGGTTTTGAAGGTCTGATTAACGAAGATACCGTTCCAACCTGTTGTAGAAACATCAGACCTCTCACTGTCGCTATGAATGACCGTTCCTCTGTAACCACCCACTCCATAAGTTGCGTTCAGAAGCAAACCATCGGAGGACTGATCCTGATATACAACTTTCGAGTCTGCGCCACCATTTTCTGAATAATAAATATAATTTCCAGTTGTCGGCATCATACCTATTTTTCTGGTATCGGTAGAATTAAAATTAATTCCTCTGCCAGGATATACCTTGATGCCTACCAAAGCGTCATTGATTGAGTTTGGCATCACATTACTGTATGAAGGATTTATATCATCATTGAACCCGCTATTTTTTCTACCCAACGGATTGAGGTTATTGTTCACAGTATTCCGGCCATATTGTGATGGAACGCGCCATCCGTTAGGACAAGGATCAAATTCCGACTTGATCTCATACGATTTACTGTCTTTTGCCAGAGATATATTGCTACTTGAAGCATTACTGTTAAGACCTTTTCTGTTGTCCGACCATAGATCCCATGTTTCAATCAGATCAGAAATGGTGTTATTGTATTTATATTCTTTATCAGAAAACCATGTTCCGTCATTGGCAGAGTGAGAAATGATGTCCAATGGGTGAGTTACGGAAAACCTGATATTGTTAGTGATATCATCTCCTCCGGTCTCCACACCACGCTTCCAGAATTTAATAGGTGTAGCCTGCAAAGAGGAATAAGAGTGCCTTCTTGTTCCGGCATCACCTGTAATCTCATAGAAACTTCCGTCCTTGTATTCAAGGCCGGGAATAGGATCTTTCCTTCCCCATTGGTACATGAGACCGCCTGATTTATGCCATCCGTTGCCTAGAAAATTTGCATTTGTAGCACCAAGATTTCTATCCATATATTGTGGCGTGAAAGGCTGATCGGTGAAATCTGTCTCAAATCCCTGGGCATATTGAGAGCCATTCTGGGGATCATCAGTAACCCACACATGCCAGGTCCAGTATATTTGATTATCAACCTTAAATGCTATTGATGCATTACCCTTGCCTTTGGTCTTGTCTATCATTACTTTGATTTTGGCATCCTCCCCAGAGCCGGTTATCTGTGTTGATGATATAAGCCCATTTACATCTTCCCAATAGAGCGAAGCAGATTGAATTCCGTCCGGATTTATGGGTGTGTAAGATCCGTCAGCAGATTGCATAAACCGGCCGGAGTTCCACATCTGGTAAGCTTTTGCAACCGGAATGTAAAAACCCAGCGTTTTCTGACCATCCGGAAGTATTCCATTCTGATAGAAAATGTAGCTGTTGGGCGCATGAATAAAGTCTGAGTGGGAGGCTCTGTCTGAAACAATAACCGAACTCCACTGTTTCGGAGATAACGAATCCTTTCCTGTAATAATTTTTTGTGCTTTGATAAATAATACGGAGGATAATGCGTGGACCAGAAACATCATGTATGGAAAATAAGATTTAGACATAACTGAAATTTTTAAATTAATAAATAGTGAGATAAACAGTTTAATGATCATTAAAGATTTTGAGTAATGTAACAGGATAGAATCAGTGGCACCAGGAAGGTCTACCATTCACCATTGTTACAGTCTGAAAAAGGCCTCATGATTAGCCCTACAAACTGAAAATCAAGTGGTTCAATTTCCAAAAAGTGACTTTTTTTCCGGACTAAACTTTTATTATCGTTTACAATCTGTATTTTTGTCCTAAAATCCTCCCTGGAAAAGAATTTGATTCTGTGTTACAAAGATTCTACAATTCCGTAGGATCTGAAATATCACCTTCAATCAAAAACAATAATTGTTTTATAAAAAGCTAACTGATTAATAATCAATAAGAATTATCAAATAAATATTGGATATGTTTGGAAAATACCGAATTTATTCTTGTAGACCGGACAAAAAAATGAATACCTGGTCGTCAGATGAGATAAAAAGTCAACTGATCAAAGACTACATGTTTCTCATGTCTGCTATCCTTTTGTTTTATTTTATAGCATTCTGGATGGCTGCGATTAATGATTTCATTATTATTATTACTGGCCTGGGCGCCGCTGCATTAGGCATCCTGAGATATGTCCTGAGACATTCTGAGACTAAGCATTTATTATCCTGCGTGAGGCTTTATCTGGCCATTGCACCTTTCTACAATCTTTTATTTATAGTGATTCTACATCAGGCATCGATAGGAAACATTATTTGGTTCCTGCCGCTACCCTTGGGAGCGTACGTATTATACTCCAGAAAATCTTCCTTCAGATATTATCTTTATTCAGGAGCCATTGTTGTTCTAGGGATCTTTTTATCTCTTCTCATCGATAGAATATACGAACCACTTAACCGTGATTTCCGCGTATTTATGGACTTTGCAGAAACGACAGCCTTCTTTTTTAATGGTTTTCTGATAGTAGTCCTCATTTTTTATAACGATAAAATAAAGGAAGCGGACGCCAAGGCTAGTCTCGGCGCTACAGAGAAAAAGATAAATACGAGAATCCTGAATGATGAAGGCGGTGCTGATTATATCAAATTCTTTCGCATGATGGATGAAAAGATCAGAAAAGAAAAAAAATTTACAGATCCTAATCTTAATATTTCCAGAATATGTATTGATTTCCAGAGTAATGCAAGTCAGGTTTCAAGGGCTATAAGATCGCAGGGTTATTCTAACTTCAGCAGTTACATCAATCATCTGCGGCTGGAATATGTAAAGGAGCTTTTGGACATACAGGATCTGGAAAAAGTTACTTTGTTTTCAATTTATTCTGATGCAGGCTTTGCAAACCAACCCACATTCAACCGTGTATTCAAACAATTTGAGGGCGTAACTCCTACCGAGTATATCAAAAACAAATATGACGATCTTTCCGGCGAGCATCTAATGCATAATGAGGCTTGATGCGTTGCTTCAGTTCAAATAAAATACTTCTTTTAAGGTTAAAAAGAAAAAGAGGCTCAGACTTTCCTGAACCTCTTACGGAGTTAAATAATTGATCGTATTAGAATAATTTTACTTTACATAGTATTGCAATATTCTACCCTCGTAATTTCCATCTTTCAAATTCAGATTATGTGCTCTCCAATTGTTCCACCCATTGTTACATTCGGACCCTCCACCGAAGTCATCAGTACTGTTTGCACATGTTCCAATGTGATGGTTTAGCTGATTTTCTGAATTAAGATACAATCCGAATAAATCGTTGATATAGTACTTATTGAATGTAAATGTTTTTGAGGCATCTGATGTATAGGTGTATGTTATATTGTTGGAGACATTACTATTACTTACATATCCTCTGGCACCATAAAATCCGGTAAAGAAGTTGGCAACACTGTAGAAACCAGGAGGGTTAGCTGCGAAAGGTGTGCCATTAAAAGTATAATTATCAGTACCGGAAACCGTCTTCGAAAGTGGAATATTGAATATCTTTCCTACAGTAGTATTTTGGTTTGAGGTGTAATTAGATACATAAGGATCAGTTCCGCCAACAATCTTCACCTGCCAATAGTTCTCTCTGGCCCATGTATCATTTATTGGTGCTACTGTAGATCCTTCTACTGCAGAGGCAGAAGTACCTGTGCTACCTTTTTCTTTAATGATGATTCTAATTTCCTTCGATCCTGAAGTACTTGAGATGTTACTCATTACAGAAGAAGGCACTGAAAAGTTATACTCATTGAAAACACCATCGACCGTAGTAATCGCATTTTTAGCGGTCATAGATGAAATGGACATTGCCTGGCTTTTATCCAATACAATCATCTGCCGTTCAGATCGGGAATTAACCAAAGTCCATCCCCCATTACTCATATCGCAATATGTTTTAAATTTATTATTAGAGTTATCTTTTATCCAATAATAACCATCTCCGGAACTACCGCTTTGAAGTATTTCCAAACACTTATTTGCCGGATTGGAAAAGGTTCCAATGGAACTGGAAACTGTTACACTCAAAGAACATGCCGAAGAACCTGGGACCGTAAAACTGTACGTATTAGTACCTGCTGACTGAGGCATTCCTTGTGCATATAGCCTGATAAATGTTGTAGAAGCACTGATAGTAACACTTCCTGAGGAAAATTTCAAGCCATTGATAGTATTGGTTTCTACTAAAGCGGTTCCTGGTGTATTAACTGCTGTAACCGGAATATCAATATAATTACTGCTATCAGGCGCTACAGAAGTCTGATAGGTCCCATGGACGGAAGCTGCATTACAGTTGACAACAACATTAGTAGTATTACCCTCCACCTGAATACCGGGTAAAGTACAGTTAGGCGATACAATAATTCCATTGAACTCCAAAGAACTGACCGCATCTGTCTGAGGTCCCCCATTCGGAGTGCCTTGTCCTTCCAAAGCAACAGTCTGAGAGCCTGTCTGTGTAAAACTTCCCGATTTACTAAAAGAATAGCCATTGACAGTCCGGAGAGTCATCTGATATGTCCCAATCGATGTGACATTAACTACAACTTTATAAATATTGGTACTGTTTAAAGCATTTCCTTTGGTGAAAGTTCCTTCCGGGCCGGTGGGATCAGTGCAGTTGAGTAAATTAAACGAGGCAGGCTCGCCTGTTCCGCATAAACTCAGCCATTTGGTGCTTGCTGCTGAATAGTAGTTAAAGCAATCTGTAGTAGTGTTGTAAATCAACAGGCCGTTTGCGAGATTGGTAGGAATAGCATCCCTCTGAGAACTTGTAAGTCTTGGTAAAAGAACACCTTTTTTATTGGAGCTCACTTCAAACTGAGCATTTTCATCAACCGAAAACGAACCCACAGCTACCGAACCCATCTGATAAATATCCTGTGTATTGGAAGTTGCAGCAGCAAAATTACTAGTGTTATGCCAAGGTTCCGTACCTGTGGCAATTCCCAGCCATTGTTCGTCCGCAGCAGAATAATGGTAATAGCCCGGAATGATAATATTTTTGGTCTTATTGGTAGACTGGCCACCAGAGAGCTGCGTAACATAAACGATTGCACCGTTCTGTGCAGGCCCATAAGCATCATCTAGAGCCGAGAGCTCGTTTGCAGTAATTCTTGGCGCAATAATACCAGCAGGTAGATTACCTTTATTCATAACATCCAGAGTAGCAGCCGGAGAATCGGTATTAATTCCGACTTGTGCATATGACAAACTGGCAAAAATAAATAAAATGGTTTGTAAAAATGTTTTCATAATATTTTTTTGGTTCGTAACTAAATGGGAAAGGAGCTGAAATCAACTGCCTTTCCCAATTCATCATGTGGTTTTATATGAAGAAATTGTGTTTGAGATTTTTTTTAATCAATTATTAAACTAGCTAAGGAAGAGCATGATTTTGAGGTGTAATCTTCTTTTTCACTATTCAGTAATTTTATAAGATTAGTTGGTCTTGATATATATTTTTTAATACGATCTAGTCATTAAGTTATCTGCACCTACTAACAAATTAGCTTCTTTTAACTATTTAATAATTATCAAGGTCTTTTAGAATTTCGAATGACCAATCTTGAGTTTTGAAATACCAAGTCAATAGTTGTTAATCAAGCTTAAATAGTATAAAAATGATAATATTTATTATATTTGTGATAAGCCACTTTGAGGGTCTGCAGAATTGATAATTGTCAGAGCAACTTTTTCGTTCGTTGCTATTTAGCAAAATTATTAAACTGATCATAAAAATAAAAGAGTCTTGAGCATATTCAGAAATCATTATTCAATAATCATTTACATATCGCAATAGACTAATAACCAACTATATATATAAATGATTATTGGATAATAATTATACTTATGAAAAATTTAAAGAACGAATACCTCAAATCTATCAAAGTAGAACTCATATCAAATTATATTAGGCTTACGCTCTGTGCGTTCTTCAGCTTCGCTTTGATGTTCCATTTTTTTTATTCTTCACGAGATAATTAGTATATATTTTATAATATTATTTTGTGTATTTGGAATTTTTCTACTCGCTAAACCATACAGGTCTGATCCAGAAATGTACATTAGTATCTATTTCTATCTGGCCCCTCTGGCGATCACCTTTTTGTTGGTATTTTTTATGAGAATTCAACAGCTGTATTTTTTACATTATTTCCCGTATTGCTGGCAGCCTATATTTTTTCAGATATAAGGAAATTCCTTTGGCTAACAGTCTATATCTTTGCAGTGCTAATCTTAAGTTATCTCATTTATTCACTGGATCTTTTTGAGAAAAACTACTATTCTAGGACCGAATCCGTTTTATCATTCATTTTATTATTCTTATATAATGTCAGCGTTACGTTTCTTTTAGTAAGATGCCGTGAACAAATTGATAATGCCGAATATCAAAGTGAAGCTGCTGTGGATGAAAAAGGATCAAATTTATCTAAATCAAATCCGAGTATGCCGAAGAAGTGTATTCAAAAAGAGATCAATGGGACCGAAGCCTGTGAAGTTTTTAAAAGACTTGAATTGTTGATGGCCAACGATCAGCTGTATCTCAATCCTGAGATAGATATTGCAACTATTAGTACACTACTGAATGTAAATTACAGTTATCTTTCTAAAGTTATACGTTTAAAAGGTTTTGACAATTTCAATCAATATCTGAATACTTATAGGATATGTAGTGTAAAAAAACTTATAATCTCTAATGATTTTCAAAAAATGACATTGATGTTCGTATACACCGAAGCTGGTTTTAAAAATCAATCTACATTTAACAGAGTTTTCAAGCAAATAGAGGGTATGACGCCCAGTGAATACATAAGAAATCTGAAAGAAAGTATTGATTGATCACAATGTGGCCAGGTTAATACCATATCTAAAACTATTTACGCTAACTATAATGAGCAATTATGATGAATTCTTCAAGTTTTATAGTTAATCAATTCAACATTGCGTTATGAGTACTTGACAATTCGCATTGAGGCGATTCTGGCAGACACCACAGGATAATCGATTGATGGAGTTCATTTAACTTGCGATAAATCAATTGAAAATGAATCGACTTAACATCGTGTTTGATAAACTTCAAATTTGCGCCGTCCTAATTTTTGGCTTTTCATTTTGTGTGTGGTCGGCGCAGTCCAAAATGGAAATCGGTCATCAAATCTCCAAACCTCAAGGCGGAAAAGTTGTTCCTACGAATCTGAATTGGTCGGAAAGAATGCTGCTTTCCGAAATACATCGTTTTCCGGAAGCCTGGATGCTGGATTTCAGCAAAAGTCCAAAGTGGACTTACCCTTCTGCCATCGTATTAGATGGCGCCGAAAAACTCTACGAAAAAACGGGCAAGAAAGAATATTACGATTACATCAGCGGTTTCGGCGAAAAGCTAATCAATGAAGACGGAACCATTCAAACGTATGAACTCGAAAAGTACAATATCGATATGCTGAATAGCGGAAGCGTATTGCTTTATCTTTATGAAAAAGAAAAAAAGGAAAAATATCTGAAAGCACTTCAGACCCTGCGTTCACAAATCTATGGACAACCGAGAACCAAAGAAGGATCTTTCTGGCACAAGAAAATCTATCCTTATCAGGTTTGGCTGGATGGTCTTTATATGGGAATGCCTTTCTACACGCATTACACAAAAGATTTCACAACAGGAAAAGATGCTGAGAAAGCGTATGATGACATTGTTTTCCAGTTTGATTCCGTTCAGAAAAATCATTTAGACAAAAAAACAGGATTGCTTTATCACGCTTGGGACGAAAGTAAACAAGAAGTTTGGGCAGATAAAGAAACCGGACTTTCTCCTAATTTCTGGGGTCGAGCGATGGGTTGGTACGGAATGGCAATGGTAGATGTTCTGGACTTTTTGCCGAAAGACCATCCCGGAAGAGCGAGAATCATTTCCTACATCAAATCCTACGCTGATGCTGTCATCAAAGTTCAGGATAAAAAATCCGGACTTTGGTATCAGGTCTTAGATAAACCTCTGGAAAATGGTAATTATGAGGAAGCAAGCGCATCGGCGATGTTTGTTTATACGATTATGAAATCTGTGAACGAAGGATATTTGCCACAATCTTACAAAGCTGCAGCCAAAAAAGGCTACGGTGGCATTATCAAAAACTTAATCACAGTTGATGAAAATGGCGTTGTCAATCTCAACAAATGTTGCGCTGTCGCCGGTTTAGGCGGAAAACCATACAGAGACGGTTCTTATGAATATTACGTCAATGAAAAAATCCGTTCCAATGACGGAAAAGCAACCGGACCATTTATCCTCGCAAGCTTGGAATTCGAGAAATAAAATTATAATTATTTAAATTGGGGCATCTTTTCCGTCTTCCATTACCGTTCAAACCTAACGAAGCGGTACGATGATTCCAATGAAAATAAATAATAAATTATCATCAAGCCGGGCTGCGAAAGATTCAACATTAAAAAACAAAATGAATATCTGTAATTTGTAATAAATTAATTTTCAGGGTTTGTTTGTCATTGACTGTGTCGAATCGTCTATTTCCGAAGGAATTGCGATACGCCTAAAATTAAACATTTCAGATTCTTTCAGAATGCCAAAATGACTGCTGATTTAAGCTTTATCATTAGAAACGGACATTCATAAAAAAAAACTTCAAAAATGAATAAAAAACTTTCAATCCTATTTTTGTTCTTTTCATTAATAACATTGGCTCAGAAACCTACATTATTTTTAATTGGTGATTCAACAATGTCCAACAAAGAAAATCCTGAAAAAAATCCCGAACACGGCTGGGGACAAGTTCTTCCGCAATTTTTCACATCGGGAATCGAAATCCAAAATCACGCAATGAATGGCAGAAGCTCCAAAAGTTTCAGAACGGAAGGACGCTGGGACAAAGTCGAAAAACAACTGAAAAAAGGTGATTTTGTAATCATTCAGTTTGGACACAATGACCAGAAACTAAAAGATTCTACCAAATTTACCAATCCTTATACGCAATACAGAGCTAATCTGGAAAGATATGTCAACGAAACAAGAGCCAAAGGTGCAACACCGATTCTAATGACCTCCATCACTAGAAGGAATTTCAATGAAAATGGTGTTTTAGTCGATACGCACAAAGAATATCCCTTGGTCGTAAGATTAGTTGCAGATGCAATGAAAGTTCCTTTTGTCGACATGCAATTGTTGACGGAACAAATGGAAATTGCAGCCGGTCCGGAAAAATCAAAACTGTTACACCTTCATTTCAAAGCAGGCGAAAATCCTTATTATGACAAGGATAAAGCGGATGACACACACTTATCCAAGTCAGGTGCAGAAACTGTTGCGAAACTTGCCGTCAACGCTTTGAAACCTTTAAATACCGGATTAGAAAAATATATCAAATAACTCATTATCATTAGACAATTGACAATGAAAAAATTCGGATTTATTGTTTTGATTTTAATTGTAAATCTAATTTCCGCTCAGGAAAAAATAACGCTCTGGCCAAAAGGTCAGATGCCGAATAGCAAAGGTTTAGAATTAAAAAATGAAGAAAAAGACGGTCGGCTTGTACAAATCAAAGAACCTGAATTATTTGCTTTTTTACCGCCAAAAGAAGACAGAAAACCAATGGCCGTGATTGTGATTCCAGGCGGTGGTTATTACAAACTGACTTATGACCTGAATGGATTTCAGATTGCAAAATGGTTCAACACTTTGGGAATTTCAGCATTTGTGTTGAATTACAGATTACCAATTTCTCCTGATGTGAAGCAGAGAGAAATTGCACCGTTGCAGGATATTCAGGCGGCTATTAAATATCTTCGGAAAAATGCTTCTCAATACGGGATTTCACCGGAACAAATTGGAGTCATCGGAACTTCTGCAGGCGGACATCTGGCTGCGTCAGCGAGTAATATTTCAAGAGATTACACAGAATTAAAGGACGATTGGACATCCATTTCCACCATTCCGAATTTTGCAATTCTGGTTTCTCCTGTCATCGATTTGGGAGAATACGCTCACGTTGGGAGTCGCAATAGTTTGCTGGGAGAGAATGCTTCACAAGAAAAAATCAACGAATACTCGATGCAAAACCGGGTGACTGACAAAACGCCTCCAACTCTATTGATTCACGCACAAAATGATAAAACCGTTCCGGTAATGAACAGCATTATATATTATCAGGCTATGACCAAAAATAAAGTGAAAGGCGCATTGTTCATTTTTCCTGAAGGCGAACACAAAATCGGAATCACCAATAAATCTGAACTAACGGATAACTGGAAAAAACTATGTTCTGACTGGCTGAAAACCTTATTTTCTAACCAATAATCTTGTAACAGACAGTGCAGGATAATTTTTCTCAGTAGTAATATTAGTTTGCAATACGAAGAAATTCTTCAAAAGCCTTAAACCTAAATCTTTATGAAAAAATATATTCCACTTCTATTAACCTTGTTTTTTTCTGTAACTGTTTCTTCCCAGTACCAACCCTGGACTTCCTCAAAGCAACCATTAAAGGAAATCAAAGCTTTAAAAAAGCAAATTAAAAAACCGGAATTCAGAAAAGTGGATTACCTGATTACGGATTTCGGTGCAGTCGGTGACGGAAAAACAAAAAATACAGACGCTTTCAAAAAAGCGATTGAAAAATGCAATGCAGAAGGAGGAGGAAGAGTTGTTGTACCAAACGGCGTTTTCTTAACAGGAGCCATTTATTTGAAATCAAACGTGAATCTTTATTTGAGCGATGGTTCTACGATTTTATTCAGCCAGGACAGCAACGACTACCCTATCGTTTTCACGCGTTGGGAAGGGATGGAATGTATGAATTATTCCTCTTTAATTTATGCATATGAAGAAGAAAATATCGCCATTACAGGAAAAGGTACTTTGGATGGAAATTCAGATAATAATAATTGGTGGTTTTGGTGTGGTGCAACAAAATACGGTTACAACGAAACCCGTCCGGGAAGACAAAATCCTGCCCGGGCAAAACTTCACGAATATATGGCGCAGAGAAAACCTGCCAGAGAAAGAATCTTCGGGGACGGATGGTATTTGAGACCTAATTTCGTTCAGCCTTACAAGTCGAAAAACTTTTATATGGCGGATGTTTTGGTTAAAAATTCTCCGATGTGGAATCTGAATCCCGTTTTGTGTGAAAATGTTTTGATTGAAAGGGTAAAAGTCATCAGCCACGGACCAAACAACGATGGTTTCGACCCTGAAGCGTGTAAAAACGTCTGGATTAAAGATTCCTATTTCGACACAGGAGATGACTGCATCGCCATTAAATCAGGACGAGACGAGGACGGAAGAGACATCGGAAAACCTGCCGAAAACCACATCATCGAAAACTGCGAAATGAAAGATGGTCACGGCGGTGTGGTTATCGGAAGCGAGATTGCAGGCGGCGCAAAAAATATTTACGCCATCGGAAACGTAATGGACAGCAAAAATCTAGACCGAGCGTTGAGAATTAAAACCAGCTCAAGCCGTGGCGGAATCATCGAAAATGTATTTTTCTACAACACAAAAGTTGGAGCTTACAAAGAAGCCGCCGTTCGTTTCAATATGCATTATGAAAAACCTGGAAATCACATCCCGACGATGAGAAATATCTGGGTTGAAAATCTAACCGTTGACAAAGGCGGAAAATATGCGGTTTTTTCTGATGCTTATGAATCCTCTCCGGTAATGGATTTCACAATGATTAATGCTAAAATGGTGGGCGTTCAGATTCCTTATAAAGTGGATTATATGAAAAACGTGACGCTTAAAAATGTAACCGTTAACGGACAACCATTAACTGAGTTAAAACCATAATTCAACTTTGTATAATTGAACACAAAGTACACAATGGTTTTTTAAATTCATATTGCTTAAAAGTTCACAAAGCCGCTTCGCTTACATAAGATTTCTTGTAAAAACTTGTGCTTTTTTAAGCGAAGCGGCTTTGTGAGACTAAAATTATTAGATGATTACCAAAACTCTTTGTGAGCTTAGTGTTCAAAAAATTCAATGTGACAGAAATGAATACAAAATATTTTAAAAATTAAAATGCGCAGCAAAACCATTTTCGCCGGACTCCTGATTTTATCGGCACTCTCCCATTCTTTTGCTCAATCCAAACATTGGCAAAATATCGAGCGTGAACTGCATTACAAGGAAGACAAAGGCGATTTTTTATTGGTCAACGGAAAGTACAGATTCAACAGAGCGTTGTACGGAGACAACCGTGCATCAAGAGTTGAAGCCGGAGATTTGCCGGAATTTGCGTTGTATCTCCCGGGAATGGGCGGCAATCTTCAGTTCGTCATTCAGAAAGGAAATTCCATTAAAAAATTAATTCAGGCTGATAAAATTGAAACACGTTATCGTCCTGGTTCGATGCTGTATGAAATCAAAGACCCGATTCTCGGAAACGGAACTTTGAAATTAACTGTTTTAGCACAAGCTAAAGAAGAGGGTTTGGTTTTAAAAATGGAAACTGTCAATATAGATTCATCAACAAAAATCTATGCAGTTTACGGCGGTGCAAGCGGGAAGACTTTCAGCAGAAACGGCGACATTGGCGCAGACCCGGAATCCGGATTTTATCTGTTGCCTGAATATTGTCTGAATAATCAGTTTCAGTTTAACAAAAATCAGTTTCAGCTTAATTATCTAAATAAGAAAAAAGAAACTCAAATTGTCAACGGAAGTTTTTCAAACGTCAATTCATTACAGAAAACCGATGCAACGACTTTAGAAAAATTGGCTGTGTTTACTCAAAATAAAGCAGACAAATCGCCGATTGTCTACGCTTCCTACTCTTCACAAAAAAATCCGGTTTATATCCAAATCGCAAAAGGAAAATCAGATAAAAGCTTTTCGGATGAAGAATTGAAAAACATTTTTAATGAAGCCGAAAAAGCTCGTTTAACATTAACCAACAGAATTCAACTTAAAACGCCCGATGCAGATTTAAATAACTTCGGAGCTAATTTAGCGATTGCCGCCGACGGAATCTGGGAAAGTCCGACTTTCCTTCACGGTGCAGTTGCCTGGAGAATGCGGTTGAATGCCTGGAGAGGAGCTTACACCGCTGATGTGTTGAGTTGGCACGACCGGGCGAAAGAACATTTTGAAAGCTACGCCAATTCGCAGGTTTTGAAGCCGGATTCTGCACCAGTTGTAATGGACACGATGCGTCATCTTGCCCGTCACGAGGAGAAAATGGGAACTGCCGTTTTTTCAAGCGGATACATTTCCAGAAATCCGAATGACAATACGAAACCGCATCATTACGATATGAATCTGGTATTTTTCGACCAGATGTTTTCACATTTCAATTACACGGGGGACAAAGAATTTCTGAAAAAAATGTGGCCAACAATGGTTCGTCATATCGATTGGGAAAAGCGGAATTTCAAGCGTGGCGATTTGTATGATGCGTATGCGGCGATTTGGGCGAGTGACGCGCTGCAATATTCAGGTGGAAAAGTGACGCACACGTCGGCGTATAATTACAGAGCCAACCGTGAAATGGCGAAGCTCGCAAAAATTATTGGCGAAAATCCGCAACCTTATGAACAGGAAGCTGATGCGATTTTAAAGGCGATGAAAAATGAACTTTGGATTAAAAACAAAGGCTATTTTGCTGAATATAAAGATGCATTGGGCAACAAAATCGTTCACGACCAACCGGGAATCTGGTCGATTTATCACGTTTCTGATGCTTATATTTTAGATGAATTTGAGGATTATCAGAATTTACAATACATCAATTATTACACCCCGAAAATCCCGATTACCGTAAAAGGTGCAGCTCATAAAGACTATTTTACGTTAGCGACCACCAATTGGCAACCTTACGACTGGTCGATTAACAACGTCGCTTTGGCGGAAAATTTACAGACCGCTTTGGCGTATTGGCAAGCCGGAAGAAGTGAGGATGCGTACCAACTATGGAAAGGAAATCTGGTCGAAAGTATGTATTACGGCATCAGTCCGGGAAATTTTGAACAGCTTTCGCATTACGACGCATTTCGTGGAGAATTGTACCGGGATTTTGCCGACCCGATTGGTGTGGCTTCAAGAACCTTGACAGAAGGACTTTTCGGCGTTTATCCTAAATTACTGGATGATAAGGTTGAAATAAAACCAGGTTTTCCGAAAGATTGGAATTCTGCCGAGTTGAAACTTCCGGATTGGGAATATCAGTTTAAAAGAACTTCGAAAAAAACGGAATATTTATTTAAATCGAAATATCAGAATCCTGTTTCTCTGGAAATGCAGATTCCTGTGAATGAGTCCAATATTAAATCTGTAAAAGTGAATGGGAAAAATGTGGATTGGAAAATTAAACCTAACTCCATTCTGCAACCAAGCATCCGGTTTGAAACGCCGAAAGGAAAAGATTTTAAGATTGAAATTAATTATTCCGGTGAAGAACTGAAAAACGAACAGACGGATTACATTAATTATATTTCTGAAAATCTTCAATTGAAATTTGATTCAAAAAAGAAGATTAAAGATATTCTTGACCCTCAGCAATTAATTAAAAACAGAAATGGAAATCAATTTAGTTTAATTCAGGAAGAAAGAAAAGGAACTTTCTTCGTGCAAGTTGAGCAAAATGGAACCAAGTGGTGGCAACCTGTGAATGTTGATATTCGTTTTCCTTTGGAGACAAAATGGGTGAATAAAAAACTTCAGATTGAGTCAAAATCTGCAAATCCAATTAATGGAAAATTGGCTGCTAATGGTTTATATAAAACTTTCAGCATTCAGAAAAATCAAGATACATCGATTGAAATTCCTGCAAATTATCTAAGCAAAGGAACCAATTCTATTGAGCTTGAATACAACGGAATCAAACAAAATATTGAAATCACGGATTGGGAAATTGAGAATAAAGGTCAATTCAATACTATTTCTTTAGCTTCAAAATACAATGAAAAAGTCACCGAGATTTTCAATCAGAAATACCTTTCGCCAAGGTTGAAAGTCCCTACTCTACAGCTTCCGTGGCAGGGCATCGGGAACTGGTGCTATCCGTTAGCATCTGCAGATATTGATGACACCGGCTTGATGGCGCGACGCAAAAATGGCAGAGTTGAATATCTTGGGATTCCTTTTTTAATGGATAACAGTGAGAAAAATATTGTTTTTACAAGTCAATGGGACAATTATCCGGATTCAATTGAGATTCCTCTGACTGGAAAAGGAAAGAAAATTTATTTTCTGATGGCTGGTTCTACCAATCCGATGCAGTCGCAGATAGTGAATGGAACAATTACGGTTCAATATGCTGATGGTTCAACTTCGGAACTGGAATTGAAAAACCCAACGAATTGGTGGCCGATTGAGCAGGATTTGTTTGATGATAATTTTGCGTTTGAAATTCCGGATGATAAAATTCCGTATCGTGTCAGATTAAAAACAGGTGAATTGTACCAAAACGGAAATAAAGTTAGATATTCCGATACATTAGGTGTGAAAAATCCGGAGATCACTAAAGGAAAAAGCCGTGAAGTGGATGGCGGTGCAGCAACGATCCTTGATTTGCCGATTGATTCCCAAAAAGAACTGAAATCAGTAAAGTTGTCCGCAGTAAGCAATGATGTGGTGATTGGAATGATGAGTGCGACGGTTTTGAGATAAGTTAATGCTATGAATGCACAAACTTTCACTAAAATTAAAACGAGCGAGATTAGCGCATTAATAGGAAGACAATTTCAAAAAGAATTAAACTAGAAATGAATGTCCGTAATTGGTGAAAACTTAATTATTAACAGTTTGTTTGTCATTCCGCAGGAATCTAAACTAATTCATTTTCAGTGTGTTGACATTCCTCCGGAATGACAAAATGACTGTTGATTTTAGCTTTACACTTAAAGACAGACATTCACCAAACTAGAAAATATTTTTTATATTAAAATAAATTAAAATGAAGAAAATTGCCATATATCTAATTCTTTTCTGCTTCGGATTTTCATCCCTGAATGCCCAGAAAATCGACCGTAAAAAAGTCGTTCAGCGACACAATATCGTCAATGTAAAAGCAGATACTTTATCAACTTTGACGGTTGGAAACGGGAAATTTGCATACACTGTTGACATTACCGGAATGCAGTCATTCCCTGAATATTACAAAAATGGAGTTTCTCTAGGAACCCAGTCTGAATGGGGCTGGAACAGTTTTCCGAATACCGAAAATTTTAAATTCGAGGAGACTTTAAAGCCATACGATTTCAACAATAACGGAAGAAAAGCATTGTACAGTGTTCAAATCAAAGAACCGGAACGAAACAAAAAAGCGGTTGAATATTTCAGAGTCAATAAACATCGCCTGCAACTCGGAAATGTCGGGATTGAATTGATTAAAAAGAACGGCCAGAAAGCGCAGGTTTCAGATATTCAAAACATCAATCAGAAAATTGATTTATGGACGGGAATAATCACCAGTGAATTTTCTCTGGAAGGAATTCCGGTAAAAGTCTGGACAGCTTCTTTCCAGAATTCAGATAAAATTGGGGTTAAAATCGAGTCTGATTTAATTTCTCAAAAAAGGTTAAAGGTTTTTGCTCGCTATCCTTATCCAAGCGGACAGTTTTTGGATGAAGGAAGTTTTTACGGAAATGATGATAAACATTCAACAAAATTGATTTCTTCAAATTCAACTCAAGGATTAATTGAACACAAATTACAAACTGCAGATTATTTCACGCAATTATATTTTACTGATGGAAAATTAAGCGAATCCGGAAAGCATAATTTCGTTTTCGAACCTTCTTCGAAAAGTAAAAAACTGGAATTGACGGTTGAATTTTCAGAAAAAAATCAAAAAACCACCAAAAGTTTATTTGCTGATGCTGAAAAAGAAAGTATTTCAGGATGGAAGAGCTTCTGGGAAAGCGGTGCAGCCGTAGATTTTGAAGGAAGTACGGATAAAAGAGCGAACGAATTAGAACGCAGAATTGTTTTGTCTGAATACTTAACAAAAGTTCAGTGTGGAGGAAGCAATCCGCCCCAGGAAACAGGTTTGACATTCAATAGTTGGTACGGAAAACCGCATACGGAAATGCATTGGTGGCACGGTGTTCACTTTGCTTTGTGGGGAAGACCGGAAATTTTGGAAAAGCAATTGGATTATTATTTCAGGTCATTTGAAAAAGCAAAGAAATTAGCGGAAAGACAAGGTTACAAAGGGGTGAGATGGATTAAAATGTCGGATAATGAAGGAAATGAAAGTCCGTCTTCTGTAGCCGCATTTTTGATTTGGGAACAACCGCATTTGATTTATATGACCGAACTTTTGTACCGTCATAACAAAGACAAAAAAGTTCTTGAAAAATATAAAGATTTGGTGTATGCAACCGCTGAATTTATGGCTGATTTCGCAACGTATGACAAAGAGAAAAACCGTTACAACTTAGGAAAAGGTGTCATTCCGGCACAGGAAGTTTTCCCTGCGAAAGAAACGTATAACCCGACTTACGAGGTTGCGTATTGGGATTGGGCTTTGAAAATAGCTCAGCAATGGAAGGAGAGACTTGGCGAATCAAGAGATAAAAAATGGGATGATGTCATTACAAAACTGGCTCCGCTTCCGGTTCAGGATGGCGTTTATTTATCGACAGAATCGGCGAAAGATTCTTTTACATTTCCAAAATGGATGACCGACCATCCCGCAGTTTTAGGAGCGTTGGGAATGGTTCCCGAATCTCCGAAATTGGATAAAAAAATAATGAAAAATACGTTGGATATTGTTTGGGAAAGATGGAACTGGAGTCACACTTGGGGTTGGGATTTCCCAATGACAGCGATGACAGCAGCGAGACTTGGACTTCCAAACAAAGCGTTGGATGCGCTTTTTATGAATATTCAGACGAATACTTATTTGAAAAACGGTCATAATTTTCAGGATGGAAGATTGAGAATTTACCTTCCCGGAAATGGAGGAACTTTAACAGCAGTTGCAATGATGCTCGAAGGTTGGGACAGTTCGACCGGACAATTTCCCGGTTTCCCGAAAGACGGAACCTGGAAAATAAAAGCGGAAGGGTTTAAGAAAATGCCTTAAAAATTACTTTAGTTTTATTTCATATTTTTAATTTGAAGTCTGTCAGCAATGGCAGGCTTTTTTTTCTACAGCACAGAGCAGGACAATTTAATAAGATAAAGATAATAACTTGTTCATTTATTAACAGTTATGAAAAATATAGCAATCATTGCCATTTCGTTCTTTTCGATTTTTTGTCAATCACAAAACCCTAAAAAGCATGGGACAATACATCCGAAAACCATTGCTTTTCCAGGCGCAGAAGGTTTCGGAAAATTTGCAAAAGGAGCGAGAGCGGCAGCAAAACCAGAAGTCTATATTGTCAGCAACCTCAATGACAGTGGTAAAGGTTCTTTTCGCGAGGCTGTGAGCCAGCCAGGACGATTTGTAGTTTTCTCTGTTGGCGGAATTGTAGAGTTGAAAAGTCCGGTTACGGTTTCTAAAAACATTACAATTGCCGGACAGACCGCGCCGGGAAAAGGTATTTTTCTATATGGCGAAAAAGTCTCTTTCAGCGGCGCCGATGATACCATTGCGAGATATTTGAAAATCAGACTCGGGAATAAGAATAAACCATCCAATAATACCGATGCTTCCGGAATATCGAACGGGAAAAACATTATGCTGGACCACCTTTCAATTTCCTGGTCAATGGACGAGGTTTTTTCCATCAACTGGGACAAGCGCGGCATAGAACCCGACAGTATTACGCTTCAGAATTCGATTATTGCGCAGGGATTACATCTCTATAACCATTCAGCAGGTGGATTGATTCAGACGAATGGTAGCATTAGCATTATCAAATCACTTTATGCCAGCAACAAAACCCGAAATCCGAAAGTCAAGGGCAAAAACGAATTCGTCAATAATATTATTTACAATTTCGGAAATCTTGGTAACAAGAATGGTCATACTGTTTCCGGCGATGGTTACATCATGGGCGGTTCTGTTCAGAAATCGGAGGTCAATATCATCAACAATTATTTTATTGGAGGACCATTGACCTTGGAAGACCGAAAAACGCCTTTCAGTAGAGGAACAAACACTTTTCATCTCTATGAATCCGGGAATTATTTTGACATTAACAAAAACGGCATTCTGGATGGTCAGTTGGTTCCTCATAATTCCGAAGGTTTCCCGGGAGAAACGCCCGTTGTCTTTAGTAATTCACCATTCCAATATCCTGATTCCAAAACCAATTTATCTGCCGCACAAGCGTTTAATTATGTCATCAAAAATGCCGGCGCTAGCTTTCCAAAACGAGATGATGTGGATGAACTTATCATATCGGAAGTTAAATCTCTGGGCGAAAAGGGAATCTATGTTTTCACAGAGAATGATTTGCCTTTAGCCAATAATGGTGTTGGCAGTTTCCCGAAAAACGAAACTCTAAAGGATTCAGATGCTGATGGCATACCAGATGTTGCTGAACTGACAATGGGTCTTAATCCAAATGATTCATCGGATGCAATGAAATTCAACAAAATGCAAAGTGATTATCTCAATATCGAAGTTTATATCAATGACTTGGTGCGTTAATCATTTAATTGAAATAGAAATTTAATCAATTGATATAAAATTTGTAACTTGTCTAATATTTTAGAAACTAATACCAATATTCATTTAAAAATAACAAATTATTTTTCCCTAATCCGATGTCTGAAATATTAGAAATTCAAATCAATGAAAATTCCAGGGTCCCCAAATATAAACAGATTGTGGACTCTATTCTTAATGGAATTGATAATGGCGACATCAAAATCGGGGAAAAAATTCCTTCCATCAATGAGCTCAGCGAATCCTGTTTTCTCTCCAGAGACACTGTTGAAAAGGCTTATAAAGAACTCAGAAAACGGCAAATCATCGAGTCTGTAAAAGGCAAAGGTTATTACATCTCGAGAATCAATAAGAGTGACAGCATCAACATTTTTTTCCTGATTAACAAATCCAGCACGTACAAAATGATGATTTATAATTATTTTGTGGATGCGATTGGAAGCAAAGGCAACGTGGAAATGTACATCTACCATTGCGATGAAACATTGTTCGTCAATGCCTTGAAAAAGAATATTGGCGTCTATGACTATTACGTGATAATGCCGCATTTTCGCGACGAAAATTCCAAGCATACGAGTTCTACAAAAGAAGTGATTGACATCATCGAGAAAATCCCGAAGAACAAACTTCTGCTTCTGGATAATACCAAACCGAACATCTCCGGCGAATACGGAACGATTTTTCAGGACTTTGAACACGATATTTATAACGCTCTGAAGGAAGGCTTGGAAAAAATCAAGAAATACGAAAAACTGATTTTGGTTTATCCTGCAAAATCAGTTCATCCCTACCCTTTCCGAATTGTTCACGGTTTTGAGAAATTCTGCAAAGATTACAAACTGGATTATGAAATCCTGGACGAAATCTATCCCGATATGGAACTTCAGGACAAAGACCTTTTTATCACCATTCAGGAGCGTGATTTGGTTAATTTAGTCAAGCAAATCCGACAGAAAAACCTAAAATTAGGTGAAGATATTGGCATCATTTCTTACAATGAAACACCGCTGAAAGAACTATTAGGAATTACCGTGGTGACAACGGATTTCAAAGCGATGGCGGAATCTGCAGCCTATATGGTTTTGAAGAACAAAAAGGAACAGGTGAACAATGTTTTCAAATTTATTGAAAGGGAGTCTTTATGATTTTTGTTCCGCTCCTACGGAGCTCATCATTTTATTTTTGACTATTATCTACAAACATTTCGCTCCTACGGAGCTCAACTTCGATTCTATTATAGAATTTTCTTGAATTCAGACAAAAAGACGGACTTGATAAAAGTCCGTCTGAGTAGAATAACTTAAACAAACAACTAATTATTTTACTCTGAATTTTTGTAAATCTTCCGGATTCTCACAACAAACCTGCTCCATTACTTGTCGGAACTCCATTTTCAGCATTTCGATGATATGATCGCCGCCTTTTTCGCCTAAAGCGCCGACTGCGTACATAAAAGTTCGTCCCATAAAGGTAAATTCGGCGCCGCAGCTTAGAGCCCGGGCAACATCGGGACCGGTTCTTACACCGCTGTCCATCATTATTTTGATTTGATTTTTATATTTTTCACTGATTTCTTTCACCACAGCAATCGTAGATTCTCCTGCGTCCAATTGTCTGCCACCGTGGTTGGAAATAATCATTCCATCGAAACCTAGACGAACCGCTTCTGCAGCATCTTCATCGGAAGCAACGCCTTTAATAACCAGTTTTCCTTTCCATTTATCACGAATCGATTTAATTCTGTCAGAATTTAATCTGCCAGAAAAAGTAGAATTCATAAACTGTCCCAGCTGTTTCACGTTCATATTTTTATCCATATACTTTTCCATTGTTTTGAAACTTGGGACGCCGTGTTTCAGCATTTCAAGACACCATTGCGGTTTTACCAAAGCCTGAGAAACATTTCTGAAATTCAGTTGTGGCGGCATTGCCAAACCGTTTCTGATTTCCTTGGCTCTGTAACCGAAAGTCGGAACATCGGACAAAACACAAAGCACATCATATCCGGAAGCTTCACAACGTTCAAGAATATCATCTCGTAGCCATTCTTCTCTTGGATGATAGAGTTGAAACCAAGCATTTCCTTCCGTCAGTTCAGCAATTCTTTCGATACTGCTTGTGGTAACGGTGCTTAGAATGAATGGAATATTATGTTTGAAAGCCGCTTTCGCCAGAATTTCCGGAGCATTCGGCCACATCAAGCCCTGCAAACCAACCGGGGAAATTCCAAAAGGCACAGAATATTTGACACCGAATAATTCGGTTTCCATATTGGCTTCAGCAAAATTATTATTCAAATATTGCGGACGAAGCAAAACTTCACGTAGTTCCGAAGTATTTCTGTCCCGGTTGATATTCTCATTACAACCGCCATCCAGATATTCGAAAGCGAAGCGAGGCATTCTTTTTCTGGCTCGTTCAATCAATAATTCTAAAGAGGCATAATTGGTATCAAATGGAAATGACATAATCAGTTGTTAGTTGTTAGTTGTTGGTATTTGGTTGTTGGTTTTGATTTTGCCATCAACTGACAACTATCAACCAACAACAAAATTTAATAATTAAAAATTAACGGTTGAAGCACTTTCACCTGATAATGTTGCTGCAGAAAGGTTTCGTCTATTTTTTTGTTCGAAATGACCATTGAAGCGCCCAAAGCTGAGCCCAACGGAGAATGCGTGGACATCACATTGTAATGCTGAAAATGATGCGACATCAGTTTCATAAAGACATCATTATCCGTAAAACCGCCATCAATATAGATATTTCTGATTTCAGAATTTCCAATCGCATTCGTTATCGTGTGAATCTGCAAATCCATCAGCTCAATCATCAGTTGATGGTAGGCTTCTTCAAATGTCGAAAAAGAATTCAGGTCGGTTTCCGTAATCATTTTTCTTTTCAGAACAATCCCTTCGAAACGGAAATAAACCGCTTTGTGCTTCATCAAATGCAGATACAAATCCTGGTCAAACTGAACTTCTCTGTGCGCACCATATTCTTTGCCATAGTAAGCACACAACTTCTCAACCTGGATTCTGTATTCATTGCCCATAAAAAAACGGGAAGCCTTCACACGTTTTCCATCGATTCGCATGTAGTTCAAGCAATTATTTTCGATGTCCTCATGCGTCAGACTTTCATCGTTAAAAGGATTGAGCGAAATGCTCCAGGTTCCTGTAGATAATAATAAAAAAGGTTCTTTTTTGCTTAAAATATACGGCAACAATGCGGAAGAACTGTCGTGAATTCCAACCCCGATTTTGATTTTTTTATTTCTGTAAGACGTATTGATGCTTGCAGAAGTCGGAACTATTGGCGGCAACAAAACATCGACTTCCTCTTCATAAACCCAATTGTGGTAATCGTTTTTATCGTAATCCCAAAGATTGGTATGACAGCCGATTGACGTAAATTCCGACACACAAATTCCTGTAAATAAATAGGATAAATATTGTGGCAAATGCAGACTGTAACGGATTTTTTTGAAAACTTCCGGATGTTTGTACTTTAACCAAAACAACTGCAACCCGGAATTCAGCATTCCGGCTTGTGGAGATGCAGTTTCACGGGATATTCTCGATGGGTCACCGTGTTTTTCATAGAACAAATCCAGGATGTCCTGCTCCATCGGTTTGGTGTAGTTGTATAGCGGAGTCAGTACATTTCCTTTCTGGTCCAGATGCACGAAACTCGCTCCGTAAGTAGAAAAATTGATGGCCTTAACTTCATAAGTATCATCGTCCTGAATCGCGTTGAAATTATCCTTTATCCAGTTCTGAAGTGCCACCAAATCTTCCGTGGGATATCCATCCTCGTCCGTAGTAAGCGGCAGTTCGGTATATTCGCGGAAAATCTCTTTGTAATTTTTATCAAAGAGAAAGAATTTTTTGTTGGTCTTTCCGATATCAAAGACGATGGTAACCTTTTTTTTGGCCATTTTCTTCTGTTGAATTAAATATATTTAAGGCTTTAAAACCTTTAAATCCATTGGTAAAATAAAATCATTAAGGTGTGTTTAGATTTTAACAGCATTATTTTTCCAAGCTAATGCAATTATGAATCTAAACACATTGTCCTCAATGATAAAAATAAAAACGAGTGGTTATTTTGACTTTCATTTTCGTGATGAAAGTTTTATTTAAAATTTATAATCCTGTTGCTTTGACATTCAGACCTCTTTCAGAGATTAATGTTTCTCTTACTTTAAGGTTTCTGTAAGCCGCAATCGGGTCTAATGCTGCTCCAGTCTGTAATCTCGCCGCTTTTAGTAACGGACGAACATCTGTTCTGTACGCATTCTGTAAAATTTCCTGTGCACGAACGACATCATTATTCTGTTGCGCCTCTTTCAATGCTTTTTGGTCGACCAAAAGAGCCTGTGCATAAGCCATTAAAATCGCTTCCAAAGACTGCAATAAGTCTTCCAAAGGATCTTTGATGTTGTGACTCGCGTCAATCATCCAAGCAGGATAAGGATTGTTAGGATTATTTTCCATGCCGTACACCAATTCATTGAAAATCAGGAACAAAGCGTAAGGTTTAATGGAACCTACTGTTAAATCATCATCTCCATATTTGCTGTCGTTGAAGTGGAAACCTCCTAATTTTCCTTTGTACATCAAGGTTGCAACGATTTGCTCAATGTTGGAGTTTGGTAAATGGTGACCCAAATCTACCAACGTATAAGCTCTGTCTCCACAAGCATTGGCTAACATAAACGAAGTTCCCCAATCCTGGATGGTTGTTGAATAGAAATTCGGTTCGTATGGCTTATACTCGATGAATAATTTCCAGTCTTCCGGTAAATCCGAGTAGATTTCCTTTAAACTCTGTTCGGTTTTTGACAATGCGGTCTGGAAATTCAATTGTCCCGGAAAACTTGCACCGTCTGCTAACCAAACTGTTAAACTTTTTGAGTCTAATTCTTTTCCGATTCTGATGACTTCTTTATTATGTTCAACAGCATAAGCTCTTGAATCTTCGTTTGAAGCATTCAAAGAACCGAATTTGTAAGAATGTTTTGCTCCCGGCTGGTCCTGGAATGTGTTAGAATTCATCGCATCGAAAATCAATCCGTGAGAAGCAGCTTTTTCTTTAATCGTCGTAACATCACTCGGAATATCCCAAGGAATATGCAAAGAAACCGCTCCTGCGGAATGCGTTAAAGCGTGAATCAACCCGACATCATCCAGTTTTTGTTCCAAAGATGAAGGTTCGCCGCCGTAAGAAAATCTTCCGAAACGAGTTCCGCCTGCTCCCAAAGCCCAACTTGGAATGGCTACCTGGAAATCAGCGATCTTATTGACAATTTCAGAAACATTTACACCTGATTTTGTTAGTTTATTCTGTAAATAATCAAAATCTGAATTAAAGTTTTCAACTTCTCCTTTGTTGTATTGTTCAATGATATCTTTTCCTATAATCATTATATCTTAAAATTTTAAAATTGAAAGCTTGCAATATTTTGTAGTAATATTAATAGCAAGCCTTCAATTTATTAAAATAAAAACCTTCTAAAAAAATCAATTTATCTCGGAAAAGCATTTGCCATTCCGCCATCTACATTAATGATATTTCCTGTAGATTTATCTAAAATTGCGACACATGCAAAAACGCCGTTGGCGATATCTTCAGGACGGATAATTTCGTTGAGCAAATTTCTTTTTGCGTAGAATGCAGGCAATTCTTCAACGGTTATTCCATTGGCTTTTGCGCGACCTTCTGCCCATGCTCCTTCCCAGATTTTGCTTCCAACGATTACGCCGTCAGGATTTACAACATTCACACGGATTTTATCTGCTGCCAATTCTGCCGCCAGTAATCTCGTCATGTGCTGTTGCGCTGCTTTTGCCGTTCCGTAAGCCACGTTATTCGGGCCTGCAACCAAACCATTTTTACTTGCAATATTCACGATGTCTCCGCCAAGATTCTGCTTTTTCATAATCTCAACACCAAATTTAGACATTAAGAACTGACCTTTTACCAAAACATTTTCAAGTAAATCCCAATCTTGTAATGTTGTCTCTTCCAAAGATTTAGAAATTGCCAAACCAGCAGAATGTACAATAATATCTACTCCACCGAAAGCCAAAACGGTTTCCTTGAAAGCATTGGCAATCGCTTCATCGCTTGTTACATCACACTGAACAGCAACTGCTTGGTCTTTATTATATTTCTCGGTAACAGATTCCACAGCTTCCTGATTAAGGTCTGTGAAAACTACAACAGCACCTTCAGCAACCATTTTATCTGCAATTGCCTGCCCGATTCCGCCTCCGGCTCCGGTTACAATCGCGATTTTTCTAGATAGTGGTTTTTCTTTTGGCATTCTCTGAAGTTTTGCTTCTTCCAATAACCAATATTCGATGTCGAAAGCTTCCTGTCTTGGTAATGAAGTATATTCAGAAATGGATTCTGCGCCACGCATTACATTGATTGCATTGACATAAAATTCGCTTGCAACACGCGTTGTCTGCTTGTCTTTCGAAAAACTGAACATTCCCACGCCCGGATAGATGATGATGACCGGATTCGGGTCACGCATTGCAGGGCTGTTTGGATGCTTACAAGTTTCGTAATAGTCTTTATATTCCTGTCTGTATTGCTCGAAAAGTGGATTTAATTTTTGTAAAATCGCTTTAGAATCCGTTAAATCTTCATTTTTATCTAAAGTCAAAACCAAAGGCTGAATCTTGGTTCTTAAGAAATGATCCGGACAAGACGTTCCAAGTGGAGCCAGTCTTTCCAAATCATTAGAGTTGATATATTCTAACACTACATCGCTGTCTGTGAAATGCCCAACCATTCTGTTTTCAGAAGAAGCCAAACCTCTCAGTAAAGGCATCAACTGAGCTGCTTTTTCTTTACGCTCTTCAGCTGGAAGAGATTCTACTTTTTGTCCGCCAAAAACCTGACCTTTTTCTTCGATTTTTTTAGCGATATATTCAGAAGCCATTTCTATAACTTCTAAGCTGTTGATATAAGATTCGTAAGAAGTATCGCCCCAAGTAAACAGGCCGTGACTTCCTAAAACGATTCCTCTGATTCCGGGATTATCGTTTAAACATTTTTCTAACTGTAAACCTAAGTCAAAACCTGGTTTTTGCCAAGGAACCCAACCCATTGTATCGCCCCAGATTTCTTTAGTCACTGCTTCGCTGTCTTTTGCTGCAGCAACTGCAATTAAAGCATCCGGATGAAGGTGGTCTATATGTTTGAATGGAAGAAGTCCGTGAAGCGGCGTATCAATAGAAGGTGCTTTGCTGTCCAAATCGTAGATACAGTGGTTGAAAAGCCCAACCATTCTGTCTTCGTCTGCCAAACCTTCATATACATTTTTAAGATTTCTCAATCTTTCTGTGTACAAACCAGCAATCCCTTTTCTCGTCAATGTTCCGATGTCTCCACCTGAACCTTTTACCCACATTACCTCAACTTCTTCGTTGGTCAAAGGGTCTTTTTCAATGGTTTTGCAGCTTGTGTTTCCGCCTCCGTAATTGGTGATTCTGAGGTCTGCCCCCAAAATGTTTGAGCGGTATAAAAATAAAGCAACCTGGTCATCACCGAAAGATGCTGCTTTTTCATCATCCCACAAATAATCTACATATTTGAAAGTCTTTACTTTTTCCATTATTATATTTCTAAATTTTTTGTCAAATGTAGAAGGTTCGCTTTTCTTTAGCATCCCGTACTATACTGACAAATATTTAATTTTAAGTGAATTGATTTCAATCAAATTAAAACTCAACATATTAACATTAGATGTTATCAAATATGTTGAGTTTAATTGAAAAATTTATTTTAAATATTAGTAACCAGGCAACTGCGTCAGATTCGGATTATCAATCAATGGATGACCTGGAGAAGCAGCCGCAAATGGAAGCAACTCTGTTTTATTGGTCTGGAATCCGAAGAAAAGCCCATCATCAGCAGACTCTACCCAGCCTGGATATTTGTTGTTATTCTCTGCATATCCAAATGCTTTAGAATACATATTATTCCCCATTCCTAAAGTATTAACACCTTCTAAGAATCCAACTGCTTTCCTGGCATTACCGTTAAATGTGCTGCTATAGGCTTCGAACATCTGTGTAGGATACCATTTGTCGTCCGTGGAAGTTGGCTGTCCGTGGGCAGCCACAATTGCTCTCAGTGCCGTTTGATAAGCGGCGTAATTTGCTGAGTTTGTAGGAACGTTTTTTATCGTAGCAATTTCTGTTGGATTGGTAATATCAATGTATGGCAAAGCCAAAAATGGATCTCCGTAGGTCTGGGAGTTTTTATGGAATTTGTAAAGCCTGTATGTGGCTACATTGGCATATTTACCTACTCTTCTGGTCAGGTCTTTCATATCTTGTCTGGTAGCCTCTATTTCGGCAGTCAAACTATTAGTTCGGATAAGGTCTGTACGAAGCATAAATTCCCCGGCAAATTCCCATTTTCTTTCCTGAACAATAGCTTTCAGAAAGTCGGCTTGTCCGGATGGTAATGGTAATGAACCGATGCCAGCTCTTGTTCTGACAGCCTGCAATGCAGCGTTGGCAGCAGCTGTAGGACCATTGTTAAGATAATTTTGAGTTTCTGCATACATTAACAGAACATCTGCATATCTCAGCAAAGGAATATTAAGATTTCTATCTGCTGCAGCCTGTGGCTCTACACACCATGATAATCTGAATTTGCCAGGCATAATTGCAGAATAAGTTGTACCCACATCTACAAAAGTATCGCCGGCCTCGCCTTTATTTAAAAAATAAACACTGTAAGACGTACAAGTCACATCTCTACGTGTGTCATTCTGATTGAACGAAAGATAATAAGAAGGCAGTATCATCTGCTGTGAAGAACGCGAACCGAAAACACCATTTTTATAACCAGGATGCGCATAAACCTGAAATGCCGAGTTGGTATTCTGGCCTAACGATGCAATCTGCCAAATCATTTCGGAATTGACTGCACCAAAATTTCTGCGGTCAAAGTTGTACCATAATGCCTCGAAACCACTTTTTCCGCCTTGGCTCTGCACGAGACTTTTGGTTCCTCCGTTAATCACAGCTGCACAAGCGGCGTCTGCAATTTGATACAACTCTCTTACTCTCGCATTGTCTGAACGACGGGACACTACACCAGGATTGGAAGTATTGAGTTCCCAACGCAAGGAGTAACCGGCTGCATAGAGCGCAACTTTCGCCAGTAATGCATTCACACCCTCCTTTGACAGTCGTTCTGTAGTTCCAAAAGCGCTTGCTGCCAATGTTGGAACTGATTTTGAAGCTTCCTGCAGATCTCCTACGATCCGGTCATAAATAACATCTCTGGATGCACGTTTTGGGTAAAATGTATTTTCATCGTTAGGATCCAGTGTTTCCAATGGCTCGAATACTGCCGGAACATCACCATAAATGCTGATTAGATTATGATAGCAGTAAGCCCGAATAGACTTTGCCTCGCCAATTAAGGCGTCTCGCTTTTCACTTGCGGGCATTTTGCTTAATTGATAAATGGCAATATTGGTACGCTCGATAACTGCATACATCGCAGAGTATATCCCGGTAACTGTGAAAGGCTTATAAGCATCATAGTTATAATTTCCAACATTGTATTTGGAATTATTGAGTGCTTCAACGGAGTGATTAACCGTATCTCCCGCACCAAGCTGATAAAACATCTCGGTTGGAACTATACCTCTGTAACAGCCAAGTACAAACATCTCCGCGGTTTGCAGGTTTTGGAACACTACATCGGAGTCCGTTGTGTTATAGGCTGGCTGATCCAGGAAATCTTCGTTACAGGAGTTGGTGGCCAAAGTAACCATAATCATGGACGACATAATGAACGCCTTTTTTATAAATCTATTTTGAATAAATATCGTTTTCATTTCAGATCAAATTAAAAAATTAAAATGTTAAGTTAATTCCAAGAACATAACTTCTGGATCTTGGATAAGTGGAACTGTCATAGCCCGGCGTCACCGCCACGCCGCTTGCTGCAGAAACCTCCGGATCGAAACCGGAATAACCAGTAATAGTCGCTAGGTTATTTACGGTAACATAGACTCTGGCATTGGTTACCATAATATCTCTCAGGAAATTCTTTGGTAAAGAATATCCAAGAGTCAGCTGTGCAATTCTGAGGTAGGAACCATCCTCAACATAGTAAGAAGAAGGATAAGTGATGGTCTGTGTATTGGTGTTACTCAAGCTCCAGAGACTGGAATCTTCATTAGGGTTCAGCTGCTTCAATCGCTCAATATTCATGGTTTGTTGTCCTGTATTAGGATCAATCAGATGGTAGAAATTGGTCCCAAATTCTGACGGAACGTTCTGAAACAGGGCGTAAGGACTCAAACTGTGTTTAGTTGCATTATAAATATCGCCACCAACGCTGAATTTCATAAAAACGGCCAGGTCGAATCCTTTGTAAGAAAAGTTATTGCTCATCCCTCCAATAAAATCTGGCGTAGCATCACCGATCTTCACCATCTTTCTCGTGAATTGGTCGCCTGCTTCGTTATCTGCGGCAAACTTAATGTCTCCAGGCTTGGGCGTTCCGGTTGCGGGTTTTACCACACCAGGTTTCAGGCCGCCATAAGTTCCGTTAGCATTCTGGATAAAATCATCCGTAGTATAGATACCCTGATAGACATAGCCATACATCTCTCCCAGTTGCTCACCAACCCTTGCATAATAAGTCACCGATCCCGCTCTGTTACTTCCCTGACTGAAAGTTCTGAAATCTTTGCCTCTTTCCAGTGAAACTACTTCTGAACGGTTATGCCCGATGTTGAAATCTGTGGACCAACGGAAGTTTTCTGTTCTCCAGTTTATAGTGTTTAATGTAAATTCCACACCACGGTTTCTCATACTCCCGATATTCTGGTACTGTCTGGAGTACCCTGTTGAAGTTGGCAGAACTGCCTGCAAAAGCATATCGCTTACATTATTGTTATACCATTCGGATGTCAGCTTGATCCTGCTATTGAACAAAGCCAGATCTACTCCCACGTTAGTTGATTTCAATTCTTCCCATTTAAGGTAAGGATTTCCAAGGTTTGAACTCGTGACGTAAACCGGCGTTCCCGGCGTATTGTTCATTGGATAATCTGTAATGGAATATGTTGTGAGAAATAAATTATTACCGATATCGTTATTTCCTGTCACACCATATTCTGCTCTGAATTTCAAATCGTTGATAAAATTATTGATCTTTGAATTCTGCCAGAAACTTTCCTGTGATAATCTCCAGGCCAAAGCGGCAGATGGGAAAAAGCCCCACTTATTATTCTGTCCGAACTTAGAAGAGCCGTCTTTTCTTACCGTGGCAGTGAGTAGATACCGGTCATCATAGTTGTAAGTTACCCTTCCGAAATATGATAGAAGAGCATTACTGCTTCTATCGGTAGATTTATCTGAAACGGTTGCGGTAGAAATATCATTCAATCCGAAGTTCGGAAAAGGAAATTTTATGAGTGATAGGTTATTGCTTTCTGACTGAGAATACACGAGCTCCTGACCGATTAATGCATTCAGTTTATGCTTATCTCCAAAGGTATTGTTATAAGTTACGGTATTGGTAATCTGATAACCGTAAGATTCGCTATTGCCGATTTTACCGTTGATCCCCGTTGTGGTCGGATCCGTAAGATTGGCTCTGGAATTCTCGTTGGAGAATGAAGTAGACTTGACACTTCTCCAGTTATACTGTCCAGCCGTTCTGAATGTAAAATTTTTCAGGAAATCTATTTCCAAACCTGTGTTAGCGACAAAATTTCTGTTCCTCGTATTAGAAGTAGAAGCCTGAAGTTCAATGAATGGGTTTTCTGTGTCATAACTTGGTTCCAATGCTGTAAAATCGCCGTAAGTCTGTGTATTGAAGAGCTGATCCAAAGTGAAACGGGTTCCGCCGGAAATTGGCTGAAGTAAAATCTTCTTCATTCCGGAATAGGCACCGCCACCATTGAGGGAATTGGAATTAAAATTGGTATTAAAGTCTACCCGCACGCCTTTATAAAGCTCGGAATTGATATTAACCCTCAGTGAGTTTCTGGTTTCACTGAAATTGCTTAGCAAACCATCCTGTTTGTTATAATTATAGCTGACGTATGCCTGAGTCTTTTCCGTACCTACAGAAAAATTAAAATTATGATTGGTCGTGAGGCCAGACCCGCCCAGCATTTTCTTTTGCCAGTCTAATGTTGGAGCATTGGCATATCTTTGCCCAATTATATTGTAAACGCCGTTGTAAAATCCCGGAGAGTCAGGCGAAAGATCGTTATTAAAGTAACTACTCCACTGCGCCGTTCTTCCGGCAAGATTAGCCATCTCATACTGATACTTGACATAATCTTCCGCATTGGACATCATATCCAGCTTTTTGGACAGCGTATCGAATGAGTTGAAGTTGTTATAGTTGATAATGGCCTTTCCTTTTTTTCCGCTTTTGGTTTTGATCACAATAATCCCGTTAGAACCTCTCGCACCATAGATAGCAATGGCAGAAGCACCTTTCAGGACGTCGATACTTTCGATATCATTAGGGTTGATGACATTAAGCGCGTTATCTAATTGAAAACCGTCCACAATGTAAAGTGGTTCCGTTCCCTGAGTAATCGACGCGCCACCACGTATCGTGACATTGGCACTTGCACCAGGTGCACCACTTGCGGTGACGATGTTAAGACCTGCCGCTCGACCCTGTAAAGCCTGCAGAGCGTTCATTGCCGGCGTTGCCGCCAGTTCTTTTGCTGAAACAGAGGACACAGAACCTGTAAGGTCCGATTTCTTGACCGTTCCATATCCTATCACGACAACTTCTTCAATCTGCTTTACGTCTTTTGCAACAGTATCACTCACTGTAGTTTGCCCAAAGACCAAGCCTGAAGCAAAAAGAAATAAAGGCGCAATCAGTGGCTTGAGACCTTTATTTGAAATTTTCATAGACATATGTTAATTTTTAGTAATATTAAATTAATACTGCCAAAGTACATTGTTAAGAAAAGTTTGGCATCCTGCAATATCCTGCATTATCAATTTAATAATTTAGTATAATTTCTAATACATTATTCAGAAAATAATTCATATTATTGATTATTTTAGGTAAGAATTCGAGTTTATTTTAGAAATATGAAATTGACACCGGTTTTGATATAAGCTTAAGTTTTCTAATTATTTTTCTGAAATCTACATTTATTACAGAAAAAGAACACTGACAAAAATCAGTGTTCCAAATTCATTCATATTGAAATGAATTTATATAAGAAAAAAATTAAGAATCTGATGAATTAAAAACTATTGGCATTATCTCAAAGAGTTTCCATATCCTACAATCAGGATTGAAATAAACATTACAATCATTCCTAAAACAATGGTTGTAATTGTCTTTTTGGAAACACCTTTCCACTCTTTAATGATAACTCCCCAAAGATTAGCAATAAGAATAATAAATGCCATGTGGAGAATCCACGAACTTGGTCCATTTCCCAGCTTACTTTCGCCCATTCCGTAGAAAAAAAACTGTAAAAACCACATTGTTCCTGCCAAAGCACAATAGAGGACATTTTTTAAAACAGGTAATTTTTTTTTGGTATAGTCGGTATAAGATTTATTTTTAAAAGCCAGATAAAGACAGCCGATAAGATTGGAAGCCATACCGCCCCAGAGTACAACAACGTAGGTTACATTATTCTGAAATAGAAATTCGCCCTGATTAGGATTGGCAAGTTTCCAGGCTTCATTGGCAACATTCGCCATCGGTTTTCCCGCTTCCAGTCCGAAATTGAAACAGGCACTCAAAACGCCTGAAATAATCGCAACCGTTAATCCCAAACCAAATTTATATTCTGTTTTTGAAGAAATGCCATGCGGGTCCAGAGATTCTGTTTTCAGTTCTTTGTCTTTCATCACACCAGCTTTTCCGCTGATGATGATTCCCACAATGCAAACCAAAAGTCCCAAAAGAACCATTTTCCCCCAACTGCTGGAAAACATCAATCCAATGTTGTCTTTTCCTGCAGCAGGATTGAATTCATAATAAATTGAGGGTAAAAGTGAACCAATCACCATCGTCAGTCCCAACATAATGCTGCTTCCTAAAGCAACTCCCAGATAACGAACACCCAAACCATACATAAATCCACCAATTCCCCAAAGTGCACCAAATAAAAATGTCAGTCCCAAAATGGTCGAACTTTCACTCTTGATGATTTTCCAGAAATCAGGAACGGTAAGAAATGCAGCCAAAGGCGGAACAATAATCCAAGAGAATGTTCCTCCAATCAACCAGAACGTTTCCCACTGCCATCCTTTGACTTTTTTGTACGGCATATAAAAACTACCCGAAGCAAAGCCTCCGAGAAAATGGAAAATTACGCCCAATAATGCATTCATAATTATGATAATTGTTGAATCTGAAAATTAAAAAGATGGAATCGATTGCGCATCTTGTAGTGTCATGCCTGCTGAACTGACAAATATATCTTGATTTTATCATATCCAGAGTACTTTTTGCTCTGTTTATTTTCCCGCAGATTTTCGCAGATTTCCCCGCAGATTTTCGCAGATTCTTTTTAAAGACTTCGCACAGCGTTCTTTCCGGCAGGTCGCGGGAAAAATACTGCGAAAATCTACGGGGAAAATATTTAAATATATACGGAAAAATCCGTACTTTTAATAAAAACAATGATGAACTAAAATGATATTTCCTACGAAATCCGCGGATGTATTTTTACTGTATACAACAAACTTGGTCCCGGATTGCTGGAATCCGCCTACGAAGCGGCCTTAGCTTACGAACTTAAAAAGAAAAACCTGCATATTTCCACTCAGATTGGCTTGCCAATGATCTACGAAAATATTAAAATGGATATTGGTTACCGACTTGATATCTTAGTTGAAAGCAAAGTGATTATCGAAATAAAATCAGTAGAAAATTTGCTCGATGTGCATCATAAACAGCTGATCACTTACCTGAAATTATCCGGTTTGAAGTTGGGAATTCTTGTTAATTTTAATTCCAGCGACATCACACACACGATCTTCAGAAAAGTAAATGGATTATAATACCAATCCAGGGAACAATTAAAAAATCTGTGCAAGCCATCGGCGAAGATCTGCGGGAAAATCCCATACTTAAAAAACAGAGCAACAGAAATTGTCGCTCTATTATATTTTATAATCTCTCAACCTACTTCAATTTATAAACTTCACTTGCAGCCAATAAAAAACAGCCTAAACCATAATCCTCAAAATCCGGAACTTTGTCGATTGCCAAAGGTTGTCCATCTTTAGGCTCCTTTCCTGTTCCTTGTACCCAACCTAAAAATCCGTTCGGCTGCACAGAATCTTTTACCATCGCATTCCAGGCCTTGACCAAAACTGGTAGATAAGTTTCTCTGTCAATCAAATTATTATTCACACCATACGCCATTCCGTAAACGAAAAGTGCCGTTCCTGTGGTTTCCTTTCCGCCAAAATTATTCGGGTCATGAAGACTCACATTCCAGAAACCATCTTCCCGCTGAATCGGCAACAAAGCCGCCAACAAATCTCTGTAATCGTTGAGATATTCCTGGTAATGAGGGTCAGATTTTGGTGTATCGTGCAGTGTTTTCGCCAAAGCTGCCACTACCCAACCATTTCCGCGGCTCCAGTAGCAATCTTCACCATTCGGTTCTTTGTATGGCGGAAGAAAACTTTTGTCGCGCCACCAGATTTTGTCAGCCTGGTTATAAAGCCCGTTTCCGCCTTCTTTATACTTGGTGTGGGCATACATTTCGTAGTTTTTGTCAAAATATTTTTGCTCCCCGGTGATTCTACCCAACTTTGTGAAAATCGGCATCGACATCTGAAGTGCGTCAATCCACCACCAATCATCCACTTTATTGGTTGCAATCATACTGTCCATCGCAGCTTTCACGTTCTTGATTCTTTCCGGATTTTTTCTTCCGTCGATTTCATACAAATCGATATAGGTTTGTCCGCAAGCTTGGTGGTCGGCGTTTCGTGTGTAAGTTCCACGTTGTAATTCCCAATTATGATTATTTGCCCAAGACATTGCGTAATCGTAATATTCTTTTTTCGGGTCAACAGAATATAACGCCATCAAACCTTCGTAATATACAGCTCTTGTCCAAAGATTACTCGGCCAGACCTTTTTCCCGACAATATCTTTTTTCGTATCGGGCCACTTGCCCATAAAATATTGATTGGCACGTCTTGAAACTTCCAAAACCTCTTTTTTGTTTGGTAATTCAACTTTTGACGCGGTATTTTTCTGTACCGAACAGGAAGTCATTCCTACGATAATGAGTGCAAAAAAACCTGTTGTGAATAGTCTTTTCATTATATTGATTTTATCTTAATTTAAATTGAATTTCTAATTGCCGGGAATTACTTTCTTTTTACAGAGACAACATTCGGCTTCGGAATTTCTTTCACCGACTCATCCAGATAATAATCCGTATGCGGCGGTTGATTATATCCAACGTTTTGCCACACGATACTCAAACGATACTGCGGATTATGCATCAAAGTATAGAGTCTATGTTTTGTAGGAATGGTTGTACTGAAAATCCTCAACTCTTGATTATCGGCAGTCCTGTAAATCAGTTCCTCACGCCAGTCTCCGAATAAATCTGCAACCAAAGCTGGATTTTTCTTTGTCCCGTTATTCGATTCGCATTGGAAACTTTTAGCATCGAAAATTAGGTTTGATTTCTCTTTTTTCCAGTCCCATTTTGAAACCACCGTTCCATCTAAAATTTCGCTTAAAAAATCGCCATCCCAATAAATTCCCATATTGGCAGGAGGATTTTTATCACTGATTTTCTTTC
The DNA here is from genome assembly GCA_913778505.1 of uncultured Chryseobacterium sp. Lineage (GTDB taxonomy): Bacteria > Bacteroidota > Bacteroidia > Flavobacteriales > Weeksellaceae > Epilithonimonas. The sequence continues at coordinate 75,971 of CAJYWD010000045.1, forward strand.
CTTTTGCACTGTAAACGCCTTTCAACCCTGCTCCTGTCGCCCAGCATTCTGAGCCATCATAACGAGGGTCGATATTCAAAGACAAACCTCTTCCCGGACCCTGAAATTTACTCGCCTGACTATAAATTGTTGATGGTAATTTCCACAACACTTTTCCTGTTTTCCCGTCTCTGAAATGCGCTCCTGCATCATCAAACCTTTCCTGAATATCAAAAATTTCCAATCCCGGATTTGATGGGTCTAAATCTCCAACGTGTAACGCATCGCCGTGACCGAAACCTGTACTGTTCAACACCTTTCCGTCGTCGTCAACCGTCATTGCACCAAAAACGATTTCGTCTTTTCCATCATTATCAACATCTGCAATTGTTAAATTATGATTTCCCTGACCACGGTATTTTTTATTTTCTTCTGAACTTTCTGTATCAAAAAGCCAGCGGAGGCTGAGTTTTTTATCTTTATAATCCCAGGCTGCAATCGCTGTTCTGGTATAATAGCCTCTCGACATAATCACACTCGGAGTTTTTCCGTCCAGATAAGCTACTGCTCCTAAAAAACGGTCGATACGGTTTCCTTTGGCATCGCCCCAGGTTTCGGTCATTTCTTCGTCAGTTGGATTCAGGCTTCCGGCAAATCTTGGAACTTCATAATCAACGGTATTAATTTCCTCACCAGTTTCACCATTAAAAACCGTCAGAAATTCCGGCCCGGAAAGAATCATCCCGTTTTCATTGACGTAATTTTTGGTTGGGTCACCGATGAATTTTCCTTTTCCGTCTTTGCTTCCGTCAGCTGTTTTCATTACGATTTCCGCTTTTCCGTCCTGATCCAAATCGTAAACCAAAAACTGCGTGTAATGCGCTCCTTCTCTGATATTTTTACCTAAATTAATTTCCCACAAAAACTGTCCGTTGAGTTTATAAGCCTGAATAATCGGCGGGTCTGTCTCTCCTTTCTGGCTGTTGTCGTGCGACCTTCCCGTTTGATGAAGGATGATTTCGTATTCTCCGTCTCCATCCAAATCAGCAACTGAAACGTCATTTGGCGTGTAACCTTGAGGAGTTTTTAAAGGAATTGAAAAATAAGGTTTTTGATTGGCTGTGTACTTTGCAAAATCTTGGTCAACGTCCTGATGTTCAGTATTTGATTTTACGAAATAGGTATAATTTTTTCCTTTGTCAGCGGTTTTATCCAAAAAATTGGTTTCATTGAGTAACGGCTTTTCATTCAGTTTTTTGGTCTGATTATTTTCTGTACGATACACATCGAAATGGGTGTTCTGAGCTTCCGTTCCCAGCAAACGCCAACTTACAAAAACGCCTGATTCAGCAGGAATCGCAACGATTCCACGTTTTAAATATTCCATTTGTCTTTGCGCAAAAAAAGTTTGCGAAAGAGATAAAGCGGACGTAATGAAGATATATTTGATTTTCATAAATCTATATCAATGTCTGATTATTTTATGTTTTGGCTAATTCTTTTATAAAATAATATTTTTCACAGTGTCATTCTGAACGAAATGAAATGTAGTGAAGAATCTCAATTTTCTGGTGAGATTCTTTCTTCGTCAGAATGACAAAAGGTCTATTAAAATATTTTAACGTTGAATCATTCGCAGCCCGAATTGAGCGAAAATCCTCATTGCGAGGAACGAAGAAATCCGTTGAAGGGGAGTTACGCTAATTCAACAGATCGCTTCTTCGTTCCTCATCGCAATAACAGTTCAATCGATTGCACACATTCAATTATTTTTTGGAAACTTGCTTCAACAACCACCTTACCCACTCTTCAGTTCCTTCGTAATTGTTGAAATCTTCGGTCAGTTTTTTTCCGTCAATGTATTCGTTGTAACACCAAGGGTCGCCCAATGCGAAGACTGTTCCTTTTCCCACTTTTGCTATTGCGCCAATCACTTTATCTTCGGCATATAAAAATGGCTTCGCAGGTGCTTTTACTGAAATAGTGCTGACTTCTTTCATATATAATTTAAGTTCTGAAAAGACCTCATTTCCCGGTTTAACATAAACCGCACCTTTCTCAAACTCCTTGCCTTTCAGCCGGTTGATACTGTCATCGTTAAAATGAATGCCGAACTTTTCAGCCAATTTGTTGAAATGTTCAAACTCAGAATTGCCGTTATCGTTGCTTAAAAGAACAAGAATACCGCCGTTTTTTACCCAATTTTCAAGGTTTTTTATTGTTTTAGCATCCATCAGGTTGGCTTTTCCGCCGTACGCTTCTTTGTCGATATCCGGGTCTACGATGATGTAAATATTAGCATTTTTCAAGTCTTTTTTAGAAGGAGCAGTCGTTAAAGTACTGATTTCTGCACCTTGTTTCTGAAAGATTTCGCCCAGCAAAGAGAATCCGCCGTTGGAAGTGTCGTTCCACGTGTAGTGCCAGGATTCGAGGACTTTGGTTTCTTTATTTTCCTTTTTTTCGTTGTTGAAAAAGTTGTCTAAAACGACTTTCGGTTTGTTCTGGGCATTGGAAAATCCAAATGTGAGGAGCGTTCCTAATGTTAATGTTTTTACGATATTTTTATTCATAAATCTTTATTTAAATTATTTGTTGTTTTTCGCCAAGACGCAAGTTAATGAGAAAAATACTTTTTTAAGGCGCAAAGATTTTATCTTTGATAAAATTATTTATGAATGTCCGTTTTTAATCCTAACGCTTAAATCGGCAGTCATTTTGTCATTCTGAAAGAATCTAAAATGTTTAATTTTCAGCGTATCGAGATTCCTTCGGAAATCGAGGATTTCGACGCAGTCAATGACAAACAAACCCTTAAAACTGATTTATTACTAATAAAGGACATCCATTAATATTTTGTCTCTTTTTCAACAAATAATATTTCATTTTTTATAATTTATTTTGAATAATGAATTGGAATTAATTGAATTTCGCCATCTAAACCTGAAGGTTGTACTTTCCAATTGGAAGCGTCGAACGGCTTGTAATCGATGTTCACAAAATTAATTTCGTGGTAATTTCGCCATTGGATTTTATTCTGGTCCATATAAAGGATTCGGTTGGCCATCAGGTTTGAAACCTCAATCTGAATGGTGTTTTTTCCTTTTTTAAGATATTTTCCGACGTTGATTTCAAACGGAAGACTCCAGACCATTCCAGCATCTTGTCCGTTGATGATGACTCTTGCGCTTTCATATAATTTGTCAATTTTCAGTACAAAATCGTCGGCTTTATTTTTCTTTAAATTAAATGAAGTCGTGTAAACTCCGGTTCCCGAAAAACTCTGCGTTGAAAGGTCTTCTGTGAAATTCGTCCAAGGTTGAAGTTTGTTCAAAGTTTTGGATTTCGGAAGTTCGGGACCGCCTTCTTTGAAAGTCAGTTGCCAAGGTTGATTTAAAACAATTGGAAAATCAGTTTTTTCAATATATTTCCATTTTGAAATCAGATTATCTGGAGTCTCTGAAGATTTTATAATTAAAGATTCTCCTGATTTTAACTGAATTTTAACTGAATTATTCTGCGTTTCAGCAATTCCGAATTCTCCGTTTTCAGGATTCATTAAGGCAACCTGTTTTCCGATAAAATTCAATGGAATATTTTGATTAATTTCCTTCGAAGTATGATTAACAATGTAATAATATCTTCCTTCATCAAACTGTCTTCTGACGAATTTCAAACCTGTATCGGTCAGTTTTTCTCTTTCAACTTTTAAATATTCCAACGCTTTTTCAACATCAGAACTCAACACAATTTTTCCTTTTCCGAATGTGGCTGATTTTAAATTTCTGTCTTGCTGAAAAGGAATTTTAGTCCATAAAGACTGCAATTCATTTCTTCTTTTTTCAAATTCAAAAAATCCCGGAACTTCTTTTGGCTCACTTTGAAAAATCACAGAAGCTCCATTCTGAGCTAAATTTAAAATATTTTTCAACGTTGATTCTGAAAAATAATTCAGTTGAGGAATAATCAAAACTTTATAAGAACCGCCATTTTTAGAAACCTGGATATTCTGATTTTCAAACTTCGCTTCACCAATCATTTTATCCGAAATCATATCCAAAGTATAACCGGATTTCCCCAATTTTTCAAGGTTTTCATAAAATACAGTCGGATGCAGCCACTTTTCAATATTGTGAATTTTGAACGCCATATCTTTTCCTTTCGGATTTGCCCATTGGTCGTAAACCGGCCAATACATCAGGATTTCGTTGTCTGATTTTCCGCTTTGCAGAACAGATTGCGTTCGTTCGATGTAAGAATTTAAACCTTTAATATTTGGCCACAAAGAATTCTCCGGAACGAAATTCGTCGAAGCATAAAACATCCAGCCCGGGAACTGAACATCAGCCGGCGTGTAAGTTGTTCCGTGGTAAAAAATGTGATTAATTCCTGACAAGAAAATCTGTTCAGCTTCAGGTTTTACCTGTGACCAAGACGTTTTGAAATGTTCCGTTAGCCAAGTAAAAGATTCATTGGAAATCAAAGGTTTTCCGGTAATATTTGCTGCCGAAGAAGCAAATTTCAACATATTGATATCGGGAACTTCCTTTGTATTGATATCTTCTAGATTTCTTCTTAAACCTTGAATATCGAATTTTGTACTTCCGAAAGTTTCAGATTCAGGAATATCGACTGCAGCGTATAAATCAAGCAAATTCCCCGGCGAACCGTGTGCCTGATTGGTATTTTTTGAGTTTTTGGAATGCGCCCAATTCGTGAAATTTTCTGTGAAATTATGAAGAATCAGTTCGCTCATCGTTTCACGGTAATCGGATTTTATTCTTCCTGCCAATTCGCTTTCCTCATCGCTCACCAAATATTTGATGTAAGGAGCCAAATCGTAGCCTCTTCTCTTCTTAAATTCTTCTTTAAAATCGGCAGTCCAGTCGGCATTGTAAACCTCATAACTGTCATTGAAAAACGAACGAATCCCATAGTTCGAATTTCCAAAAGCTTTATCAAAAGTTTTCAGATAATCTTTGGTTGCATCAGGCGAAAAATGGTCTAACGTATAACCATCGCCACCCGGAGCGGCACGTTTTACTTTCTGTAAAGTTTTGCCAACAAAAATGGCATAAATTGTCCATTTTCCAGAGGTTGGTTTCCAGTTTAAAGTTCTGTCCTGGGTTACTTTATCTGTTAAAACTACCGCTTCATTTTTCTCATTATAAGCAGTAACAATATCAAGTTTTGTTGTTTTTAAATTCTTCTGTTTCTCGTCTTTTAAAACAATCTTCTCAGAAAATTTTTCATTCGGTTGAATGTCGTAAGTCTGAACAATCATTTTGGTTGCAGCGTCCTGTTCATCAACTTGCGGTCCGCCGATTGGCCAACCTGTTCCTACTGCCATATCAACACCCATTTTCAGACTTTTGGCTTTATCTGTAGTGAATTGCAGCATTTTCATCCATTCCGGAGAAAGGTAATTGATGTATCTGTTCTCAAACCCTTTTGCGCCGTAAATAGGTACAATTTCAACGCCGCCAAAACCCGCATTGGAAAGGGTTGTCAATTGCTTGTCTAAACCTTTTTCGTCAACGGCACTTCCCATCCACCACCAACGTGTCCAAGGTTGAGCGGTGTTGGTCGCTTTTGGCCACGGATTTTGTGCGGAAAGATTTCCGAAAGCAAAACAGAGGACGCTGAGTTTGACTATATTTTTAATTTTCATTTTTCAACTTTTTATTTTAACCACAAAAGTTTTGACACATTAGTTATTCTAAGTTTGTGATTCTACTTTTCAAAAGAACACTTAAGTTTTGAAAACATTGGTTTTCTTTTTCAAACCTATGCTTTAGGCGTTTGTCATTTCGAGGAACGAGAAATCTGTTTATAGATAGATTCTTTACTACACTTTGTTTCGTTCAGAATGACAAGCTGCATATTATTACTCACAAAAATTTTAATTTCCATCAGGTTTTAAAGATTCCATAAAAACAGATTCCGGCCAATGGAATTTTTCAACATCATCGGGTTTATTGGGATTAAAATTTTTATAATTCTTTGAAATGTATTTCTTCAACGGTAAATTTTGGTCAACGATGGATTTTATGACACATTTTGCCAATTCATAAGCTCCGTAAGGATTAAAATGTGTGTCGTCTGCCAAAGCATTCGGTTGGTTTGGATAAGCATTTGCGGAATAATGAACAAATGCTTTCTTCGCCGCTTCCGGACCCATTGCTTCGAATAAGGTTTTGCTTAAAGCATTCAAATCAATTAAATCCACTTTTTCTTCTTTTGCAGTTTCCCGCATCGCATCAGGAAAATCATCTAAAGTGTTGACAATTTTATTGTTTTCGTCAAAAACTCTGCGGTTCATCGAAGTTACCAAAACCGGAATTGCACCCAATTGTTTAGCCTTCTGAATCCATTCTTTTAATCTTTTTCTGTAACCCGATTTTGTGCTGTTTCCCGCTTTTTGGTCGTTGTGACCGAATTGGATTAATAAATAATCTCCCGATTTTATTTGAGTCCAGATTTTATCGATTCGGTGGCGGTCTTCAAAGGCTTTTAAAGTTTCCCCGCTTTCGGCATAATTGGCAATTACTACTTCATTCGGAACGAAAAAATATGGTAACATCTGTCCCCAGGAAGCCCAAGGTTCGTATTGTGCATCAACAACCGTTGAATCTCCCGTCAAATAAATGGTTTTCGCTGTTTTGTTGGGTTGAATAATTATTGAGCATACTTTCGGAGCTTTACCATTGAATTCAATCGTCAGCAAATTATCCCAATGCAAATATTTTGTTTCTCTTGGTTTTAATTTTACCATTCCGATTTTTTCGCCGTTTTGATTTCTGATAATGCTATCTTTTACGTGAACAGTGATTGTTTTTTTAACAATTTCGCCCTGTTTTGTTTTAATATCACTTAACATCAATCGGCGGTTTTCTACACGGACTGTTGTTTCCGAACTTCCTTTTGTATCGCCTAAATTCAGTCGAATATCATAATTTCCTTCCGGAATTGCCACCGAAAAATAGAAAGGTTTGTCACTTGTGATAAAATCTCCCGTCAAAGCATTTCCGCCATTATCAACAGATTTTAAACCCGAAATATCCATAAAACCATAGCCAATTTTCCTGTCAAATTTTGAAGTCGAATGAATTGGAATAAAATCTTTTTCTACTCTTTCTCCGCCAAAATCAAACTTGAAACTGGTTTGTTGTCCAAAATATAATGAACAGATAAGCATTACTAAACATGATAATTCTTTTTTCATTATTAATCTGTTAAAATATTTTCTTTCGGCATTGTAAACTGTTTATTTTCATCTCCCAAATCTGGCAAACCAAAATAGAAATATAAGGTTCTCTTAAACGTTCCGTTCAGATGATTCGGCTCGCTTTCCGGTCCTAACGATTCGGTTTTATCGTTAATGTTAAATGCCAAAACAGTTCCTAAAGGTGGAATCGCATCCAAAAATGAAATATTTCCGCTTGGCAATTTCGGATAACCTTCCGCTCCGTAAATTCCGTAAAAATCGAAAAGTCTGACGAACATTTTTTCTTCTTTGGTTCCAACCGTCATTTTCCCTTCCGCAGTATCGAGTTGCAACCACGAAACATCATCAAAATAGCCTTTAAATTCGGGATAAATCCAAGGTGACTGTCCTGTTCTTGTTGAGTTTTTCAAATTCTGCCAAACATTGTAAGTTTGTCCTTGAGTTCTGTTTTTCCAAACGTGATAAGGGCCTTTCCCAAGCCATTTTGCATTGATGACATAATTTTCAGGATAATCGAAACTTACACCCGAAAATTGATAATCTCCTGACAAAGAATATTCATAATTGAGTTCTAAAATTCCATTCGAATTGAGCTTCCAGATTATTTTATTTCCGTTTTTATAATTGACTTCAATCAGTTGGTTTTTTCCTTCCGCAAAAGATTTTATGGATGATAACTCCATCGTTCCGTTCACGAAAACTGGTCCGTTTTTAAAGGTCATTTTTTTGCCTTTCTTATCAACAATGACTGATTTCAACAAGCCATCTTTTCTCCCAATAGCAAATTCTTTTTCGTCTGCTTTTAAAATAAATTCAGTTTCATTTTCTGTCACAGAAACTGGAAATTCCTTAGTTAAAGATTTTGAAAACTGTTTTGAAATTTCCTCATTAGACTTCAATTTCCAAGTCCAGGTGTAAATTTCTTTTCCGAAAGAATCTGTTGCCGTTAGTAACAAACCTTCATTTTTTTTCCAGTTTGAAGGAAGATTTAAATTGATAGTTCCTTTTTCTGTCGGTTGAATATTCGGCGATTCTACTTTTCCTGCTGTAATGATATCAAAACCTGATTCCGACGAAAATGGTGTTTTAAACTTGATTAATTTCCATTCAAACTGACATTCATTTAGATTGGTAAAATGATAACGGTTTTCAATTGGAATAATTCCGTTAAAATCTTTTGGCAACGATTTCAAATCAATTTTTACCGGACTGTAAATTTCACGGATAGCATAAAAACTTCCTTCTTTTTCACGATTTGGCCCTAAAACGCCGTCGGGAGCGTTGATGGCGTTGACATCAATCTGATTGTTGAAATCTGTTCGCACCAAGCCTTCATCCACAAAAGCCCACAAAAAACCGCCCGCTCCTTTTTTGGAATTCCAGTGCAGTTCCCAATAATCGGCGAGAGAAGTTCCGCCACCGCCGTCGTCTTGTGCGTGCAAAAATTCGGTCGGCATATAAATATTTTCGCCTTCGAGGATTTTTTTTGTGCTGTAATAATCTTCGTAATGATTGCAGTCGATTCCGTTGAAAGCATTTCCAGGTTTGTGATGAGCGTGAATGACGGGACGATTTGATAAGTCATATTTTGCAAATTCTGCATCCAAATCAAAATTATGTCCGCCTTCATTTCCGTTGCTCCAGAAAATAATGGATGGATGATTGGCATCTCTCACAACCATTTCTTTCACCAACTTTTTCCCGACTTCTGTACTGTATTTTTTTTGCCAACCCGCCAATTCATCCAAAACATATAAACCGAGCGAATCGCAAATTTTTAAAAACGATTTGTTGGGCGGATAATGAGAACAACGGACGGCGTTCATATTCATTTCTTTGATGAGCTGAACGTCCATTAAATCGATATTTTCCGTAACTGCTCTACCCGTTTCCGGCCACCAAACGTGACGGTTGATGCCTTTCATTTTCACCTTGCTTCCGTTGATGAAAATTCCTTCGCCTTTTCGGATTTCTATGGTTCTGAAACCGAATTTCTCTTCGGTTTGACTGATTGTTTTTTTGTTTTTATTTAATGTAAATTTTGCTTTGTATAAATTTGGTGTTTCGGCCGTCCAGAGTTTTGGATTTTTAACGGATAATAGAATCTGTTTTAAAGTATCTCCTTTTTGAATTTGAACCTGAGATTCACCAACCCAATTATTTTTAACATCAAAAATTTCAACTTTCAAATTATTTGTGGAATTAATTCCTTTCAAGCTAATATTCGAACGGAAAGTTCCGTCTGCTTTGGCTTCAATGGAAGTTGAGGCAATATGTTCTTTCGGATTGGCTTCCAAACAAACAGGTCTGAAAATTCCACCTAAAATCCAATAATCTGCGAGTCGTTCTGCGTTGTTGACAGATTTATCCGCCGACATTTTGGAAACTTTTACTTCTAAAATATTTTCTTTTCCGAATTGAATTTTATCGGAAATATCATATTTAAATTCATAAAAAGCGCCCTGATGAATTGCTCCTGCTGATTTGCCGTTGATTTTCACTTCGGTGTCGGTCATTGAACCTTCAAAAACGATATTGATGGTTTTTCCTTTCCAGGAATTCGGAACTGTAAATTTGTGTTTGTACAAACCTGTTTCGTCGTGGAACTTGAAGTTTTTACCATACGTTACATAATCCCGGCCGTAATTGTACGAGCCAAAACCTTGCTGTTCCCAATGTGAAGGCACATTGATTTTGCTCCAGCTTCCAGATTTTCTTCCTGAATTTATCCAAAAATCCCATTCTTTGGTGCGCTCAGCATCTTTCCCAGTTAAGAATTGGATTTCTCTAGACTGAGAAAACAAAAACTGTGAACAGACACATAAAAGAGCGAATATTTTGAAAGAAAAACTCATTATTTTGCAGTGATATCGGAGTCGTTTTTTTTATCGTAGTATTGCGTAAGAGAAGCGACTTTCTTCACATTGACCTTAGTTTGCTTTAAATTTTGAATGTTATTTAAATTTTCCATCTCGGGCTTTAAAGCTTTGATTTTTAAGTTCTCAAAAGTGAAATCCTTTAAATCAAACAAATCCGATTTCTCAATAGAAAAGGCCGTCTCGCAACTTAAATCAATATTTTTGATGGTAATATTATTGGCCAATCCTTTTCTCGGTCTTGCTTCTCCTTTCAAATCAAAAAACTGATTCCAGCCTTTTGCGTAGATGAAAGTTTTTACGGTCCCTTTGATGTTATCTAAAGTGATGTATTCGTAATGTTGAGGCGTGTCGGGACGCATTTTCAGGTGTAATAATCTCGACGCGTCTTTCACTGTTGAGTTTCTGAAAATGATGTTGTAATTGTGAATCGATTCGCTTCCGCAAGTGAGCGCAGAATGACAGAATCCGAAAGTATTATCTTCGATGATAATGTTTCTGTTTTCACCATTATTCGGGTCTGTGTCTGCTTTTGGACCTTTTCCTCCTTTCAAAGCAATCGCATCGTCATTCACCGACATATAACAGTTTTTCACCAGGAAATTTGAACACGCATCGATGTCGATTGCGTCTGTACTTGGTGCTTTTACAGGAGCTTTAGGTGCTAAAATTGTTAAGTTTAATAATTTTACGAATTGAGATTTGTAGTAATGTGTACTCCAGAACGGCGAATTTCTCACGGTAATTCCTTCAATCTGAATATTTTTTGAATTGGAAACATAGACAATTCTAGGTCTCATTTCGTCCATATTGGTGCATTTAGGATTCCATTCGCGCCTTTTCCAGAATGATTTCCAGAATCTCAAGCCATTTCCATCAAGCGTTCCTTTTCCTGAAATCGTGAAACCGTCTAATCCGTCTGCGTTGATTAAAGCCGGAAAATATTTCACAGTCTGACCTTCCATTCTTGTGGTAACGACAGGAAAATCATTGATATCATCGCTACCTTTTAACTTGGCTCCGCTTTCAAGATGCAAATGCGTTCCTTGTTTAAAGAAAAGTGAACTAATCAAAAATGTTCCTTTTGGAACAACGATTACACCTCCATTTTTTGAAGCGTCATCAATAATATTCTGAAATTGTTTTGTTTGAAGAATGGTACTGTCATTCTTCACACCAAAATCTGTAATGATGTATTTTTTGCCCAATTTATTAATGTCTGTGGGTTTATTTTCTTTAAACCATTTTGGAATTGCTGTTCCGTCGGGCCATTTGTCCTGGCTTTTTAATGCTGAAAAAGAAAAGAGCAATGAAAAAGCTAAGAAAAGCTTTGATGTATTTTGAAATGTCATAATCGATTTTATAAAGCTAAAAAAACAATTTTAAAAATAAGTGTTTTCTACATGAGCTGTATCCTGCGCTCTCCTGACAGGAAATACGATTGCAGGACAAGCAACCAAAAGCATTGCCGCTGATTAAGCCAGATCGCAAGTTACCTGACGCTATATCGCAGATAAGGTAGATAATGACATCAAAACCTGAGTCAGTATTATATAAGATTTTAGACTGGTAATTTTGATTATGTAGCTAGTCGAATTAGGGTAAATTTATCAAAAAACCGGTATGGTGATCAATTAAAATTATATACAATGCAACCAGCAAAAAAGAAATTGGAATGGACAGTCTTACAGAAATCCCAACAAAAAGATAGATAAAAGCTGCTTTATTGTAATAATTCAGAAATTAATGTTTTTAAAAGAATAGTTTGATTCACTATGAAACACGAAACAGAACTTTATAATTTTTGACCTATTTCTTACTATTTTATAAAGCGCTAAAAAAAAACGCTGTAAACATTGATATTTACAGCGCTTTAGCTCTTTTGGTTTGTAACCTGGCAGAGAGGAAGGGATTCGAACCCTCGATACAGTTACCCGTATACTACCTTTCCAGGGTAGCTCCTTCAACCACTCGGACACCTCTCTAATTGAGGTTGCAAATATAATGAAATATCTGACAACTCAAAATATTATTAGAATTCTTCTGAGATTTCACCAGAAATATTCTGAGTCATAAGCTGCGAAAAGCTATTTTCATATTTTGGATTTTTCAGGATATGCATGACTTTGGTAATGGCTGCTTCCGCAGTCATATCTTTTCCACTGATGGCGCCAACCTGTGTAAAAATATTACTGTTACAGTATTTCCCAAAACTAATCCCACCAGAAATACACTGACTGATGACCACAATCTCAATTCCACGATTTCTTAATTCTTGCAAAACCAATTGGGTTTTATCACTATTGAAAATCGTTCCCGAACCAAAAACCTGAAGTACAATCGCTTCCGGCGTTTTCAATTCCAATAAAGACCCGAAATTCATTCCGGGGAAAATCCTGTAAAACAGAACATTTTCATTGAGATAAGTATCCAATTCGAATTCGCCCTTCGGTTTCCAAAGCAAATCTTTTTCAATATTGAGATGAACCCCGGATTGTCCCAAAATCGGATAATTCGGACTTTGATAAGCATCGAAGAATTCAGCAGAATATTTCAGACTTCGGTTTCCGCGCAGAAGTTTGTATTCAAAGTAAACAGCCACTTCTTTGATAACCGCATCATCGTTTTCATAAAGACTGGCATAATAAAGACTTGTGAGAAGATTCTCTTTGGCATCGGTTCGCAAATCCCCGATTGGTAATTGAGAGCCTGTCAGAATCACCGGCTTTCCAAGATTTTTCAGCATAAAACTTAGCGCAGAAGCGGTGTAAGACATGGTATCTGTCCCGTGAAGAATCAGAAATCCGTCAAAAGCGTTGTAATTTTGATGGATCCACTCTGCAATCATTCGCCATTCGTTGGGACCCATATCAGAAGAATCGACAGGTTTTTCGAATGGATGAACCGAGACTTCACATTCGAGAAGATTCATTTCAGGGATTCTTTTGAAAATGGTGGAAAAATCAAACGGAACAAGACTTCCTGTTGCGTAATCTTTTTCCATCCCGATGGTTCCGCCGGTGTATATCAATAGGACTTTTCTTTTCATAAGAGATTGTTGGTTCGAAGGTCAAATGTTGCAGCCTACTTCGACTTCGCTAAGTATAAACTCATACGGATCAAGCTGCCATAAAAACTCTCAACAAAAGTAAAATTTTAATGTGAATCGGGAAAATAAAAAATGCCCGTTAAAAAACGAGCATTATATTGCTATTTAAGTTAAATTATTTAACCAAAAGGATACTTGCAATCTGATTCGCCAACTCCGTTCCGATTCGGTCCTGAGCCTCTTCCGTAGCTGCACCGGTATGCGGCGTCAAAGAGATTTTTGGATGCGTCAGGATTTTCTCGGAAGGCGTAGGTTCGTTATCGAAAACATCGAGACCTGCAAATGATAATTTTCCGGAATCCAAAGCTTCAATCAAAGCTTCTTCATCAATGACTCCACCTCTCGCACAGTTTACAATCGCTGCGCCGGTTTTCATTTTCTCCAATTCTGCTTTTCCGATGATTGGACCATCCTGAGCCGGAACGTGAAGCGTGATAAAATCCGAATGCTGAATCAACTGCTCCAACGGCTCCGTTTCTATTTCCACATTGATATATTGCTGGTTGTAGAAATCCACACGTACACTGGCTTTCCCGATTCTCGTGTCAGAAGCAATCACTTTCATACCCAATCCAAGGGCAATTCTGGCAACTTCCTGTCCGATTCTTCCGATTCCTACAATTCCGATGGTTTTCCCTCTGAGTTCAATCCCGGCTTCATATTTTTTCTTCAATTTGGCAAACTCGGTATTACCTTTCACAGGCATCTGTCTGTTAGAATCCTGAAGAAATCTGCTTCCTGAAAAAAGGTGCGCAAACACCAATTCTGCCACAGATTCCGAAGACGCTGCAGGTGTATTGATGACGTGCTTTCCTTTTTCTCTCGCATAAGCCACCTCGATGTTGTCCATTCCTACGCCACCTCTACCGATGATTTCCAGACTTGGACAGTTGTCCACCATTTCCTTTGTCACTTTCGTAGCGCTTCTTACAAGCAGAACTTTAACCTGATTTTCGTTGATATAAGTGATTAGATTTTCCTGAGCCACTTTGTCTGTAATGACCTCAAATCCGTTTTCTTTAAGAGCGTCTATTCCGGAGTGCGTCAATCCGTCATTAGCAAGTACTTTCATTATATATTTTTTTTGAAGAACAGAATCTGTTCAATAATTAATTGGTTTAGGAGCTTAATCCCGCTTTCCGTTACAATCTTTTGCTTTTTCATAGGTGAAAAAAAAGCAAAAGGATTTCCACAACAATCGGGGCTATGGGTTTTGTCATCCAATCGAAAATTCCCGAAAGTTTTGGGCTCGGGAATTTTAATCAGATATAATTTTAGTCACGGAAAACCTCTATGGTCACTTGTTTTTCTACCATATCCGTGAATTTTCCTTTGTATCTTGTAGCTTTTACCAGGTGATTATCGATCCAGTGATAGTTTCCTCCTCTTGGTTTGCCTAACAACACACTGTGGTATTTGAAACCGTGCTTCTTCAGCCAAGTCTCGGTGATTTCTCTCAAATCCTCTGTTCTGGAAGTGAAGAAACAGATCTGATGACCTTCGTCATACCATTTATTAATAGTTGCCAAAGCATCCGGAAATGGCTCGCAAGTTACCATTCTTTCAGGTTCTTCGTTAGGAACATCATCTGTAATGGTTCCATCGATATCAATAAGATAATTCTTGACATCGCCTTTCAGCATTGGGCTCAGATGTTCTACATATTCTAATTCCATCGGGTTCAAATTTAAGTTGGCAAAATTACACTTTTATCCCGTTTGTGGCAAATGATTGTTAAAAGCTTAATAAAATCTTAATTTTAAAGAATAATTTTAAGAAAATTATCCTTTTAGTTTTACTAAAGCTCTATGCAAACTGGATTTTTTAAACCAAAACGTCTAATTATAAAATGAAAAAATTGTTTTTAAATTCTAAACTGTATTTGATGTTTCCATAAATAAAAATGCCCCTAAAAAGTGTCTAACTTTTTAGGGGCAGTGCAACAGATAGCTATTTTATTTTGAATAATTTAATTAACGCTCAGAGGAGGAGTAATAGTATTAGGCAGACCCAGAGCGGATTTAGAAGTTTCCGTCTCCTCTACCTGCCAGCCTACTGTTCCACCACCAGCTGAACAAGTTCCAGTATTTGAACTTGCGTTAAAATTATAAATATAACTACTGCTTGGTATGGTTACAGAGATAGCAACTCCGTTAGCATTTACATTTTTGAGTTTAAAAAACTTCCCTGTCGTTGGTTCGTAATAAAGATACTTACCATTCCTAACATAATTAAGAGTTGTGCTTCCTCCGGAATTAATATACTTAACTGTACCACTACAGCTGGAATCATTATAATATGTTTGAATCCCAGCAAAAGTTCCATCAACAGATATTGTCAGATAATATCCCGCAGAGGTTTTAACTAAATAATTATTCGTATTAACATTCTGAATATATCCTATAAACTGGTTGTTGGAATCGACTAATCTTCCTAATCCAGAACCGGTTGATCCTCCCCCACCAGTACTTGGAGTCGCCCACGTTCCATCGCCTCTGAGATATGTAGAAGAATCTTTAGTACCCGTCGCCGATAATTTAGCAATGGTTACAGCACCATCATTAATTTTGTCTGTGGTTACTTTAGAACTTCCTATAGCTGTTACGCCAGCAGAAGACAATGTTACATCTCCACTGATGGTCACTGGGGCAACTGGAGAATATGGGGAAGCTGTACCTGTAACATATACCTGTGTAGATCCAGTACCATTAACAAAACCAGATCCCGTTGCTCCTGTGGCTCCAACGGCTCCTGCCGGACCAGTAATACCTTGAACACCCTGAGCTCCTTGCGCTCCAGTAGCTCCCGTAGGACCAGTATTACCCGTAACACCCTGAATGCCTTGAATTCCCTGAGGACCTTGCGCTCCCGTTGCTCCCACAGCACCTGTTACTCCTTGCGCTCCCGTAGGACCAGTATTACCTGTAACACCTTGTATTCCCTCAGGACCTTGCGCTCCCGTTGCCCCTGTCACACCTTGTGCTCCTGCTGAGCCAGCGCTACCCGTCGCACCCTGGATACCTTGTGGACCTGTTGCTCCAGTTGAACCAGTCGCTCCTTTTGCACCCGCTGGACCTGTAGCACCTGTTGCTCCCGTAGGACCAGGAAGTGAACTACCTGAGTTTTTGGCATACAATGCATAAGGCACACTTAACAGCTGAGATGTCCCCGTTATTGTATAATTAGAAGATCCGCTTGGATCAGTTTCAGTTTTGATAAAATAAGTATCAGCACCCCAATCAATCGTTGAATAAGATCCACTTACAATTGTTCCCGAACCTATCTTGGCCGTAATCAAGCCATTTGTATTGGTCTGCTGGCTTTGTGTTTCAGAATACACGACCGTTCCAGTTGGAGATCCTTTCAAAATGGAAAATCTCATCCCAACACTTTGATTCTTTACCAGTTCATTGCTTGAGTTTCTTATGATAGCCTGATAACTCATTGCATCCTGAGATTGTGAGAATGCCATAATAGAAGCCAAAGAAGCCGCTAAAAAAGAAAGCTTTTTCATAGTTAAATAATTTATTTATTAGTAATTTTATTTATCTGTTTTCAGAACTTTAAAAATCTTCACAGCTTTACCATCTTTTAGTATTTTAAGATAATAAGTAGCAGCAGGGTAAGCTGACATGATAATTGAAGTTTGAGATTCGTTGACAACATTACTTGTCAAAACCTTTCCGCTACCGTCAAAAAGTTCGTAACGGTATTTTTTATAATCATTAAATCCAACCTTTAGATATATTACATCAGGGGTTGGATTCGGGTAGATTTTGAGACTTAGGTTTATTTCTGTTATCTCAGAACCTAAGGTCTCTGTTATTTCGTAAGCTTGTTGAACACCTGCAGAAACACTTCTTGATGAAGAAGCTGATGTCTCATAGAACGTTTGGCCAATTGAAGATGTCAGATTTCCATTAGAGCCTGACAAATTCATACCTGCGGCATTGATAGATTCTTGTGCCGAAACAGATATAGAACAACCAAACAATAAAAAGGAACAATAGAGTAATGTTGTTTTCATACAATATATATTATATATTTATTAGTTTTTTAATGATACACAAATATATACATATATATAATACAAATATTAATTTATT
>CAJYWD010000046.1 GCA_913778505.1 uncultured Chryseobacterium sp.
GTAACGAACTGCAACAGGATTTGTCACCGAATCATTCCAAACCACAATTGTTTTACCTTCGATTTTGGCGGTTGCCCAAGACCAGTTTCCATCGGCATTTTTGATGGCGAAACCTTTCAATTCGGAAACTGGAGCAAAATCATCGGTTCCTTTTTTGAACGTAAGAACGATTTTATTTCCGTCAACTTTCATCGACTGATAAACCGGGCCGTCTGCAACGATGTTTTTTCCGTAAGCCAGTTTCATCGCCTGCAAAGCCAGCCTGTCTCCCACTGTTTTTTTATCCAGCGGATGAATGTCATTCCATTCTCCGACATCGATGATTACGGCAAGTCCGGCATTCGGAATTTGTAATGACACTTTACGCTGCTGATCTCTGAGTTCCGCCCAGTTGCTTTCTACCGGCTGTGCTTTTGCTTCCATAAAATTGGCCAGCTGAACGGTGATAAAGGGCATATTTTTGTTGTTGAATTTGTTTCTCCAGTCGGTAATCATTGTCGTCAGCAAATCTCCGTATTCTTTTGGTTTTCCGGTGTTGCTTTCGCCCTGATACCAGATAGCGCCTTTGATGTTATAGTTAATTAAAGGATTAATCATTGCGTTGTACAATCCTGTCGGTTTCCAACGTATGAAGGTTTGTCCGGGAGCCATTCTGTCGACTTTTGCTCCGATTTTATATTTCCATTCGGATTTTAAATCTATTTTTTGTCCGTGGACTTCAAGGTAATACGGCTTGTCAGCAATAAACTGTCCTTTTCCGCTTCCGTTGGACACTCTTACAGCAATTATGTTTTTACCTTCTTTCAAAATTCCAGCCGGAACGTCGTACCAACGTGGCGGATATTCATAGGTTACGTTGCCTACTTTTGTTCCGTTGATGTAGGTGACATCGGCATCTTTAATTCTTCCAAGGTTTAAAAAAGCCGGTTTTCCTGCCTGATTTTTCGTTAAAGTAATTTCTTTTCTAAACCAAACAGAACCATCGAAAGAACCTTCTTTGTCTTCCCACGAACCGGGAATCTTCATCGTTTTCCAATCAGAATCATTTAAATCAAATTTTTCCCAATGTTGGTTTAAGCCCAAATCACTTTGGTCAAGTTCTGCGTACCAAGCTTTGCTCAATGCCTGTTCAGAAGATTCAGTTGATTTTATCAAATCATCGTTCTGCCATTTTTGGGCTTCTTCCAGATATTCAGGATATTTTTTTAAAGATTTTTCATCCATCCACGCCTGAATCGGAGAACCTCCTAAACTGGAGTGAATAATTCCTACCGCTACTTTTTCTTTTTCACTGATATCTTTGGCGAAAAAATAAGCAACACCAGAGAAATTCAGAATGGTTTGAGGATTTGTCGCTTCCCATTTCCCGCCGTCCAGTTCGGATTGTGGCGATTTGAAATTATATTTCTGAGGAACTGTGAAAAACCTGATATTCTGATTGTTAGCATTTTTAATTTCATTCGAGTATAAAGGCGTTAGTCTGCGCATCGGCAACTCCATATTCGATTGTCCTGAAGCCAACCAAACATCGCCAATCAAAATATCTTTCAAAGTAATTTCGTTGATGGTCATTGTGTACGGACCGCCTGCTTTCTGCTCCGGAAGTAAGATTTTCCAGTTTCCGTTTTGGTCTGCCGTGGTTTTGTAGCTTTTGTTTAGGAATTTAACTTCCACTTTTTCATTGGCATCGGCTTTTCCCCAAATGTTTAATTTATGGTTGCGCTGTAAAACCATTCCGTCTGAAACCAATGCGGGAAGTTTGATTTTAGCTTCAAAAAGCAGATTGCAGAATATGCAGAGAAGCAAGGTGAGGGTTCTAATGATATTTTTATGGTTCATTTTTTATATATTTTAAACGCTAATTGCGAATTTGTTATATTTTAGATTAAACTCCTATGGAGTTCTGTTTCTTCTGTCAATGGTTTTCTACACACATATTGCTCCTACGGAGCAGGTTTGACTCTGCTGTTACTTTTAGTTTTTATCTGGAACTTCATCCAGCAATCTCACTTCAATAACTTTCGGAGTCAGAGATTTTTCGCCTGAAATAAATTTGATGGTGAGTGTCTCTTTATTCTCTTCTGAATCGGGAACCGGTATTATTAACGACTGTGGTGAGCTTCCCATTTTTCCTTCAAAATCTTTTGAAAACACTTTGATTCCGTTGATTTCGGCATTCAACGTACGATTTTTATTGGCATCGAAATACAATAGGTAAAGATATTTTGCATTTTTATCCTTATTTCTCATCTGATAACTGAACCAGCCTTTAGCCTCGCGGAAATGACGGTCTTCCATATAGCCATCGTAAGCATCTTTGCTGTCGAAAAAGTGGTCGGATTCCGGCTGTTGCTCGCCTAATTGAATTTTATCTGTTGTGATATTATCCAGTTTTCGGACAGCTTCTTCTTCCTGAGCTTTTTTCTGCTGAATCATTTCGATTTTATCCTGAGTTGCCTGAGGAAAATAGATGATGTAACGCTCTTCCTGAACCTGATAAAACGGAACAAGTTCCAATCCATTACTGAATTTATTCTGAGGATAAAGACCGCTCATTTTAAATGTTAAATCTTTTTGATTAACAGGCTCCAAATGATTTAAAACCGTTGCAGGAGTTCCTAAAATCGTCGGAATTTCATTCAGAGGAATTTGTGGTCCGTGCGCAATATGCCCGCCGCGGCTGTCATCGGCAAACAATCCCTGCTGATTTTCTTTGCCATATTTTGCTGCCAAAACGATAGGTCCGTATCTGAATGCATAATAATCGGAATTATCCGGAAGCTGTTCCGCGGAAAGATGCATCGGCATTTTCATCTCGATGACATCGCCTTGTTTCCATTTTCTGCTGATATTAATATAACCTTCGGAATCGACAGGAATATTGATATTTTTTGAATTAATGGAAACACTTATCTGTGAAGCATTCGTCCATTCCGGAGCTCTTAATTTTAAATTGATTTCCGATTTTGGAGCAAGGTCAAAAATTAATTTTGTTGAAGGTGTTTGTGGAAAATTATTTTCCTGTCTCAGAATCAACTTCTTCTCTGACCATTTTAAGACAGACGGAATAAAAAGATTGACATACAAATCGTTATCCGAATGCGCATAAATCATTTCGCTATATTTCGCGTGGTTTTCCATTCCCGAACCTACACAACACCAGAAACTGGTTTCCGGCTGTGAATACACTCTGTAATGACCGGGACGCATCGGCGTGAAATAGACAAAACCTCCTTTTTCAGGATTTTGCGTGGAAAGAATATGATTGTACAAAGCTCTTTCGTAATAATCCAGATAAGAAGATTTTGGATTGGTAGCGAAAAGTTCTTTGGTCAGTTTCAGCATATTGTAGGTATTACAGGTTTCGGGGCCTTCAATGCTTTTAATCATTCCGCTGAAATCAGTAGTTGGATTGAAATGTTCGCTGACACTGTTTCCTCCGATAATTGCAGAACGTTTTTGCGTAACATTCGTCCAGAAAAAATCTGCCGCACTGTTCCACTCCTTATTATGTTCCAAATCGGCAATCTTTTTGAAGCCAATCACTTTCGGAATCTGCGTATTGGCGTGAATTCCCGTTAGTTTATCTTCGTGAATCAGCAAAGGATTTAAGATTGCCAAATGGGAAAACCGATGGGCAAGCTTTAAGTATTTTTCATTTTTTGTAATGTCATAAACATCAGCAAAAACCTCGTTCAGTCCGCCGTGTTCGCTTTTCAACATCTCCTGAATCTGCTCATCGGAAAGTCCGGAAACTTCATCCGCCATCCAATCGGTAAGCTTGATAAGCATTTTCTTTGCCTTTTCGCTGTCTGCATACCAATAGGCATCTCGCAAACCGGAATATACTTTGTGAATATTATATAACGGAACCCAACGGTCATTCAGTCCGAAAGCCGATGCACGAATATTGCCATCCGAGATTTCTTTCCAGATTTTTTTTCCGTTCGGAACGCCGGAAATATAGCCGTTTCCTGAAAGATTTTGGCAACGCTCCAGCTCGTCAATCATATAATCGAGGCGTTGTTTTACTTTAGCATCGCCTGTTGAAGCGTACATCAAAGCCAAAGCAGAAATATAATGCCCGCCGATGTGACCATCCAATCCGGTGTTTTCCCAGTTTGGATAATTTGGTTTTTTAGGATTAAGTCCCGCTTCTTTCAGATAGGGCGCCAGCAAGCGGTCTGCATCCATCGACATAATGTAATTTTCGTCGGTCTGCATCGCTTTGCTGAAAACGCTTTCAGACAAATCAACTTTGTTGAGTGGAAAGTAACTGACATTTTTCTTCACCTGCCCGAAAGCAAGCGTTCCAAAACTAAAAAATAATATCAGCGAATTCTTGTTCATTATTAAATGTTAATTCAACATTTCTAAAATATAAGAAAGAATCTGAATGACAAAGAATTTTAGAAAATAAGCTTAAAAAATCGGAAATATTCTTATCTTAAAGTTTGGAAAAAGCGATTAAGATTGGTTAGGCTTATCATAAAAAAAACGATTATTAAAAATAAGCACAATCAGACAGATACAACGAAACTATCTATGTGAAAATGGATATAGAGCGTTTCAGAAATGTTCTCGAAAATTACTTCAAGAGCTTATCGTATTTTTAAGATTAAGTACATGAAAGATTAAGTACGCATTAAAAAATGATAAGAAAATTTATTTTAACATATTTTTAACATTAGATTCATCTCTATTTAATATGATTTATGATTAAAATTTAAGAAATATTCGATTTTAGTGCTCCCAAAACATTAAGTCAAAAGATAAAATTTGGATTATTTAAAAATAAAAAGCAAAATAAAGTGTGTAAAATACATTTATGTGGTTTCAAACTGTAAAATCAAAGCTTAAAAGCACTAACTTTGCAATAAATATCATCTATGACACAAGACTATTCTCATTTTCCACGACATTTGGTAGCTGTTGACTGCATTATTTTCGGGTTCGATGGCGAAAATCTTAAAATCCTTCTTGTACAAAGGAATTTTGAACCGAAAATGGGAGAATGGTCTTTGATGGGCGGTTTTATCGGGAACAACGAAACCTCTGATGAAGCGGCACATCGTGTCCTGAACACGCTTACGGGATTGGAAAACATCTATCTGGAACAACTCAATTCCTACACCCAAATCGACCGTGAGCCGACAGAGAGAATCATGTCGATTTCTTATTACGCCTTGATTAATGTTGAAAAAAATATTCAAATCAATGAAAAATATAGTGCGAAATGGTTTGACCTTCAGGCTTTCCCGACCTTAATTTTCGACCATAACGAAATGGTGAAAGATGCGGTTCTGAGACTCAGAAGGAGAGCTTCCACAAGACCTATCGGTTTCGAACTTTTACCGGAAAAATTTACGATGAAGGATTTACAGACTTTATACGAAGCCATCTTCAACGAACAGTATGACAAGCGGAATTTCATCAGCAAAATCAATGCGCTGGATATTCTTGTGAAAACGGAAGGAAAAGATATGAGCTCATCTAAAAAAGGGTCTTTTCTGTATCGTTTTGATGAATCGAAATATCAGAAAAAGTTGGCGGAAGGGTTTATGTTCAAGATTTAAAAAAAGTTACTTTTTACCGATTTCACCCAAATGCGTGTGCTTGAAATTATCCTCAAATTTCAATCCGTATCCGAAAATCCGGTCCATCGAAGAATGTGCAAATAAAATTATTCCGACAAATTCTATAATTGGAATTTTAAACCAAAACCCGAGAATCAGAACAACGATTGCAAGTAATTTGTGATGGAAGAAATTATACATCCAGGCTCCGATTTTTGGATTGATTAAGTATCCAACCATCGAAACGTCCGGGAGCAAAAGGCAAAGCGGGAAAAGCCACCATTGAAATTCTAACTGAGAAAAAAGAAAAATAGCAAACATAAATTGTCCTAATTCTTCAAGCTGTAAGAGATTTTTCATTGTCTGAATTTTATATAACAAATATCTGACAACTGAAAATATATTCTCTTGACAAAAATCAAGAACTTTCTGCCTGTCGTTTTCTGATTCTGCTGAAAGTTTCCGGCGACATTCCCAAAACTGACGCAATATATTGCAACGGAACCTGATGAAATAACTCTTTGTTCTTCTCAAAATATTGATTATAGCGTTCTTCTGCTGTCATCGAAAGATGTGAAAAAACTCGTTCTTCCATCATTGCAAAACATTTGATGATAAATTGTTTTTCAATTTCAATCCATTTCGGAAATTCCTGACAGAGCTTCTGATAATCAGCTTTGGAAATGGACAATAATTCGACTTCCGTAAACGCCTGAATCGTCCATCGGTTGGGTTGATTGAAGAAAAAACCCATCACTTCGGTCACGAAAAAATCTTTTGTAGAAAGCCATTGCGTAATTTCTTTTCCATCCTCAGTTAATGCAAAAACACGGAGAATTCCTGATTTCACAACACTTAATCTGTCACAAATCTCACCGGAACCAGTGAATATTTCATTCTTATTCAATTTTTCTTCTTTAAAATAAGATTGAATAATTAACAATTCTTGAGAAGTCAGTGAGCCAAAATATTGTTGAAGCAGCTCATCGAAATTTTTCATTTAATCCTTATAAATCTTAATCAAAATTAAACAAAAAAAGGACTCCAAAATGGAATCCTGCAATTATTCTATTGTAATTAAAATTTACCAGAACCTCACATAAAGTGCAGTCAGTAAAAGTAAAGTAATCACAATCAAAACCAAAGTTCTGTTATCCACTTTGAACATTGCTGAATCAATAGCAAACGCCTTCGGATTCACTTTAGGGCCGGCAAGGCTTATCCCAACCATCGTCAAAACCGTGAAGAAGAATGACCAACCCATATTAATCAAAAACGGAATTTCGGTAATCGTGTGAACCACTCCATTCTCTAATTTTTCATAAGTGAAAGCTGTGTACAGCCAAGTTTCTTTCCCGAAAATATCGACTGCGAAACTGTTGAAAAAAATCGCTAAAACGAATCCTAAAATCACGCCGACCAAAGCTGCTGTTCCTGTGGTTCTCTTCCAGAACATTCCCAAAATGAACATCGCAAAAACGCCCGGACTGATAAAGCCTGTATACTTCTGGATAAAGGTAAATCCACCTTCTCCGCCAATTCCTAAAACATCCGTCCAAGTAAATGCCAAAGCGACAAACATCGCCATAATAATCGCCCATCTTCCGGTTCTCACCATTTGAATTTCTGTTGCATCGGCTTTCAAATATTTTTTATAAATGTCTAATGTGAAAATCGTTGAAATACTGTTTACTTTTCCAGCTAATGAAGCCACAATCGCTGCCGTTAAAGCCGCTACTGCAAGACCTTTCAGACCTGTTGGCAAAAATCCTAAAATTGCAGAATAAGCACCATCTTTCACTCCGTTAAAACCTGGCAAATGTCCTTTTGTATACAAAACATACGCCGCAATTCCCGGAAGCATTACGATAATCGGCATAAATAGTTTTAAAAATCCTGCGAATAAAATCCCGGTTCTTGCGGTCTTCAAATCAGCTCCCAAAGCTCTTTGTGTGATGTATTGATTACAACCCCAATAATTTAAATTAACAATCCACTGCCCGGCAAAATACATTGCCAATCCCGGTAAAACCACATATTTCTGAACATCAAGATTTTCAGGCATTGCTAAAGTTGTGGTTGTTTTCACTGGCTTATCCAACATCAGTTTGAAATGTTGCGGCGCTTCGTTCATCAAAGTCTGAAATCCTGCGAAAGCATTTCCTACAGCCGCTCCGTTGATTCTCTGATCGACAATCTGAAGCGCCATATAAACCGTTGCAAATCCTCCGATAATCAAAACCGCCACCTGAATTACGTCGGTGTAGCCGATGACTTTCATACCGCCAAGACCGATTAGTAAAGCCATTAGCAGCAATCCAATCATTATGATGTGAAGATTGTCGCCACCCAATAAAGTATCAATTGCTAAAGCTCCTAAATAAAGAATCGATGTAAGATTCACAATCACATATAAAAACAGCCAAAACACCGCCATAATCAAGGAAACCGATTTGTTGTAACGGGTTTCCAGAAATTGTGGCATAGTGTAAATCTTATTTTTAAGGTAAATCGGGATAAACCAAACTGCAATGATAATCAATGCAATAGCGGCAATCCATTCGTAGGCTGCCACAGCAACGCCAACGAAAAATCCTTCCCCGGACATTCCGATAAACTGTTCTGCTGAAATGTTGGAAGCAATTAAACTCGCTCCAATTGCCCACCAAGTGAGTGAACCTTCCGCCAGGAAATAATCTTTACTGCCTGTTGCTGCAGATTTCTTCTTATTGTAAATCCACAATCCGTAACCGGCTACCACCACAAAATAAATCAGAAATATGATGATATCAATTGTTGCTAAATTTCCCATAACTATTTTTTAACTGAGAATTTATAAATTGTTTTGGTCTGATATTTCTGTCCCGGTTTCAGCTCCGTAGACGGAAAAGAAGGCTGATTGGGAGAATCCGGAAAATGCTGGGTTTCTAAGCAAAAGCCTGTCCTGAATTCATTTTTCCCGCCAGTTTTGGTATCGAATTTTCCATCCAAAAAGTTACCGGAATAGAACTGGACGCCCGGTTGGTCTGTGAGAACTTCCATCACTCTACCCGATTCAGGGTGATAAACTTTGGCAATGCTTCTCAATCCGCTTCCGTTCAGAATCCAGTTGTGGTCGTATCCTTTTCCTTTTTTCAGTTGGTCGTCATCGGCATTGATATCTTTTCCAATTGCTTTTGAAGCTGTGAAATCGAAAGGCGTTCCTTTAACGGCTTTTTGCTCACCTGTAGGAATCAGAGTTTCATTGACCGGTAAAAATTTATCCGCATTAATCTGCAATTCGTGGTCAAGAATTGTTTTTGAAAAATTCCCTGAAAGATTGAAATACGAATGCTGAGTTAAATTAACAACAGTCGGTTTATCGGTTTCCGCTTCGTAAGAAATTTCCAAAGCATTATCATCTGTCAAAGTATACAGAACGGTTGTCGTTAATTTTCCCGGATAGCCTTCTTCACCGTCTGCGCTGGTGTAAGTCAGTTTCAAAGTCGGGAATTTTGCATCTTTTACAGGTTCAATATTCCAAAATTTGGTATGAAATCCTTCTTTTCCGCCGTGAAGACTGTTTGGGCCGTCATTTTTGTCGATGTCGTAGGTTTTACCTTCCAAAGTAAATTTGGCATTGGCAATTCTGTTTCCGTAACGGCCAATCAATGCCCCGAAATAATATGGATTTCCGTTGAAATAATCTTCAGGCTTGGTAAATCCTAAAACGACATCTTCGTACTTTCCGTTCTTGTCTGGAGCGGTAAGTGAAGTGATAATTCCACCGAAGTTAATGACTTCCAGCTTCATCCCGTTTTTGTTGGTCAAAGTATATTTTTTGATGGAATCGCCTTTTGACGTGACTCCGTAATCTAAAACCTGTATGTTTTCCATTGTTTCCGGTTGAGTTTTTGATTGATTTTCTTTTTTATTGCAACCGAAAATACATAAAACGGCAAAAAGAATTATCAGGTTGATACTTATTTTTTTCATAGGTAGATTTTATTGTTTTTTAATGGTCATATGTTATCGCCAATCTTCATTGGTGTTTATCTCAACTTTTTTATATTTTTATTTGATTTCGATGATTTATCAATTCTGTACCACTTTGGGTTAAGTACTTTAAAATAATTAATAATATATTTAAACACAGAGTTCACAAAAATTTTTATATTCAATTCAGTGCTTTTAAGTTCACGAATCCGCTTCACTTAGAAAAGATTGAAATGTATGTTTAAATTTCTATCATTACTTATTCTAATTGGCTCTTCCCCATTCATTGTGGAAATGAAAATTTCTTTACTTACATTATAGAGCAAAATCATTTTTTTAACGCCTTTAGGCGTTTTATCTGTGTAGTAGTAAAAATCCTGTCCCCGACAATATCACTCCGGAGGAGTGGCATATCTCCGAGCAGCAAGATAGAACACCTACGGCGTTCTTGTTTGTCTAGTACAATATTTAACTACACAGATTTCACTCCTACGGAGTAAATTAAATAAAACACTTCTATATTTTAAGAGAATGTCTATAAATCAATTTTTGATTTCAATATTTATTATTCATTTCCATACTTTTTGGGGAAGAGCCTTTTAAATTTTTAGGTTCTGCATTTTGTATTAACAGGTCGCCTCTATGAGGCTTAATTTGTCTTTACATCTTTCTATTATCAGGTCACTCCTTCGGAGTTTACCTATTCCATCCGTTATTTATTCCAGCGAATTGCACGCAGCCCGACCTGAGTGGAGCTCTTTTGTAGTTTTTGGGGTGGAAAAGCCTTGGCAAAACTACAAAAAGCGGGAACGGAGGGCGGATAAGCTGCCCAAATTATTATGATGCTATACGACGATAAGATATTAACGGTAATAGATTTCATTCCAGCGAAGCGTGTTCTTAAAATCACGGATTTTCGTATCTTCATCAATTACCAGCGACTCTATGCCTGCAATCTCTGCGAAATCTTCAAGCTGTTCTACGCTAATGTTCTCACTATAACACGTGTGGTGCGCTCCACCGGCCAAAATCCAGGCTTCCGCTGCTGTGTACAAGTCAGGAAGCGGCTTCCAAAGCACTCTGGCAACCGGAAGTTTTGGCAATTCTTCGGTGATTTCCAACGCTTTTGTTTTGTTGATTAAAAGCCTGAAATGATTTCCGAAATCCATCAAAGCGGCATTTAAAGAATCAATATTTCCTCTGGAATTGAACACCAGACGAACCGGGTCGGCTTTTCCGCCAATTCCCAATGGGTGAATTTCACAAGATGGTTTGTCGATTGCCAAAACAGGGTCAACTTCCAACATATGCGAGCCTAAAATCGAAGGATTGGAAGGATCCAAATGATACGTATAATCTTCCATAAAGGCATTTCCGCCTTCAAGGCCTTGTCCCATTGTTTTCATTGCACGAACCAAAGCGGCAGTTTTCCAATCGCCTTCGCCGGCAAATCCGTAGCCTTTTTCCATTAAACGCTGCACGGCAATTCCAGGCAGTTGTTCCAAGCCGTGAAGGTCTTCGAAAGTATCGGAAAAACCTTTGAAATTGCCGTCTTTCAGGAATTTTTCCAAACCTAATTCAATTCTTGCAGCAACTTCCAGAGATTTTCTGTTTGAACCTCCGGAAAGAAGAGATTCTGCCATTTTGTATGACGCTTCATATTCTTCAATTAAGGTTTTGATTTCGCCATCACCAATCGAATTGACAACGCCTACCAAATCCCCGATTCCCCAA
Source organism: uncultured Chryseobacterium sp. (assembly GCA_913778505.1). Lineage (GTDB taxonomy): Bacteria > Bacteroidota > Bacteroidia > Flavobacteriales > Weeksellaceae > Epilithonimonas. The sequence continues at coordinate 11,286 of CAJYWD010000046.1, forward strand.
GTGTTGACCGAAAATCCGAACTTGGTTTCCGCTTCTACTTTATCTCCATCGGTAACGGCTACAAATCTCATATTATCACCAAAACGGGCGAATTTTGCGCCTTGCCAATCATCCCAACCTGCGGCAACTCTACTCCATTCTCCAATCTGTTTCTGAACTCTTTCTTCCGCCCAATGTCCTACAACGACTTTTCTGTTTTTGCGCAGACGGCTCACCATAAACCCGAACTCCCTGTCACCGTGAGCAGCCTGATTCAGGTTCATAAAATCCATATCCATCGTAGACCACGGAATATCCTGATTGAACTGTGTATGCAAATGCAACATTGGCTTTTGTAAAGCGGTCAGTCCACGAATCCACATTTTTGCAGGTGAAAACGTATGCATCCAGGTTACAATTCCGATGCAGTCTTTTGCAAAGTTGACAGCTGTAAGTGTCTCAAAGATTTCTTCCGTGGTTTTTACGGTTGGCTTCAAAACGACTTTTACAGGAATCTGTGATGAAGCGTTTAAAGCTTCCACGATTTTCGCTGAATGTTCCGCAACCTGAGCCAATGTTTCAGGGCCGTATAAATGCTGGCTTCCGGTGATGAACCAGATTTCTTTGGTATTGAGAGGTGTTAACATATTTTTAGTTAATTGTTTTTTGTTGATAGCTGATGGATAATTGTACAAAGTATGATGTACAATGTACTTTTTACATTTTACATTTTACTTTTTACTTTTTACTTTTTACTTTTTACTTTTTACAAAAATTATTGTCCATAATAGGCATTTTTGCCGTGCTTTCGTTCGTAATGTTTTTTGATGAGTGAATCTTTCAAACGTGGTGCATTCGGATTAATTTGCCTTGTGAGATAAGCCATTTCTGCGATGGTTTCGAGGACTTTGCTGTTGTAAACGGCTTTCTCGGCATTTTTTCCCCAAGTGAACGGCCCGTGATTTCCGATGAGTACCATTTCTACTTCTTCGTAAGACAAGTTCTTTTCTTTGAAACAATCCAGAATTTGGATTCCGGTATTGTACTCGTAATTGCCCTCGATTAAATCATCGTGCATCGGCGGTGCACAAGGAATATCTGATGTTAAATGGTCTGCGTGGGTCGTTCCGAAAATCGGGATGTCTAACTGCGCCTGTGCCCAAGCTACGGAATAGATGGCGTGTGTATGGGAGATTCCGCCGATTTTTTCCCAGTTTTTGTAGAGATAAGCGTGGGTTTTGGTATCGGAAGACGGTCTTAAATTTCCTTCCACCACATTGGCATCGTAATCTAAAATCACGATGTCTTCCGGTTTCAGTAATTCGTAAGGAACACCGCTCGGTTTGATGGCAAAGATTCCTTTGTCACGGTCGACGGCGCTTACGTTTCCGAATGTGTAAACGACCAGCTTCAAGGCATCGAGCTGCATATTGGCTTCGTAACATTCTCGTTTCAGTTCTTTATAGATGCTCATTTATTTAATTTTTAAACTTTCGTTTGTCATTCCGTAGGAATCTCTACAAAGCTTGCTTAGATTGACTTCGTCGAACCACTTCGTTAGGTTTCCTACGGAATGACAAACGTCCTGGTTATAATCTTCTCCTATTTGACGCTGAATCTGCAGCCCGGCTTGAGCGGAAATCCTTTTTTGCATTGGAAAAGCCCTGGCAAAAAAGATTGGGAGCGGAAGACGGATAAAGCTGCCATAATTATTTTAGTTATTGGTTGATGGTTGGTGGTTGATGGTTTTTGATTTCTAAATGATTGTAATTATTCAACAGGTCGCCTCTACGAGGCTCTCTTTTTGATGATAATATTTACATATTTCTATTAACAGGGCGCTCCTAACGGAGCTTTTTTTTAACTTCTATCAACTATAAACTATCAACCGTCAATTTCTTTCTTGATTTGATATTGTTTTCTGTGAAATCTGCGAGATTCTGATATTGTTTCATAAATTCTGCATATTTTTCTACTTTTTCTGTCTGTGGGAAATATTCTGCTTCGAAATCGGAGCCCATTTTTTGGCTGGCTTCCTGAACAGTTGGGTAAATTCCTGCTGCAACGGCCGCATAAATGGCTGCACCCAAAGCCGGAGCCTGGTCTGATTCTGCCACTACAATCGGCATATTAAGAACGTTGGCCAAAGTCTGCATTATGAACGGTGATTTTCTGGCAACGCCTCCGATTCCGATGACTTTTTCGATTTTCACGCCTTCTTCTTCGAAACGGTCGACGATTTTTTTGGCTCCAAAACAAATGGCATTCACCAACGCTTTGAAAATATGCGGTGCTTTTGTTCCCAATGAAAGGTTGCTGATTGCCATTTTCAGTTCCTGATTGGCATCCGGAGTCCTTCGTCCGTTAATCCAATCCAAGGCAACCGGAACGACGTCGGAAAGTGGGATTTTCTCTGCTTCCGAGGTCAGATTTTGAATTAAATTGTTTTCTAATTCTTCTTTTAATAACTGTTTTTGATGCTCATCAATGACAGTGGAATTCATCAGGATATGGTATGTCGGCCACATTAAAATATCTTTGTACCACGCCAAAACATCACCAAATGCAGATTGCCCCGCTTCCAATCCCATCAATCCCGGAATCACGGAACCATCGACCTGTCCGCAGATTCCTTTAACTGTTTTGTCGCCGATAATTTCGTTGGGAGCCACCATAATATCGCAGGTTGACGTTCCCATAATTCTGATTAGTGTATTCTCCTCTACTTTTGCTCCCACCGCTCCGGAATGAGCATCGAAAGTTCCGACAGCAATTACCGTATTCGTTGTTAAGCCCAATTTTGTTGCCCATTCTTTATTCAAATTTCCGGCAATTTCATCAGATGTGTAGGTTTTATCGTATAACCTGTCACGAAGTTCTGCCAGTGAAGAATCCAGCTGACCGAGAAACTCTTTGGAAGGCAATCCGTCCCACGATTCGTGCCACATTGCTTTATGACCCGCTGCACAACGGCTTCTTTTAAAAGACGCTAAATCCGCGTTGTCGGAAAGCAAAAATGTAAGGTAATCGCAATGCTCCATCCAGCTGTACGCCGCATTTTTCACCGCTTCATCTTCTCTGTTGATATGGAGAATTTTTGCCCAAAACCATTCGGAAGAATAGATTCCGCCTTCAAATTTTGTATAATCTTCACCACCCCAGTTTCTCGCTAGTTGATTGATTTCTTCAGCTTCGTTGATGGAAGTATGGTCTTTCCACAGCACCATCATTGCATTGGGATTTTCTGAAAATTCAGGCAAAAGTGATAAGGCAATTCCATCTTTATTCACCGGAAGCGGTGATGAACCCGTCGTATCAATACAAATACTGACGATATTTTCCGGCGCAACGCCACTTTCCTTGACAACGGTTGAAATTGTTTTTTCCAAACCTTCAATATGGTCGAGCGGATGCTGACGAAATTGGTTTTCTTCCGGCTTGCAGAACTTTCCTTCTTTCCATCTTTGGTAATAGCTTACGGAAGTTGCCAGTTCTGCCCCATTTTCCGTATCAATCAAAACGGCCCGAACAGAGTCTGTTCCGTAGTCTAAGCCGATAACGTATTTTTTCATTAATGTGGATAATTAATTTTTTTATGAATTATTTGATAAATCCTTCGACAAGCTCAGGATGACAGCCCTAATACTAACCGTAGTATTTACCATTGCCAGGCTGATAACGTATTTTTTCATTAACGTGAATAATAATTTTATAAGTTATTTTACAAAATCCTTCGACAAGCTGAGGATGACAGCCCTAATACCACCCGCAATATTTACCATTGTCAGGCTGAGCTTGTCGAAGCCATTCAGTATTAAAGATTGAGTTAAGTTCTTAATCAGAGCTAAAACAAATATAACATTCTATTTTAAATAAATGTAATATTTACACTTAATTTTAATTTTCCGTTTGTTAATGATGCTTTGAAGTTAATTAATTTTTAAAATAACCAAAGAATTGGCTGGAATAACGGCTGAAAATTTTCCTTTTTTAATGGTCAGGATTTCTTCTTTTGGAATAATGGTTTCTGATTGGAAATTATTTTCATCGGAAAGTCCTGAAGAAGTCAGTACAATTTTGGTTAATTGATTGCCCGTTTTGATGTTTTTCGGATTAATTTCAATTTGAGCTTCTTGCGAATCTGCATTAACTATTTTAATAATAATCTCTCCTTTTTTATCATCACGAACCGCTGAAGCGTAAAGCTTATTTTCGCCTTCCAATGGCTTTCCGTTTTCTGAGATTTTAATTAAATCTGTTCCTTTGTTGTTGGAAAATAATTTCTGGACATAATAATTTGGGGTAGCGTAAGATTTTAAATTATTGAACCAAATCAAATCCGGCGTCCACTGCCATCCGTCTGCGTGAGCGAAAAGCGGTGCATAGGAAGTCATTGTCACAACATCTGCATTGCGTTCCAGTCCGGTCATAAAAGCGGCTTCCGAAAGTGCGGTGAGCCAATTGTTCTTATTATCCGGTTTTACAACGCCAACAGATTGTGCGGCGTATTCTCCGGCGAAAACTTTTGGTCCTCTTCGGTCGTACTTATCGTATCGATCTGCATTTTTTAAGAACCATTCAGGGGAATTGTAGTAATGTTCGTCCACAATCTGAGCATTCAGTTTTTTAAGTTCTTTCCAGCCATAATCGAAAAATTCGCCATCGGGAGACGGTCCGCTTCCGGAAATGATTGTGATATCGGGATATTTGGTGTGAATCGCTTTTTCAAAAACTTTGTAGCGTTCGATATAATCCGCGCCCCATTGTTCATTGCCAACGCCTATGAATTTCATATTAAAAGGTTTCGGATGTCCCATTTCAGTTCGGATTTTTCCCCATTTCGTGTTGGAATCGCCGTTTGCAAATTCAATCAAATCCAAAGCATCCTGAACGTATGGGTTTAGATCTTCCATTTTTACCAATTCAGCTGTGTTAAATTGGCAAGCCATTCCACAGCTGAGAATCGGAAGCGGTTCTGCGCCTAAATCTTCGGCCAGCTGGAAATATTCAAAAAAACCAAGCCCGAAAGACTGCCAATAATCCGGAGTGAGACGGTGTGCAAATCCGTTGTTCCATTTGTTAATCAAATTTTCTCGGTCTTCCACTTTACCAATCGTTTTTTTCCACTGGTAGCGTTCTGCCAAAGTTCTTCCTTCGACAATACATCCACCGGGAAAGCGAAGAAACCCCGGCTGCAAATCGTATAATTTTTGCACCAAATCTTTTCTCAAACCACCTTTTCTGCCTTTCCAGGTGTCTTGAGGAAACAGTGAAATCATATCCATATTCACAACGCCTTTTCCGGTAAACGTGATTTTAAGTTTAGCTCTTCCAACGGTTTTGGAAGGTGCGAAAACAACATTGTATTTTTGCCAGCCTCCACCTTTGATAATGGTTGAAACAGATGAAATCTCGGCGCCGTTTTCATCAATAAGACTGGTATTAATAGCAGAAATATTTCCCGAAATGTTTTCCAGATTAAAGCTCAAATCGTATTTCTCCCCTTGATGCAAACCGATTCCTCGGAAACCTTCGTTCTCAAGAATATAATTTTTATCATCCCAGACTGTGATTCTGGCGTAGTTTTTATTGGTTTTGCTTTTGTCTGTTATAATGGTCAGAAATCCTGAATCGAGGTTTGGAGACAGTGTTTTTGTGTTGGGTTGTTTCCAGCCTGTCAACGGTTCATCAAACTCGAAACTTCGGTTTTTAATCAGTTCAGCATATAATCCGCCGTCTGCTGCAAAATTGATGTCCTCGAAGAAAATCCCGTACATCGTTGGTTGGATTTTGATGTTGGTGGAAGTTCCGTCCAAATCGAGGAAATGGGTTTTGGTGGTTTTATTTTGTGCTGAAAAGAAGACTACGCTTAAAGAAAATGCGGTTGCGAATATTTTGGTTTTTGTTTTCATTGATTGATTTTTGGACTATTTTTTAACCACAAAAGGCACAGAAGTTTTGATAAATTAAATCTTTAAGTTTAATAATTATCTTCCAAATTCAGAACACAGAAGTTTAAGAATCTTTGATTTTCTAGCTACTTAGATAGAACTCCTACGGAGTTCTGTTTGACCTTCTATTTCTAGTTTCTACACAGATGGACGCTCTTACAGAGCGGGCTTCTTTTTGCTTTGAGGTAATTAATTATTTTTCAAAATATGATTGCACGATTATTATTACAGCTTAAAATTTCAAAAAATTATTTAACTCTTAACGGAATGCTTTTCAGTCCTGCTTCATCAGAAGTTCCGCCGTAGAAAATCGTGTAATCTCCTGCTTTCGGAGCCAAATCATCTACTTTTTCATCATAAAATGTAAATGAATCTTTAGAAATCGTTAATTGAATATTTTTTGTTTCCTTAGATTTAATTAAAACCCTTTCAAAAGCTCTCAAAGTCTTTACTGGTGCTGAATTATCATTATTTCTTTTTACATATACCTGAATCACTTCCTCACCATTTCTTTCCGAATTATTGGTAACAGGAACTGTAATCGTCACATTTTCATTAGGATTGATGGTGTTTTTGTTCAGCTTAGCAGTTCCGTAAGCAAATTTTGAATAACTCAACCCGTGACCGAAAGCATATAACGGTTTTTCCGTCATATAACGGTAGGTTCTGCCCTGCATATCATAGTTTTCAAAACCCTGATGTTTGCTGGTTTTAGATAAATTATTGTCGAGCTGCTCCAGATTTTTGTAGAATGTAACCGGCAATCTTCCGGACGGATTGTAATCTCCCGCCAAAACATCTGCAACCGCAGTTCCTCCGGCTTGTCCGCCATACCAAGCGTTCAGTAATGCATCATAATTTTTTTCATCCTGTTCCAAACCAAGCGAACTTCCCGTACACAGCACAAAAACGACTGGTTTTCCGCTTTTTCTTAATTCCGCTAACAATGCACGCTGGACTTTTGGAAGGTCGATGGAAGTTTTATCACCGCCTTTGAAACCTTCCGCATTCACCATCATTTCTTCGCCCTCCAGACTTGGAGAAAGTCCACCTGCAAAAATAATCGCGTCCGCATCTTTCACTTTTTCCCTAACCGCAACGAAATTGACAGGGTCTTTTCTGTACACGTCAAAAGTGATGCTTACATATTTCCCTTTTTGGGTGTGACGTAATTCTATGTTATACTCTTTCCCTTTTTCCATTTTCACAGGAAATTCTGAAGGGTGTCTAGCATCGGGACCTTTTCTGGTGGCGATTTCTTTTCCGTCAACGAAAAGTGTGTAAATATCGGATGTTGAAGGCGAAAGAATCACATCGCCCGTGTAAGGACTTTTGAAAACGCCGGAAATAATTGCTGATGTATTTTCTCTTCCCACATTCGGAGCAAGCTGGGTTCCGCCAAAACTGTTGTAGTTGATTCCTGCTTTATTGACTGAAATATTTGTCGGAGTTCCTTTGAATTCATTGTTGTTAAAAAACGCTACTTTCATTCCTTTTTCGCCGTTTTTCTGGCTTAAAAAGTTTTGGTAAAGAGAGGTTCTGGATGAAGGGTCAGCGACTTCTGTTCCTTTTTCATAAATGATTTCAGCGTTTGGAAATTTGGTTTTGATTCCATCTAAAATGGTAACGATTGAGGAAGGTGTTCCGTTGTAATTTCCCAACTGCATCAATCCGTCATCGGCGTTTGGACCGACAACAGCGATTTTTTTGATATTTTTATTTAAAGGCAAAACATTATTCTCATTTTTCATCAGCACTATTGATTTTTGTGCCATTTTTAAAGCCTGTTTTTTATGCTCTTCAGAATCAACAACAGTATATGGAATGGAGTTCCAGTGAACAGAAGATTTTGGGTCGAGCATTCCCAATTCAAACCAACCTTTCAGAATTCTTCGCATCGAAATATCGAGGTCTTTTTCAGTGATTAATCCGCTTGCGAGAGATTTGTTTAAGTTATTATAAGTATCACCACACTCTAAATCTGTAGAATGTTTCAGGGCGTCTGCGGCAGTAGTTTTTTCGTCAGGATGCGTTCCGTGATACTGTTTCTGGTAGAAATCTGCCAATGCCCAGCAATCGGAAACAACCATTCCATCGTAGTTCCATTTTCCTCTCAGAATTTCTGTCAGCAAAGTATTGTTAGCACAGCAAGGCTGTCCATCGAACGCATTATACGCACACATCACTTCCCTTACATTTCCTTCCAAAACCAATGCTTTGAAAGCCGGAAGATAGGTTTCGTACAAATCTCTTTTGGAAACTTCGGCGTTGTAAGAATGTCGGTTCCATTCCGGGCCGCTGTGAACGGCGAAATGTTTGGCGCAGGCGTGGGTTTTAAAATATTTCGGGTCGTTTCCCTGCAAACCTTTTACTGCTGCAACACCTAAAACAGAAGTCAGATAAGGATCTTCACCATAAGTTTCCTGACCTCTTCCCCATCTCGGGTCGCGGAAAATATTGATGTTTGGCGTCCAGAAAGTGAGACCTTCGTAACGACCTGTTTTCTGAGATTCGTCAAAAGATTTATTGTATTTTGCTCTGGCTTCATCAGAAATCATTTCAAACGTTTTGAGATGCTCCGGAACGTCCCAGGTTGCCGCCATTCCGATGGCTTGAGGAAAAACCGTGGCTGTTCCCGCTCTTGCGACACCATGAAGCGCCTCGTTCCACCATCCGTAACCGGGAATATCCAATCTGGGAACTGCTTTGGAATTGTCCATCATCATTCCTATTTTTTCATCAACCGTTAATAATCCGAGAAGATTTTCGATTCTCTGTTCGACCGGAAGTTTGGGGTTCTGGAAGGGATATTTGAAAGTTTGCGCCGATGAGAAAGCACAGAGGAAGATTGATAAAGAAAACAGCACTTTTTTCATTAGAGTTTATTTAAGAATATTATCCAAATATCAAATTAGTTTTAAAGAGAGAATTTCGATATTCGGTTGATAACAAATATAACATTCTATTTTTAATAAATGTATAATTAACACTTATTTTATTGAAATTTTTAAATGTTTGAATATTAAATAAAAAACCACCAGAAATCTGATGGCTTTTATGATTATTAGTTTGAATATTCACTTTCCGGCGCTCCGAGATAACTTGGTTTCAGTCTGCCTGTGTTGATTAATATTTTTTCTAAGACAATTCCCGGCTCCAGAACACGGAATCGCAGCGTATGTTTTCCATGTTGGGAAATCTGGTGTTTCGTTATAGATTTAATGATATGTTCGGACTGCCATCTTCCGAGTTCGCCTCTGTAATGACCATTGAAATTGACAATCTGCGGAGTTTCGCCATCAAAGGAAATCTCATAACGCAATCCTTTGTTATGATTGAAATTTAAGGTTGGGGCTAATAACAACTGTACTTCAAATTCACCTTTGGATTCAAAATTCATATCATATTCCAGATAAATATTTTCATCAGCTTTCGGATAAGCATTTTGAGGGAAAGTCGTTACACCGGATTTTGTCTTTCCGAAATCCGGAATCACTTCCCAATGGATTCGCTCTGAATTGACCATTCTTGCAAAATTTCCCACTTCGATGGAAATATAACCGTTTTTCTCCTGAAACACTTTTTCTTTCGGAACTTCAGACTCAGAAACACGGGTAACTTCGGGCATTATATTTTCTTTTCCGTCAAACCAGGCTTTGTATCCTATTCTCATCTGGTCCATCATATGCTGCCATTTTCCGCCGGCAATGACGTTATTATACTGATTATCGAGATAGGCATTTCTATCAAAACATTCTTTGACTTTATCCGCATAATCATTGGCTTTCAAATCATATTTAGCAGCCAATTCTTTGTTTTTTGCCACCGCATAGTACATTTCATACAGATTGCTGCAAGCGTCAATCGGATACAACACCAGCTGAAAATAGGCATCCTGATATTCTGCCGGAATTTTTTCTTTCAAACGTAAAGCTTCTAATGCCAAAGACCTGTAATCATTTAAAACCGTTTCAAATTCATTATAATTTTGAAGACTGTAAGTTATCCAATCCAATGTTTCTGGCGTTACACGGCGGTTATATTTTGAATAAAGATTAATCATTCCTGCAATTTCTTTGGCGTGCTTTTCTCCAAATTGCTGTGCAGCCCATTTTTCGGTATATTCCAAAAGATTTTTTGAATTGAATTGTTTCGGATTCCAGGCCATTTCCAGGAAAAAGCTGATTGGGAACTCCATCGGTTTTAAATCCCCGACATTGACGACCCAAACCTTATCCACTTTATGTTCGTAAGAAAGATTCATCTGTTCCCAAACTCTCTGAATCGGACTGATATTAATCCATTTTGAATTTCTCGGTCCGCCCACGTAATCAAAGTGGTAATACATTCCGTAACCGCCTTTGTGTAAAGGTTTTGAAAGGTCCGGAAGTTTTCTCACATTGCCCCAGTTATCATCACAAAACAATAAAATAACGTCGTCCGGAACTCTCATTCCTTTGTCATAATAATCCTGAACTTCTTTGTACAAAGCCCAGACCTGAGGCGTTTTCTCCGCTTTTTTTCCTGTTACGTCAGCAATAATTTTTCGCTGGTCTTTCACGATTTTTTCAAGTAAGGAAATATTGGTTCCCTCTCCCATCGCTTCATCGCCGTCGCCGCGCATTCCTACTGTGACTAATTTTTCCCAGTTTTTGCTTCTTTCGAGCCCCAATTTCCAGAATTCCTGCAAAACTTTCTCATTTTTCGAATAATCCCAGACATTCGGCAGATTATTCTTCTTGATGTATCTGTGCCAATCAGTTTGAGCCTGAGCCATCGGTTCGTGGTGCGAGGTTCCCATAATGATTCCCATTTCGTTGGCTAAAGGTCCGTTCAAAACATCATCATCATAAAACGCTTTTCCCCACATTGCAGGCCAGATGTAATTGCCTTTCATTCGCAAAATCAGTTCAAAAACTTTTTCGTAAAATTTAGAATTGATTCCTCCAAAAGTAGCTCTCGCCCATCCTCCGAGTGAAGGTTCTTCATCATTCAGGAAAATTCCGCGGTATTCTACTGCAGGTTCTCCGTCTGTGTAAATTCCTTTTTTAAAGTATAGATTTTCTTTTTTCTCAACCGGAACATCTGCCCAGTAATACCACGGCGAAACCCCGATTTGCTGTGACATTTCGTAGATTCCGTAAATCGTTCCGCGTTTGTCGCTTCCTGCAATCACAATGGCTTCGGAAAAGCCCGGAAACGGATTTGCAACATTCTGAATGATAAATTTTTCCTTTTTACCGTCAAGCGATTTGCCGTCGATCTTTTTTTGACTGATTAAATCATCGATCACCGATTTTGTTCCAACGGTTCCAATGACAATCAAAGGTGAATTGATGCCTGAAATCTGATGTAAAATCGTGGGCTGAGTTCCCGTGACTTTCTGGAAATCGGATTGAAGATTTTTAACAGCTCTCAAAATTCCATTGTCAATTCCTGAGTTGGTGAAAATCGAAAGATTGACGGATTTTTCTTTTAAAACAATGGTTCCTGAATTTTTTTCAGTGCTGATGAATGGTTGCACCGCTTTGAGCTGCAAACAAAGTACGGATATGATGACGAGAAAAAATATTTTTAGTTGGTTCATAATCTTTTGTTTTTATTGATAGAATTTGTTTAATGTAAAATAATAGATTTGAAAAAAGCATCAATCGCTCCGGCAGTAGCGGCATCTGTGTAGCAAAAAAACACCTAAAGGAAAAGAACGCCGTAGGTGTTCTATCTTAATTCCATTTGAAAGATGCCACTCCGATGGAGTGAAATTTGCCAGCAATAATCGCCTACTACACAGATAAAGCTCCTAAAGGAGTTTACACTCTGCAAAACATTAAACAAACTTATAATGAAATCCTGCGTTGTTATGTTATTGAACCTTTTTATGATTCATATTTTCTTTATATTTTCGTTTTCCATAGGTTGCACCTATGGCTATTCATATTGAACCCTTCGGGTTCTTTGATTTCAGCGAATCTCTCGCAGCCCGGCTTGAACGGAGCTCTTTTTGTGAGGAGCCCTTCGGCAAAGCTCAGGATGCAACGAGCAAAAAAGCGGGAGTGGAAGACGGATAAAGCTGTCCAAATTATTCCTGCATTAATTCTTCAACACAAAGCCTCCACTCGGCTGAATTTCAATTTCGTATTCCCCTTTTTTATTGATTGAAACTGGCTTTGTAAAGGTATTTCCGTTTTTATCATCATTGATCAATTCCAGATTTTTGCCTGCTAACATCGGGAGATTAAATTTGAGTTTTTTCACCGTTTTCTCTGCGTTGATTCCCGCAACATACCATTGATTCTGATGTCTTCTGGCAATCACAGAATATTTCCCGGGATATCCGTCGATGAATACCGTTTCGTCCCAAAGCGTCGGAACTTCTTTCATAAAATCGAGCTGAAATTTTGGAGCATCAGTCAAATTATTTGGCATCACGCCAAACATCTGAACCGGATTTTGAAACAGAACAGCCGTTGCCAACTGGAAACCATCGGTGGTGTATCTTTTATTTTTATCCTTGTTGGATTTTGTTAAATATTTGTTGAGGAAAGTTCCGCCAAATTCCATACTTCCGACCGTGTTTCTGATGAACGGATGTAATGTTGCGAAAAAAGCTTCCTGTTTGCGGACGTCTTCTGAAAAATACAGCATTTCCGAAGCTAAAACCGCTTCGCTTCCTGCATAATTCGGGTACATTACTTCCCAGCCTCTCGGCAAAGTAGCGCCGTGGAAAATAATCTTTAATCCAAAATCATTGGCATCGGAAAGAATATCTTCGTAAAGGCGCATCGTTTCCTGCTTATCGCCGCCGAAGAAATCGACCTTCAGACCTTTTACACCGACTTCTTTCAGCCATTTCATTTCTTTTTTACGTTCGACGGATGAGCTCATTTTGTTTCTAGGTCCCATTGGCGCATCATTCGCAGCACCATTGGAATTGTACCAAAGTAAGACCTCAACATTTTTGGATTTGGCATACTGAATGAGGTCTTTCATTCTGGCTTTCCCGATATTTTTGTCCCAAAGCGCATCAATCAAAATGTATTCATAACCGAGTTTTGATGCTAAATCGATAAAGAGACTCTGGTCTTCATAATTCATACTGTTGTCCTGCCAGAGAATCCAGCTCCAGGTCGATTTTCCGAAAGTGTATTTTTGTGAAGGTTCATACATCGGTTCTACGACATCAAAAGGAATTGTCGTTTCAACAATCGGTTTCAAAGAATCTCCAATGGTGATAGTTCTCCAAGGTGTTTTTCCCGGAAGCGAAATGGCAGCACCGGTGCTTCCGAACCCATTATTTTCTGCCATATTAGGATAAGCAACCTGATAAAGATTTTTTTCTGAGGTTGTATCCAAATGAGAAGCGCAGTACAAACTGTTTACGCCTGTTTCCGACAATAAAATCCAGCCGTAGTTTCCGATGTGAAATAGTCCAGGGAAAACGTAACCATAATCGCTTTTCATTCCCAATTCTGCATCAGCTTTGTAACCGCTTTCGTAGCTTGGAGCGGTTCTGGCAAAACCCGTCATCGGCTTCATCATCGGAGAAAGGAAAGTCGTGGTTTGAGACGGAAATCTGTAACCTGTAATTTCTGACTGTACAACCGCGCTCAAATGGTCTTTCATCGGCTGAATCTCATATCTGAAAGCGACATTTTGATTGCTCACCTGAAATTCAATTCCGATATTGAAGTTATCTGCATTGGTAAAATTGACTGTCAGAGTATTAGCCACATAATTAACCTGTGATTTTTTGATTTTTTCGTTCGTATAATTTTTAGAAACCTTATCTTTTTTACTGTCAACGAATTTTAAATTTTTAGAGAAATCAGATTCATTGGTGATTAAACCTAAAGGTGATTTTTCCAACATTATTTTTCCTTGAAAAGTAACATTATAGAGCGCTTTTCCATTCTCTGAAAAGACATTCAGTTTCAATTTTCCGTCAGGACTGGAGATTTCTGCAACCTGTGCAAAAACAGTATTCATAATGAGAATACTAAAGGCGAGCGATAGTTTAAAAAAAAGTTTAATCATAATTAATTATTTTCAAGAAAAGTCCAATAATCGAAAAACATAATATCTTTTGCTGCTTTTCCATTAAATACAAAATACACATCGTGAACACCGGAAATTTTTTCCTTCACTTCAGTTTTCACAGTTTCCCAACGGTCGTCTCCGCCGGTCAACGGAATTTTTACCGTAGCGATAACCGGTCCGCCTACACTGTCCAGATGAACGTCCATCGTCACATCGCTGTTGTGTGTCGTTCCAACTCTGGCCGAAAATGCTGATGCTCCTTTTCTGCCAAAATCCAAATTTTTCACGCTGGTGTAAGCACCACTTTTTTTAGCTTTGATAAAGACGCCTGCTTCTTTGTTCTGATAAGCTTTCACATTTTCAGACCACGCAATCATTTCTGCCTGATTAAAAGCATAAGGATTAACGGTTGCAATGGCTTTGGTAATGCCATTCGTCATTTTGATGGGTGAAATAGAACCGTCTTTATTAAAATTAAGTTCTTCCACACTCACCGACCTTGTGAAACCGCTTCCTCCAGGCAACGCACCGTTGTGATAAAAAAAATAGGATTTTCCTCTGAAATCGACAATTCCGGGATGATTGGTAAAAGATTTTCCTTCGGTTGGCATTACAATTCCGCCATATTTCCACGGTCCCTGTGCACTTTTGCTGGTAGAATATCCGATGAATTCAGGGAGCGGACCGCCCGGCCAAAACAGATAATACAGATTTTTTCTTTTATACAGCCAAGGTCCTTCCTCGTATTTTGTAGGTCTTTCAGGGTTTTCTTTTCCGTCCCTTTTTCCGAAAGATTCTGCGGTCATTGGCACTTCCACAATATCACCGGAATAGGAAATCATATCCTGATTGAGCTTAACCATTTTAAGTTTCGGATTTCCCCAATACATATAGGCTTGGCCGTCATCATCAATAAAAACCGTCGGATCAATATCGCCCCATTCACTTTGAACTAACGGTTTTCCAAGCGGGTCGTGGAATGGTCCGAACGGACTGTCACCCACCGCAACACCAATCGCTCCTTTGTTGTTGGTTTTAGACCACATCGGAACATACATAAAAAATTTGCCGTTTCTTTCCACGCATTGCGCTGCCCAGGCATCCCGTTTTGCCCAATCGAAATCCTTATAGCTCAGAATACTTCCGTGGTCGGTCCAGTTCACCATGTCGTTGGTGGAATAGACTTTCCAGTCGTTCATCACAAACCAGGTGGAATCGTCCTCATCGTGCGTCGTGTAGACGTAAAGCCTGTCGTTATACACCATCGGCGCAGGGTCTGCGGTATAATTGGTCTGAATAATGGGATTCTGGGAAAATAATATTCCCGAATAGCCTATTAAACAGAGATTGAATATTGATTTTATTGTTTTTTTCATATCTAACTTTTTTGAACACTAAGGACACAAAGTTTTTATTTTTTTAAGTTTCACAAAGCCGCTAACGCTTGTAGAAGCTGTATTATTTTCTCACTTAATTCTGATAAACCACCCCGTCAAAAATTCTTTGAATTTTCGCCACCAGTGCCTCAATATTTATTAATTGATTTTTTGTTTCGGCGAATCTCGTCCCTCGATTTCCAAAGGAGGGGAATTTGTCTTTCATCTTATTTTTTCTGAAAACTCCAGTGGTCGAAATTGAAAAGCACCCTTCCTGCCGTAATGTTTTTACCTTTAAAGACAAAATATACATCGTGAACACCGGAAACCGATTCTGAAATTTTTGATGTCAGGGTTTTAAATTCTTCCCAACCTCCGGTTCTCGGAACTTCAATATCGGCAATTTTATTTCCATCCAATTTATCTAATCTGACTTCTAAAATTCCTCCATCAACACCTGCAGCGATTGAAGCTGAAAATTCAGACGCGCCTTTTTCAAAATCCACCGAACGAACTTTGATATAACCTCCCACCCTGGTATCGGAAACATAAACTCCCGTCTTTTTGTTTTCGGAAGTGCTGCATTTCTCTGACCACGCCATCGTTTCCGCTTCGTTTCTTTTATAGGGATTTAATGTTCCAACGGGATTTACACCTTCTTTGGTCATAGAAATTTTTGGAATGCTGCCATCCGGATTGTATTTGAATTCTTCAATAGACGTTGACCTTCCGTAACTTCCTGCACCGGGCAATAATCCCGTGTGATAGAACAGATAGGATTTACCTTTAAAATCAATAATTCCGCCGTGGTTGGTGAAACTGTTGGTAGGCTGACCGGTCATTATTTTCCCCTGATATTTCCACGGTCCGGTCGGTGAATCGCTTATGGAATAAGACAGACATTCGGTTCGGTCGGTCATTCCGGCGTACATCATATAATATTGCTTGTTGCGTTTGTAGAACCAAGGTCCTTCCACAAAAACATCTTTAAACTGTTCCTTTTTCTGCAAAACCTCATCGCTTCTTCCGGGACGTCTCAATCCTCCAAAAGCTTCCACCGACTGCGGAATTTCGGTGATTTTTCCATCATACGAAACCATATCTTTGTTAAGCTTCACATAAAATAATTTGCTGTTCCCCCAATATAAATAGGCTTGTCTGTCATCATCAATAAAAACCGTCGGGTCGATATTATCCCAAGTTCCCGTCGTCACTAATGGTTTTCCGAGTGCATCTTTAAAAGGACCTGTCGGACCGTCTGATACCGCAACGCCAATCGCCATATTGTTATCAACGGTCTGAACGCAGATGTACCAATAGAATTTGCCGTTACGTTCAATACATTGCGCCGCCCACGCTCTGTCACGGGCCCAACTGAAAGATTCCAGTGACAATGGAGAACCGTGGTCGGTCCAGTTGACCATATCATCAGAAGAATATACCCTCCATTTCGTCATATAATAAAAATCATAGCCGGGAATATCGTCTCCAGTGTAGACGTACATCTTGTTTTTGTACACCATCGGCGCAGGATCTGGCGTAAAATGGGTCTGAATTACCGGATTTTGGGCAGAAATACAAATTCCTTTCAGAAAAAATGAGAGGGCTATATATTTTGATTTAAATTGAATCATATTTAATTATTTTGATGAAATAAATTTGTAATAAGCCACACCGTGCGCCGGAATATCCAGTGATAATGCCCGATTTGATGTATTAATTTTTGCAATATCTTTCTGTCTCCAGATATCTCTTACGGTTTGACTACCGGAAATCCCGAGCTGCCTCAAATCTTTGTAAGACATATCCACTTTTTCCCTTCCGAAATTTGCAAAAGCCACTGCTTTTCCGCCATCTTCAAGGTCTTTTACATAAATTTTCAATTCGCCAATGGTCTGCAGACAAACGCCCTGTTTTCCCAGAGCATCCTGATTTACAGCAATAACTTCATCATTCGTTAAAAGATTTAAAGTAAAATCATCCAGTTTCTCAAGATCACAGCCAATCAGTAATGGTGCTGAAAATATGCTCCAAAGGCTGATATGCAGATATTGTTCGTCCGGTTTCAATCGGCTCTGGTGTGGATTTCCCCAACCTACGACGCCTACCACCAGCATATCCGGGTCGTTCCAGTTGCCGGGTTTTGCATAAGGAGCCGCTTTGTCCTGAGCCAAAGCAATATTTTTAACACTCGCCCAGGTATCGGTAATGTCGTTAGTTGTTCGCCAGGATTGCGCATCGGCATCATTTCCCCATTTCCAGACATCGCCCATTCCGTATTGACAAAGATTATACACAATATCACGAGGCCGATTTTTTAATAAATCTCCCATCAGTTTAAATGGTTTCACGCCTTTATCCAAATCTCCTCCACCCTGAAAATTGAGTGAAGAAACTTTATTCGGGTCATTATCCGGCAGTCTGTCGATCACGCCGCCGTAGCTGCACCAATCGTATTTCAGATAATCAATTCCCCATTTGGCATAGCTTTCAGCGTCCTGCCTTTCGTAACCATAGCTGCCTGCGCAACCGCCGCAAGTCCAAGGTCCGGGAGAGGAATAGATTCCTGCTTTCAGACCTTTTGAATGAAAATAATCGGTTAATTCCTTCATATCCGGAAATTTTGAATTGGTCAGAATATAACCGTTTTCATCACGCATTTTCCCCTTGAAAGACGGGTCTTTTCCGTCTCTGTTAAATTGCCACGAATCATCAATGTTAATATAATTCCAGCCGTGATTTACCAATCCTGTTTTAATCAAAGCATCGGCGGCACGTTTCACTTTGTCGGCAGAAACTTCGTGTCCGAAACAGTTCCAGCTGTTCCATCCCATTGTTGGTGTCAAAGTTATTTTGTCACCGCTTTCGATTCTTAATTTCTTTGAAACTGAGCCTTTTGCATTTTTAGCTGATAAAAGAACTTCATAGGTTCCTTTCGTATCTATTTTTCCGGTAATGATTCCGGTCTGTGAATCTATTGTTAAACCTTTCGGAAGATTTCTCGCTGTAAAAGTCATTGGCCTGTCACCCGTTGCTGCAACCCTGAACAAAAAAGGTGAGCCGGGACGAACGCCATAAACACCTGCTGAATTAATTTTTGGAGTTGCCGCAGGTTTTGGTGTCAAAATATAAGGAACTGATGAAATCGGATTAAATGTTATCAGTTTTGCACCTTCTGCTGTTTCAAATTTGGCATCTCCCCAATCGGCGTGGTCATAATACGGTCCGTTTCCGCCGTCTGTTACTACTAATTCTAATTGTTGTACACCTTCCAGCGAAACGGAAACAGGCTTTGCTTTGTCGCCCAAATGCATTATTCCACTTGACCAAAGTTTTTTATTGTCGCCGTAAATTTCAAATTCGACAGCGGGATTTTGACCTTTGATTTCGTCATCCAATCCTACCAAAGCTGAAAAGTTTTTTGCTTGACTATT
Organism: uncultured Chryseobacterium sp.; assembly: GCA_913778505.1. Lineage (GTDB taxonomy): Bacteria > Bacteroidota > Bacteroidia > Flavobacteriales > Weeksellaceae > Epilithonimonas. Next base: position 30,063 of record CAJYWD010000046.1, read on the forward strand.
TAATTTAATCAACAAAGAACTTTCGGCGTGCGTTCCGAAACCTCTTTTGAAAACTTCGCCGGCAATGGTTATAGGTTTTCCGTCCACCGAAGTATTGATGCCGGGTTTTCCGTGTCCCTGTGTTGCCACGCTTAAATCCAACTGGTCTAACCAAACGGTTGACTGCGCCTTGGAAATATTTCCTGACAGCAAAAATGTTACAGCAATTAAAAGTACTTTAGTCTTCAAGATTATTAAAAATTTGGATTTAATTACATTTAGGTTCAACGGAAATTGCTATAGCGTGAACTATTTTAATTTTTAAAAAGCTCCTGTGCAAACTGATGCAGACTGTCTCTCCAAACCGGCCAGGTGTGACCGCCAGGATAATCTCTGTATGAATATTTAATTCCGATTTTGTCCAATTCTTTCAGCATTTTCTGTCCATTTTCATAAGCGATATCATCTTTTCCGCCCATTGAAATCCAGAAATTTTTCACATTAGATGAAAAGGCAGATTTATTTTCATTTAAAAATTTGTACTGTTTATCGGCAACGTCCTGAAGCATCGGCAACATGTATCCGGAACTAAAAACACCCAAGCTTGAGAATAGATCCGAATTCTGAATTCCGGCATACAATGTATAGATTCCACCCATTGAAAGTCCTGCCAATGCACGGTTTTCTTTACCTTTTTTAATTCTGTAATTGGATTCGGCAAAGGGAATGATGGATTCTTTCAGTTCTCTTTCAAACATCTGGAGATTGCGCTCGCCAAAGTTTCGGATTCCGCCTTGTCCGATATTGGCATCCGGCATAATGATGACCATCTTTTTAGCTTTCCCTTCCGCAATCAGATTGTCTAAAATCATATTGGTTTTACCCTGATTAGCCCAACCGCTTTCATCTTCGCCTCCGCCGTGGAGAATGTATAAAGCTGGGTAAGATTCGGAAGCATTTTGGTCGTAACCCGGCGGTGTGTAAATGAAAACCCGTCTCCAAGAATTAGTAACTTTGGAATAGAAATTTTTGATGCGGATATCGCCGTGCGGAACATCTTTTAACGCATAAAATTCATCGCCATCAAAAGGAATATCGATTCCGCTTGCGTATCTTCCCATTCCGTAGAATGTTTTGCTGGACGGGTCTGCAACTGCAACACCATCAATCAGCAAAGAATAATAATGGAAACTTCCGCTTTTAGGCCCGGTTGTTCCTGTCCAGAAGCCGTCTGCGTCTTTTTTAAGGTCATATTTTTTGCCTAAATCAATCTGAACTTTTTGCGCTTCCGGCGCTTTTACCTTGAACATTACTCTTCCATCGGGAAGGATTTGAGGATATTGCGCATTCCTGATATTGGTTGCTGCAGGCGTTCCCAAAACAGTAAATCCATCAAATTTAGTTTTATCAACAGGCTTAAATAACAATTGTGAAAAGATGTATAAATCATTTCTCCAAACCTTGAAGTCGTGGCCGCCTGGTTCGATGTAGAAAATGTGCGGGATTTTATTTTTCTTCAGATAATCACTGGTTCTTTTACTGAAAGGCATCAATCCGTCCGCATCGCCGCAGGAAATAAAAATAAGCTTCAGCTTCAACGCATCTTGCGGATTGGGTAAAAGCTTGCTTGGTTCTTTGGTGTTGGGTGCTGAAGAAAATGCACCCAGCCACGCAAATTTATCGATGTTGCCGAAAGCAAAATTCTGTGTTTGTCCGCCTCCCATCGACAAACCCGCTAAAGCCCGGTTTTCACGGTCTTTTTTGACAGGATATTTTTTTTCTACAAAAGGAATCAAATCATTCAGCAAATCTTTTTCAAAAGTTGCGAAAGCTTCTACTTTATCCGGAGCCATGATATTTCCTGTTGCTCTGTCATCTTTCATCGCACGGCCGTTCGGTAAAACGACAATCATCGGTGTGAGTTTTCCCTGTGCGTAGAGATTGTCCAGAATAACATTCGGTTTTCCCTGGTTGAACCATTCTTTTTCATCTCCGCCAATGCCGTGAAGAAGATAAAGAACGGGATATTTTTCCCCTTTTTTGAATCCCGGCGGTGTGTAAACCAAAGCTTTCCGTGTAGTTCCGACCGTTTTTGAAGCATATTGAATCGTATCGATTTTTCCGTGCGGAATATCTTTTCTTTCCACATCAAAACCTTGCGGCGCCTGTCTGTCAGTATTTTGCGCAGAAACACACAGACCATACAATAGAAAAGTGACAGTGAATATCAGGGAATTTTTCATAAATTTTTATTTGTAATTTTTACACTTATTAATTTAGACAAAAAAATAAGACCGACAAGGGTTTTATCTTTTTTACATTTTTAATATTAATTATCATTGTCGTAATTAACAGGTCGCCTCTACGAGGCTTTTTTGGGTTTTAGCAACTATTTGCTCTAACAGTTTGCTTCTACAAAGCAATAATTTTCATTTTTTCTAGACAGTGAATCTCTCGCAGCCCGACTTGAGCGGAAATCCTTTTTTGCTTGTACTCTAGTTCTATTTAATCTGAAATCATCTGCAAAAAAGATTGAGAGCGGAAGGCGGATAAAGCTGCCCAAATTATTCAACTCTAATTATTCCGAACTTTTATTCACTCTGAAAAAATCAACATCTACAAAACCTCCCAGATTTTTGGTAGCATAATTGAAAATCGCAAACTTTGAACCCATAAAAAATCTCCGGTAATCGAAAATCATTTTGTAATCTTTTGCCATTTCGGTCCAGTTTTTTTGGTCGGTGCTGTAATAAAAATCGGCCAAATCTTTTCCGAGATTAAAATCGGCATCAATTTTAAAATAAATTTTGTCCGAGTTTAATGGGATTCTCTTTTTTTCTTCTTTTTTAACACCTGTAACCGCCTTAGTTTTATTATCTAAACTGACTTCATCGGTTGAGAATACCACGTACTTTTTGCCACCTTCCATAATGACTGACAAGATTCCGGAATCTCCGTTGAATGCACTGAACCCAGCCACATCACCGTCTTTCATTCCTTTTACATCCACGGCTACTACTCCGCTGGATTTCGGGCCTTCCATTCTCTGCGTCAATGTATTCGGTGCAAGGTAAAGGTTGTTCACTACCCTGCTGGTTTTCAGTCTTAAAAAGCCTTTTCGATCAGATAAGGACCAGGCTTCATTCACCGGATTGTGGTTCCACTGCCACTGGATTTTCATTTTATTATCGGAGAATTCATCACTTTCCACCAGATGGTTTTTCGGCTTGAACGGCGGAAGCGGAACCTCTCCTTTCAAAGGGACTTTTCCGTTGTCACCTAACACCGGCCAGCCGTCTTCCCATTTCACGGGAAGTAAAACAGGAACCCGTCCTACGCCGTTTCTGTCCTGAAAGATCAGGGAATACCAGTTGCCGTTTTTATCATCAATGAGAGCACCTTGCCCTACATAGGAAAATCCTAAAAAATTGTCTTCAAGCACGACTTTCTTCTCAAAAGGCCCGGTTACTTGATCCGCCCGGTACACTTCCTGACGACGCTTCCCGCCTCTTGGCCAGGAAATCATCATCATGTAATATTTTCCGTCTTTTTTAATTATCTGGTTGCCTTCCAAAAGTCCTGTTTCAGATTCATCTCTCTGAAAAACCTCTGTACCGTCCTGATTCCCGATGATGGTTTTAAAATCCGGGCTCAGCTCAAAAACTTTGTTGGAAGTAAAAACGTAAACTCTATCATCATCATCGAAAAGCAAAGATGCATCGTGAAAATGTCTGGTTCTGGTCAACAGCTTCCAGTTTCCTTTTTCGGGATTTTCGGTGACATAGAAATAGGATCTGAAAGGTTCGTCATTCGGGGAAAACAGAACATAATATTTTCCTTTGTGATACCGGATGGACGATGCCCATTGTCCACGCCCGTAGACGGTTCCGTTCAGCAGATCGTATTTGGAATTGTCATTCAGAGTTTGAAAAACGTAGCTAGACATTTCCCAGTGCACCAGGTCTCTGGAATGCATTATCGGAGCACCCGGCATGAGGTGCATCGTGGTACTGATGAGATAAAAATCGTCACCTTTCCGGGTAATGGATAAATCCGGGGCATCTGCCCAGATGATGGGATTGGTAAATGCCGTCGTTGCCCTCTGAAAAGGGTTTATCTGGGCCGAAAGTGAATTCAGCCCGATAAATCCCAAAAAAGAAACTATATAAAATGATTTTTTACTATTCAAGATTTGAAAATTTTATTTTTAAACGCAATGCCCGCAAAGATTTTTTGACTACTAATTGCTTTTAAATTCGCAAAGGCATAAACTCAGCAAAGCAATGTATCAATTTATTGCATCAATTTTGACTGATTATCGATTTATGCTTATTATCGGCTTAGCGCAATCTTGTTTTATTTGGGCTAAAGCCAAATGAATGCTATCTCTTTAAAAACGGGCTAAAGCCCGTTCCTATTGATGTCAATAACAAATTTCACTATTAATTCGGCACAATATCGTTGGACGATGTACTGTACAGACCGATTAAGCTTCCGGTGAAACCACCTGCTACATCGGTAGATAGGATGTCTCCGGAAACCGGTCCGCCCAGGTTTTTAAAGCTTTTCCCGTCCACGGTATAGTTGAAGCTGAGGTTATCATTCTCCCCTACTACCTGCAGTCTGATGGTTTTTGACAACGAAATCTTCTCACTGGCAACCAGTTTGGAGGCTCCTTTTTCGGTTCTTTCGAGAACAATATAATAATCTTTGTCTTTTTTCGTAATTCCGAAGACATAGTTGAACCTTTCGCTTTGGTAGCAGGTAATTCCGGCCAGTTCCTTTTCAGATTTCGGTTTGAAATCCAGGGTTACGGACGTTTCAAAATCTTCATGCTGCAGCCTGTGGAACAAGGCGGATACCGGAGCCAAAGCTTTGATATTCGTATCCATCGGATTTACTTTTACCCCGTTTTTCGTGGAAGTAATAAAGTTTTCACGCGGTCCGCGCATAGCGATCCAGCGGAAATCCAGGTTTTTATCGGTCAGCTTATCGTTGTAGGTAAAGTTTCCGTTCGGGAAAAATCCGTTTTGTCCGGTCTTATTCTCGGTTCCTGCCGGCAATTTCAATGTCGGCTTCATCGGTACCAATCCGTTCTGGAATACGGGATACGTTCCGCTCCAGTCCACCGGAAGCAGGAAGGTTTCCCGGCCTTTGTTCACGCGGTTATTGACATTAGGACGAATGGCCAGAAATACGCCGTACCATTGTCCGTTCGGTCCTTCCACCAAGTCGGCGTGGCCTGCCCAGTCCACTTTTTCCTTACGGTCTTTCGGGAAGTAACGCTGTGTCAGGATCGGGTTGTTCTTTGCCGGAACAAAAGGTCCTTTTGGGGAATCGGCCATGAAGATCACTTCGCTGTGCCATCCGCCGGTACCGCCTTCCGCACACATCAGGTAATATTTTCCTTTGTATTTGTATAAATGCGGCCCTTCGATCCAGATCGGTTTCTGAGTAATATCGACACCGGCATTAACAATAATCCTATCGGATCCTGCTACCACCTGGTCTTTTTCCAGATCGTAATCCCACATTTTGATGACGCGGTGCCCCTGATACAGCTCGGTTCCTTTCGGCGGCGCATCGTTGTGGACGATATAGGCTTTTCCGTCGTCGTCAAAGAAGATCGCAGGATCGATCCCGTCGAAATTCAGCTTCTGAACTTCGCTCCAGCCTTTTGCCGGGTCTTTGGTTTTTACGACCATATTTCCGACTCCTCCCGCGATCTGCGTAGTGATCATATAGAACGTGTCGTTGTATTTGTTATACTTAATGTCCGGTGCATAAATTCCCTGCGATACTCCACCTTTTTCTACTTTCAACTGTGAAGGCCTGTCCAGCACATGGCCCACCTGCTTCCAGTTAACCATATCTTTAGATGTAAAAATCGGAACTCCAGGAAACATGGAGAATGAGGAATTCACCAGGTAATAGTCGTCTCCTTTTTTGGTGATGCTCGGATCCGGATAACAACCCTGAAGGATCGGCGAGTAGAATTCATCCGGCTTCAGCGGATTGTCGTTGTATATTTTATCGTTTCCACGGTAGTTGAAATCGGAAAAGGTCTGGGCAGAAATGTTGCTCACGCTTAAGAACGCTGCTGCCGTCAGCAGGGTCAATCTGTTCTTTAAAAAATTCGGATTCATGGGTCTCTTTTTCATATATAAATTTCTTATTTTTTTCTTATAATATTTTTAATAGGATTTCGTCCTATTCTGGTTTAAGCCGTCCCTTCGGGACTATGATTAATATTATTTAAATTTGGCTAAAGCCAATTGCTACATTGATCTTTGTGAACGGGCTTCCTTCCCTTCGTCAAGCTCACGATAAACTCAAGCTCAGGATGACATTGTCCGTTCCTACTGATTATTTAAATTTTAATTTATAAATTTTTCCGGCTTCGGTCGGGAAATCGTAAATCACATGGTTTTTAATTTCAATGGGATTCAGTTTTGCCTCTTTTGAGATCAACGGTATTTTTATTTCCGGGGTATCAAAAAAGGGATTCAGGTTTTTACCTTCTGCTTTTTTTAGCTTTATGTTTCCGGTGAGCTGCATTTCGTTAGGTGTTCTCAGTCTACAGTTTCCGCCTAAATTTGATTTTATGATGACTTCTTTCGCTTTATTATTTTCCCAAATCATATCGATTTCAAAACCTCCGTACGTTTTCAGTCCGGAAATATGGCCGTTTTTCCATTCGTCGGGAAGGGCCGGAAGAATGTCGATGAAACCATTTTGGGTTTGCAAAAGCATTTCGGTGATTCCCGAAGTGCAGCCAAAGTTTCCATCGATCTGGAACGGCGGATGGGCATCGAACAGATTCGGATACGTTCCGCCTTTGCTTCCCCAGCCGTCTTTTTCCACCAAAGTTAATTGGTCTTTGATTAATTTATTAGCATGATTTCCGTCGAGCAGTTTTGCCCAGAGATTCACTTTCCATCCCATCGACCAGCCGGTGGAAACGTCGCCGCGATGGATGAGAACGGTTTTTGCTGCGTCTGTCAGTTCCGGTGTGGTGAACGGGTTAATTTGATTGGACGGAAATAATCCGTACAGATGAGAAACGTGGCGGTGGTTGTCTTTCGGGTCGTCCCAATCACCCATCCATTCCTGTAGTTGTCCGTATCTTCCGATCTGCATCGGCGGTAATTTTGAAATGATGGTGTTCCAAACCGGAATTTTGTCATCATCCATATGAAGAAGCTGTGCTGCTTTCCTGGTTTTGGTGAACAGATCGAAGATCAACTGGTTATCCATGGTATTGCCTGCTGCCAAGGCACTTCCCTGATGACCATGCGGAATGTTTTCGGGAGACATCGATGGACTCACAACCAGCCAATGATGCGTCGGTTCTTCTATCAGAAAATCTTCATAGAATTGAGCGGCAGATTTCAGAACCGGATAGACCGATCTGAGGTAATTCAGATCCCCGCTGTACAGGTATTTGTCCCACAGGTGCTGGGAAAGCCAGGCTCCGCCCACTGGCCACATTCCGGCATTGGCAAAATCCACTACTCCAGTAATTCTCCAGAGGTCGGTGTTATGATGAGCGACCCAGCCGCGGCTGTTGTACATGGTTTTTGCCGTTTCCTTTCCGGATTCGCTCAGGTCTTCTACCATTTGGATCAGCGGTTCGTGCATTTCCGGAAGATTCGTTTTTTCAGCCGGCCAGTAATTCATTTCCGTGTTGATGTTGATGGTGTATTTGCTGTCCCACGCCGGTTTGTTGGAATTGTTCCAGATACCCTGGAGATTGGCGGGCTGACCGCCCGGCTGTGATGAGGAAATCAGCAAATAACGTCCGAATTGGTAGTACAATGCAATCAGCTCAGGATCGTAAGATGTGGCAAAATTTTTAATCCTGATATCGGTGGGATTTTTTGCCGCATCGGAAGTGCCTAAATCTAAATTAACTCTTTTAAAATAGCTCTGATAGGTATTCAGATGATTTTTAAGTAAAGTGTTGAAGCTTTTAGGTTCTGCTTCCGAAATGTATTTTTTGCTTTTTAAAACTTCGTTGGTGTTTAAAGTTTTGTAATCGGTAAAATTGGTTGCAATGGAAATCAGAATGGTGATCTCACTGGCGTTGCTTACGGCAATACTGTTTTCTGAAACTTCCGTTTTGCCATCTTTATTAAGGATTTTTGCAATTGCACTGAATCTGACTTGTCCCTGAACGCCGTCTAAAGTTGAAGACAAACCGTCCATTTGCAATGTATTAGTATCAATTGCTTTGCTATTTTTTTTGAGTTCGCTGTTGAATTGAGCTGAAAAACTCAGTGTATTTTTTTTGTCTGAACTTAATTTAATTACAATTACATTATCAGGAATCGAAGCGAAAACTTCTCTTTTAAAATTGATCCCATTGGCTGAGAAAGTGGTTGTTGTAATTGCTTTTTCAATATCTAATTCTCTGTAGTAATTTTTAAAATCACTACTATTTTTAAAATCAAGAATTAAATCACCAATATTCTGGAAGGCTGAACCGTGAAGGGTTTTTGCCGTTAAACCTTTATCCGCAAGAATCTGGGCACGTTTGTAATTTCCGTTAGAAAGGTAATATCTGATAGAATCCAGGACTTTAGGACCATCCGGATTGTCGTTGCGGGAAGGACCGCCGGACCAGAAAGTGCTTTCATTAAGCTGAAGCTTTTCTTTAAGAGGATCTCCGAAAACCATTGCTGCCAGCCTACCGTTTCCAATGGGCAATGCTTCCACCCACTGTTTGGCAGGCTTGTCATACCACAGCTTGTATTTTCCTCCTTTCTGAGCAAAGGAAAATCCGCTTATAAGTAGACAGAGGATAAATATGCAATGTTTGGGTTTCATTAATTTTTATTTTGTCTGTTAAACTTAACAGTTTCTTTTTAGGCATCATCATCTGCGTATTGACAAACAAAATTTAAAAAACGAGACCTCAACGTGTTATAGTCAAGGTCTCTCTAACTATATATGAAGAAAAATAACAAACTTTGTTAAACGCCGCTAAAGGCGCTGAAACCTCCGTCTACCGGCAATAAGGCACCGGTAATGAAGCTTGCGGCTTCGGAACACAGGAACTGTACGGCTCCGTTGAGCTCTTCCACTTCTCCGAAACGCTGCATCGGGGTTTTGGCGATTACTTTTTTACTTCTGTCGGTTAACGAACCATCCGGATTCAGGAGAATCGCACGGTTCTGATCGCCGATGAAGAATCCCGGTGCTACAGCATTAACACGGATTTTATCTCCGAATTTTAAAGCTACATCAGAAGCCAGCCATTGTGTGAAGTTGGTGATCGCTGATTTTGCGGCCGAATATCCTGCTACTCTGGTGATCGCTGAATAGGCTGCCATGGAAGAGATATTGACGATGCTACCGCTTCCCTGTTCTGCCATTGCTTTTCCGAAGACAAAGCTCGGATAAACGGTTCCGTTGATATTGAGATCGGTAACTTCATCCCATCCTTTCATATTCATATCGAAGAATGACTGGTCGGGAGATAAAGTTGCAGTGGGAATGTTTCCGCCTGCAATATTTAGCAGAATATCGATCCTTCCATATTTCTCGGTAATTTTTTTTGAAGCCGCTTCAAGACTTTCAATGTCCATCACATTAGCTTCAACGGCAAAAGCATCGCCGCCGAGGTCCGTCCATTCTTTTATACAGGCATCCAGTTTTTCCTGGTTTCTGCCTAACGCCACTACTTTTGCTCCTGCTGCAAGGAAACTCTTGGCAAGACTTCCTCCCAGAACACCGGAAGCTCCTGTAATAACGGCTATTTTATCTTTTATGCTGAATATTTCGTTCATTTTTATGATTGATAATTGATGATTGATCAAAAATGAGTGTTAATTTTGTCTGGCCATTTCGTTTTGAATGGCAGCCATTGCGCCTTCTATTTGTCCTAAAGCCAGCATTCGGCCTAAAAATGAGTAGCCCGGATTGTAACCTTTATCAATATCTTCCGTTAACAGTCTTCCGTGGTCGATCCTCATTGGCAGATCCGGATGTTCTTTTTCGAATACGCGGATTACGTCAATCAGTTTTCCTCTTCCGCCCAAATGGTGGGCCTCGATGAAATCGCCGTTATCAAAAACATTGGTGCTTCTGAGGTGAACGAATTTCGTGCGGTGCGCAAACTTCTGCGCAAGTTTCGGAACATCATTGTTAAGGTTTGCGCTTAGTGATCCTGCGCAAAACGTCAGTCCGTTGTGAGGATTGTCTACGGCGTTTAAGAACCAGTCGATATCTTCCTCGTTGGTAACAATCCTTGGAAGGCCCAGTAAAGCGAAAGGCGGATCGTCAGGATGTACACACATCTGGATGCCCCATTCTTCACAAACCGGCATTATTCTTTCCAGAAAATATTTCAGGTTTTCACGCAGCTGGTTTTTATCGATTCCATCGTACAAAGCCAATAAATTATTGAACTTTTCTACCGGGTTCAGATCGCCTTCTTTAATGTTTCCATTAACAAATCCCTGGGTTTTTACGATCACCGAATCGATCAGATGATTGTTGTCTTCTTCAGTGAGGGTATTTTTCAGTTCTTCTACTTTCTGAAGGATTTCCTGTGTATAATCGTTTTCCGCTCCTTTTCTTTTTAAGATATGGATCTCAAAATAAGCGAATTTGGCTTTGTCAAAATATAAGGATGACGAACCGTCTTCCCATGCATGAAAAAGGTCTGTCCTTGCCCAGTCGAGCACCGGCATAAAATTGTAACAAACTGTTGTTACACCAGCTTTGCCCAGGTTTTCGAGACTTGTGATGTAGTTTTCTATCAAAAAGTCGCGGTCTCCACCTCCATACTTGATCGCTTCGCTTACCGGCAGGCTTTCCACCACAGACCAGCGAAGACCGTAACTTTCTATATAGTTTTTGTACTCATTCACCGCCTCCAGGCTCCAGACCTGCCCGTTGGGAATATCATGTAGTGCCGAAACAATTCCTTCGACCCCGATCTGACGGAGTGTCTCCAATGTTATTTTATCTTTTTTGCCAAACCAACGCCAGGTTTTTTCCATGATTTATAAAAAATTTAATTAAAACAAAGCAGGTGCAAAGGACACACCTACTTTGTTCTTGATTGACATGAACTTAAAACTAATTAATATCCAGGATTCTGGTATTTTGCTTTTTCGTCAGCAGACACCTCCATCGCATCCAATTGACTTTGAGGAATTGGTCTTAAATAATGAAACTTCTGGATATTTCTCGTTACTGTCTGTGGTGTATGATCAGTGTATGAAACACCACCAATCTGATAGGTTGCGCCATATTCTGCCCATTTCTGAGTACGAACCAAATCGTACCATCTGTAAAATTCTCCGTAGTATTCTCTTGAACGCTCTGCCAGTATGTAATCAATAGTGATCGTGGCTGGTGTTGCTGCCGTCATAGCTACACTGTTATCTGCAATCATAGGCGCATTTTGAGCATTGTTGAATTTCCATTTTCCAGCTCTAGCCCTAATCACATTAATTAAGTCGCGAGCTGACATTGCTCCTGTAGCACCTTTAACAGCTGCTTCGGCGGCAATAAAATAAAACTCCGAAAACTTCGCGACATTAAATGGGCGGGTTAGACCTGCATTAGGATAGCCTAGTCCATTAGGATCGTCGGTGCGATATGTTCCGATTTTCCAAAGTCCCGGATAGACGATCCTATTGATAGCACTTGGTGTTACAACCCAATCAGCTCTTCCTGGTAGTGTTCCGGCACCAACTCCACTTTGAACCGCCCCTATAGGGTATGTTACGGTCTGAGAATCATCAGTCAGAAATGTAAGGATAGCACCGCCCGGCTGTACAGGTAAATTATTAGCATTGTATAAAACCGGAACAGATGTAAGCCCTGTTCCATTCTTTTGCCAATTACCTCTATAAGTCGTAACAAAAGTACCATCATATCGTGAATCATTGGTTTTATCTGAGAAAGTATTTTTTATAACCCCAATAGGTGGTGCCATACGTACCCACGGACGGCCAAGTGGCTGAGCAGCTTCCCGCTGCACAGAGCTTACCACGTCTGCACCTGTCCAAGCAGTAGTTTTGCTACTTTTGATGGCGGTGTAATTCCAAGTTTGCATCCAGGCAGCAAAATTATCCGGTGACCATCCTGATCCAAAGCCCACAGGATCACTTTCATTATAATAAGTGCTTGAAACCGTATGATCTGCATACAGCATACATTCGCTATTTCTGTCATTGGAGCCGACATTGACATCATAGAATGTAGGTTGCAGTGAATATATACTTGGGTTTGATATTCCCGTCATCGCTATATCGTATGCCTGTTGGAAGTACCACTGTGCTGTTTTGCCATTTGGATCAGTTCTCGGAGTTTCTGGATAGGTTGGAATGTTATTAGGATTTTGCAACCACCAACCATAAGTCAAATATGCTTTGGCTAGAAATAACCTGGCGACATTCTTCGTAACGCCACCCGTTACACGAGGTGATGCCGGTAGATTCTCAACCGCTTTGAGCAAATCTGGAAAAATGGCTTTTGTATACACTTCAGTTACTGTATTTCTGACAGAAGTTGTAACAGGTAATGTATTGAACTTCAATTCACCAGCGCCCAAATCCAATGGAACTCCTCCATAAGTCTGAACTAAAATGAAATAGTCAAATCCTCTAAAAAACCTTGCTTCAGAAATCATTGATTCGGCAATCCCGAAACCAGGGCCTTTCTCAATAATACCGTTCGCAGTATTGATGTATGGAAATACCGACCCCCAAACCATACTCGTCGGAAAAGTATTGGAATTAATATTTCCCTGTCCGGACATATCTAATTCTTTGAAATTACCATCCGCACTTTGCCCCCAAGTAGATTCATCGGTTCCATTCTGGCAGTTGCTCATAAAATAGCCATTGCCATAAAGCGTACGTAATTGTCTGTATAAGGAAGTAAAACTTTGATTGATGCCGTCCGCAGTACTAAAGTAATCTACAGTATAAACTGATCTTGGCTGCTCATCTAGAATCTCGTTACATCCTGTAAGTGTTAGTGATAAAAAGACAGATCCTAAAATCACTTTTCTATTTAATTTTATCATTGTTTCAGAATTTTAAAAAGTTAAATTAAGTCCCATAAGATAATTCCTTGTGGAAGGATTATTTGTACCAATAATAAGTTGTCTTGCCTGATATCCGCTCACTGCCTGGTTTTGATCACCAGTTGAGTTAGGCTCAGGGTCCATTCCAGAAAATTTATGGTATGGAGAGAATAGCACAACAGGGTTTGTAACAGTGACGTAAATTTTCAAACCATTTATTTTTAAATCATCCAAAAATCTCTTATCAATATTATATCCTAATGTAATAGTCCGAAGCTTCAGATATGATGCGTCGAACATCGCAAGCGTTGATGAGTATCTTGGATTATCGCCACTTAAGTGTCTTCCAGGACGTGGAAAGTACGCATTGATATTCTGCTCTGTCCAGTAATCAACATCCACATTATTACCTCTTCCGGTAAGTCTGTTAAGATAGCTTGCCGAACCATAGAGCGAACTGATGAGAATACCCCCATGCTGAAATGCTCCTACAGTGCTCAACTCAAAATTTTTGTATGAAAAACGCATATTAAAACCTCCCTGCCAATCCGGAGCCGTGTCAAAAATTTGTCTATCATCTGCATTGATTGCTCTTACCGGCGTACCATCAGGGTTATATCCTCCAGTGTAAAGAACCTTGATTGAACCAACCACATCTGCCGCACTACCGGGTTCTAAAATATTTTGATATGGATCTCCTGCTTGCCAAAGTCCTATATACTGGTAGTCATATAGAGAATTGATATTGTGCCCCACAAACCATAGGTTGTTTACATCACGTTGAGTTCCTGAAGCAAGGGATAAGATCTGATTCCTGTTCGTGTAGAAATTAACGCCTGCGTCCCATGAGAAACCGTCCGGATTATCTATGATAACACCATTTAAGCTTACTTCAAACCCTTTGTTTTCCGTCTCTGCCACATTGGACACAATTGAACCAATAGCTGTGGATGCTGGAAGATTTTTCTTTGTCAATAGATCGTAAGTATGAGTTTTGTAATATTCGATACTTCCCGTAATTCTGTTGTTAAGGACTGCGAAATCTACCCCATAATTTTGAGTTTTAGAATATTCCCAACCCAGATCAGGGTTCGGCGCTTGGCTAACGTACACACCTGTACTGTTTGTGGTTCCGAAATTATATGGAGTTACAGTAAGTGCGCCTAAAGTTGAATAGGGAGCGACCGCCTGATTGGATGTCTGACCCCAACCAGCCCTGAATTTCAGGAGATTAAGAGCGCTGATATCTTTCATGAAAGATTCGTTAGTAACATTCCAGCCTAAAGATATTGCTGGATAGGTATGCCATTTATTTCCCGGAGCCAATCTTGATGAGCCATCTGCGCGTAGCGTGGCAGTTAGCATGTATTTATTATCAAAGGTATACATCACTCTTCCCATTGCAGAAAGTAAACCGGTCTGCCAGTAGGTTTGATCTTCTGGCCTCACTGTTATATCCGCCTGTGGAGATTGTCCCAGATTGTAATATTGGAAAAAATCAGCAGGAACATTTTTTGCACTCATATAGGAGCTCGTATATCGGTTACCTTCTGCAGAATATAGTCCCACTGCATTTATTTTGTGCTTACCAAATGTACGGTCGTAAGTCAATAAATTTTCCAAAACCCAATGGTAGGTTTGATTATTTCCTCTGCCAGCAGACGATGGACCCGTTGCGTTTGTATTAAAAACACCAACCCCAGTGTAATTGCCACTATTCGCTGTACGGTAATCTAATCCTACGTTTAATCTATACTTGAGTCCATTTAATGGCAGATTAACTTCACCATACAAATTATTGTAAGAAGCGAAAGATTTAGTTTCATCTATATACTTGTCCCCTAGACCCTGAAGTGTTTTGCGAGTATAAATCCATGTCTGGTCTATACCTCCGGCTGTGGTCATCACTCTTTTAAAACTACCATCCTGATTATAAGGATTGGCAATAGGTGAGTAACCGAGAACAGCACCGGGATTGACACCATTTCCCTCTGATTTTGAAAAATTTGTATTTGAAGTCACACCAAACTTAAAAACTTTACCCACCTGCTGGTCAATAGCCATACGTAAAGCAAAGCGTTCATAACTTTGCAATGGAATTAGAGCATCCTGCTTAAAATATGATAATCCGACATTGTAATTTCCACCTTCAGTCCCACCGGAAACCCCAACATCGTGATTAGTTATCATGGCAGGCTTATAATAAAGTTTTTGCCAATCTGTATTGTTGGTAGCAGCTTCATCACCAGTCGTAGCATATAATGGCGACGTAGTTGTTTGTGTACCAGTTGGTGCAGGAGTTGCATAAGCTCTTAACTTTGCAAAAGTTGGTCCATCCATCATCGGATATTTTGAGAACAATGTTTGAACACCTGTAAAAGAATTGTAACTGAATCTTGGCTTCTGCCCCTTGGTCCCACGGTTGGTTGTTACTAAGATTACCCCGTTTGCTCCTCTAGAACCATAGATAGCCGTCGCAGAGGCATCTTTTAGGATATCAATACTTTTAATATCGCTGGAACTTATGTCACCCAATGATCCAACAAAGGGAATTCCATCCAAAACAATTAATGGATTATTGTCTCCTGTAAGGGATCTTACACCTCTGATACGGATTTGCATAGCCGCTCCCGGTTTTGTCGATGTCTGTGTGATATCTACCCCTGCAGTTCTGCCTTGCAAAGCCTGTGTGATGTTGGCTGATGGTACTTCTCTTAACGCATCACCCTTCACCGTAGCTACAGATCCTGTAACCGCTTCCTTTCTCTGAGTTCCATAGCCAATCACAACAACCTCCTCAATCTGCTTCTCCTTCTGTACAGTGTCTCGCTTGCTCTGTGCGTAAACAAGACCTGATGGTAACAAAGCCATTGCAAAAAACAATGCGGCTCTGTTGGTTTTACTTAAATGAAATAGATTCATAATTATTATTTTTAAAGTTAGTTTTTATAAGAAAGTTTTCGGTTCCAGTGGTTGAGATTGGCGCAACTCTCTTACATATTTTTCTAGATATACATATTCACGATAGCTTCAAATAGTTCCTGTTTGCCACTTTTTGGCATTGGCTCTCCGGATTCGTGGGCAATTTTCTGAAGGTCTTCCAAAGTAAGTCCGCCCTCTTCAAATGCTTTCCCATTACCGCTGTCAAATGATGAATATCTCTCGGTTCTCAGCTTGCTATAGTCCGAATGTTCAAGAATTTCCGCAGCCGCCAGAAGACCTTTCGCAAAAACGTCCATTCCTGAAATATGAGAAATAAAAAGGTCCTCAGCATCTATGGAGTTTCTTCTGATTTTCGCATCGAAGTTGACACCGCCATTGCCGATACCTCCGGCAGGAAGAAGAACCAGCCACGCCTGCACCATCTCCAGGTAGTCTACCGGAAACTGATCGGTATCCCAGCCGTTTTGATAATCGCCTCTGTTAGCATCAATGCTTCCTAACATTCCTGCATCCACAGCAGCCTGCAACTCGTGCTCGAAAGTATGGCCTGCCAATGTAGCGTGATTGACCTCAAGATTCAGTTTAAAATCTTTGTCAAGGCCGTAATGTCTTAAGAATCCGATTACCGTTTCTGCATCATAGTCATACTGATGTTTTGTAGGTTCCATCGGTTTAGGTTCAATCAAAAATGTTCCTGTAAACCCTTGCTTTCTTGCATAATCTCTGGAGATGGTAAGAAACTGGGCAAGATGTTCCTTCTCACGTTTCATATCTGTGTTCAAAAGGCTCATATATCCTTCTCTTCCACCCCAGAACACATAATTTTCTCCGCCAAGCGCAATGGTAGCATCAATGGAATTCTTCACCTGAGTTCCTGCGCAGGCCACCACATCGAAGTTTGGATTGGTAGAAGCACCGTTCATATACCTCTCATGTGTGAAAACATTCGCTGTTCCCCAAAGCAACTTTATTCCTGTTTCCTGCTGTTTTTGTTTTGCGTAATCTACTATAGTCTGAAGGTTTTTTTCATAATCTTTCCAGTTGTCTGCAGGATCTACCAAGTCGATGTCGTGGAAACAGTAGAAATTGAAGCCCATTTTGGACATAAATTCAAAACCTGCATCCATTTTGTGCATTGCCCTGCTTACGGCATCGGTTCCTTGGTCCCAAGCATGATGAATGGTAGGTCCGCCAAACGGATCGCTGCCGTTAGCACACAGCGTATGCCACCACGCCATTGCAAAACGTGTCCAGTCCTTCATTGGTTTTCCCATGATGATTTTATCTGCATCATAATATCTGAAAGCCATTGGATTTCTGCTTTCCTTGCCTTCAAATTTAATCTTGTCGATGCCTGTGAAAAATTCTTTTGTACCAGTTAAAGTGTTCATATTTTTATACTTGATTTTTTTTGTTAATGTTATTCGATTCAAAATGTAGATTCCCTTGCTCACTGATTTTTAACCGATGAGTTGGTGGCGAAAATTTTAATTTTTATTGGGGTTAAAGAATGTCTTTAAGATGATTTTTCCATCGTGAATACGCTTCAAGATATTGTTCTCTTTTTTCGTGCTCCGGCTCTATCACAGCAATTTTCTCGAGTGAAGAAAAAGCTTCTTTGGAATCGGCGTAAAATCCGATACCCATCCCAGCAGCTCTGGCTGCACCTACTGCGCCATCCGTATCATAAAGCTCAATCTCTGCATTGCTGACGCTGGAAAGCGTCTGTCTGAAGATCGAACTCAGAAACATGTTAGCGTTTCCTGCCCGGATCACGTTGATATCCATCCCGATGTGCCTCATGATATCCATTCCGTATTCATAAGAAAAGACGATACCTTCCTGTGCAGCTCTCAGAATATCTCCTTTCGAGTGGATGTTGAAGTTGATCCCGTGGATCGAACAGCTCGTATCCTTATTTTCCAGCACTCTTTCCGCTCCGTTTCCGAAAGGGATGATGCTTAATCCCTTGGAACCTATGGGCGAGAGTGATGCCATGTCATTCATATCACCATACGAGCCCAGAGATGTGGCAAAATTGTGCTTCAGCCAGGAGTTCAGGATGCCGGTACCATTGATACACAGCAATACACCCAGCCTGGTCTGATCCTCGCTATGATTAACGTGAGCAAAGGTATTGACCCTTGATAGCCTGTCATATTCCAGCTGATCCAAAACGCCGTATACTACTCCGGAAGTTCCGGCGGTAGACGCAATTTCTCCCGGGTTGAAAACATTCAATGACAATGCATTGTTTGGCTGATCACCTGCTCTGTAAGAAATCGGGGTACCTTCTTTTAATCCCAGTTCCTGAGCAGCAGCTGCAGAAACCGTAGACTGGATTCCGAACGTAGGTACGATTTCCGGGAAAAAGCTTTTCGGGATCCCGTAATAATTGATGACATCTTCCGAAATGCAGTTGTTCTTAAAATCCCAGAAAATCCCTTCGGATAATCCTTCTATCGTGATTCCGATCTGTCCGGAGAGTCTCATCGCGATATAGTCTCCCGGAAGCATGATCTTATCTATTTTTTCAAAAATCTCAGGTTCGTTTTCTTTTACCCAAGCCAATTTTGAGGCGGTAAAATTTCCTGGAGAATTCAGTAAGTGCGATAAACATTTTTCTTCTCCGATAGCTTTAAAAGCCTTTTCTCCATAAGGAACGGCACGGCTATCGCACCAGATGATGGAAGGCCTCAGCAGGTTCTGGTCTTTATCTACGAGAATAAGGCCGTGCATCTGCCAGGTGATCCCGATTCCTTTAATATCCTCCGCCTGTACGCCGGATTCGTGCATCACCGCTTCATGTGCAAGCTTAAGATTGGTCCACCAGTCGCCCGGGTTCTGCTCTGCCCAGCCCGGATGGATTGCAGTGATCTTCATTTCCTTTTTTGGAGAAAATTCGGATGCCACCACTTTTCCGCTGGATGCTTCAATGAGACAAACCTTTACGGATGAACTGCCTATATCGTAACCTAATAAATACATGTCAATTTTGTCGTTTCTTATTTTATGAGCTTCGTGTTATTCTTTTTATACACTTTTGCGTCGAATTTGTAATATCTGGCAGCACGGTGCGATACGTTGGTCTCTATTTCATCTAGAGGGATGATGTAATTGAAGGACGAAATTCTCTTGTGAAAATTCTTGATATCAATCTTTTTCTCACTCAGCGCACAATACAATTGGTACAGTTGCCTGATGGTAAATTTCTTGGGCAGCAATTCAAAAATAATGGAGAAATCCATCTCTATCCATCTGCGCACTTCTACCAAAGATTCATTGATAATCTTGTTATGATCAAAAGGCAGCGAGGGAATCTCATCAAACGGATACCAATCTACGGTGTCATATTTGGTGCTGTTGATCTTGTGATCAATTTTGCAGAGTGACAGATACGCAACGGTGATTATCCTGTCGATATCTTGCTTGTACTCTTTTCCCATCCAGCTGATATCGTTTGAATTATTAGCTCTTTCCGGATCTGCAAAGCATTTAAACTGTTTCAGAACCATCTTTTTAATTCCAGTCAGTTCATGTAATACACGCTGAGCGGCATCATCCACATCTTCATTACTGAAAATGAGACTTCCCGGCAACTTACGCTGTCTCTCGGCAGGCATATCTTCCGCACGGCGCTGAACCAGTAAGATATTCAGCCTATTATCGTAATCGAAGCCGAAAACGACACAATCAACAGATACATACGTGTGGATAAAATTTGGAGTCATTGCTTTGTTAACATTTATGTAACATTACAAATATAAAAATACAATTGAATAAAAAAAATAATTTTTGCATTACACACTGCATATCAACCTATTACATATCGATTTTTTATGATATCATATACATCATTTTTATGATAAGCTTATCATAAAAAATAAACTTACTTGTTTGCTAATGCATCGGAATACAGCCCTTTAAGAAAAAATGACTGACAGACTGGTTTTAAAAAAATTTAAGAAAATATTATGATAAGAATATTTAAAAATTGACCTGAAAATTTTTTTAAATAAAGTGTACGAAACACACTTTTTAGCATTTTTTGTTACCGTTTTGCCAAAATTAAATCACGAATTATCGTACTGAAAATGATAAATAAGGATTTTAATAGGAATTCCCAAATTCTGGAATCATTATAAACAAGAAAGTAAGGATACTGTAAAGGATCTCAATAAAGAATGTTAGAAACTTAGTTTTAATAGCATTAATTTACGATGGACATTAAATTGACAATCAGATATTTATGTCAGAACTATAACTTGGATTTTTCAGACGGTCTTCCGGTCTTCTGTACCAATACTCGGAACCGATGAGCAGAATTATTCCTAAAATTAAGCCGCCCAAAACGTCTGTGAACCAATGCGAGCCCAGATAGATCCTGGAATAGCCTGCGATAATGACAACGATAATACAGAGTCCCATCAAAATAAACTTGAGCCAGGACTTCATTCCTTTAGCATAAAAAATGAGAATAGCTGCATTTCCGAAGAGGACGGTGTAGAACAGCGTATGACCACTGGGAAAGCTTTGAAAAGATGTTTTCTCGAGGATATTAACCAGATCGGCTGTAGGCCTGGGTCTGTCGACCAGCACTTTAACAATCCAGGAAACAACCCCAGTCAATAATGTAGAGAGCATAAGAATAGAGTCTCGCTTTCTTTTCAGAAAAAATAAAAGCACCGAAATTGATACAGTAATAAGGATTGCAGAAGGTACATTGCCAAAAATACTAAAGGCGACCATCACTGCGTTCACACGCTGCGGATCTGTGGGCTGAAGGTGCGAGGAAACCACCTGATCTACATGGATATTTTCATGACTGATGACCAGCCACGTGAGCATCAGGAAAAGCGCTGCAAGAACGATCAGCAAAATTATTCGGTATGTTGTTTTATGGAAAGCCAAAGCGGAAATTGAACTCATTATTGGTAGAAAGTTGAATTTTTATTTAAACCGATGATTGGAATCACTGCTCACAAACATCGCATTACGGTCTTCGGAAATGATATTGATAAAGCGTTCGTAGTGCTTTAGAACGTCGGAAATCAGCTCATTCTTAGTAAACAATTTCACGTCATAGTCTTCCCGGCTGTTGCCGAAATAGGATTTGGGGTATAAAACTTCCTGCTGATCTTCCGATGGCCAGTTGTCTTCTTGCAGTAAATCCTCGGCAAGAGTTTTTGATTCTTTTTTGACGCCGTAAATAAAATTATTGATCACATCATACCGGATTTCAATTTCGATGCTTTCAGATAAATTATTCTGATTGATTGTGGCCGAGATACCGTTAGCTTCAAATTCCGAAACTAGCTCCGTGAAGGCCTGATGAACTGTCGTGTTGATAAAATTTTCCGTAGATGGAGCATCATTAAAAGACAACATCTGCTGAAGCCGCTGCTTCCACTGATCGCCAGACCACGGTACCGTAGTTCCGGAAAACTCCTTTTCGTAATATTCTTTGTTAATCATCAATGCCCTGGTAAGACTGACAAGGAACAGCAGCATAATAATAGAAAATGGTAGTGCGGTAATCAGTGTCATGCTTTGCAGTGCCGCCGGACCTCCGGGATTGAGTAACATTAAAGCTAAAACCGCCAGCAGAACGCCCCATCCTATTGTTTGCCATTTGGGTGAGATCTTCGCATTTTTCGTAGCAATACTATTCATCACAAAAATTCCACTGTCCGCAGAAGTGACAAAAAAGATCACAATGATTGCGATCAGCACGTAACTAAGGACCTGTGTAAACGGTAGATAGTTAAGAAACCGGAACATCAGACCATCCGGATTGCCAGCCATTTCGCTCAGATAACCTTTCGCAACGGTCATATCAAAGTAAATGGCGCTGTTTTCAAAAACAGTCATCCAGATAAAATTAAATAGAGTCGGCAAGATCAAATAAAAAAAAGTGTAAAGCTGTGCGTTCTGTGCCCGCTTCACCGCTGGCAACGCTGAAAAGATATCTTCCGAGTAATGCTGCACAGGCTCTGCCACGCTAAAATACATTAATCCGATTCCCATTCCTGCTGCAAAAAGCATAGAGATCAACGAAAAAAAACTGTACGATGGCTTGCTGTCATTAGCGCCCAGCCGAATGTTATCATAACTGCTGGTCACGATATACATTAGGAATAATACAATAAGTGTTACAGACCAGACATAAACCCAGTTGAAATTGACAAAAATAAAATTTCCCACACCATCCAGGCTCTGTTCCGTAGCCATTGCAAATAGGGCAGAAAGCATAAAAATGCCAATGATGAATGCCAGGCTGGGCAGTACGATTCCACGTTTTAGAGTAGTTCTCAGTTTAATCACCGTTAAGAGTTGTTAACTATTTCAGAACACACTTCAAAACTCTTGCCGAGGTTTATTTTCAGGCATTATCTGCAGCCCATTCATAACTCAGTGAGGGCAGCTTCATCGCTACTATTTTAATTGATTTGTAAAGAAAAAAAAGTGGAATATTTTGTTTAATTTTTTTTTAACCACTTTTGTAAGACCAAGTATGATTAAATAACCTATTCATCTGTATTTCATCCCTACTTCATGTGCCAGCAATATTGAGCCAGTTATTATCACGCACAACCGTGAAAGCGCTGCGCCGGCGCATTATAATAACAGATAATTAACGCTTTTCACTATTTTTGCAAAAAAAATGATGATCAACAAAATATTTAATTTCATCAATCTTCATAACGGTGAAGAAAGAAAGGATAAAGTACTGGAGAATGTAGTCTCCAATATCTCTTTCCGAGGTTCCAACCTCTGGATACTTGCCTGTGCAATCATTATTGCTTCAATAGGTTTAAATGTCAACTCTACAGCGGTGATTATCGGAGCGATGCTTATTTCTCCGCTGATGGGACCGATCGTTGGTGCAGGTTTCGCATTGGGAACGTACAATTTTTCGTTGTTGAAGAAATCGATTAAAAATCTTTTGATCGCAACTATCGTTAGCTTAGCCGTATCAGCTATTTATTTTTACATCAGTCCTTTTAAAGATGTACAGTCTGAGCTACTGGCCAGAACATCTCCCAATATTTATGACGTCCTGATTGCTTTCTTTGGTGGTCTGGTGGGTGTGATTGCCATTACAAGGACTGAGAAGGGAAATCCGATTCCTGGTGTGGCCATTGCAACTGCTTTGATGCCACCTCTCTGTACAGCAGGATTTGGACTCGCTACGATGAATTTAAGCTATTTCTTCGGAGCTTTTTACCTCTACACTATCAACTGCTTTTTCATCTGTATTGCTACATTTTTTGTTGTTAAATTCCTTCAATACCCATCGTCAATCATCGATAATAAGTACGAAAAAAGAATCCGCTACGGCATCTCGATATTGATCCTGGTAATGATTGTTCCAAGTTTTTATCTTGCGTACAACCTGTTTAATGAGAAAAAATTCACAAAAACGGCTGAACAGTTCGTGCAAAAAGAATTCGAAAACAAAGGCTACACAGTCATTTACAAAAAAATAAGTTACAATGCGAATCCGAAAATTATAGATGTGGCTTTCCTCAACAAGAAGTTTACAAATCAGGAAATCGCTACCTTCAACAAGTTACTTCCCGATCATGGTCTCGCCGGTACAAAACTGATCATCAGGCAGAATGATACAGATATCAAATCCGAAATCCTGAGCGAAATAAATAAGTTCGACACCAACATCTCAGAGAAAGACATTGCTATTTCAAAACTCAGACAGGAACTCGATGCTTATAAAATATCAGACTCTACTCTTTTGAAAGAAATCGAAATCCTTTATCCTAAAATGAAGAATATCTCCTATGGTAAAATTGAACAATATCCGCTTACGGACAGCGCAAGACTTCAGTTTACTCTGGTTTATTCTGGAAATGATGTTAATAAAGCACAACTAAAAAACTGGCTTCAGAAAAGGTTGAATGAAAAGAATATTTCATTAATTACAGTACAAGAATGAAAGATAATTTATTACAGTCGGAATTCATTTCATCACCCGAACTTCTGGATAAGCTCCACCAAAACGGTATCACAAAAACCTACCACGAAGGCGACATCATCCTTGATAAAAATGCGTCTATCCGCTCGATTCCCATTGTGATGAAGGGAATGATAAAGGTAATCCGTACAGAGGAAGACGGTCGGGAGATTTTGCTCTATTACATCAAAGCAGGCGAAAGCTGCATTATGTCTTTTCTTGGCGGAATGCACAACGAAAAAAGTGTGGTAAAAGCAGAAGTGGAAGAAGATGCCGAAATCCTTTTTTTACCAGTGGATAAAGTTTCGCTTTTCATCAAGGAACATCCCGAATGGCTCGATTATATTTTCAGACTTTACCACAAACGTTTTGAGGAATTGCTTGATATTATCAACGCTATTGCCTTTAAAAAAGTAGACGAAAGACTTCTGAATCTGCTGTATAAAAAATCTTCCAACCTGGGTTCAAAAACCATTATTATTACACACGAACAGCTTGCCAATGAACTCGGAACTGCAAGAGTGGTCGTTTCCAGACTTCTGAAACAGCTGGAAGATGCAGGCAAACTGAAACTTGGACGAAACAAAATCAAACTTTCAGAACAATAATAATCCTTATGTAACAAAAGTAGCGGTACACGTTCCCGAGGATTTCCAATTTTGCACTATAAATAAAAAAGCAAATGGAAATTTTTGGCTATATCGCTTCCGTTTTAATTGGAATTTCTTTAGGATTAATCGGTGGCGGCGGAAGCATTCTTACCGTTCCCGTATTGGTCTATCTTTTTGGGATGGATGTATTTTTGGCAACTGAATATTCACTTTTCATTGTCGGAATCAGCAGTGTTGTAGGTTCTTTTTCTTACCTTAAAAAAGGTCTGGTCAATCTGAAAACGGCTTTCGTGTTTGGAATTCCTTCTATCATCTCCATTTTTCTTACCCGAAATTATCTCGTTCCGCTTATTCCTGACGAAGTTTTCAGCATTAATAATTTTGTAGTCACCAAGAATATTTTTCTGCTTCTCATTTTTGCCGGTTTAATGATTTTAGCCTCGTATAAAATGATTCAGAAAAGCCCCAAATTACAATTACAACCTGTAAACTTTAATAAAAACAAAAATCTTTTGGCAGCAGGCGAAGGTTCTGTTGTGGGAATTCTTACGGGACTTGTCGGCGCCGGTGGCGGATTTATGATTATTCCGGCTCTTGTCAATTTACTGAAAATGCCGATGAAAGTAGCTATTGGAACTTCTCTGGTGATTATCTCTCTTAATTCTCTTATCGGTTTTTTCTCATCGGTAAAAAATGTAGAAATCGACTGGAAACTTTTAAGCACAATTTCTTCCATTGCCATTATCGGAATCATCATTGGCGCGCAACTTTCAAAAATGATTGACGGAAAAAAATTGAAACCTGCTTTCGGATGGTTTATTCTCGTGATGGGAATTTACATTATCGTGAAAGAATTTTTTATCTAAAATCCTTATGTAACAAAAGTAGCGGTACGGAAATTTCTAAAACTTCAACTTTGTATCATTAAAAAACTTAAAAAATTATCATAATGAATATAGAACAAATTTATACAGGATGTCTTGCTCAGGGCGCATATTACATTGTTTCCAACGGAGAAGCGGCGATTGTCGACCCGTTAAGAGAAACCCAACCTTATATCGAAAGATTTCAAAAAGACGGCGTTGTTTTGAAATATATTTTTGAAACCCACTTTCACGCAGATTTTGTGAGCGGTCATCTGGATTTAAGCAAAAAAACAAAAGCGCCCATCGTTTACGGACCAACGGCAAAACCCGAATTTGAAGCGATTATTGCAGAAGACAATCAGATTTTTGAAGTAGGAAATATAAAAATAAAAGTCCTTCACACGCCCGGTCATACGATGGAAAGTTCATCTTTTCTATTAATCGATGAGAACGGAAAAGAAAAAGCATTGTTCAGTGGAGACACTTTGTTTTTGGGAGATGTAGGGAGACCCGATTTGGCACAAAAAGCAGCAAATCTTACGCAGGAAGAATTGGCAGGTTTGCTTTACGACAGTTTGTACGAGAAAATATTACCATTGAGTGATGATATTATCGTTTATCCGGCACACGGAGCGGGTTCTGCCTGCGGAAAAAATATGCAGAAAGAAACACTCGACAGTTTGGGAAATCAGAAAAAAACAAACTATGCGCTTAACCAAAAAGATAAGGAAAGTTTCATCAAATCGGTTACAGACGGGCTTCTTCCGCCACCGGCTTATTTTGGGATGAATGTGGCGATGAATAAAAAAGGTTACGAAAGTTTTGATGAAGTTTTATCGAAAGGTCTTCAAGCATTGTCACCAGACGAATTCGAAGAAATGGCGGAACACAGCGGAGCATTATTGTTGGATGTCAGAAACAACGATGATTTTGCCAAGGGTTTCATTCCGCAATCTGTAAATATTGGTCTAGATGGTGATTTTGCACCTTGGGTCGGAGCGCTCATTGTAGATGTACAGCAGCCGATTTTATTAATTACAGACGAAAATCAGGAGGAAGAAACCGTTACCAGATTGAGCCGTGTAGGTTTTGATAACGTCATCGGTTTTTTAAAAGGCGGTTTCGATGCGTGGAAAAACAGCGGCAAAGAAATCGATACTGTGAATAGAATTTCCGCTCAGGAATTTGAGAAAGAAATCTCAGGGAAAGAGGTTAAAATTATTGATGTGAGAAAAGAATCCGAATACGAAGCAGAACACGTAGATGAAGCTTTCAACAAGCCTTTAGCCTATATCAATCAATGGATTAACACGTTAGATTCCAAAGAACATTTCTACCTTCATTGTGCGGGTGGCTACAGAAGTATGATGGCCGCGAGTATTTTGCAGGCAAGAGGATACCGAAATTTTAGCGAAATTGCAGGTGGTTTTGGCGAAATTGCAAAAACGGGAGTTCCGAAAAGCGATTTTGTTTGTCAGAGTAAAGTTTTAAATTAAAAATAGAATTAATGTTAGAATTCATTAAAGAACCTTGGCCGTGGTATGTTGCAGGACCTCTCATCGGTCTCACAGTTCCTGTTTTACTGATTTTAGGGAACAAATCTTTCGGAATCAGTTCTTCTTTGAGGCATATTTGTGCAGCTTGTATTCCTGCGAATATCAGTTTTTTCAAATATGACTGGAAGAAAGAATTATGGAATCTCTTCTTCGTTTTCGGAATTTTTCTGGGCGGAATAATTGCTTCTCATTATCTCATCAACAGTACAGAAATTTCGGTAAATCCTAAACTGAAAGCAGAATTGGCGATTTACGGAATTACGGATTTCAGCAATCTCGTTCCCACTCAGCTGATGAATTTTGCAGGTCTTTTAACTTTAAGAGGTTTCATCACAATGGTAGTCGGAGGTCTTTTAGTAGGATTCGGAACCCGCTATGCAGGCGGTTGTACCAGCGGTCACGCCATTATGGGACTGTCCAATTTGCAATGGCCATCGCTTGTTGCCACAATCTGCTTTATGGCAGGCGGTTTTTTAATGGCCAATGTTATTCTGCCGATTATTCTTTCACTTTAATAATAAAAAAAATGACAAAAGAAACAGAAGATATACGTCATCAAGACACGATTTGCATCAACGAAAGCGAACTGAAACACAAATGGTATCACAACATCAAGTATCTCATCGTGGGAATTCTTTTCGGGATTGTATTTGTAAAAGCGGAGATTATCAGTTGGTTCAGGATTCAGGAGATGTTCCGCTTACAGTCTTTCCATATGTACGGCGTGATTGGAAGCGCCGTTCTCACAGGAATGATTTCCGTTTGGGTCATCAAAAAATTTAATATTAAAACCATTTATGGCGAATCCATCAAAATTGCGCCCAAGACATTCAATAAAGGTCAAATCTATGGTGGATTAATTTTCGGTTTTGGCTGGGCGATTACAGGCGCCTGTCCTGGACCACTTTTTGCTCAAATCGGAACCGGAGCTTTGACGGTTAACGTCACTTTGTTAAGTGCCATTTTCGGAACTTGGGTGTATGGTTATTTCAGGGAAAAATTGCCTCATTAAAATCTTAAATCAATAAAGACGTGATTCAAAACTACAGTCTTTATTTTTTACTTAATAATCCTTACGTAACAGAAACTCCGAAAAGATGTCCAATCAAAGCGGTAATGCCCATGGCAACAGTTCCCCAGAAACAAATTCTTTACATAGCAATTCCTGTTGATCTCAGCGCTGATCGTCGCACCCAAGATAATTAGTATTAGGAAAGCTCAAAGGCGGTCTGCATTTTCGTTGACCGCTTTTTCTCTGAAACCGGACTTCGAAACCTTGCCGAAATTATACTTGATGCTCAAAGAAACCGTGGGTGTATTACCATAGAAAGTTCCTTTTGAACTTAAGTTTCTATAATTCAGAATTTGCACATAATCCATCTGCCTGAAAATATCGTTGTATCTGGCAGTAAGGTCAAACTGACCCAAAGTTGCTGTCATTCCTACATTTACCAATAGCATTGCATTATATCTGAAAATACCCTGCGTGCGACTCGAAATATAGGATCCGTCTGCCAATATTTTCAGGTTTTTAAGCAACGACAAACTGTTATTACTTGATAAATATACATAAGGTGTACTGCGCCCGGAAATCGCTTGGTGGTCTTCAATACTGTCCAGATTAAGACTGACATTGTTCTGAGATTGCCATTTTTTATAAGTCAATTCGTAATCAATTCCAAGATTCGCTCCTTCAGCTTTGTTAAAATTAATTGGCGTGAATGTAGACATGTTTTTGGTTTCATTATAAACTAAAGTATAACCGATCGGATTTTTATCATGGTAAACCGATGCTGTCAAAGACCACCAGCCGAGTTTTGCCGATAAGGTCAAAGTGTTGGAATAGGAAGGCAGCAATTGCGGATTGCCACGGTATTCCACATAAGGACTTCCGTACAGGCCTCCGGAAGAAAGGTTGCCATAGTTTGGCCTGCTGATACTTTTGCGGTAATCCAGACTGTAACTCATTTTTTCATCTGGCTCATAACTAAATTGGAGCGACGGAAACCAATCCACATCATCACGTGAGATATCATCTGCTCCCGAAGTTTCATTTTTGCCTTCTGCATCTGTAGTTTCCATTCTGAGACCTGCGTCCATGGAGAATTTTTTAATCTTTAAATTCAGATTTCCATAGCCTGCCCAATTGGTCTCGCGGAAGTGGTATTTCAACACATCAGGCAATTCGATATCAGCGAGATAAGCCGTATTATCAGTGACGGTTTCTGCGCTATTGTAGCTTCCGCCGAGTTGTAAGCTGAAGGATTCTGACAATTTTTTTTCAAGGTCAGCACGTCCGGAGTAAACATTTCCGGCATAAAGCTGATGACGGTACTGGCTGAACTCAAAACCTGAAAAGTCGCGGTTATCATAAAAATCATAATCTACGTTATCGCTCTCATGCTTGTACTGGAAACCGGTGAAAAGCGTGGCATCAATGGCAGTAATTTTTTTATTGAAATTAAAAATAGCATTTGTTGTGGCCCGGTTCCTGTCCTGATGGTTAGAGGTCTGCACATTGTTTTTAATGAGACCTTCTGAGTAGTTGGTCTTAGTAATGTTATTGCCTTTATCAGGTCTTAAATTGCTATTGAGCGCCAAAGAAATATAATCACCATCCTGGTCTAGTTCCTGGAAGAAGTTGGCTCCGAAAATCAGCTGCGGCCGTTTTGTAATGGATTTAATGATGTAGTCGGAAGTGATGGATCTGGTGTCTACGCGGTAATCAAATCCGTTGCTTTCCCAGTGGTTGATCTGGTTGTAAGCAGCATTCAGCTTCCATTCCGACTTATTTTTTTTGCCCTGATAATTGGCAGAAAAATAATTACTGAATTTCTTTTGCATGATGGCGATTTCCGTGAGCACAATCTTGTGCCCGTCTTTTTTACTGCGCTTAAGTTTTACCTTAATCACTGCCCTGCCCTCTGACTCATATTTTATGGATGGATTGCGGATTAACTCAACCGATTCAATATCGTCTATCGTAAGGGCACTCAGCACGGAAAAATCGACACGCTGATTATCAATGTACAGCAATGGAGAACCTTTTCCTATAAAAGAAACGCCTTCGCCGTTAGGGTCAATTTTTAAAAATGGCAGACGCGAAAGCAGATCCGTTGTACTGACACTTTTCGCCAGAGCAGAATTAGCAATATTGATTACCAGGTTGCCGTTCTCTACCTTTACCAGTTTCCGGCTTTTAGTAAGTTCAAGCGTTTCGAGTTCCGTAATATCCTTGCTGAAAATAATTTTCATGCTTTTATCAGAATCTAAAGTAAAAACGGGTTCATCCTGATTTTTTTGATGATGACTAATATGAAGATGATAAATACCTGCGTTGATATTCCTAAATTCGAAAAAGCCATTCTCCGACTGAACCGAATCTATCTTCCGGTCATTGGCATCCAAAAGAATAATTTCAGAGTGCTCCAAACGCTGACCTTCTGATGTCAGCACTTCTCCCGAGATTTTAAATGGGGTCTGACAAAAAGCGGTAAACGAAAATAGAAAAATAAACATCGTGAGGATCTTCATGGAAATAATATTTCCGGCAAAAGTATATCCTAATCTGCCGATTTCCTGAAGGTAGAAGTCCTTATTGATGAATTGAGACCATCTTCTGGTGCTCACAATCCAGTTTTAAGGTCTGTCATTATTCAAGAAGCAGTTATTCCCATTCTGTCCAATAAATTACATTACTTTTGTGATGATTAATTCTGAACGATGAAAGTATTCCAAAGATTTTTGATTGTATTCTCAGTGTTGTTGCTCGGTTTGGCATTGGAAAAAGCCGTGCCTCAAATGGATTATGATGCGCTCCGGAAACAGTATCTTCTATCGGGTGACGATGTTGCTTTCAAAAATGGTCTTGATGCTTTTCTTGAAAAAGCAAGGGCAGAAAATAATCAGGAAAAACTGGCTCAAGGTTATGGCGACGCTGTAAATATCGTAAAAGAAAGAGACCAAAAAATCAAATTTGCAGACGAAGCAATCCGCAGCGCTATAATTTCCAAAAACAGGGACACCATTGGGACTGCTTATCTGCGGAAAGGTGTTGTTTACTACTATCAGTTTCGTCAGTTTAAAAATGCTCTGAATCAGTATCTGCTAGCCTACCGGTATCTGGAACAATCCGAAAATGAGACACTAAAGCATCAGAACCTTTACCGGATTGCCGAGATGAAGGTCTATCTGGGCTTTCACGAAGAAGCGCTTGGCATGTTTAAAAAATGTCTTAAGTTTTTTGACAAAAAAAAGAAACAGACTGGATCTGCGGAATCAGAGTACAGTAACAGCCTTTATCAGATGGTTGCATGCCTTCAGAAACTCGGCCGATACGATGAAGCAGATCAACTCCTGGCAAAGGCAATGACTATGGACCAGAATGACTCGATAACGCCGCTTCAGAAAAGTCTTTTCTACAAATCCAAAGCGGTGTCAGAAATGCATAAAAATCATTACAAAGCGGCTGCCCAATACTTTGAAAAAGCACTTCCGGAACTCATTGCAAAGGACGATTTCATCACCATTTCTGTCATTCATTTTTATCAGGGTTTAATTTTCGAAAAACAAGATCGAAAAAACCTGGCGCTGGAATCTTTCAAAAAGGTTGATTCTATTTTCAAGAGACACCAGTTTGTCCTGCCGGAAGTGCGGCCAGCCTTTGAGTATCTGCTAAGAAATGAACAACACGCCACGGGCGTTCACAATGAATTATACTACACCAGACAATTATTAAAAGTGGATCAAAACCTGAGCGAAAACTTCCGGTACCTGTCCGGCAGAATTCACAAAGAATTTGACAGGCACATACTTGAAGTCCAACAACTTTCGCTCCAAGAACAAAGGTTAAAGATGGTCTATCTCACCGGGCTGATCGGAATCCTCCTGGCTGCATCCGTCGCATTTGCTGTAGATAAAGTGAGATCCGGCAGGCTCTCCGGGCGGGAATATGAACGCTTGAAACTAGAATTGCTACAGGCAGAAAGTGAGCTGGAGGTAATGAAGAACAGCGGCCCGGAATCTGCTGAAAAATCAAAACTTCAGATTCCATCCGACATCAAGAATCAGATTTTAAAAAAATTAGAACTTTTTGAAAGTGAACTTGGCTTTTTGGAGAAAGGCCTTACGCAGCAGAAACTCGCAACAAAACTGCAGACCAATGTCAATTACCTTTCGCAGGTTATCAATGAACACAAGGGAAATAATTTCAACAGATACCTGGGAACTTTGAGGATTACTTACATTACGGCGCAACTCCAAAATAATAAGACCTTCCAAAAATACAGTGTGGAAAGCCTGGCACATGAATGTGGTATTGCATCGAGACAGAATTTTTCCGATCTTTTTTATGAATTTAATGGCGTTCGTCCTACAGAGTTTCTCAGGAAGTTGAAAGCATATTAATTCCTATCCGGCGAACTGTAGGCCATCCAGTTTCTTTTTCCTAGAATTTTAATCACTGCAACATTTTACATTTAAATGTTTCATATAGATAGTCAACCTATTAAAAACTGATATATGAAACTCGAAATGATCTTGACCACATGGCTTTTACTGACATGTAATGCCATCTCTGCCCAGACCTATAAAATATTCTATGACTTTAAGTGGCGGCAAGAGCTTGGTTCTGAAAATTACAATTCTGAATTAACTGTATTACAGCAGGATAAGGATGTCTCTTACTATGAGTCTGTGGCTAAATTCAAGTACGATTCAATTAAAACTATTATTGCCAATGATGGAGGCCGCAGCTTTCCGGCTCCAAAAACGGAGTGGAAGCTACAGACACTTGTTGTTAAAGATACCAAGGAACAAATCACAATAACGGAAGAGAATTTTTTTGACAAAGTATACCTCACAAAGTATTTATGCAAGCCTGTATGGAAAATCACGGAAGACCGTCATAAAATTTTTAATTACAATGTTCAGAAAGCTGAAACCGACTTTGCCGGCAGACACTGGATCGCGTGGTTTACAATGGATATTCCGATCGGTGATGGCCCTTATAAGTTTTACGGTCTTCCCGGATTGATTCTTAAAGTGTCAGACTCTGAAGAACATTTTATTTTTGAAATTAAAGGTCTTGTCAAAGAGCGCAATAGTATCGAAGGCCGGAATGCGCATACTTCTAAAGTCAGTTTATCGCCTTGCAAAAGGGAAATTTTCTGGAATAATTATCGGGAAGATCCCTCAATGATTTTCGCCAACCTGAACGCACCCGGCGCTACATTTTCTTACGTCTATCAGGGATTGAACGTAGACAGCAGAGAAGCCAAAGCACTCTATAATAAACGGGAAAAGGAAAAAATCAATACTTTTAGAATTCCAATAGAGACCTGTGCCTGTGATTTTTGAATCTCGTTATTTTAAAGCGACATGCAACAATATTTATATTAATGTGTCATATATTGTGTGAACTAATAGCCAAATTATTTGAAGACCAACAGTAAACATAAAAGTGACAGCGACTTGGTTCGATGCTGCAATTCGGGTGACAGCTCAGGCTACTCTGAATTGTATCACCGTTATTCCCGGGCTGTTTTTAATTCTGTGTATAGATTGGTGGGAGATCGTAGCAATGCCGAAGATATTACACAGGAAACCTTTATTAAAGCATTTTCCGAGATAGCGTCTCTGAAAAACTCTGATAGCTTCGGAGGATGGATCAAACGTATCGGAATCAACCAGTCTCTGAATCACATCCGAAAGAGAAAGATATACTTTACGGAAATTGAGGATGAGATCATATCGAATATTGAAGATGATGTACCGGAAGCCGGATTATTACGGGAGGAAAGACTCAGCCAGCTTCAGCATATTATTGAAACGCTTCCTCTACAGATCAGAACCATTGTTAATCTTTACCTTTTTGAAGATATGTCACAGGAAGACATTGCTAAAACACTGGATATTCCTCACGCCACCGTGAGAAGCTATTATCACCGGGCTAAAAAGAAAATCATTGAAAAATTAAAACCTCAAAACAACAATGAACGATCCGCTTAAAACATACGTCAATAAGCATCGCAATTCGTTTGACACCTTGGATGTTCCGGATGGGATGTTTGACAAAATCATGTCTGAAGTTCACAGCCGGAAGAAACCTTCACGCAAAAATCCGGTAAAGCAATGGACATTGATTGTGACAGGCGTGGCCGCTTCAATCATTCTACTCTTTAATTTAGCTGTAAATATTAACAGTGATCGAATCCAGGCGTTCCGAGATAAAAACTTAACAAAACAATCACACAACACCTTGAATCTGACAACGGACAATAAAATAAGCCGAGCTGCCGCTCCCAAAGTAATTTCAGACACCAATCAAGACCCTAAAAAAACCCTCGTAACGATAGGCAGAAAATCAATTGTTGCTGAATCCCAAGGATCAATGATTCCGCAGACGCAAGATTCTGGTAAGACAGTTACAGAAAATCATTCGGAAGCGGCCAGACAACTGATGGAAAACCAATTTTCAGCCAGCTCCAGACTTAAGGGTATTGATTGGCTAGACGACCAGGAATCTTTTGATCATAAAATGATACAACTTCTTTGTGTTTTGGCATTAGCGGATGACAATACCAATGTAAGATTGGCAGCCTTGGCAGCACTCGAAAAAAAGAGGTATCTGGGCGAAGTTGCCGATAAAATAGATCAAATTTTTCTTAATCAAAATGATCCGATTGTACAGCAAGAACTTATAAGGTTTTATGCTGAAAACGGATTGGACAGTAAAAACGATTCTATCCACAAACGAATCATTGAGCTTTCCAGGAATTCACCCGAAATGTTCGTGAAGGATGAAGCCTTCGCAGCCATCCTAAAATATTAAATTCTCCATTTAAATACATAGTAAACCCGAAAATTATGAGAAATCTATGCTTACTGATGTTGTCCTGCTATTCATTTTTTATAAATGCCCAGGATAGAAAGAACGATCCTATAAGCCAGCAAGGTTATGTCCAATCTTACAAAATCAAAAAGCCCGCAGGCAAACTTATTATTAACGTAGGAGAAGCAATTATTGAAGGATATTCCGGAGACGAAATTATTTTTTCAGTTACCGAAAAAGACAATTTAATTGACAAGCGTGCAGAAGGCCTTCAATCCATTAATGGTTTAGGATTGGTGGACAATACTGGACTGGGAATTAACGTGACTGAAAACAAAGGACTGATGGAAGTCACCGCAATTAATATAATGGCTGCCAAGAAAATTAAAATCCTGGTACCAAAGTCAGTGATCGTTTCTTATAAAAATCAGTCCCAACATTCTGAAACAGTGATCTTTAAATACATACAAAACGAGATTGAAATTGCTACAACCTACAACGACGTGAAGCTGGAAAATATTACTGGCCCTGTTACGGCAAGATCGATCCACGGCAATATTGATGCGATGTTCAGCTCCAATGTAAAAGGACCTATTTCCATAATATCAATCTACGGCCACGCAGATGTCAGTCTGCCTAAAAGCATTAAGGCTGATGTCAGAGCTTCCACTACCTACGGCGAAATATACGTCTCGCCTCAACTTCAATTGGCTGTGGCCACACCGAATGTGAAAAATCCGCCTCAAGTGATTAACGAGGTGAATGGTAAAATTAACGGAGGTGGTCAGAAAATTGATATCCGATCCGATCATGATAAGATTTACCTGAGAGCCAATCATTAAATTGACAGGTAGGTATTCTCATCTATCCAATATTTTATTTAAAATTCAATAAAATAATACTATGGTTAACTCTTCATTAACCGTTCATTAACTTAATCAAATATCAAAATTGTTCACTTTTGTAGGAATAAAATTGAAATAACATCCTATGAAAAAATTTATAATGACATTTTTCCTTTCCGTACTGGCGCTTTCACTGTCTGGACAGACCAAAACCACATCGAAGACCACTTCATCAAAAACATCAGTTTCTGTAGAGAAAACCAATAAAAAGTATGTCTACACATCGTATTTTGAGGCTTCCAAGACCAATGCTGCAAAGTCAATCATAATTAGTAATTTAGGAACACCGAATGAAGACAATACACCACTCGCCAGATGGACACGGAAAGGCGTAATTGCCAAGGTTTGGAATGGGAAAATACAGATCATTATGGAATACTCAATGACTCCGAAAGCAATGATAATCAAAGTAGAAAAGATGGCCGATGAAATTTCCAAAGTCATTAATTAGTCTATTTATGAAGAAAAAACATTTGACTGTGATACTTATGTTTTTAACCCTGTTGATGTGGGGAAAGAGCATTAAGTTCAATATCAAATATTCCGAACCACTTGCTGTATTTGTATTCATGCAAAACCTTTCTGAGAATTATCCTGATAATGTTTTCAAGACCGAATTTCAAAAATCCAAGTATAACACTGATGAATTTATAAAACTGATCAGAGAATTTAACGATCTTCCTATTGACTACAGCTATCAGTTTGACGAATATCCCTATGCATCGAAAACGAGGATGCAGACCAGGGATTTACTGAAAAAGAACCTTATTGAAACCAATACTCTCAATGATTTTAGACTCCGATCTATCGGTATTTTACCTAACAATGTCTTGAATGCCCTTACAACTTACATTAAATCCTTTACCCCGATCTATAATGAACTCATCTATCAACCCAATAAAATAAAGTTTGAGAAACAATTAGCAGAAATTACGGAATACGCCAAAAACAATGATCTGGACAGTTATTTCGAAAAAGGATTGGTATTTTACAATTCGAGTTGGGATCAGTCAATTCCTTTCGAGATCGCATTTTATCCCTTTCCGGAATCTGATTATTTTACCGCTCAGGCGTTTTACAATAACTTCGTCAGCGCCATACAGACCGATTTAGAAGATTACAAAGATCTGTTCAGTGTAATGATGCACGAGACTTATCATATCATTTATAATGAACAAACGTTGGAATTTAAAGTCCTGATAGACGAAGCTTTCAAAACAAATCCGTCCAGGTCCAGTAATTATGCATACCTGCTCATGAATGAGGTGCTGGCTACAGCTTTGGGGAATGGTTACGTTTACGAAAAACTAAATAATGGTAAACAAGATGTCAATGACTGGTATTTCCATCAATATATCGACCTGATGTCCAGGAAGATCTATCCGCTGGTCAAAGGATACATCACAGAAAAAAGATCCATCGATAAGAATTTTGTCAATCAGTACATCCAGCTGTATGAAACCTCTTTCCCGAATTGGATCAACGAGCCAGACAATATTATGACCTACAGGTATGTTATTTCAGAAAACAGTGATGATTTCAATACTATACGCCGCAAATTTCGTTACAGGTCTATGGAAGAAAATGATTCGGAGTTATCCGAAACCAGCATCAACACTATGAAAAAGACACCTTTGACCAAGTTAATCGTCATATCAAACGATAATGCACAGAAACTTACCCTTGTAAAATCGAATTTTAAAGAACTAAGGGATTGGAAATATATTCCAGATCAGGAATTTGTCCGAAAATTTCTCTTAAATGACAAAAGTCAACTTATAATTATCAATCAAAAAAATTCTACTCTGGATAAGCTCCTGACAATGATAAAATAGATCTTAAAAGCTTTTAAAAATGTTTAGAATTCATTCCCGAAGCTATTTTGACCCGTATCTATAATTTTTTTTACCTGCTTTAGTTTTTTACATTAGATAACGAAAAATTAAACCATGCTGCCCATCACTATCTTACAATGTACCATACTAATTAACGTAAGTTCGGGTTAAGGATTTATACATCGCAAAGCCAAACAAAAAATTGATTATTTGATTTT
Organism: uncultured Chryseobacterium sp.; assembly: GCA_913778505.1. GTDB lineage: Bacteria > Bacteroidota > Bacteroidia > Flavobacteriales > Weeksellaceae > Epilithonimonas. The sequence goes on from CAJYWD010000046.1 coordinate 67,827, forward strand.
CAATAATTTAAATAGACAAGGGTGCTTCGACAAGCTCAATTCTTGTTTTACTTTGATAAACGAAATCGAAGATTTGGCGTAGTCAATTGGCAATGTTTAACTTAAAATCATTTTAGAGCGTATATTCCTTTCTTTTTCTTTGCGATAAAAACAATTGAGCATTGTAAAATGAAAATTTAATAATTTGCATATCCCGTCTTCAGGTAATCATTTTAACGTGATATCGAAATAAAACAAATTAATTAATATTCAATCTATTACTTTCAAAGATATTATCCGATGTCTTGGTTTTTCATAAAACTTTAATTTAAGCAGCGATTTCAGGCGAGGTGCTAACATTATTGTGATCTCATCTGGTGTGATAATCAGGTTTTATCTGGAGCAAATGTACAGCTTCAGGCAAGCATACTCTTCAAAATTTTTCGACATGCGGCTACAAACTTTTCGCACTCTTTGTCTCCCAGCCCAAACTGTGTGAGCTTAAAAATTTTTATTCTGCCATTTGACGGATACTTGTAACATATCACGATCTCGCTGAACCATCTTCTTTTGACAATGTCCACGAAGATGATGTTGTCGAATGGCATATAAAATAAATTCTTACATTTTCTTGGTTTAAATGGACAATAATTATAGATGCTAATGTTATTTTCCGCATTGCTGATCTCAAAACAACGAAGTTTGACAAAAAGCAACAGCAGGAAAGCCGTCATAATTATGCAAAGTAGCAACAGCCACTTACTAAAAAACTCTGGTATTGACACGATAGTAATAATAGCCAGATAGTTTGCCTGGCTTAAGACTATCATTAAAATGGCAGCCATATTGATCATGTGTTTGTTCGATATTTCCATTTTATAAACCGTTAGATTTCAAATGCTGACTCGGAGATCCTGCAATCATGTATACTTTCTTTACATGACGCTGCAAACGTTCTGATTGCCTCATCACTGAAGCCAGTAATCGTGTAGTGTATTTCTCTTCTGCCCTTTCCCATACGGCTGATCCTGATGACGATCTGATGATCGTACATCAGATTTCTGATGATTTCTATAGAGTTGATATTAGCGAAAGGCATTTCCACATCGTTTTGCCATTGTCTTTTCCTCAGAGGATGGTACTCTTTGATTGCGAACAGCTGACCGCTATTGGTAACTTCGGTGTAACGGAGCTTCCACAGAAAGATGATCTGGCAAACGGTTAAAACAGCAATGGTGATCACGAATGCTAGGTAGGTCTTGTGAAGCTTCAAAACAATCGATCCGGCTAATAACAGGATGCTGAGTGCCAGAGAGCAAAGCGTCACGATCAGGAAGCGTTTAATGATTTTTTTGTTGTTTAGTCTCATCTTTTGTTGATTTAGATCTTACACTATTAATAATGATTTAACAGGATTTTTCTTAAGATCTTCTTTATAAAAATAAAGTACTATACAGTCTAAACCATCTCGAAAGTAAAAAGTTTATATTGTTAACAAGTAGTCGAACAGTTCAAAAAGCACAGGCATCTTTTGCCTGTGCTGAAAATTAATCAAGGCTTCCAAAAGCTCCATACCGTACCATTATATACGGCAAGCTGCTTCTTCACAGTATCATAAGCCATCATACCGGGTGCAGGATTCTGAATTGTCAGATGTGGGCTGGCTACTTTCGGTAGCACCATTGCCTTGTTACTATCTGTCAGCACTAAAATCCCGGGAGTAGTATCAGAACTTGCATTTGTTCCTATTGCAACTTTGGCATTTTCCTGCTCTTTCTTGCTGTCCTGCAAAGAAGAGTCTACAGCATTAAATGCATTAATCGTAGTTCCGTTTACATTCATAGGAACACTGCCTGTAAGTGGTTCCCAAGATCCTGCCTTCCTATATTTCACTTTTTTATCGGAAAGATCAAAGATGATGGTACCATCTACTACCGTTCCAATTCCTTTGTAGCCGGCACCAGTGGAAGCATCGTACGCCACAGGATTACCGGCTACCGTAGATACCCATGGTAATATGATACCTCTAGCATTATCTGCCTCAGAATAAAATTCGAGAGATACGTTAGAACCAGCCGTTATGGTAGCTTTTCCTACTGCTACCTGTGAAAACACAAACGTTGAGATCAGTAAGGATGCTGTCATTAAAAAAATTTTCATTATTCTAAATTTTAAAGATTAAAAAGATAAAGAGGAGGCGAAGATATTTTCATACTTATCTGGATTGCCTCCTCAATTCTTTACTATTTAAGGTGTTAATCAGGACATGCTGGTGTATTCATACAATGCCATGCCGGTGAAGAATCTCCTGCTTTGGTTGTATAAACTTTCAGACAGGCAGCCTGCTTATCATATACCATCATTCCTTCAATAGGATTGGTAATATTGCTAAGATCTGCTGTTGTATCTACTCTGTTAATTACAAATCCTTTTTCTTTAGACTCCAAAGCTGTCCAGGCGCCTTTGCGTGCCATTGGCCAGTCATTATTTGTTGTACCTGCTCTGCCAAGAGCTGTAATACCATGCTTAGTGTCTAAAGTTGTTCCTCCGATAGCTGCCGGCTTATAGCAAGCAGAGGTACACGCAGGATCCTTTTGAGTACTGTCTTTAGAGGTTCCAACACCTTGCCCTTGATCATTCCCTATATCAGCTGCACCACCTGCATTAACAATAGTAGGAACACCTTGTGAATCTACACAACCGCTTCCGGCACAAAGGTTTTGATTAGATGCTGTGGAACCGGCACCGACAGATAACCCTGTATAGGCATTTACTAGCATGCTGCCAGTTACGTTTTCATCTCCTTCTATGGCATCTAAACAGCCGTCATTGTCGCTGTCAAGATCCAAAGAATTCCGAATTCCATCATTATCATAATCAGCATTGCACGTACTTCTTGATAATAGTTTTACAGCATTCATTTCCCAGCCATTGCCTGAATAACCATTAGGGTTGTTCCTAATCCTGATACTGTTGATGCCTTGAGGATAATTGATCGCAATGGAGGTAAAATTTACTGTTCCATCGTTAGTGCTTCCAATAGCTCCAGAAGAAGTTATATACGAAGTCGCAGAAAGCCCTGTGACCATTGAGGATGTAATAGGGTATAAACTCCCATTAATGTAGACTTCTAACAATTCTGAAGCAGTAGAAGTACCGGAAATATTTATAGTCTGTGGTATCTGCAAAGAATATACTGGGTATGGAAATGTATACAATATTGATTCATCCTGGCTGCTTTGCCCTATCCAGTAAGTATATCCTGAAGTAACAGGGTTTACAGAGCCATCTCCTCCTACTACAGAGAATGTAGCGTTTGAAGTAGTAGTTCTTCCTAATGTTATTGTTGTGGTGCTAATACAATCTTCGTCAGCATCCAAAATCCCATCATTGTCATTGTCTAAGTCATTAATATCAGGAACGCCGTCGCCATCTATATCATTACAAGCGTTAATTGTAGAATTCTGAGAGTAACCGATACCTTGTCCTTGATCTCCACCTACATCAGCAGCACCCCCGTTATTAACTACAGTAGGTATACCTTGTGTATCTACAGTAGTTCCAAGATTTTGATTGGATGCAGAAGAGCCTGTTCCTACGGATAATGTCGATGCTGAAGCCACCAGCATTGAAGCCCTAACATTTTCATCTCCTTCGATGGCATCGAGACAACCATCATTATCGGAATCCAAATCCAAACTGTTCAGTATGCCATCTCCATCTGTATCGGTAGAAAGAGGTATTGTACATGGGTTATCAAAAGCTATTCTTTGATCGTTGGTATATAATCCAGTAGACGCTGTATATCCAAAATAGGCTTTTGTTCCTCCAAAAATACCTGTAATAGAATTGGTTCCTGTTGCCGGGAAAGTATAACTGGTCACATCATGTCCATCAAAAGTATAACGCAAAGTATGAGTAGCTACAGACCAATAAAAGGAAACTTCATGCCATTTTCCATCTTTTACATTGCCAGAGGTTGCTGACAACTGTGCCGTAGAAGACAAAGCTGACCAATCAGATGTTTTTCTAATTGTTCCATGGTCATAACTAGGGTCGTAGTCTGGGGCACCACTATTACTGTATGTATCCAGTTCCAGTGCAACACCATTCGCTATATACTTAGCACCTAAACCTCCACCACTATCGCCAATAGCATTGTATCCTGCAGAGGAGTTATGAAATACTACCGCCATTCCATCTGCTCCATTGGAATTACTGCCAAGATATACTTTCATCGTAAATGCAAAACTTTTAGAAAAATCAATCTGTCCGAATGTCCATGCTCTACCAGCTTGACTATTTGTATTTGGTGTTAATTGTATCTGGTAAGATGGTCCTGTAGGAGAACCTACATTGGAAGTTGGTACATTTGCATTACCACCAATTTTAAATGCATCGTTCGGATCATTTGTAATCCCATTTTCCACACAATCCAAGATACCGTCGTTATCATCATCCAAATCAATATTATCTGTAATACCGTCTCCGTCAGAATCGATATATCCGCTAACAGGAAGAGAATAATCTTCTATCTCACCATTGGCAAAAGCAGTACTGGTTGTATATGTGCCAGTGCTTAATCCATCACCTATTGCTCTTTCATCTACTCCGGAAGTGCTATCATCATCTGCTAATGAAGCGGTCGTAAAGCGCAGTCTCATGTAGGTTTTTGTATTGGCAGTACTCTCATAAAACGGAGATGCCCACGTAAGAGTTACGTTTTGGGCTCCTGCTGTTCCGGTGACTGTAGCAGAGGTGTATTCATAAACAGAAAATTTACCATTGCCATCCATATCAATCCATCCGTGAAGGGTAGCTGTTCCTGCAATAGTCTTGTAAACATTCACATTCACACTATATGAGGTCGTTGTTGGACCAAAGGCAGGTAAAGTAGCTGTAATACCGTCTTCGTCTGCACCGTCACCATTCGTTCCATTACTATCCGCCGAGGCTGCTACAGGCTGATTAGCCATCTCAAGATCATATGAACTTCCCAAATATAAGTTAGATGCCGTCTGGTGTCTTGCCGGAACTGAGACAGAAGTAGAAGCACCATTCATCTCGAAAGTTGCAGGAGCATCTCCAAAATCAAATCCGGGGTTTACTGTAATCTGATAATCTTCTATTTCGCCAATTGTAGAAGTGCCATATACACCCGTAGTAAGACCATCTCCTATAGCACGTGTATCATAAGCTAAAGAACCTGCACTAAGTGAACTACACAATCTCAATCTCAAATAAATTTTCGTACTGGTAATGTTGACTGTAGTAGTTGACGGCCAGGTAAGGGTAACGGTACCGTTACTGGTATTGTTAGCCACAGATGCTGACATAACTTCTCCAGCTTCAAATATACCGTTGCTATTAATATCCAGCCAGCCATACAATGTTTTGGCAGATCCTGAAGTGTTGGTTACTTTTACAACTAAAGAATAAGCAGTTGCCACCTTAATATGATTCACAGCAGGATCTATGCCGTCTTCATCCAAACCATCACCATTGCTGCCATTGTTATCCGCACCTGCTGCTACAGAAGATGCAGAAGATTCTTCATCTGGCTGTGTGCCTAAATACAAAGTGCTGGCCGATATATTTCTTGCAGAGACTTGTGTTGTACCGTTTGGTTTATCATAAGATAAGGGAGCATCGCCATAATCGTAAAGAGTGCTTACCACAAACTGATAGTCTTCAATCTCTCCGTCACCTGTAGCCGCTCCATAACTTCTTGTATCAATCATTGTCTGGGTAGCATTGTTGGCATTCGTAAGTAAAGCATCCGATAACCTGAATCTCACATATGTTTTTCCTGATGCAATTACAGCAGAAGATGCATTAGTATTATTCCATGTTAATGTGATATTAGATGTTCCGTTGGTGGCACCTAAATAGGGAGTAGTACTTGCTGTTCCTGCTTCATCACCGCTGAATTTGCCGTCACCGTTCAGATCCAACCAGCCGTAAACATAAGCATATTTCGCAGCTGCTGTCTTATTATTTACAGGGATGCTAATAGTAAACGGTGCGCCGCTGGTAATCGTCTGAGGCGTAGTTATCGCATCTTCATCCGCTCCGTCTCCATTGGTACCGTTATTGTCTGCCGGTGAGGTGACACTCGCAGGAGACAATTCAAAATCAATGGTATTACCCATCGTAAATGATGCTAATCCTGTAGCGTCATTCGTTTGAGAAGCCGCTGTCGAAGTACTTCCGCTTTCATACGATACCGGGGCATCTCCAAAGTCTCGAGTTACCGTCAATTGGTAATCTTCTACCTCTCCAAAAGATGCATATTGGTAAGCTCCCGTTGATGTACCGTCAGCAATAGCTCTTTCGTCGACCACCGCATTACCTGTATTGTCTCCAATTGATGACAATGGATTAGCCTGTATCAGTCTTAGTCTCAAATATACTTTTTGGGTAGAGGCTGCAATAGTGTTCATCTGTGCAGCGGTAAAGCCTATCGTTACAGAAGTAGCATTTGGAGCTACATTCACTGCTCCGCTGTTGCCTGCTAATTCTCCTGCTTCAAATCTTCCGTTGTTGTTTAAATCGAGCCAAGCATATAAAGTAGCATTAGCTGTCGTCGTATTCTTAACATTTACCGTGTAATTGTTGATCACATTGGTACGGATGTTCAGCTGTGAAGCAGAAAGACCGTCATCGGAAACTCCGTCTCCGTTGCTTCCGTTGTTATTAGCTCCTGCGGCTACGGAAAGCGGTGCGCTTTCTACCGTATAGGTGCTTCCCAAATACAAATTGCTGGTAGGAACGTTTCTCGCAGGCTTGTAGTTAGTTGCTGCCGTACCGTCCTTGTCATTATCATAAGAACTAGGGGCATCACCATAATCGTAAAGATCATTTACCACAAACTGGTAGTCTTCTATCTCTCCGTCTCCTGTACCCGCACCATAACTTCTCGTATCGATCAATGTTGCAGCATTGCTGTTGGTCAGTGAGGTATCGGATAATCTGAATCTCACATAGGCTTTCCCTGCTGCTAAAACCGAAGCGGATACTGTAGTCGTATTCCACGTAAGGATAAAATTAGATGTCCCGTTGGCTGCAATATTGGCAGCAGTGGCGGTAACAGATTCATCCCCACTGAATTTACCGTCTCCGTTCAAATCAAGCCAGCCATAGACATAGGCTGTTTTAGTAACAGCAGTCTTGTTATTTACAGGGATGCTAATGGTAAACGGTGCTCCGCTGGTAATGGTCTTCGGAGTAGTTATCGCATCTTCATCCAAGCCGTCTCCATTGGTACCGTTGTTGTCAGCCGGGGAGCTTACACTGGCAGGAGACAATTCAAAATCAATGGTATTACCCATCATAAATGTTGATGTTCCAGCAGGATCATTGGTTTGTGATGCCGCTGTAGAAGAGCTTCCGTTTTCATAAGATACCGGTGCATCTCCAAAGTCTCGCGTTACCGTCAATTGGTAATCTTCAACCTCTCCGTAAGATGCATATTGGTAAGCTCCCGTTGATGTACCGTCAGCAATAGCTCTTTCGTCTACCACAGCATTAGCTGCATCTCCAATCGCTGACAGAGGATTAGCCTGTATCAGTCTTAGTCTCAAATATACTTTTTGGGTAGAGGCCGCAATAGTGTTTATCTGTGCAGCGGTAAAGCCTATTGTTACGGAAGTAGCATTTGCAGCTACATTCACAGCTCCGCTGTTGCCTGCTAATTCTCCTGACTCAAATCTTCCATTGTTGTTTAAATCGAGCCAAGCGTATAATGTAGCATTCGCTCCTGTGGTATTCTTAACATTTACCGTATAGCTGTTGATCACATTGGTACGGATATTAAGCTGTGAAGCGGAAAGACCGTCATCGGAAACACCGTCTCCGTTGCTTCCGTTGTTATCGGCTCCTGCAGCTACGGAAAGCGGTGCGTTTTCTACCGTATATGTGCTTCCCAAATACAAATTGCTGGTAGGAAGGTTTCTGGCTGGCTTGTAATTAGCTGCTGCCGTACCGTTCATATCATTATCATAAGAAGTTGGGGCGTCGCCAAAGTCGTAAGTATCTACGACATTGATTTGATAATCTTCTACTTCACCTGCAGCATACGTTGCAGCATCTACCGAACTTGCACTACTAATCGCTCCGTTTCCAATGCTTCTTTCATCCAGTGTAGCATCTGAGGTATCTAACAAAGAAATAGCAGAAAGCCTAAGCCTCATATACACCTTTGCGGTAGAGGTAAGCGTTGCAGTTTGCGCAGAAGTCCAAATTAGGGTCTGGGTACTGCTTCCGTTGTTGGAAAAGGAAACAACGGTACTACTTGCCAATTCTGTTGCCTGAAACTTCCCATCGCCGTTAAAATCGATCCACCCATACAAATACCGGGTTGTTGCTGACGGATTGTTTACCGGTACAGACAAGGTGTAAGGTGCTCCTTTTCTTATTGGATTAGAAGCGGGTACAATACCATCTTCATCTGCCGTGGCATTTGCGTTATCCCCTGATGCGTTGTTTTCATCGGGAGATGTTACACTGTAAGGACCAAATTCCAAATCCGGAGCATTGCTTCCCATATATAACCCTGAAAGTGGCGCATGCACTGCAGGAATAAATACATTATCCTTGCTCGTATCATAAGATACAGGCAGATCTCCGTAATCATAAGCGGGTGAAGTTACACTTGCCCACGTAGTTCCTACGTTGATATTGTCGATAGCAAGTTCAGGGCTGATAGTATTTGTACCCTGAGATAGCTGCACGGCTGCCAACGTTGTTGGATCAGTTGCCGTAAAAAGCGCTCCTGTAGTAGTGTAAGAAACATCAGCAGTGGAGGGTTCGGCTGCTAAAGATGGATTTACATAGAGTCTCAGCACATCATTATTAGAACCGGCTACCCATTCATACTTTAATACAATGTTGATATTGGTGTTATACGGTCTTACAACAGATTCGTATTCCACAGCTCCTGTAGAACCTTTCTGTAACCCGAAACTAAAGCTTGACATTCCGTTCAATCTGATATAGACCTTAGCTGAAACTGTAGTGGTAACGCCTAATGACAAAAAATAGTCTCCTGCTCCAAGAACATTTTGTGCAGAGGAAATATTCACAACAGCACTTGCATAGACCGCAGGTACATTTGTTCCTGTATTGCCTAAAGTTGCTGTTGCAAATGTGCGGTACACATCCTGACCTTCTTTTCCAAGAGAAACCTTGTTGCCAATCCCATTTCCAATGGTTCCCGGATAGGCAAGATTGCCTGTTGATGTTGATATTACAGGTGTTGCTGTTGCAAACTGTGTCCAGTTGGCAGAAGTAAGTGCCGTACTGTTGGGATAATTAAAACTCTCGGTGAGGAGGGTTTGTCCCAACATTCGTGGTACTACCGAGAGTACCATACAAACTCCGAGGAGTAACCAGAGTTTTTTTTGAAAAAATTTATATAATTGAATCATTTATGTAATAAATTAAGATTAATCTTTAATGAATGTTGTTATCTATTATCTAGATTTTATTTATTATTGATACCGACATGAGAGTAAGCAATTGAAGACACCAAGATTGCGCTAATAATAAAGGATGCTTTTTCATAATAAAGTGTTTAAGAGTTAATTTTTAATTCAGATTTATAAAAGGAATAGCCGTGAGGCGGCTTTGTATTTGATAGGAAGTGCGGTTCTTACCTGTAAATAATCGTGGTAGCAAATCACTTGAGTAGATCATTCAGGGTATTTGCATCTTATTTTCCTTATTTGACTACTAAACTATCTCGATGTCAGAAAACGAGTTAAACCACTGTCTGTGTGGATTTACAGCTCATTAATGAGCAGTTAGAAATACCTGCTATTTTTCATCTGTAAATTATTGTCAGTAGCGGTGAAAATCAATTTAGGTAAGTAAATGCGAACCGTTGTGTGGAGTGGAAGGCGGTGGACGGGAATAGTAATCGTCCGGAAACAGCTGCGAATACTGACGGTACACATAAGAAAATTCCTGAGTAGAGCCGGAAGGATTAAACAGTTTGCCTGTATAAGATTTCTGAAGCACTGCTTTGATTTTCGCCAATGAAGTGGAGCCTGATGCCGTGGTATTGCAATACTCAGTGATCCGTAAAACAGTATTTTTTTTATTTTCAGAATATTGTATATCAGTTCTTACTAAGTTTTCTGCAGCTGTTCTTTTGAGAGCGTGATGAGTCTTAAGTTTTTGTTTTACCGCTATTTTCTTTTCCGGTTCATATAAAGTTTCCTTGATTTTATGCAGTTCGGCATTTTCGAAATGTTCTATTCCCGATACGATTGTATGTTCTGAAATATATACGTTTGTATTGTGATCGTATACATTCTGAACCTCAGTCTCTGAATTAGTGATAGATATGCTGTCTGTGATTGATATATAAGATCCGTCTATGACCGTGATTGCAGGATTATAGTTGCCAAAGCTTTGTGCATAAAAGAACATTGCAAAGAAGATGGAAATAAAAACGAGTCTCAACCTAAATGAATAGGATGAGACCGTTACTAAATTTCTCATCATTTGTGCACCTGTTATTGAGTGTCGTTCATTAACTTGTGGAAAGCAAGAACAAACCGTCATACTGAGACAGGATCTATTGTATCTTGATCTAATCATCATTTGTCTGTTCATTTTGTTTTTAGAATACGTAGTCCTAAATAGACTATTTTCTAAAATATTGATTTGCAAGTCAATATTTTAACAATAGGAAATTACTACCAATAAACAATTATGGATGATTATTATATTAAAAAAATAATGACGGAAATGATCCTAAACGGAATAAATATTTAAAAATCAACAGTTTGTATATTGTCAATTATATTTATTTGTGTAGATTTGCATCAGAATCGTAGTCTATTTAGGACTACTTTTTTTTGCCTAAATTCGTGGTATATATAACCTTAAAAATATACTCGGATGATATTTAATTTTCTCTTAGCTCCAAACGGTGGCGTACTTCAGAATATCTATTTAACAATAAAAATTGTAAAAAATGATAAAATCTTTAATTTTTGCACATCATTAAAAATTTCTGAGAAAGATTGGGATAATATAAAAGGCAGGCCTTCTAACTTATACAGAAAACATGATAAAAGGCTCAACGAGAAGTTGGATCTGATCAAAAAGAATCTGGCAGAATATCTTTTGGAACAAAATCTGGAAAAAAGAATACCGCTACAAAGTGAAATGCATCGACGGATAAGCACTATCTGTTCTGAATATGATGATACAGAGCATTCGCCTTTCACATTCTTAAACTACATGCTGCTTTATATAGAAACAAAACGAGACCATGTATGTCACTCCACTTATAAGCGTTACAAAGTTTTCTACAAGTTATTTTCCCGTTTTGAAGGATATGCACTCAAAAAATATGATGTGAAAGATATAGATTTGGATTTTGTGAAAAAATTTATTGCTTTTGGCAAGGAGGAAAGCTATAATGAGAATACCATCAACCGAACAATTCATTTCATAAAGACCATACTGATTTTTGCTGAGCGGAAAGGTGTGCGTACCAGCATCAGAGACATTGAAGTACGAAGGGAAAAACATAGTGGAAAATTAATCACTCTGGATGATCAGGATCTTTTAAAGATCATCCATACGCCTCTGCCGGAAAGATTATTGGCAGCCAAAAACTGGTTACTCATTAGCTGCTATACAGGACAACGTTTTTCCGATTTTATGAGATTCAACACAGAAAATTTAAGTCGCATCTCTGACAAATTGTGTCTCGCATTTACTCAGAAAAAAACCAATAAAGATATATTACTTCCACTTCACCCGATTGTTTTAAGAATTCTTGAAGATAATAATGGCTGTTTTCCAGAAGTTTTGAGCTTGCAGTCATACAATAACCAAATAAAAGAGATTGCTTTTCTGGCAAATTTAAGGGAACCTATAAGAGCGAAGAAGCGGATGAATTTCCGCTCTCACGAGACAAGTGCTGAAAAATGGGAAGTCTTGACAAGCCATATCGGTAGACGAAGTTTTGCAACAAATTTTTATGGAAAAATACCAACACCTCTTTTAATAAGTGCAACGGGGCATAGTACCGAACAGATGTTTCTCAATTACATTAACATAATGGATAAAGAAAGAGTCCTAACACTTAGTGATCATTTTGAACAAAATTACCAAGAAATTATTAAAATTGACAGGTAGCTAATTTGAACTACCAGTTTTTTAAAGGAAAAGATTTATTTTAAAATATAGAGATTGCAGTCAAAAGCAAGCACCGTCGTAAAAGCAGACTAATTTTTGGCAAGCTTGATGGTGGTTTATAGTTCAGTTATAATGAAATACCGGAAGCATTAAGAAACGGCCACAGATGGAATAACGGTTCTGCTGTCCGATTGATTGGTAAAGAATAGCCAAAGGATCATTCAAAAAACTTAGTTTCTGACGTTCCAAATGCAAATCCTTCATCTGCAAAGTATTCAAGTGGTCATAAAAAGCAAAGTAGCGCCAACTTATAAAGTCTGCGCTACCTTTTTATTAATTAATTTAAGAAAATTTCTATCATCCGCTGAGCCGGAGGACTGAAAGAGATTATTAATCAATCATTAACTTGTTGCTAAAGCTAACTCCGATTCCTTCCCCAGTCAGAATGTAGACACCTTTAGAAAGTCCTGAAGTGATAATAGGATCCTCAGAATTGATCAATTGTTCATCCAGTTTTTTACCGGACAGATCGTAAATGGTGATCTTAACCTTTCCTGTCAGATGAGCACCGTTGGTTTTGATGTACACTTCCTTTCTGGCAGGATTGGGGTAGATTGATACTTTTTTGCTTACCGCGACATCAGAGGTTCCCAGCGAGCATTCTGCAGGCAGAGAATAATCTTCAACCTGATCAGAGATTGCATTGGGTAAAGTACCCCTTGTAGCTCCCGCACTGGCATTGGCTCCCAAGCCACGTTTTGCAAAGGCGCTCCATATCATACATTTGTTTTCACCATTATTTAAGTCAGCATCTGCAGCAATGATAGCATCTCTGCCGGAGATAAAGTTAGGATAGCAGCCTTGGATCTTCATTGCCTCCATCACAAGTTGTACCACTTTACCGCTTCCTGAGTTTGGATGATTGGCAATATCGTTCGAGTAACCATACTTATCCGCAAACTTCCAGTGCAAGTCCCAAAGCATCGTTGCCCAGATAAATCCTACAGCATGTACATCCACGATGAGCGTACCATCTCCTGTATCTAAAAATTTACCATTTGTATCTCCGTACGTGTAATCATTAACAGAAAAGTCGGGGGAATATTTTGCCGGCCTGATTCCGGATCCTGTTGCGGATTGATTTGCAACAAATGACCCCGTAGATCTGGGCGTTGCAGAAGTAGCATCCGGAGTACCAGTCACCATCAGAGCCATAAAGTCCGACCAGCCCTCTCCCATCTGTTCGTTGGCATAAGCTACATTCAGACAGCTGTATCCATTGCCTGTACTTCTTGTAGAAATACCGTGTGTATATTCGTGGGCTATTACGCCATTGTCCAAACTTCCATCCAGATCAAACGTACTATACTTGAGATTGACGTTGACATTAATATTTTGGCCGATTTTATTTTTGATAATTTCCCCTTCCGCATTATTAATCAAAATACCCGGAATCTTTACAGTATTGTCCTGTCCGCTCATATTTATAATAGATTGCGATGGATCAGGATTGTAAATGATCACCGCCTTGGCACCGCTATCCTGAGCTTTTTTAAACTTGACATCAAAATTACAGTTTCCTCTCTGTATAAGGGCTATCTTCCCGGTAAGATTTGAGTTTGTGAGGCTGGTACACGCATCTGCAGGTGTAGCCATTACTACATCCCCGGTGAGCGGGTTATCTACAGGAAAAGCGCCGCCAAAACCTGAATTATATCCAGCTTCCGGTCTTCTGCCTACCAGATCACTTGGTGCATTATAAGTCAGGAAATATCCGTAACGCCATAGATACATTTGCATCCTGGGAGAAAATCCATCCGGAGGAGTGGCAAAATTGGCGTTATTAAAGCCAGACCCGTCTCTTGCCTCGGCCAGCACAGGATCATAATCAGTGTAAGGTTCACCTTTTCCAAAGTTTGCAGACTGGAAGTTACGACCAGCTTCGTCAAAACCGTATCTGTAAAAGATATCATGCATTTTATTCGAGGCATAGAAAAGATTGGTTATGGAAGCATTAGTATAGGCTGTCACCGGCTGGCTCAGATTGAGCGGAAAGTCGAAAAGCCTCTGCGTACCACCATTGGCACTAGCGCCAATTTGATTTGAGCCATTAAGGTCTGTGTAGGCATAGGCATTGTTACCTCTGGTAAAGTTGTAGGTGGTGTCTCCATCGTTATGCCATCCTAGAGGAGAGGCATCCAGATACCACGGGTTAGTCTCCAGGGTGCGTGGTCCGAAGTTCGGAGATTCTACCGGGAAAGCATATACACGGTAAGAAGCATTATCTTCAATATCTGCCTTCTGATTTTTTTCCACTGGAATAGCTGATGCATCAGATTGATAGTGATCGATACCCGACTGCTTTTCGCCGGTAAACGCATGATCATGAAACTGGCAAGACACCGTAAGATTTGTCTTTTTAATGATACTACCATCTACTGCGTCTACAATTATATCCCAGTAGTTATTAGTTCCTTTTTCAAAAAAATTAACTGCGTAACTCAATTTCAACTGTCCGTTATCATCAGGAAAATAAACCAATTGATATATGACCGAATTGTTCAAGCGTCCTTTGAAATCGTAATCGCTCTTATCACCACGGAGTTTTGCCGATGACAGTACTGAGTTAAAATCCTTTTCCACATCGAACCGGGTCTTGGCCCCTCCGGTACTTTCCGGTACAGTGATAAATTTGTCTGAAAGGTACTGTACACCTTCTTTATTCATAAGAACTGATGATATGGCTCCATATACAGGCACTCCTCCAAAAGTCTGCTGAATGGTTACAATTTTTTTATCAGAATCCTTTTTAGAATCCTTATGTATAATTTTAAACGTATTTTCAAAACCAACTTTTCGTGAAGCAAGATATTGCGCTATTACAGCCTCTTCATTATTCTGAGCATGGATAATGCTTCCGGCAAAAAAAGCTGCTATTGCAACCTTTGCCTTAATTGTAGTTCTTAATTTCATTAGATTTTGTTTAATTTTTTATGACTTTCTGTGCAGACATTTTCCCTGTCTCATCTGTAAAATTAATGATATAAGTACCTGCAGAAAGGTGGCTGATGTCTATCAGCTTGGTGTTATGATAGCTCGCAACCTTCTGCCCTGCCAGATTGTATATTACTGCTTCTTTAATATCGGTATTCAGGAAAAGATATCCAGATGTGGGATTGGGATAGAAAATCGTTTTCGCTTGATTTTCTATTTCATGGTTGGCGAGAATGCTGCTGCAGTCCGTAGCGAATGTAGCAGTGGGATCTTTCTGCCATAATGTCTGGCTGGAACTGTATGCTACATCATCTACCTGTATACATTTTAGATTCGGACTATTAATAGCGAAAAAACCAACAGCATTTCTATTATTTGAATTTTTGACGTTGATAAATTTCATCTTGTTGTTACTCACTGCATTCAAATAGATCAACTCACCATTTTTAGATGCATCAATGACGGTAAGCTGGGATTGATTAGCATAAAAATACTGTAGCATCGGATGATTGGAAAGATCAATATCTGTAATCAACGTGCTATCCATGATAAATTGTCTCAGATAAAGCTGTTTACTGATATCGACAGTTGTTATGGGATTGGCCTGGATCAGAAAAGTATCGAGCAAAGCGTTCTTGGAGACATTGATCTGTTGGAGCTTGTTCAGGCCTACATTGAGATAGGTAAGCCTTGAATTATTGGATAAGTCTATTGAGGAGATCTTGTTCGCTGCGATATTTAACTCTGTAAGCCTGGGGTTTTTGGTCACATCTATACTGGAAACATTGTTCGAGGCAAAATATAAGTTAGTAAGCATCGGGCATCTGGTAACATCCAGGGCTTCTATAGCATTGAACATCAAGCTTATTAAGGATAACTGAGGATGACTTCCAAAAGTAATTTCCTTCAAAGATGCGGACTTGCTGATATCCACCATTGTTAATTTGGAATTTTGCGAAAGATCAAGTGTAGTCAACAGAGAATTATTAATGGAAATCTTATTGATCTCCTTATTTCCCGTGATATCTACAGTGGTAACCTTAGAACCATTGATAACAAGTGACGACAGGTTTTTGAAATATTTGACTTCCGGAACGTCCTTTATATTGCCTGTAAATATAAATCCGCCTGTATACTCCTGCGCTTCGGTCATCTGGATCTCTCCGTCCTTATTGGCATCAATGTTCGTATAGAGCAAAATGTATTCTAAAAAGTTTTCATCTACAAAATTGATATTTTGTGCTTTTGCCGGCGCAAAACTGCTGCTGAAGATCATCAGCCATACGAGTGCTATGGATTTTTTCATTGTACAATTATTTTATTAGTGTCCACAATTCCTTGTTTTGATTTTGTGACAATGATATAATTACCCTCAGGAACTGATAATTGGGCCTTGTTATCGTTAATTTTCACATTTTTATTTATCAGACGGCCATTACTGTCATAAAGATCGTACGTGAGAACTTCCCTTCCCCGAAAGAAGATATCACCGCGGGTGGGAATGGGATAAACCACTGCATTTTTTTTCGCCAGATCAGAAGTCGCCAGATTGGGAAGCTCGATCTTATATAATTCCTGACCGTTTGCAACATTTAATTTTGCAGATAGATAAAGATTCCCGTTATACGCCTCCATCTTGCCGAGGACAAAATTTGCATATCCCGGCTTAAGCTCCAGTGTCATCCTGGTACCATTTTCCGTACCATCACTTTCCCACAATCTAGCCTCGCCGGATCCGTCTGCCGCTAGAAAGTACAGCTTTCCGTTGACCTCGCAGAGGCTATTAGGATTAGATGATTGTGAGCCTGGATTTATATCTTTCACCATTTTGGTATTTTCTTCAGTTCCATCGGTACTCCACATCTCTACCCCGCTCGTTCCGTTGTTGGCAGTAAAAAAAACCTTCCCGCCAGCTTCTCGGAAGTTACCAGGAAATGAATTAGACGTTCCGGGGTTGATGTTTTTCACCTGCACTGTCCCACTCTCGGTACCGTCGGTTTTCCAAAGTTCGAATCCAGCGGAGGGAGATCCGGCTGTAAAAAACAAAGTATTGAAAAGTCCACTATAGAAAAAATTCTGCGGATTGGAAGTGGTATTAGGATTAATCGTTTTCAGCAGCGAAACAGCTGCTCCGTCATAAACGTAAAGTTGCAGATTATTGGAAGTTGAATTGGCGCTTCCCCCAGTTACTATCTTTCCGTTAACAGGTCCCATCTGCCCTGACACCACAACAGGAGTATCAACCTGGGTTACTACACTTCCTTCCAGATAAGACAACTTACCATTAATACGGAAAAAAAATTTGTTGTTAGCCAGAATTATATTTGCCGCAGAGGACATTCCGCTGGCCGCAGGTTTGATACCTTCTTCTTCAGTATAACTATAAAAACCGGCATTACCCAGAAGGGTCTGCAGGTAGAGTTTGCCATCCTTTACCAGCATGTTCCCAGGGATAGAACTTCCTGTACCGGGATTTATATCTGCGGTAAGCTTGGTGCCAGCTTCTGTACCATCTGTAGACCACAATTCCATTCCGGATTCCGCACTGGTTGCGATGAAATACAATTTGTTATTGAAGTTCGTGAATCCGCTGGGCGTAGACGGCTGAGCACCCGGATTGATATCCTTGAGCAGGGAAATGCTTTGAGCACTCACCAGGTTTGCTGCCAAAAGGGTAAATATTATTTTTTTCATGATAGTGATTAATCTATTATTGAATGATAATTTTGGAAGAGGTATTGACTTTTTTATCATCGGATGAGATCTTCAGCAGATAGCTTCCTGCTTTGCTGTTCAGATTGATCTTACTGTCCTGGAATTTTCCGGTTTTGATGATACGCCCGGAAATGTCCAGTAACTCAAAGACTCCGGATTGGACATTTGTTAACCTAACCTCTCCGTGGGTAGGATTCGGGTAAAGAGAGATCTTCGGGGAGGCTATATTTTCTGCATGAAGTGTTTCTGTAGGTAGATTGACCTTATAAAGCTCCACGCCGATCTGATCTGATGAATCTAGTCGTGCAGCTGCATAGAGATTATTGTTATAAACAGCAAGTCCAAAAGCTGTGGGAAGTGCAGCAAGCATTTTCGTCCCTTCGTCAGTACCATCCGAAGTCCACATCTGCTTGGAACCACCGTTGGCATTTACCAGAAAGTACAATTTATTATTCAAGACAGTCAGTTTATCAGGCGAGGATCCGGAAGAACCCGGAATAATATCCTTCATCATTCTTGTACCTTCTGCAGTTCCGTCCGTAACCCAAAGCTCTGTTCCGCTCAAGGATCCGTCTGTAGCAGAGAAATAAACTTTGCCATTACATTCTGTGAAATTAGCAGGACTGGAGCCTGCAGTCGTATTGGTGGTATTGATATCTTTTACCTGCATTGTACCTTCCGAAGTGCCGTCAGTCACCCATAGCTCTACACCATTTCCTCCATTAGCTGAAAAAAATGTTTTGCCAAGTGCCGGACTGTAATAGAAATTCTGAGGATAAGCTGTGGCGTTAGGGTTGATGGTTTGCAGTAATTCCAGACTAGTGCCGTTCAGTTTAAACAGCTGATACCAAGTAGGATTGGCTGCAGTTTTATACTGTCCGTTAGCGATCACCTGCTGCCCGACATTTCCGAGGAACATTACCGTTACATTGTCATCCAATAGTGATGGCTGCATACTGTCATCCAGTGTATAGAGGCGTTGCGCAGTGGGTGTCACTGTGCTATTGGTGGCCTTGAAATATAACTTATCATTGCTGGTGATATATGTAGTGGGAAACTTAACAGTGGTAGAAACCGTTTTAAGCTCTCCGGAGCTGTCATAAGACATCATTACACCAGATGTATTGGTACCATTAACAGGAACAGAAGCTGTAAAAAAAAGTTTATTTCCAAAAACATAAAGATTTGTGGGAGAGGACGAGGATGTCCCCGGGCTTATATCCGCAACCAGCGTGGTACCAGCAGAAGTGCCGTCACTCTCCCAAAGCTCCGTGCCGCTGGCAGACCCGGACAAGCTGTAAGTAGCACTGAAATACATTTTATTATTATAGACAGCAAAGTTAGATGGTGCCGAATTACTGGCACCGGGATTGATGTCTTTTACTAGTGTGAATGATGTCTGAGCAGAAACAATTGTACCGAGAAGGATCGCTAAAAAGTTGATTTTTTTCATATCGATAAAGTTTTTTTAAAGTGAAATTCTTACAGATGATCAAGAAAAATTATCTATAATACAAAGGCATATCCAGGTATTTTATCTTGAATTTAATTGTATCTAAAGTATGATCGTTTTCAGGAATTCGGAAGCGGGATACTATCATATTTAAGAAAAATACTTGAATATGATAGCATTAATCCAATCGTAAAAATTTAACAATCAAGAATTTACTGATATTAAAACAGTACTGTCAGGAATTGACATTTTTTTTGGAAAAACGGTAGAGAAATATGACCAGAGCCGTAAAAATAGAGACAATCAAGGCGATGACAGAGAGATCCATGATCCAATTTTTTCTGCTCTTTTCCACATAATCGGCATTGATGTCATTGATTAACTTTTGAATCATTTCTTTTTTTGATTTATCGATAATCAACAAACTCTGGTTAAATTTATTAAAATAATAAATATATTGCTCATATTCCTTCCGGAGATAATAATATTGAGCCATTGATTGAAAATACAAGGCATTGAGTTCCGCATCATACTTCAGTAGATTATTGGACTTTATGCTTCTCAGGAGCTTTCCTGCTGCATCAATTTTTTTATTTTTCAGATCGATATTGATAAGGCCCAGAGCGGCAAAATCCCTGTTATAGCCCAATCCTATGTTTTTACTCTCCAGAACATCTGTGTAGAGAATTTCTGCTTCCGTACTTTTCCCCAATGCTTCCAAACACTGGGCTTTTTGAATTTTTATCAGCATTCTGTTGGTCTGCATGACATCTTCGTCTCGCAACAAATCATAGACCGCCAAAGCTTTATCAAAATATTTTATGGCATACTCGCAATTGAGTTCACTTTTAAAAACGATACCTTTGACATTATAAACATTCCCCTGAATAAAGAGAAGATCCTTTGGCAATTGGCCAGAATTAATGAGATTTTCCGCTTTGTCCAGATTTCGCTTCGCATCGGCCATCATATCAATTTGCTGATACTGATTTCCAAGCATAGAAAGAAAGCGGATCTGATTGATCCTATCTTCGTTTTCAGTAGACATTGTAATCCCTTTGTTGCAATTGATAATGACCTGGCTGATGTCTCCCAGCACCATCTGTGCATTCACCAGTTTGGAAAGCGCTATGATCTTGGTAGGGTAATCTTCCGCACGCTGCAAAACGTCTTTAGAAATCTGTACGGACTTCTCAGGGTTTGTAAAAATCAGATTAGTCGCTTCTGCAAGCTGTTTATTCTTATCCGGTCTCTGTCCCTGAGCGTTAAAGATAATTAGCGTCAATATGAGTAGCAGTCGTGATTTCATCCGTTTAGCTTTTGTAGAAATTCTGTTGGAGAAAGTCCCATTCTGTTCTTGAAAATGGTTGCAAACATGCTGTGCGAAGAAAATCCGCACTCTTCCGCCAGGTAGCTGACCTTGTATTTTCTGTATTCGGGATCGTGACGCAGTTTGTCAACAATGTAATCAATCCTCAGATTATTGATATAAGTGTTGAAATTAGAATTTTTATGCCTGTTTATAACTTCAGACAGATACTTTGCGTTGGTATCAAACTGTTGTGCAAGGGTTTTTACAGAAACTGTCTTCTGAATAAATTTATTACTCTTTTCGAAAGCATCCAGTTTCTCCAGAAGTTTTTTTTCAGTTTTATCAGGAATTACATATCCTTTGATTTCTTTGCTATCAGGACTCTGTTTTTTTGGCCGGGATCTGTATTTGAACCAATAAATAAGAAGAATAACAGTGATGCAAATCATGACTACGGCAATATACACATACCGGAAAACCTGTTGCTGAACCTTGAGTTTCTGCTCAGTAGCAAGTTTTACATGATTCACAAGAATTGCCCTGGCTGCCGTCTTATGTGAGTCTGCATTCTGAGTAATTCTGTAGTATCTATCATTGGCTTTGCCCAGCGTCTGAAAATCCTGGGTACCGGCTGCAGCACTTGCAAGATTTCTGTAGTATTCAGCTTTCAGTTCACGATTTGATAACAATAATGCAGAATCTTCAAAATTTTTAAGCCATTGGAACGCTGCCTCAGGACGATTTTTCCTGAGTTCTATTCCTGATAAATCAGTGTAAACCAAAACATCATAATAGAGTCCTGGATTGTATTTATTAAGAAGTCTGCGCGCAGAATTTCTTAGAGTGATGGACTGTGGATTATCATCGCCAAGCAATTGCGAAAGCCATACCTGACCTTTTATCATATTAACGACATCCCCATTCTTCACCGATAGTGCGACCATGCTTTTCAGAATATTGACTCTTTCCGATTTCGTAAATAAGTTAAAATTGCTCTTATCGATCGTCAGATCCAGCAAAGATTGCAAAGTCTGGGAATCATAACTTTTTATAAGGCTATTTACTTTGATCTCACTGTTCAATCCCAATGACTGATACAGCAGTGCATACAAATATTGATACTGCAGGAACAAGCCTGGCCGGTCATCATTTTCAGCAATTTTTTGTAATGGGAGTAAATTGTTTAATGCTTCTTCGCAGTTACCCTGGGTTAGAAATGACTTGACCCGGAGAAGCCGAGCATCTACAGGTGAGATCCTGGAATAGTAATCCAGAAGCGGAGCTAGCTTTTTTCCTTCATACTGCATTTTGTCATTGATCTCATCTCTCAGTATTCGAACATCACCAACTGTTTGCGGATAAGAAAAAACAAAGACCAATACAAAGAATGACGATAGAATGTAATCGGCCGTGAGTAATTTCAATATCTTTTTTTTTCTTTCAGTCATAATGATGTACAAAAGTATGAATTAAATTGAAAATTGCGGTACATCAATAGGGTCATAGGCTGATGATGCACCTCCACATATCATTAGCTTGATCTGGCTAGTTCCAAATCGAAAATTCCTCCCAGTCGCCGTAAGGAAATTCATCCCTGCCATCTGGAATAGATGTTTCGCCAAGTTGCGCCTGGGCTTCACTACTTTTTTATCTTTGGAAAGGATCAAAGAACACAGAACGGCAAGATCAATAATTTTAAAGAGATAAGGAATTCATTCTGAGATAAAGACGTCTTAAATATTTTGTTAATAAGGTGTAGGAATCATTTAATGTAATGTATAAATTTGCTGACCTGCTTAGATGTGATTATGATACAGATCTTTAAAAAAATATTCCTCAGTTTACTTTCTTTTTGTTCCATTATAATTTGCTGTCAAAATTTTAAAAATGACAGTATTAAATCAATCGTCGATAAATCTTTAGATTTGATCAAAGCCAACGCTGTCGATACCGAAAATATTCTATTGATAGAAAAGGCTTTATACGGCAAATCGAAAGATCTGAATTCTTTTTCAGAGGCAGCTCCCATCTACACTGAAGTATTTTCTTTACTTAAAGATTTCCACGGAGGCCTGAAGTACAAAGGCAAAACCTATGGATGGAACAAGCCGCAAGCTTACGGGAACACTTATCTAAAATCAAGATTAGGCAAAGAAAAATTGGTGGTAGCCAAGGTACTCAATCACAATACCGGATACATCAGGATTCCTGGAAATGATGATTTCTCATTCAGAAAAGTGGACAGCATTGCGAACGATATCGTGGATCGCCTTAACAGCGTCAATTCAAAAAGGATAAAATCCTGGATCATCGATCTGAGAACCAATACTGGTGGCAATATGTATCCTATATTATTGGGACTGAAGGAATTTATCTCTGATCAGGATATTATTTTCGGTGGATTCAGAAATGGAAAAGGAGAATCTTCGGGAAAATGGGAAATTCGGGGTGGACAAATGTTGATAGACGGCATCGAACTGAAAAGACAAAGACATTTAACCCTACCACTTAAAAAGGACGTTCCGGTCATTATCCTGACCAGCTGCTATACAGCAAGCGCCGGAGAAATGACGGCAATATCTTTAATTGGCAGAAAAAATACGGTAGTGGTCGGTGAGCCAAGCGCCGGCTACACAACAGCCGTACAGGGATTTCGGATCAATCAGGATACCGGAATCAACCTTTCTACGGACTATGTCGTAGACAGGAATTCAAAAATCTACACTAGTAATATTACTCCTGATTTTCAAATCATAGGTGGAGACAATCTTGAACAACTTGAAGAAGATAAGAAAATCTTGCAGGCCCTGAAGCTGCTGAAACAATAAGCCGGGATTATGTCAATACGATTTTTAAGATTTTAATCAATTCCTTTGTGACGATCGAAAAACTTCTATAGACGGATCGACTTCATAAAAGCATCAGATATTAAAAGCAGATTTGTACTTGCGATTGGGTTTCATATAGACCATTTGATTTTTAAAGTCTATAATGATATTAAAACGTTTGAGTATTTCGCTTCCAATATAATTGGTCTCATAACCGGCAGGTTTTTTCTGAGTATTTAGCTCCGCAGATACATTTTGAATTTTGTATTTCCCTATCCATAACTCCTTAACATTCACTGTATTAAGTGGTATCTCTTCATTATTGGAATTATGAAGTACTGTCGTTTTCAGAACCTGTAGTTGATCGGTCGGAAACTTTAGTCTGGCTAGCAAATTATTATCCAACACCAATCCTTTCTGAAATCCTGTATCAAATAAAAATTTCGTCCTGATTTTTTGATCGTCCTGAGCTATTTCGAGATTGATCAAAAAATGCTCTTTTAAAACCTCCATTCCAAACTTTTCATAATTCCTGCTTTTCTTTGGAAGCATAGCATGTACTGTCATAAGATTTTCATCATAGTTAATCTCCAAAACTTTCCCGCCGAACATATTCCATCCGAACATCCCTTCTGTTTCCTGTGCCGCAATTTCTACAGGATAGATCTGCTGGTGGTTCCATTCCATATTGCCAATTCTGAAATTTTCATCACTTATGTCTGCCATAGTCAGTTTCACGCCTTTAGGATTCAAATATTTTTTGATAGCATCTTTAGTTAAATAGAAATCTATCGCACCGGTATCGAAGGTAAGAAACAGAGAATCTTTGTAATTCAAAACCGCTTTCACTTTTATATTGTTCCCAGGCGTCAGCTCAAAGGGAATTTTCTCGAAGTTCTTCCGTTGAGCCATCCCGAGGCTAAACAGGGATAATAAAATGATAGAAAATAGATGTTTCATGTTATGAGTTCCGGCTTTTTATGATTTGATTTGAAAGATAAGAACTTTGATGCGACTTAACTACTGATTATACAATTTTTAATTGGCCCTGCCCTTATCTTCAAAGCTGACATTCCTGCTCCCAGACCTCACTTTACCGCTTCCAAAATTATAAGTAAAGGACACGGATAGATTTCTTCCGTCATAATAATTGTTATAATAGTGTGTAGACTCCTCATAGTATATTTCACCTTGGCTTTTGGCCTGCCTGAAGATGTCGGAAACCAAAACATTCATCATCAGATTTTTATCCATCAGGCTGAACTTGAGTCCTGCAGAACAATTGCCGACAAAGTAAGAATAAGTATTTCCAATGCTGGACGGCAGTCGCATCCAGTAATTCAGCAGAAGCTGTATAGTTTTACTTTTATTGAATGACAGCGTGTTCCTAATGTCAAAACTGGTGCTGTTACCCTTTCTGGAAGCCGCATCTGTTGCAAAAACATCAGTTTTCATGTGCGATAGATCGGCGGAATAATTAAGCTCCCAGAAGTTGAGTAAAGTGTCTGAGTAGTTCACCGAAATGCCGGTGCTGTTCATATTGAAATAGTTGTAAAAATTACTCGTTTTATTTTCGCCCTCCAGGATCACCAGCTGTCCAAACGCATTGAGCTCCCTCTGAAAGTAAGCGGATGCGGAAAGTTTGCCCTTATAAAGATAGGACAGCTCAAAATTATGATTGACAGATGGATTGAGCGCCGGATTTCCCGAATAGTAGGAATTGACGTTCGTGTACCAGCGGAAAGGGTTTAGCGCCCGGAAGCCTGGCCGATTGATCCGCTTCGAATAATTGATATTGAAAGTATGGTCATCATTGGCTTTGTAGCTTATATATGCTGTTGGGAATAACTTACCGTAAGAGTTCGCAGAACTTTGTGAAGATGAAACAGAATTGCCATTAATATCGGAGTATTCATAACGGAGTCCAGCTTTCGCCGTCCATTTCTCGCCCAGTTGTTTCTCCATTCCCACATACGCCGCATAGTTTTTCTCATTGTAATTAAACAGATTGCTTCTCAAGGGATCTGTGACGTACTGTCCCGCCGTAAGGTTCTGATACTGAAGATTCGAATTATTATCGAAGTTGGTAAATTTGATTCCGGCTTCTGTTTTAGCAAATTCAAAAGGCAGCGTAAGATCCGCCTGGCCGGAATGTATTTTGTAATTTAATTCAGATGGCGTCCGCACTACAGAGGAGACGCCGGAATTATCCTTTGTCGTAAAGTCGATATTACTGTCCGGAGTGTTGGAAAAATAGTTCCCTGTAATACTGAGCAGATTATCACGCTTTCCAAATTTGATATCATAATATCCACTCACTGTAGCCTGCTGATTATCGTTACGATGCTCGGCATAGGTCGATAAAGTATTGGTAAAAGTCTGACCCTGAAAATAATCTGAACGGTTGGTGATATCCATTCCGGATTTTCCTTTACCATAGTCCACCACCACGCCGATACCAGACTTGCTGTTAATCTCATAATCCGACGTAAAATTGAAACCACCACCCTTCCAGAAGTCATGTCGGTCATCGGAACTGATTAAACCATCCGAACCCTCGATTTTGTAATTTTCATAAGAATGCTTCTGGCTGTCGTACTGCCTCAATTTAAGAGAAGACCTGAGTTTGCCATTCTGATAATTTAAGGTTGCTGAATTGGAAACGCCGGTATAGCTTGTCTGAAACAGCGCTGTGGTAAGGCTTCCGTTCCATCCAGGTTTCTGGTTTTTTTTGAGAACAATGTTGATAAGGCCGCTGTTTCCCTGGGCTTCATACTTAGAGGGCGGTGCGGTGATCACTTCAATCTTTTCTATATTTTCCGAACGCAGACTCCGCAGGTAGTTCACAAGGTCTGTTCCGCTAAGGTTGAGCATCCGTTCATTAATCATCACCGCCACGCCACTTTTGCCTACCATGGATAAGCCCGCATTTTCATCAACCTTGATCTGTGGCGTCGCCTCCAAAGCCTGCAGACCATCCATTCCCTGTGATGCAGAGGAATTCGCAATATTAAATACCAGCCTGTCGGCCTTTCTTTCAATAAGCCTCTTACGTGCGCTCACCGTCACACCTTCGATTTGATTCTCACTTTTATTCTCCACCAGCAGATCCTGACTGGTATCGCCGTTCACTTTTATTTTCTGATCCAGAAGCGTCTCGCCCTGATAAAAACATCTGATGCTGTAGATCCCATTCTCACTGAGTTTCAAAGTAAAATAACCATTCTCATCTGAAATGGCAGACGCTCTGAGCTGATCTTTCGTGGCGATGATCTCTGCATAGGCTATATTCCGGGAAGAAGACCGAACACTTCCGCTGATGCTTTGTGCTAAACTAAATAAAGGTATTGTCAGAAAAATTGCAGATGTTAATTTCAGCATGGTTGTAATTTTGAGTTATATGACAATGACAAGACAGACCCGGAATCTGTTACATCATAGAGTAATCTTTCAACCGAATAATTTCTGAACAGTCTTTTCCCTTCAAGCAGGATACGATTGTAATTCGTCTAGAGGAGTTTTAAAATTCGTCTTGATGAGTTCAACAATTCGTCTTGAGGAATTTTATAATTCGTCTTGAGGAGTTCGACAATTCGTCTTGAGGAATTTTATAATTCGTCTTGAGGAGTTCAACAATTTGTCTTGAGGAATTTTATAATTCGTCTTGAGGAGTTCGACAATTCGTCTTGAGGAATTTTATAATTCGTCTTGAGGAGTTCAACAATTCGTCTTCAGGAGTCGTGATTTAAAAGAAACGGTTCTTCGCCAAAAAGTATGGAAATGAATAATAAATCCTGAATCAAAAATTTACAGAACACTTAACATAGGTAATGATTTCATTTCAATTACTTCGGAGGAGTACAATCTGTGTAGATAAAAAATATTCCTGCAAGAAAAGAACGCCGCAGGTGTTCTATCTTATGGTTCGGATGTATGCCACTCCTCCGGAGCGATATCGTCGGCGAAAGGATTTTTACTACACAGATAAAACGCCTGAAGGCGTAGAAAAAAACTTTCGGTATTTGCTCTGTAATCAAAGTAATGAAATTCTCATTTCCACAATTTATGGCGAAGAGCCAAAGAAAGTAATCTATATAAATTCACTTTTGTTAGTTAATGCACTGCTGAACGACGGAACTTTAGGGTATCCAGCCCAGCATCTTTTATCGAGAAATTATTGAAAGCGCTGCCTGCTTAATAAGGCTTTATTTATTATTTTACTTTTTCCAGAAGAAACAGTTTGGCTCCGGAAAATGACAGTTTAGGCATCAGGCTGCCTTCCAGGATCATGGTTTTATTATTGATGTCAATGACGGAAAGATAGTTATTGCCATTGATGTCAATATAATTCTCCTTTTCCTTGGTCAGCGGATTTTTCCCGAATTCAAAGTCATATTTCTGCCAATCCTCCTTCTCGGTGCTGCAATGAACAGGCTTAAATTTGGAACGTCTGGAATTAAAAATAATCTGATCATAGCCTTCCACACAATCACTGTTGAACGACGTCTCGGGATTTGGGTCATTGCTGAACTGCTCGAAGGAGCCATTGTAAGCACCCACAATTTTCCAGGTGCCGTCTATACGGTCTTCGTCAATTTTTCCGGCAGCTTTGCTCACCGCCCAGCTCACGCCTTTCACGGTACCTTTCACGGCTTTGTAACCTACTTTGGCTACACCTTTCACTGCTTTTGCAGCTGTAGAAACTATACAGGACTGTAGCAGGGCAACAGTGGCTATGGCGAGAATTATTTTTTTCATATCAGTCAGTTTATGTCGGATAAAGTTAGTTCATTATATTGAAAGATGGGAATTTCTGTTTTAATTTTCCGGCGGAACGTAAACAGGGAATTTGATCTGTACCGTAGTTCCCACATTGATTTTGGAATTGACAATCAGTTCGCCGCTGTGCATCCGGATAATATTCCGCGCCAGAGGCAACCCGATGCCATAGCCTTCGTAGTTTTTGGTATTCGATGCGCGGAAAAAGGGATCATAGATTTTAGCCATCTCCGAATCGGGAATACCAATTCCGCTATCTTTGATGATGACATAAACATGCTCATCCGTAGCGCCCAGCGACACGCGTACCTGCCGGAAGTTGGAATACTTGCAACCATTGTTGATGATATTGGCCATCGCCAGATGCAGCAGCTGTTCATTGCCCTGCACTTTCAGCTTTTTCGGATTATCCGGCAGCATGCTGATGTCCATATACACATTATTTTGTGAGTTGATGCGCTGCGCCGTTTCAATAACGTCCCACAGCAGCTGATCCATCCGCACTTTATCCATCTTCTGGATTTTCCCGTCAAATCCCGTTTGGGCGATCATCAGCAGCGCTTTGATTTTTTTGTCAAGTTTCTCGGCTTCATTCAGGATGATCTGCAGTGTCTCCTGATAGTGCTCCTCGGAGCGTTTGATGGACAGTGCCACATCTGCCTCGCCCATGATGGAAGTCAGTGGCGTCCGGAGTTCGTGCGAGACGTTCCCGATGAGGTGGTTTTGCGTTTCGAAGGAGGTCTCAATTCTGTTCAGCATGTCATTGAAGGTATCTACAAGTTCATTGAGTTCTGTATTTCCTGGCTGTGGTTCCAGACGGAGATGCAGATTCTCGGAACTGATTTCCTTCACTTTGTTCGTGATCTTAAGAATAGGCCTGAACAAAGTTTTCGAAAGGTAAAACGAAAATATCATGGAGAAAAACAGTGCAAGGATCATACAGGTGATCAGTGTTTTCTTGAGATATCCTAAATAATACACCAGATAGTGGTTCTTGGCAGAAGCGATGGCAATGTACCATTTACCTTTACTCTTGTAACTCTGGCCAATGTAATAGAGTTCCTTGTCATTATAGTTAGCTTCACCATCCTCAATCACGTTTCTGAAAAAATGTTCCGGCAGCCTGACTTCAGCAGAAACTCCTTTCAAATCACCATTCTGCGGCACTGCGAGAACATAATCCCTTTCCATGGGAAGTTCTTCGTCTTTGATGGTACTAAGAGCTGTATCATGTATGTTAAGGTTATCTTTGCTTTTTTCGATCTGGACAATGGTGGTCGCGCGGATTTTCAGCAGTTCATAAAAGCGCTGATGCGAAAAATTGACAATGGAAAAATAAACCAATCCGCTGAACAAGAGGATAACCACCGAGAAAACCAGCATCAGGAGCAGCATGGTTTTAGTCTGATTGGTCGCTAATTTTTTGAACATGGATTAAGATTTTTTAAGGACGTAGCCCATCCCGATCACTGTGTGAATCAATTTCTCGTCCTCGTGGTTATCCAGTTTTTTTCTGAGATAGTTGACGTAAACATCCACCACATTAGTTCCCAGGTCATAATTAACACCCCACACGGCTTCCAGAATTTCTGCTCTCGAGATCACCTTTTCGGGATTGTTAAGAAAGTAAAGCAGGAGTTTGTATTCTGTAGACGTCAGCGAAATTTCCTGTCCGCTGCGCGTCACTTTCTTGGTGTAATCATTCACTGAGAGATCCCCGAAATGGTAAATGTCCATATCATTGATTTCCATATCGCTGATATTGGTATGGCCGCTGCGTCTCAGCAAAGATTTGATCCGTGCCACAAGTTCTATAAATTTGAAAGGCTTCACAAGGTAATCATCACCACCATTCTCCAGTCCGAGAACAATGTTTTCTGAGGATCCTAACGCGGTAAGAAATAAAATCGGAATGGTTTTGTTTTTCTTACGGATTTCCTTGCAGACCTCCAGCCCGTTGATGTCCGGAAGCATGATGTCCAGAATGACCATATCATACGCATTCTCTTCTACCAGGCGGATTCCCGTAGCACCGTCGAAGGCCACAGAAACGTCATAATCCAATTCCTGTAAGCCTTTTTTAATGAAGGAAACTACGCTGGACTCATCTTCTATCAGAATTATTTTTTTCATAACTAATGATTACAAAAATAGGAAATTATGTGGTTGGATGGCTATTATTGCCATAAGGTTTACAGATAAATCTACTTAAATAAGGCTCTTTTTTCATACTTTAGCATCATGAGAAATCTGATCTATATCTTTCTGGGCGGCGGTGCGGGCAGTGTTTTCCGTTTTCTGATTTCCAATTACACTCAGAAACTTTGGAATTACAATGCTTTTCCAATGGGAACTTTTATTGTGAATATGACGGGTTGTTTCCTGATTGGTCTTCTTTCTGCTTATTTTATCAAGACGGACAATTCTCTGAAATACCTTCTTATAACAGGACTTTGCGGTGGTTATACCACATTTTCAACATTCTCCGCTGAAAACTTTTCTTTGTGGCAAAATTCCAACTATCTAATGCTGGTTCTTTATGCTTTGGGGAGTCTGATTATCGGTATTTTGATGGTATTCCTGGGATTTCAATGTATGAAAAGTTAATTTTTGATTTTGATAATAAGCACTTTAAAACTTTTTAGTCAAAATAATTTGGTCTTAATGCAAAAGCTTTCTATATTTGCACCACTGAAAACGAGAAATCGTGATAAGTAAGGAGAGTTGGCAGAGTGGTCGATTGCGGCAGTCTTGAAAACTGTTGACTGTAACAGGTCCGGGGGTTCGAATCCCTCACTCTCCGCCAGGTTAGAAACCAAAATAAGCTAAAACGCTGTAAACATCGATGTTTACAGCGTTTTTTGTTTTAGCGCAGGTATCAAAATAATACAAAAATGGCCATAATATTAGTGACCTATTCAGTGACCTATCGTAAAAATATCAAAAATGGGTCACTGAAATCTTCGGAAAGCCCGACCAATAGGCAGTCTAACGATTGAACATCTTGCAAAAAGTGGTAACAAAAAGTAAATTATTAAACAATTAAAGTTATCACACAATGAACAAAACATTCAACCTGTTATTCTACATCAAAAAGAATAAAATCAGAACAAACGGAACCGCTCCTATCTATTTACGAATTACGATAGACGGCAAGGCAGCAGAGATTGCGGCTAAAAGATATATCGATCCGAAGAAATGGGATAATAAAGCGCAAAAAGCTGTAGGTAATAGCCAAGAAGCCAAAACGCTGAATCTCTATCTTAAAACTCTGGAACAACAAGTATATGATTTCCACTTCTTGATGCTGAAAGAGGAGGTCGTTGTTACTGCTGAGAGTTTAAAATCTAAACTCCTTGGGACGGATATTAAGCAAAGAATGCTCATTCCCATCTTTCAGGAGCATAATGACAAGGTGGAAGCTTTGGTCGGTCAGGATTTTGCCCCGGGAACACTGGAGCGTTATAAGACATCTTTAAAGCATACGCAGGAATTTATTAAGTGGAAGTATAAAGCTTCTGATATTGATATCACGCAGATTGATCACGGTTTTGTCAGTGATTATGATTTCTGGCTGCGAAGTGTAAGAAAATGCGGAAATAATACTGCTGTGAAATACCTCAAGAATTTCAAAAAGATAATCCGTTTGTGTATGGCGCACGGATGGATCACCAAAGATCCTTTTCTTGGCTATAAAGCAAAGATTAAAGCTGTGGAACGTCCATATCTTACCAAAGAAGAAATTCAGATGATCTATGAAAAGGAATTTGCATCAGACCGATTAAACCAAGTGCGAGATACTTTTCTTTTCAGCTGCTATACCGGCCTGGCCTATGTGGATGTCAAGCAATTATCAAAATCCAGCATAAATGTTGGGATTGATGGCGACCAATGGATTTTTACCCATCGTCAAAAGACCGATACCTCAACCAGGGTTCCGCTATTGCCGTTGGCTCAGGAAATGGTTTTAAAATATGAAAACCATCCGCAGTGTATAAATTCGGATGTCCTTTTTCCGGTTCTAAGCAATCAGAAAATGAATTCTTACCTCAAAGAAATTGCGAGTGTCTGCGGCATCAATAAGGATTTAACATTCCATATTGCTAGACACACATTTGCTACTACTGTTACATTGTCTAATGGTGTACCTATTGAAAGTGTAAGTAAGATGCTGGGACATACGAATATTAAAACTACTCAGCATTATGCGAAGATATTGGATAAAAAAGTGAGTGATGATATGGCGGTTCTAAAGGAAAAACTTCATAACAAATAAAAAAATAGGGATAAATAAAAAAGTCTAATAATTAGTTATTAATAAAATAATTTTCTTTTTCAACTCATGCGAAATGTGTTATTACTTTTCTAATTTTTGAGGTCTTCATTCACTTACATATAAATTCACTATTCAATCTTTGACTTATTTAATAAATAAATACTTATTCATCTTCTGTACTAATTAAAACATAGTAAAATTTTAAAATACTATTTTACAGTCATTTACAATAAAATAGGTAATAAATAGGCAGTGCTGTTTTCATACTATTTAATAACAATTCATTTTATTTGCTGCAGTTTTGATAAGTAGAATTGAAAATAAGTTTAATTACTCATTATCACAAGTCAAACATAATTTTCAATGATTTCTGAAAGGCTGTCAAATTATCGTAAATATTTTTAATTATTTATTATGATAAAAAAAATTGTACTAATTACAACCATCTTATTAGTGTCAGAATCTTTAAATGGTCAACATATTAATTATGAAGAATACGATCTCACTAACGGTCTTCACGTAATTTTGCATAAGGACAATTCTGCGCCAGTGGTAACCACAAGTGTAATGTATCATGTAGGTTCTAAAGACGAAATTAAAGGCAAAACAGGTTTTGCACACTTCTTTGAGCATCTGATGTTTGAGGGAACTTTAAACATTAAAAGAGGAGAATGGTTCAAATTGGTCTCATCTAGAGGTGGAGATGCTAATGCGGATACAACTGAAGATAGGACTTATTATTATACAACATTACCATCCAACAATGAACAATTCGGACTTTGGATGGAAGCCGAAAGAATGCGCCACCCTATTATAAATACTATTGGCGTAGAAACTCAGAGAGAAGTAGTGAAAGAAGAAAAGAGATTGTCATTTGATAATGAACCTTATGGTAACCTATATAAAGCTATAATGGAAAATGTATTTACGAATCACCCTTACAATTTTGATCTCATAGGTTCAATGGATGATCTAAACTCCGCAAAATTGGAAGAATTTAGATCATTCTATAAAAAATTCTACGTTCCAAATAACGCAACTTTAGTAGTTGCCGGTGATATCGATGTAGAGCAAACTAAGAAATGGATTAAAATTTATTTTGAAGGAATTTCAAAGGGAATAGTTTACGCAAAAAATTTCCCAAAAGAAATTCCGATTACTAAGGAAAAAGAATTTACTGCAACTGACCCGAATATCAAACTTCCTGCTTATGCATTTGCTTATAGAGCACCTGGGTTTAAAGAAAAGGATTCATATATTTTGAAAATGATCTCGTCATATTTGAGTAAAGGTAAATCTTCTGTTTTATCAAAAAAATTAATCGAAGAAAAACGTAAAGCTTTAGAAGTTAACTGTTATACTAATTCTTTTGAAGATTACAGTGTTTTTGTAATTAAAATCAAACCTCTTGATTTAATTTCAAAGAATGATATTCAGATTGAAATTGATGAGGAAATAAAAAAACTACAAACTACTTTAATTTCTGAGCAAGATCTAAAAAAACTGCAAAATATCTATGAGAATAAATTTATTAATTCAAATTTAAATACAGAAGGTATTGCAGAGTCTTTAGCTACTTATCATCAGTTGCATGGTAATACGAATTTAATAAATGAAGAAATTGATATTTATCGATCTATTACTAGAAAGGATATTCAAGATGCTGCTAAAAAATATCTTAACAGTAATCAGAGAATTATAATTAACTATCTCCCAGAAAAACAAAATTAACAAAAGACCTTTTTGACTAAAAATCTTTACAATGAAAAATCTTTTTATTTATACAATAACGGGAGTTTTATTTAGTACCATAATATCTGCACAGAAAATAGATATCAATAAAATACCTGAATCAGGACCTACAAACATCATTAAAATATCAAAGCCTAAGACTTTTCGTTTAGAAAACGGTCTCACCGTGATGGTTGTTGAAAACAACAAATTACCTAGAGTGACAATAAATCTTTCTCTACAAAGACCATTAAGAAATGAGGGTAATAAAAAAGGTGTTACAGAAATAGTTGCTGAACAGTTAAATAACGGAAGTGCCGACTTAGGCAAAGATGAATTCAATAGTAGGATAGATTTTATAGGTGCAAATCTTCAATTTCATTCTCAAGGTGCAGTAGCAATATGTCTTTCAAAATATTTTCCTGAAGTCTTAACCTTAATGGGTAATGCATTAATTAATCCGAAATTCTCCCCAGAAAATCTAAAAATATCAAAACAGAAAAAAATTGATAAACTCTTCTCAAATGAGAAAAATGCTTCTTTCATTGTTGGAAGAGTTTCGAATGCTATGCTTTATGGAAAAAATACAGCAAGAGGTCAGTTTGTTACGGTTGAATCAATTAGTAACATACAAATAGAAGATATAAATAATATCTATAAAATGCATTTTGTTCCCAACAATGCATATCTTACCATTGTTGGCGATGTAAAATTTGAAAACATTAAACCCTTAATCGAGAAATTATTTATCGGCTGGAAAAAATCTATTGCAACGAAACAGCATCTTGAGCCAGGGCATAATATCACTAAAACTGAGATTTGCTTAATAGATATTCCTTCAGCCACACAATCTCTAATTGCAATAAACAATCTACATACTTTGAAAATGAATGATCCTAGATATTTTCCTGCTATACTATGCAATCATATTCTTGGGGGTGAAAACGGAAGACTTTTTATGAATCTGCGTGAAAAAAATGGATATACTTATGGAGCATATTCTAATCTTATCGTAGATAAAAACTATTCTGAATTTCTTGCAAGTGCGTCAGTTAGAAATGAAGTTACGGACAAAGCTATTATAGAATTTATGAAAGAGCTTAATGCTATCGTTGATATTAAGCCTGAAGAATTAGAAGACGCTAAAATCAAATTAAAAGGTGATTTTATAAGGTCACTTGAAAAACCTGAGAAAATTGCCGCATTTGCACTAGAAGAAAAGGTTGAAGATTTACCTACGAGCTTTTATACAAATTACTTAAAATCAATAGATGATGTAACTTTAAATGATGTTAAAAATATCGCTAAAACAATCATATTTCCTAATAACTCCAGAATTATCGTTGCTGGTAAAGCATCGGAAATTTCTAATGGTCTTAAAAAATTGGGATATTCTGTGAAAAAATGTGATGCCGATGGAAATGTTATAGATTGATATATCTAAAAATCTGCTGTTTACCGAAAGTATATATCTGAAGCAATTAACATTTGTATGGCAAGATTAGATCTTGAGTTGCTTAAAATGGTATAAGAAACATATAAAAAAAGAAAAAATTGAATGGTAATTCATTAATTTCTGGTTTCTTGAACGCTTTCTCTATATCATCTATGTATATATCATACCCAATAACGAGAATTTTAAATCTTTTAAAACTAAATTGAAAACTACAAAAAAGAAATTACTCTCTCGACCGAAATGTCAGTTATTGAGTAATTTAGTTTTGTTATTATTTCTTAAATTCTAACTGATTGAATTAGCCTTTTCAACAAAATTTTATTGAACGATTTGCTGAATAACTTTTCTTTTAAAAAATTATTTAAGTCAAATTAAAATTAATTTTATATAGGCAAAAAAGTAGATCATTTTTTATTTTAAGTATCAATAAATTGGTTAAATACCTGATAAATTTTACTTACTCATCTAATATTAATTTATGAAAAAAACTATTATCCTATCATCGTTATTTTGTTCACTTAATCTTTTTTCACAGGTTGGAATTAATACAACAAGTCCGACAGCAACTTTAGATGTCAATGGAAACGCCAGAGTACGCTCAATGACAGAAATCAATACAGAAGCATTAGCAGGGGATTACAATCGACGAGTTGTAGCTAATTCTGAAGGGAAACTAGGATATATTAGTGGTAGCTCAACTGAAATTTCTTGGCAATTTGGAGATAATAAGTACGCACTTCTTACAGCCCCTATTACAAGTTCTATAGCTGGTGGCAGAGTAAATCTATCTTTAAATGTACCTATCACTATTCCTGCAAAAACAAAGGCGCAGGTAGTAGTTAACTACAGTATTCCTGTTCTTCACTCTAATAGCAATGCAGGTACAATTGGATATATAGGATGTACATTATATAAATCTGTCAATGGAGGTACAGATACAGAAATTGAAATGGGCTCCAGAAAATATACAGTTCCCGGTTCCTACAATGGTGGGCCGACCGGTGTTGAAGCTAAAGGTTTATCCATTTCGGGATTTGCCATAGATATAATTTCAAATACAGGAAATATACCTATTAATGTCATTTACAAAGTTGATGGTTACATTGAGGGCAACAATACAAGTACAAGTACGATTTCATTTGGAATGTTTTCAGCACCTCCCGCAAACAATTTTAATTGGGGGCGAGGTGCAATGTCCACTCAAATTTTCACTAAACCAATTAACTAATTGTGATAGTGACACTCCATGAATTTTGATCGAATTAAATATTCGAATTTTTATAACTATACAAAATTCATAAAAATGCTAGATGGCAGGAAGACAAACCATAAAAATTTCCAAAAAAACCTACAAATGTAACTGTTGACAATATAAAAACTATTATTACAAATTTCCTTTTTTGTGTGTCTAAATTAGTGTAAGTGCAATAACATTTAGGGGAATCAAAATATTACATAAAAAAAGTTATTATCAATGGGCATATTTTTTTAAATTAGTGTTAAATAATTTCATTTTAAGGTAATAATTTTCAATATGATAAATTATAAGTCAATATTCACTATCTTATTTTGTTTTTTTTATTATCATATATATTTTTGTCAATCAAGCGAACAATTAAAAATTGAGCAACTCCTAAAACTTTCAGATTCTTTTAAGAGAAGAAATGATTTAAAGGCTATAAAGTTCTCCAAAGAGGCAAGCAAAATAGCTGAAAAAATAAACGATTCTAAAAAAAAAGTTGTTTGTTATTTGAGTCTAGCCGAATGTTTAGATAATGTTAGTTTATACAAGGAAAGTTTAATTTATGCAGAAAAGGCTTTAAAAGAACCTGTTGCAAAAGAAAGCAAAATTCTTCGTTCCCAAATATACGAAATAAAAGCATCTAGTTATTATAGCTTAGATTTATTAGATCAAGCTATTAGCTCTTATAACAAAATTAATGATGTATTAGAAAATGATGAATTAACTGAAGCCAAAATTATTAGAATAAGATCTCATATTATGTTATCATCAATATATTTATATAAGATGAATTACAAAGAAGTAAAAAAGAATATTGATACTGCTCAACGAATAATAGATCAGCTTCCAGTGAAAGAGAAAAAATTTGAAATGCGCGGCTTATACGGCATTTTAGGCTATTATTATTTAGATCAAAATAAAAAAGACTCTTCGTTAATTTATTTCAAAAAAAGTTTAGAGGAAGCCGGTAAGAGAAAGTCAGCAAGTCGTTACGCAGAACTTCACGCGCTAGGTGATTTTTATTATTCGACTAAAGAATATGAAAAATCCTTAAATTTTTATATAGCTACTTTAAATGATCTTAAACTATATTCAGGTACTGATGATGATTATGTAGCACAGACAACGAAAAGCATAGCAGACATCTATGCAAAATTAGGTAAAGAAGATAACGAAAAGCTATATCTGGAAAAATTTTATAGACAGATACAAAAAAATGAATTAAGAAGAAAACAAGACATCCAATTGGCTTCATCTTTAATACTCCAAGAAAACAATTTTGAAAAAGAGAGTTTAAGTACTAAAAACAAAAAATTATTCATCATTGTAGTTAGCGTTTTCATCATTTTAACCTCTTTATTTTTAGGTAGATATTATTACTTAAAAAAGAAAACAAATGATCTGTTTGTAAGTTCTAAGCAAGAATTAGAGTTTAAAGAAGAAATAATAGTTGAGCAAAAGGAAGTTACAAAATTACTAGAGAAAAAGATAAATAGCGCATTTACTGAAGTTATTGAACTTGCCAAAAGCAACGATCCTGAATTTTATGCCCGATTCAGAGAAGTATATCCAGAATTTACTGATGCACTTTTATATTTAAATCCCAAACTAAGAGTTTCCGAGCTTACTTTGTCTGCACTAATTTTTTTAGGTTTTAATAGTAAAGATATATCTAACATCATGAACAGATCACTTAGTACAATCTCAAATCGTAAGTATAATCTCAGAAAGAAATTAAATATCAAAAAGGATTACACTCTGGAAATATGGTTTGAAAACCTTAAAAAAACCAATAGCAAGTATACTTAAATCTATTTCTAAATGTTTTTTTAAATTTAATTTACTAAAAAGTATAAGCAAAAAAAAACTAAGTAATTTAGGAAATGGAATACTTCATACATATATAGAATCATTACTGTCCGATAAAAGAATTAAAAGATTCTGAAGAAAATGCGTAAACAGTACCGCTGTTAAATACCTAAAAAATTCCAAAAAGATCATTCGTTAATGTATGGCGCACGGATGGGTCAGGAAAGATCCTTTCCTCTGCTTTAAAGAAAAAATAAAGGCTGTCGAATCTCTACATCTCACCAAATAGGAAATTAAACTGATCTACGAAAAGAACTTTGCATCAGACCGATTGAATCAGGTTTGCGATATCTTTCTTTTCAGTTGCTACACCGGCTTGGCCTATATGGATATCAAACAATTGTCAAAATCCAGCATAAATATCGGGATTGATGGCGACCAATGGATTTTTACCCGCCGTCAAAAAACGGACACCGCAACTAGAGTTCCGTTATTGCTGGTGACTCAGGAGCTGGTTTTAAAAAATGAGAACCATCCGCAATGTGTCAATTCAGATGTCCTGTTTCCTGTTCTAAGAAATCAGAAAATGAATTCTTATATCAAAGAAATTGCGAGCGTTTGCGGGATCAATAAAGATCTGACTTTCCATATTGCAAGGCATACGTTTGCGACTACTGTTACCTTGTCCAATGGTGTCCCTATTGAAAGTGTAAGTAAAATGCTTGGCCATACGAATATCAAAACGACACAGCATTATGCGAAGATCCTGGATAAGAAAGTGAGTGATGATATGGCGGTTTTGAAAGGTTAACTTGGGGGTGAGCTTTAACGAAATTATAATCTTTTTGGTGAGATCAAATAATCCTAACTTTGAACTTTGATAAGCATGTGACAATTTTAATAATCAGTTAGAGATTCTAGCACAGAATTAAGCAATATAAAATCAAGTATTATCAACTTCCCCGATAAGTGGAATAGCCATAAGGTGAAAGCGTAATTGGCACGTGATAATGATTTCGGTCTTTGATCTCAAATACTACTTCAATAAAGGGATAAAAACTCTCCATTTTATTTTTTTTAAAATAATCACTTGTTAAATAAATGAGTTTATAAATACCATTATTTGTAGGTGAAGACGGAAGGAAGTTTGGAATTCGACCATTGTTATCAGTCGTTTTTTCGTCGAGATAAATCCATACTTTTGACTGTAAGTCATATTTCTCCAGTCTAATTTTAACATCAGGAGCTGGCAGCCCTTTTGATATGTCCAGAATATGTGTGGAAAGTTGAAAATCTATATTTTGTGCTATAGCATTGATTGAGTAAAAGGTCAATAGAAAAGTAATAAAAATTGATTTCATTTTTTTATTTTATTTAAAATTATTTTGACTGAGTATTATTAATAAAAGCAAATGATTTTAGATCAACAATAAATTATTGTCATAACTCCTAAAAAGTTAGAAAATCTATCAATAAAACCGTTGCTCTGGTCAACGTTTTTACAGCTTTGATTTTAGTATTCCCAAT
Source organism: uncultured Chryseobacterium sp. (assembly GCA_913778505.1). Lineage (GTDB taxonomy): Bacteria > Bacteroidota > Bacteroidia > Flavobacteriales > Weeksellaceae > Epilithonimonas. Next base: position 108,088 of record CAJYWD010000046.1, read on the forward strand.
GTGGAAGGCGATAGACCAAAACATGATGCAACCATTGTAAAGATAACTCAAAATTTGAAATTACCAGATTAACTACAGAGTAGCGAAAAATTTATTTTTTGATTAATTAGAAAATATAATTAGAATAATCCTTTAATCAGAATATCAGTCAATATTTAGGGCAGACATATCTCTGAATATACTTTTCACCACACCTCTTGTTTCTACGACTTCATCAGCAGCGATGGTAATCACCGGAAAATCTTTGTTCAGTGGAGTCAGGCAGTTTTTTTCAAGATCGATCTTTTTGGCTGAAAATCCTTCACCCGAAACATACACAATCGCAAGGTCGCCGTCACGCGCTTCCAGGTCTGAACGAATAATGAGATAGTCTCCGGGCATGATATAGGGATAATTGGACATACCTTTGGCCTTGCCGATAAACGTGGCTTCGGGTTTGGAAAGAAACTTCTCATCCAGGCTGATTCGCTTTCCTGAGAAATCTTCAGCAGGCGATGGAAAGCCGTTAGCAATGTTGTCATGAACTTCAACATAAAATTTCTCTCCGTCATTTTTCACGGGAAAGAATTCAATTTCGCTGTAAATATTATCTGCTTTCTTTAAGATCATGATATTTCAATTAAATCAGTCCATTTTGTTGTGTAGCACTGTGACAGCCTTTCACGCAGCATTTTCTCACGCTTACCCAAATCATTGGATGCCAGGGTTACCACAGGATCCATCTTTGATATGTTGAGCGTGTCCATCACGCGCATCAGTTTTTCGTGCCTTGGGTCTTCATTGAGAAAAAGGTTTCCCTGTCTGTACGGCTGCGGTGTTATTCCATGCACTACGACACCGGTTTTTTTATAGCCATAGCCGGGTTTATAAATGACGTCCAAAGCTTTACGTGCATATTTTGCCAGAGTAATATTCGAATTGGAAGCATAGGGCAGATTGACGATGACTTTGTTGGCGTATTGCATTTCGTGTACCTTGAACTGGTTGGTGATCACAAACACTTCGATCTTGCTGCAGTAAGACTTTTCGGCGCGTAGTTTTTCTGCGCACCTTGTCGCAAAAGTTGACACACGCTCGGCAAGATTATCATAACTGTATTCATCATGGGCAAAACTCCTGGTGGTGGCAATTGCCTTTTTACGCTCAGTTTCTTCAAGGTCAAGATAATTTAAGCCCGAAAGCTCTTTCTTAAGGCGCAGGCCAACAATGCTCAACTGCTTTTCCACAGTATAATCATCAAGCTGTGTGAAGTCGTAGGCTGTTTTCACGCCCCATCCAATCAGTTTTTTGGAGAGCTGCCTTCCGATGCCCCAGACATCTTCAATGGCCAGCCATTTGAGCGCTTTGATTCTTTTCTCGTCAGAATCGATGACATAGACTCCGTTTAGCTTATCAGAAAATTTCTTGGCAATTTTATTGGCTACTTTTGCCAGAGCTTTCGTCGGTGCAAAGCCAACAGAAACCGGAATCCAGCAGTTCTTCTTGACCTTCCGGCGCATATCTATCCCATATTCATAGAGGTTATAATTCTGAAAACCCGTAAACTTTAAAAAGATTTCGTCAATAGAGTAGACTTCCACTTCAGGTGTATATTCAGCAAGGGTATTCATTACCCTTTTACTCATATCATCATAAAGCTCATAGTTACTGGAAAAGATGTGGATGTCATCTTTTAAAAATTCTTTTAACATGAAAGCCGGCAAACCCATTTTTATTCCCAGGTCTTTAGCCTCATTACTTCTGGCAATAACACAACCGTCATTGTTAGATAGTACCACGACGGGCTTACCGTTCAGCTCAGGCTGGAAGGCTCTTTCCGATGAAGCATAGAAATTATTACAGTCGACTAAAGCGAACATGGTGATCTGGGAATGAATTTTGTGGTAAAGGTAGACAAAATCACTACCAAAAAAACGATTATGTGCTACAGGTTTTCCACACAGTTTACAGCGAAGCAGCTTGAAGAATATTACAGTGCTTTCGAGATTGAGAATGAATACCATCTCCTGGATGAACTCAACGGTTTTGATCATCCCAAAACAGCCATCATCACCAATGAAGCGCCGAGTGAGATCGTCTCCGGTGTCTGGGGATTGCTGCCGGTGTGGGCCAAATCTGACTTCTATAAAAAAGCCAATACACTGAATGCACAGATCGAAGGCATTGAAACAAAACCATCATACAAACACTCGGTCAATAACCGATGCCTTATACCGGCGCATCTTTTCTATGAATGGCAGTGGCAGGATGCCAAGGGCAAAGAGAAAAAGAAGTTTGAAATTGCATTACGAAATCACGAGATCTTTTCGCTGGCAGGCATTTATAGTATCTGGACGCATGCAAAGACCGGTAATCAGTACAAGACTTACAGCATCATAACCACGGCAGCCAATGACCTGATGTCTGAAATCCATAACACTAAAAAGCGAATGCCTGTCTGCCTGGACAGAAAGATGGATCAGGAATGGTTGGACGGGAGACTGCTGGAAGATTTTGCCTTTCCTAACTACGATCCTGATCTTGTTTCGAACGAAATTGGAGGAGGAATGGCGGATCTTTTGTTTCCGAAGAAGAATACGGACTAAAATAATGTAGTTTACGTAACGTCCAATTTGCTTTATGAAATCCCAATCAATGTTTGGGATTTTCTATAGAAAAGCTAATGCTTATTCTCTGTTCCCACTCCTATAACTCCCCTTCAAAATCCACCATCACCACCTGACTTCCCTGAAAGGGATTATACGATGGCTGATAATCAATATAGCCCGAAGAGTGAAGATTCTTCAGGCATTTATGGTAGGTGGCTTTTGAGCGGATTTTACTGATGCGCATCACCTCATCGCGGGAAATACTGACCGGATTCCGGAAGCGGCTGAAATTCCAGAATTGGAATAAAGCCAAGTAGAGGCTGATGTGTGATGGATTAAGCGTACTATCAAGTGCCACTTTTTCGTAGAAAGCCGTAAGGTGTTTGTTATATTTCATAATTTGATTTCGACTAATTCAAAACTTCATGCCTTCTTCTTCAGCATTTCTTCAATGTCTTTGTAATTGTAATAAATTGTTCCGCCAACTCGTGTGTAAGATAACATCCCAGTGACACGAAGATTTTGCAATGTCCCGGAAGATATATTCAATAATTCTCTGACCTCTGAGGAACGCAACCATAATTTTTGTTCAGAAACTTTCTGACCTAATAATTTTTTAATCTCTTCTAATAGTTCAGTTTTGAGTTGCTGAATATCCTCTTTTGTAATAATATCTATTAACATAAGCTTTTCTTTTTTCTTTTTAAAATAATAATTATTTCTACAAAATTGGGGTATATTTACCTCTAAATCAATAGCATCACATAGGAAAAAAGTAAACAAGATTAATAAATAGTATTCTGGAATGTCAAAAGAGTAAAAGATAATAAACAGAAATATCCAGGTAATAAAAAATGCTATTATCAATTGCATTTTTGAAAAAGACTTGTAAAATTATCTCCTGAATTTTAACTGAACACTATCAGTTTTCAATTCAGAATCAAAATTCATAGGCTCCCTGCTTATTTCTGATTCAACTTTTTTAAGACTCTCCAGATATAAAAATTTATTTTCTTCAGCTCTTTCTGCCAGGTAATTGATATTATTATTTTCTCTTTCAATCTTTTCACGCTTATACTGAGAAATCAATTGGTCACGTGTAATCTTAATATCCTCCAAACTTTTGTCTAATTGTAAAATTTTTGCTTCCGTAGTTTTACATTGAAATTCTATTTGCGAAACATTCACACCTTTTTCTTCAAGATTTTTGATAACTTCTTTCACTTGTCTTTTGTGCAGGTCAATCGTATTTTGATATGAGGGAAGTTGCTTTTCCCAATAGTCAGCATTCTCACTTTCGTCTTCGGAATAGCCTAAAATCCTGTTGTACGAATGCTGCGCTTTGGTAACCATTTCCTGTACTTTTAAAAAACTCTCATACTTTCGCAAAACAAAAGCATTATCCGCAAGATGTTTATTTTTCTCATTTTCAATTCGTTTTTTCATCAACTCTATCTCAATATTTGCCCTTGTTTCCGGATCCGTAATAATAGATGTTTTGAGTTCCTGAGTGCTGATATCAGAGATATCCAGTACATCTGCACCTTTCTTCATCGCTTCCAAGTACCTTGCCTGTTTGGATTGCAACTTTTGAAGCATAAATACATCGATGCTGTCGTTAGTAAGCATAAAATTTACCCTCACATTTTCGTGCTTGTTTCCCTGTCTCCAGGCCCTGCCTTCAACTTGTCGTAAAGTCGTAAAATTGTAAGGCAGGGACAGCATATACAAATCGGTGGTATTTTGCTGAAGATTCATACCCTCCTGTATTGCCTCGCTGCCAAGGATGATTTTGATTTTTCCCGAATTAAACTCATCTTGAATCTTCACTCTGTTGAGTTTACTCGTTGCGCCTGTTATTACACCTATTTCCTCGGATTTATAACCTACTTCAGTTACTAAATAATCTTTAATTTTCGGAAATTCCGACACTGCCAGTTCAGAATAAATGATCTGACCTGAGTCAGGCATATCTCTCTTATTTTGCTGAATCAGTTTCATTGTCTCATGCAGTTTCGGAGAATTCTCAACAAATTCTTTTACAGTAGGAAATTCACCTTTATAATACGGAGAAAGATAAGGAGAAATACCAATCAGCCTCGCATTCAAGATATGGGTAAGAATAGCACCTTTCTCCGTTTCGCTAAAGTTTTCAGTCAATAAATCATATTGCTCGCGCGTCAGATCATTTTGCTCAATCCTATATTCTTTGTTGATCTTGTTCGGACGGATGAGTTCCGGATTATCCTCTTCACCTTTAATGTCAACAAATTCAGATAGGAGCTGCTGAAACAAAGAATTATTCTTGAATCTTCGCACACTGGCTTTATACTTCACATCTCCTTTTGCATCAATTTCCATATCATTGTCCGCCTCCATAAACGTCTCGAAAAAGGTATTGACATTGAAGTACCCAGACTCTTCAAGACGCTTATTCGCAATAAGGGACAATATTGAGTAATATTCCAGAGGTTTGTTGGTAAATGGTGTTGCTGATAGGAGCGTAACATTCCTGCCATCATATCTATCCTGAATATATTGAGAAGCCATCCATGTATTGATTCCCAATCTGGATGTTTGCTGATTTTGACTTCTAAAATCTGAAGCAAACCGTCGGTCTTCAATTCGTACCTTTCCGACAATATGATTAGCATTATGAACTTCATCAAAAGTCAAATGATCAAAGCCAAAATCTTCCCAGTCATATATTTTGCCACGCTTCATTTTGCCTTGCAGCTCTTTTTCTTTTTCTAATTCTATCTGAAAATCTCTCTCGCTGATCGAATTTACGCTGCGCAATTCACTCTCTGAAATGTAAGAGAATCTGGAAGCCAACTCTTGGGTAATGCTTTCGGAAAAACCTATGTTATTAAAACCTTCATAGGTAACTATTGTGATTTCTCCATCTCTATTATCAAATCGGGAAAGTTCATAATCTTTTCCGAGGTTTCCCAGGACATTCACTTTTGCATTCGGAATTGTCTCGAATACTGTTTCAACCCACTGTTTTAAAATACTGTCGTTTGGTACTACAATCAGGGGCCTTTTTGAATTGCCACGCGCCATAGCTTCGTGCAACGATAATATCCCGGAAAGAGTTTTTCCGAATCCCACTTCGTGAGCCAGCAAGCCCACACCCTTTGTCGTCAGCCTCCCTATACCCGCTTTCTGAACTTCAGTCAGTCTAAGTTCTTTTCCTTTGAAATTCAGATGGATTTTGGAGAATAATGGGAATTTGGAATAGTCCGGAACGTGTATGTTATTATAATTTTTGTTGAATTCCCTGATAAAACGAGCCCTTAATTCATCTGATAATTCTTCACGAATGAACTTTCCAAAAAGATCATTAGCAGCAGCTTTCCTTCTTTCGCGAACTAAAGCATTTCGTTCCTTATCACTTCCTGTTACTGTTTCGTTATCTACATAACCCCGGACTTCCCAAGCTGAAGAACCAGCGAAAGCTTCTCCTGATAAACTGCCTACAAAATCCTTGAACTTTTCTGCTAAATTATAATCAACCATGACTGTTTCATTTAGTCTCGTCGAATGATTATACTTTTCTGTCTCCACTTGTCCTAATGAAAATTTGTGAACAAATTCATGATTGGGACTTATAGAAATTTCATCTAATGTCTTTGGAGCCGGAAGGACACTCAAAAGGAGAGCTTTCTGTTTCCCGTACTGATCTTCTGTCCCTCCGAACGTTGTTATATCAGCATAATCTTTTTCCAGCTGCTCCAACTTGGAATATATATTACCTTCTGCATAATAAAAATCGTGCATCCATTTTCCATCGATAAAATTGGCAAACTTCTGGTGCTGTACTGTGTTATTCAATGTCCCATCGTAACCTGTATCACGAAAAGCGGCGATTCGCGCAGCTGAGATACCTGAACTATTTTGTAGTGAAGTATCTACAATTTTGTCTGACTTTGAAAAAAAGTATTTTATAACACCCTTTTTTATTTCAGGTTTTGTCTGAACCCTGTACTCAGAATCAAGTTGTTTATGTGACTGAATAAGCTTCTCAGATTTTTCGAAAACCTCCTTTATTATTCCAGCAGAAAAAGATTTTTCATCTTTGTCTATTTGCGATTTTAATTCAGTGTATTTCTCGATTTCTTTTAGAACAGCAGGAGACTTAAATTTGATTCCCTGGAGAGTTGAAAGAACCTGATAAATTTTTTCTTTAGTTCCAGATAATCCTTTTTCACTTTCATTTTCAACTGAAATTTCTTCTTTATCGGGATTAACCTTATTTACCTCATCATTCCCATTAGCGAAAAATAAATCTTCAAACAAATTACCAATTCGTTCTGTTTTTTTATTGGTTCTGATTCTTTCAATTCTCGCTATGGCTTCATCTAAACTTCCGTGGACATAATTTTCCATTTGTCCGAAGCGATTGCTTTTCTCTCGAATTTCCCCAAGAATATGTTCAGGATTATTTTCGAAAAAATCAGAAACATCGATTAAGATTTTTTGAGTGGATTTCTTAAGTATGATGATGTCTGTTCCGATCTGAGTCCCTCTGAATGAGCCGGCTGGCAAACGGTAAGCATTGGCTATTTCAGCATTTTCCAGTTTTTTCTGACGGTTCAGCCAACCAGAAGGAAGCACCATTGCCATTACGCCGTCGGGTTTTAATGAATCCAAAGACCGTTTGACAAAATAGTCTTCGTATTTACTGATTTTCGATTCTTCTCCCAAACCTTTGTAAAAACCCCGGTGTTCTCCATAGGGAGGATTTCCAATGACTAAATCATATTTATCAGCAAATTCTTTGGCGTCTCGTTTAAAACCGTTTTCATCAATAAATTCTGTTTCAAAAGCGCGGAGATTGACATCGGAATCCGGATGAAGTATTTTAGAAATTTTAGCCGCAGTTTCATTAATCTCAAATGCAGAAATATTAATTTTTAAGCCAAGTCCATTCACAGCATACAGAAAGTTCCCAGTCCCGACGCTGGGCTCCAAAACTGAAAGTTCTCTTTTATCTTTATAGTGTTCCCGAAGCAAATTCCCTATGACATCAACAATTTTAGAATCTGTGTAATATTCATCTAAAATGCCCCGGCCTGTTTTTGCTATACCTCCACTTTTATACTGATTGCAAATACTTTCTAAATCATCGGTAATTTGAACGCCAGGCTGAATGAGGACTTTGTTTTCAATAGAAACAAAACAAGCTGCAGATAATACTTCTGCAACTTGTTCATTAGCCAGTTTTTGACCTTTATACTTCGAAATAAGAATTTCTAACGCCTCACTGTTTTTAGTATCAACTAATTCATTCCGGTTTTCGTTGGATACTTTTCTCCCGGATAGGATTCTGCCCAACTGCTTTTGCCCGCTTTCATTTTCTTCAACATTTTGCGGTTGTGTTCCGTCAAGAGATCTGCCTCTTCTGTCTCCTGAATTGCTCCACTCTGCGCCTGCAAATCCAGTTCCAGCATTTGTGCTGCCGTCAGTTTGTCTTCCAGGGTTATCTCCATTTTGCCGGGATTGGCTTTTTTGAAAAGTTCCGACAAAATCTCTTCCAGGAACTTCGGGTCCCATGTGCTGAGTGATGGATATTCTTTCTGATCTAACAACAGTCTTTGCATTGTTTGGATTTTTAGATTCTACTAAATTAATATTTTTATTCTGACGATTTAATTTGTTTTGAAGATATCCAAACAAGTCTTTATGTCCTTCATTTGAAATCTCATACATCTTCCGGATGTCTTTGATATTTTTACCTTTGAACTGCATCTGGATTTCATGAGTTGTGGCATCTCCTACTTTATTTCCTTCCAGACAAAGAAATATCTTCCCATCAAAACTTTGATATTGACTCAAAAAGTCCGTTATATTTTCTACAGAGTTTACGACTATAAGATTTCTGTTATTAATTTGATTATTTAACTTTAAAAGCTCCATAAAAGATATCATATCAGACTGTTTCCAAAAAACAATCATCTCATTCTTGTTCCCTTTTATCAGAGAAATCCCTTCTTGAACTATTCCTAAATTTATTTCCTCCATCACTTATTTTCTGTCGTTAACAAAATGATTAAACTCAAAAAGTTCCTGAGCTTTATCATCCCAGTTCTTTCTTGTCAATAGCTGAAGTGTGACAAAAACATCTGTCTTTTTATTATAGGAATCAATACGCTCGAGTCTGCCGTGGTAGTCTCGCTCTGCATGTCTATAGAACGAGTATGGTAAAATGGTATCCGTAGGGTAAATGTAGAACCTTGTGTAGTTCCATGGAGAATTGATTTCAAAGCGCTTATACCTTTTGCTGAATAATACAGTATCAGATAAATTGCGTCGGTTTTTATAATTTGGAATCCATTCTTTAGAAAATACAGCTCCCTCTTTCTTTTCCCAAACTGACTGAGAATTTTGTCTTTTGAAAATATCTTTGAATACGGCATTCCGTTCCGGCGAACCTAGTGTGTAATATATCGAATCCTGTATCCAATAAACCTGCTTGTTAATGTCTGTATAATTATGATCTGGCACGATTTCGATAATCTCATTTCTTAAATAGTTCATTTTTGAAAAATGAAAACTAGACATTTGATCAAGACCCTTTGAGGCCTTAAAATAAACGTTCGAGATCAAATCAATCCCGCCCCGCTCTGATTCAATCTGTTTATGACAGGAAGTGATAACAGAAAGAATTATAATAAATGAAAATAATTGTTGAAGTTTCATATTAATTGAATTTAAAAAAGCGGCAAATCATTTATGACTTACCGCTTCATAGTGTTAAATGTGAAAATGGTGTCTAACGTTTGATGCTCTGTTCATGCGCATTCGCCTTGTCCTGGCTCAGATCATTGCCAATGCCTTCCAATGGTTTATTGGTATTGATACGATTCATTTCCTGATCATATAAATTCAGATTTTTATACTGAGGGTTAAGGATTGCTTTTCCTTCTATGACAGCATTATTCATCTCGAATTTTACTTTGACAATATTCCCTTTTTCAAGAGATTTGATAACATCATCTCTGTATTGCGGTTTATCAAATACAATATTTGATTTATCAACTATTTCTGAAGTATTAACTCCATAATTCTGATGGAAATTCTGGAAGTTATAATTGCCATATTCATTTTTGGGATCATTGAAATTGAGTTTTACGAAAGCATATTCTTGCTGATTAGTTTTTGGATTGGTAAAATTCATTTTCACAGCACGCCCTTCCAGAAGGTTGACCGCTTCTTTAGCTGTAAATGTGTGCTCTCTGCTAACATAAAAGTTATGGGAGAGCTCTCCGCTCTGTGCATTTTTTAATTTGGCGTTGTAAGAGTTGAAAAATACGTTACCGCTCTCACTTTTAGTGAACTTTAGGGTGAAATCAACTTCGTTTTCAGGCAATGTTCTGTCTGACGAAGTTTTAATTTCAAATTGTTGTTCTATTCCATTGATACTATCTTCCAGATCTTTATGCAGTTTTTGATCTTCCCCGAAGCCCAGATATTTCATCTGATTTTTAAGGTATTGAACCTGGTCGAATTCATTTTGTGTTTCCATAATTTGTGGATTTTAATTGTTAAAAAATTGTTTTGATACTATCTTCTGAATCTTGTTTCTCTTTCGCGTTCTTCATCCTCTTTTTCGCTTTCAGTAGTGTTTTTGTCTGCAGCGTCAAGAATATCCTGATGATTCAAATCTAAATATAAAGGTGAATCTACCATTTGGGATGTTTGCTTTTGATCTACTGAAATAGTGTTGACAGAATCTATTTCTCTGGAAACAATATTTATATCGTTAAAAATGTCATTGGCTTTTTCAGGGAAACTATCCGCTTTATCCTGTAAAGAATTTTTAAGTCTAAGCAATTCAGCTTTGTATTTTCTAAGCTCCTCAGAGTCATTTTTTTCAGCAATAATGGCGGTAAGTTCTCTTGCATTTTTGATCAGATCATATTCCACTGCTTTTTCTGTTTCACTATCAAATATTAAAGCCTTTCTTTCAATAAGCGGATAATCACCTAAAAGTTCCTTTATATCTGCATATTGAACTTTGTTTTTACTGTTTTCAATCATTCCACTGAGGCTTTTGTCTCGTTCCAGATATATCACCTTTAATTTTGTATTCTGCTCGGTCAGTTGAAAAGTAGCCCTGCGTCTATCATTGTCAGCGACAATGGTATACCCTTGTAAAAATTTTTCAATATTGTCAGGACTTAATTTCTTTGAAAAAGTTAGATCATCATTGATGATTCCAAAATTTTTCAGTTCACTGGTTGGTAAATTGTGATTTTGCATAATGGTAAATATTTTATCGTTGGCTGTAAGTAATTTCTGACGTTTCATAGCGGTTATGGTGAGCAACGAAATTATCAGCTGAGATAAGGTCGTTTAGAAATTTTATTGGATTTATATAATTGTCTCTGTCCTGAACTGCAAAATGCAAATGAGGACCGGTAGAATTACCGCTGTTTCCGCTTCTTGCAATAATAAATCCTGCCTTCACAAATTCCCCTGCCCGGTAATAAACTTCTGAAAGGTGCAGATAGGAAGTTACAAACGAATCGGAGTGCCTGACTTTTATAAATTTTCCACCCCTTCCGGAGATACCGGATTCTGTTACGATACCATCTAAAACGGCATAAACGTTTTCATAATTAGCTTTAAGGTCCGTTCCATAGTGCATTTTCATATTTCCCTTTATAGGGTGCAAGCGCCATCCATAAGGGGAAGTGACAAAGATTTCACTTCTAAGAGGCATGCTTATTTTTGATCTAAAATCAGGCTTTAGAATCAAACTCAAGTTTTTGTCAGATCTTCTTTTGTAATACATTCTGTCGACTGCCTTCTGTTCAGGCATTTCTCTAAAAGAGCCCTTCAGCATAGAAATTGCATTATCGTTTATAGTTAACTTCTTACTCCCTACCCTTTCTGAACTATATTGATTGATCACATTTTTTAATGAATCAATCTCTCTTTTCAGATCAGATTTTTTTATTGCCTTCAAAGGTTTCCCAAACGATTTTTTATTAATGTTCGAGATTTTCTCACCTGTTTTTTCCATCGGATAATTTTGCGTCTCTGTCTTAAAATCATTGTAATTCACTTCCTTTCTTGTCAAGGTGTTGAACTGTCCGGATATCAATGGATAATAAAGCGAAAGGATAGCTGCCACATGATATTTTTTATTTGATTTCATAATTTTACCTTTTGATATTTTCGGAGATAATAAGTTCCACTTCTTTATTGATTCTTCTCAGATTAGTCATCAGAACCTCATCCCTACGGTTGATACCTTTTTTATCCTTGAATGAATAATATTCCGGCATCTCCGGGTAATCTTCCTCTTCTCGCTTAATGGCTTTCATATCAAGATTTATCTTCCCTCTTATGGCAGAAGTCTTATATTCCTGAGTTGCATTTTCATTACCCTGGGCTATCATACCAACCAACTCTCCGGTTTTCAGAGCCGCAGTTTTACCTGCGGGAATCATAAAATCCAGTTTCTCGTTAATACTCGTAGTGGATCCCTGCTGCGAAATGGATTGGGAATAGGATTTTTGTTTAATCTTTCCGAACAACTTTTCAAGCCACTCCAGAGTATTTTTATCTCTTGCCGATCCTGAAAGAATATTTCCTACAATTGCGGCGATGGTATCTGCAACTTCTTTTTTGTAGAACTGACGTAGTTGAGGAATTTCCTGAAGCCCTAATACCACAGCAACTTTGTTACTTCGCGCAGTAGCTATTATATTATCAATCTTATGAATATAGACTGTAGGAAATTCATCGGCGATAATTCCGCCAGGCAAATTATGTTTAGAATTGATCAAACGTAAAGTCCTGTTTAGTATTGATGAATACAAAGCCGAATTAATATCCTGTGTTGCAGGATCAGAAGCTAGGATTATAATGGAGGGATTTTCCTTATCCGTTATTTTTAACTCTACTTCATCTCCGGAGAATACCCAGAAACTTTCCTTTGTTGCCAGCCGGGAAAGGAATATTTTTAATGTTCCTATCTGACCTTCGAGCTGATCAAAAGCTCTGTTGTCATAGGCTGTCTTGAATGGAGAAAGCAAAGAAGAAATTTCTTCGTTCGTGAATAGGGTATCAAAGATCTCTTTATAACTGCAATTCATAAAAGACAAAAGATGAGGAAGGTCTGAATATTTACCACTCTCGTACGTAGCAAAAAAGTAGATACATGAAGACAGGAAGTTGATAGCTGATTGCGTAAAGAAAGCTTCTGAACCGCCACCGGTACTTGCTCCGCCCTTTTGTAATGATGACACCATAGACTCTGCCATTTCCTGGGCTTCGGCTAAAGTCTGAATATACTTTTTGTGAAAAGGATTTACCCTTTTAGACTTTTCTACTTCGTTCAAATTGATGATATGAAAACTGTAATTGTATCCGGAATCTTTACTCTTTTTCAGTAAGTAATGATAATAAGCGATTTGAGTCAGGTCCGGAAATTTAAAATCATAAATACAGAGACAGAAACCCTTGGCGATCATCTGTCGTATTGCAGGATTAATCACCCCAAAGGACTTACCACTTCCCGGTACTCCGATTATCATGGTGCCTCGGAAGGGGTCTAAATTGATGTAGCCATTATTGGTTTTATTATTATACTGAAATCTATAAGGTATATTAACAGAGGTATCGGTATCAATAAGTTCCCTGTTTTGATCAAAAGATTCCTCTTCAACATTCCATCGGTCTTTTCCCATCTTCTGTTGCATGAGCTTCGAAATACTGTCTGCACCCATCTGTAATATTACTGCTCCTAAAAAAGACAAAAGAGCATAGATGGCCTGGTACAGATTAAGTCCCGGGAAAATTTTTGGCAGCAAGTTACTTCCTGCTTCATTCTGTAAATTCAATGAAGAAAAAATCATTACCAGTCCTATAACTATCGGAGCTACGATTTCTCTTGCAACATTTAAATCTTTCTTTTTCTTAGCCTTTGTTCCAACGGCAACTAATCCTATCAGGACAATCGTAGTCATCTTTGCATTAATCGGACGATTAATGAAACTCATTTTTGAAAAATTCATCAGTAAGTTGGAGACGACAGGAATATCAGCATTAATGTAGAACAAAGATGCACAATCCAATGCAACGACAGCGTAAACCACTTTCTGCAGAAATCCGTAAATCTTTATTTGATGTTGTTGCTCTTGCATTTCTTTATTAATATTTATTGTTGAAAGGACAATTATACTAGTCGGAACCGTGACTAAACTGTATCTGCTTTCAGGATTTCAGAATAGTTCACTTTAATCTCAATGGTTCTACCTGAAAGTTGTTCCTCAATCAATCTTATCATCATCACCTTTGAATTCGGATAAGTAAATTTTTTAAAGACATAAATATTCCGGAAGTTCTTTTTGAAATGCTTTTGACGATTCAGCTGAAAAAGTGGTGTCATTTCAATACTTTGATTATTGGTGGCTTTATGAATTTTTTTATCCTCAATGGAAAATTTCACAGCTTCTATATCATAGCTCAGGTTAGACTGATTTTTGAATGTTATATCGAGGAAAATGTAATCGCTAATGACATAAACATTATTGAGCTGGAAGCTCAGATTGAAATTTTTCTCTATTCTGACCGGATTATTTTCAGATTTTTTCTGAATAATCTCCATTGCAAATTTTCTCAATTCCAGATTGGAAAATTTCATTTTGTCATATTCCATAGGTTGCATCGCCTCCGGCTGAATATGGAAATTTGTAATGGTATTCAAGCTTTCTGAATTTCTGTAAACTGCTTTGTATTGGGCAATGAAAGACTGTCCGACGACTGTGATAATGCCGACATAATTTCCATCAAAAAAGCCTGCAGGATTGACGTTCTCACTTTTTTCGTCAGCTTTTTGATCATTGCTGATTTTAACCCTTGCTATGTTGTCTGTCGGGAGGTCTCCTGTTAATTGCCCGGTAGACAGATCAACATATTCGATGGGCTCGGGCGAGATAATATGCAGATTAATTCCTTCTGTGATCTCTATTTCCGGTAATTCGGAAATAACCTGTTCTTTGGTTGCCGTTTGTGCATTGTGAAATACTGCAAATAAAAGCGACAGTATAATTAAGACTGATTTCATTCTTGTTAAGTTTTAGTGTTTTTGAGCTTCTTTCAATTGTTTTTCATCGATCAGAAATACATAAGAATTGTACTTCAGTTTGGCTTTGTTGGTTTTGATCAGATTAGCGATGGATTTGGACGTGGATGTAAATAATCTGGAGCCTATGGTTGTAAAAAAGCCCTCCCCTCCCATATCCATCTGTGTTCCCTGGACAGAATTGCTTCCCATTTCACGGATCATATCACGGAATAGACTCTGAGGAACATATAAGCCCTTCATCCCGTCGACATCATAGACAGATAGATTAATCGGCAGAATTTCACCATTAGTAAACACGGAGATAATTTTCAGGTCAATTCTCTGCATTGCAAATCCAGAGATCTGACCGTAAAGAATCGAACCCTTAGCGATTTTCTCGTTCCTGACAAAAATGTCTTCAAGCAACCTGAATCTGATCCGGCTTCCCAGGAAGCCTTTGTTATCTTCATCGACAACGGCCTTGATAAAATCATTGTCCTTTTGCTTATAAATGGCATTAAAATCAGCATTGATGCCTGATTTGCTCACATTGAATGTAGAATTCAGGAACTCTTCTATTTTCTCTTTATTGGCTTTGAGTTTAGTTTCTGCATTCAGTTTAGCCTGGTAATCTGGATCCCGGGCTTTTTCCAAAGAATCCATTACCAACATCTGTTGCTTCAGATATTTTACCGGATCCGGCTGGATACTTTGACTATTTTCTTTTTTTATGTCTGTATAATTATCTTCCTGACTTTGATACGATTTATCATTGAGCATTTTTATAATTTCAGCTGACCTTTTATAATCCTGATCCTCTTTCTGCTGTGTTGATTTGTAATATGATGATAGGCCTATTTTATTCGGGTACAGGTTCTGCCTCGATTCGACAGTCTTTATTGAATCTATCTTTATTTTCTGAGACAATGATAAGTGGTCTGCGTAGCTTAGCAGGCTATCCTGTTCCTTATTAAGTCCGCCGAACATTGTCCTTTTATCTTCATTCTTAAACAGAGCATCATATGCATCATTTTTGGTCATTATTGAATCCCGTGATTCACCTAGTGAAAGAGAAAGTTCCTTTGGTCTTTCATCTATTTTATTGTCTCTAACCAAGTGGGTACTTACGTACCCCAACAGGCATATAAATGGTAATGCTATAAGTGGCAGAACATATTTTTTCTCTTTGAAATTGATTTTTTTAATGTTCATTTTTTAGGTTTTGATATTGATAAAAAAGGTATTCTATTCTCAAACTGTCTTCTTTTAATAATGCACCGCGATCTCTTTTTTCTTTAAGCATTTGCAACTCACTCACAATATCCTGTACTGCCTTCCCGGATTTTGACTGGCTTTGATGGTGTACTGAACTTTTTGAATACAGAATGGGAGGTTTTATCCTGAATGTCATATCATAGGGAAATAAGATCGCTTGTGATATCGATAGTATGAGAGAAACTGATAGAAAAATCATGGAATACATGTAAAATTTCTTTGGATTCTCTACGGACCATCGAAGCCACTTTTTTGCAATATTCTTTATGAATGCTTTCATCAGTAAGAGTTTTTAGTTTGATTGGACAGCTCTTCGTTATCGATAATCCGCCAGTTTTTCAGAAGGACTCCATGAGGATTATTGGGGCTTCGAATGATGTCCTCGAAATAGCCTTCAGTAAATAATTTTCGGGTGATAACAGAGGATTTCCTCGTTATCATCTGCTTTCCGAAATACCTGAATTTATTGTTTTCCATATCCAAGGAAATGGAATCGGAGTGAATACTTACCATTGAACTAGAAGCAACAATCTGATTGTAGAATCCTTTTTCCCTTAGATTGGTATATTCTTTTTTGGCACTGTCATCCATGAGATAAAGTGATTTTTGAATATTTTCCTTGATATAGGAATCGTCAGGAGCAAGTGTAAAAAATAAGCGGTGAAACAGTTCAATCTGAGCTTTATATTCCACTGGCCTGTTCAGAAGAACATCAGTCTGCCTGGCAAGAACCGGGACGCCGTTATCCAGAATATAAATTGATTTTTTGGAATCCTGAATCATTTTGTAAGCGAAGAAAAATCCTGCATTGACAATAAAAAAAGCAAATACAATAGCTGCCAGTGAGACTATTTTATTGATCTTTATTCTTTGTTCTAAGTTTTTGATAAGCATTTTTTAGAGATTTAATGATTATTTTTTATTCTTCACGGCGTTTTTAACTATTCCGGATACAGCTGAAGCTGCTGCTGATTTTACAGCAGATGCTCCCCCGGTTTTTACAGCAAGCACAGCAGTCTTGGCACTGCTTGCCATTCTGCCAGCTGCACTTTTCATTTTAGTCATTGCTCCGGCCCCGCCTGCTGTTACAATAGTATCAGCAATCGTTGGTGTCATCAGGACGCCTATCCCTGTAACAATGTAAGCCACACAAGTGAAGAGCTGATTGTAGATCATACCTGAATTCGTAACATACATCAACAGAGCATCTAAATTGGTAATGGCTCCGTTATTCAGAAGCGTATCGTAACGCTCTATTTCCATTGTATAGCCTGAAGCTATCAACTGCTGACCGATGTTGATAATGGTGTAAGCAACGAAGGTGTAGAGATTAATATTGATGAACTTTGAAACCCAGCTGTAGAAAGAATTTTCAAATCCGGGGATCAATGACATCCCTATCGCTATTGGCCCCAGAATGATTAGGATGTATGCCCAGATCTTCTGGATAAAGAAGATGAAATAAACACAGATCCGTAAAACAGAAAGGCATACAAATTCTATGAGCTCCGCTACCAGTTTCTGCATTTGGAATTCCATTCTGATATGCCATTCCTTGATAGGTTGAAGCAGCTTATCTATCCCTTCGCTGAGATCGAACCAAGAATCATCAGCATCCTTGGATGTATTGTCAATAACATCCTGCTTGGCATCTTCATCAGCTTTAATCTTAATAACGGCATCTAGTAATTGTTGCTGCTTTTTAAATCTTTCAGTCCTTAAATCATCGACTTCAGATTCAATTTCACTAAAGATCGCTATACCGGGTTCGGCAATAGCTTCAAAAGGGGCCTGAAGCAGACTCACAAATCCTGACCAGTAAATCAAGGTAAATCCAATAAGAATAGGTTTAAGCATCGGAACAATCTCCCACTCCCTATCTCCTGCCGCCATCTGCCAACCCATATATCCGAGATACATTAAAGCTCCCAGCCCACCGATTGCGCGTCCTACCAATGCTGATCCCTGTGCGCTATCCTGAACACTGTTGTCAAGTTTTGTAAAGACTTCCATAAACCATTTTTCAAAAGCTCCGTCGCCCTTCAAAAACTGAAGCAGGTTACTGTAATCACTATCTGTCTGTGCAAAGCCTGTAACAGGAATTACCAAAGCCAGACAGCAAAAAGTTAAAGTGAGTGATTTATTCATATCTAATACTTGTGTTTGTATTTTTCCATCACATCCTGTATAATTTGCCTATCTGAGCCAGCGGCAGATTGCGGCGGCAAGGTTGTAGGCAAATGAATCTTGAGAATATTCTTATAGTCCAGAAGAAGTGTCGTTTTATCATTGTGTCTTCTTAAATCCTGGAGAAATTCCCTCCATCTGATCAATGTCTGGTGATACATTATAAAGCGTTTCCCTCTGGGTATGTCAATAGATCGGGACATTAAATATGTATCTTTGATAATGTTTAATTCTTCCTGCAGTCTTTTCAATGTTCCGGTATTGGATAGTGCCTCAAAAGTCTGCTGGTCTTTCAGGCGCCATTCCATGAAATTTTTTGGTATATCAGGAAACTCTGTGATTGGTTTGAGCATCCGCTTGTAGTACAAAAGCCAAAGTGGATCGGCATCAACAGTCGCAGAAGTCCAGTGAGCGAGATCCTGTACACTTCTATTATAGATTGAATCAGAAGTTGCTTTAATTTTTGTTGCCTCCTCTTCCTGAAATTTCAATTGTGCTAATCTTAAATTTTGTTCCCCATTCGGTTTTAGTGGCCTGATATCAGCGCCATCTTTATACTCCCTGTTAATTTTCGGAGCCCACATTCCCCACACGGTAGCGTAAGCAAAATTGGTTTGGATACCGAGAAAGTATTTTGGGTATGGTCTCCAGTCTCCCCAGCTTTCGAAAGTCATTCGCTTGTGCTGTGCAACAATTGCCGGATCGTTCAGTCTCTTCACACCTTGTCCATAGATAATATCAGCCAGGTATATCAAGAGAATAAGGATTGTGTTTTTGAATATATTTACCATAAGTCTAGTTGAATATGTATTTGTATTTTTGAATGATATCACTCACTATTGCCTTGTCAATATTGAGGTAGTTTCTCAGTACAGGCACCTGGTACAGGTATGGAATTTTCTTGGCATTTTCCAATCTCATAATGATATAGAGAATGTTTCCATTGATGTTTCTGACTCTTGTGAAAATCTTTTCGATCAGCATTTCCCTGTACATTGCATCGATAAGAAAATCTTTATCTTCATGCAGAATATCCTGTGTAAGCTCCTGTTGAAGCTTCAGAGTCTGCTTACCTATTTCCGTATAGTATTTGGAAACCAGAATTGCATATTCCGGATGTTGAGCAGTCAGATCAAGCATCTTATTCGAATTGGACACAATCTTATCCAGGTAGCGAAACACGTAACTCAGCTTCTTACTCTGGGTAAACACAGAATTGACATTTTTCAGCTGTAGATAGATATATTCATGAATCGCAATAATTTGAGTTGTTTTATCATTGATATCATCATAAAGCTTTTTTTGCTTTTTATAGGAATCTAAAAATGCATCCTCACTGGTTAAACGGACACCATGGTTAACTGTAATTTGTGACAGAAGCTTCTCATTGATGACAATTTGCTGGCTTTTTATGATGATTCCTGAAAAAACAGCTATTAAAAAGGTTAATATCTTCGTCATATTAAAAGGATTTGATGTTCTTAATAATATCTTCCACCACTTGTTTATCCCTATTGACATAGTATTGGAATGCCCTTTTGTTTCTCAGGACTTTAGCTTTGATATCTCTTATTTTAATAAGCATGTGTGTGGAATTTCGGCTGAGCGTTTTGATCTCATTTAGTGCATAATCCAGCAAAATTTTACGTTCCGATTGTTCCATTTGATTGATAGCTCCGTATGACAGAACAATTCCGGTTATCAATCTCGTGACCATTTGCAGATCATCCACAAATTGCACCTGAGCAGGCAAAACAGAGATTATAGAATAAGGCGCTGTACTGATTTCATTAATGATGGCAGACTGGTTAGCTGTTATCTTATTTATTTCTCTGCTCATTGCAACACCGGTAGGTATGGCCTGAATAGAAAATGAAACAATGCGAAGTCTGTCCTGGACTGTGGTGATTTTGTTTTTTAAATCATTCCATTGCGTTTGGTTGGCGCTTTCCAACGTAGCGTTAATGGCTTGTTTCTGTTTCATCTCTTTCTGCCTCCCGTGCTCTTTCATCGCAGCGTTTATTTCCAGATTCATCATCGGAAAGGAAACATTTTCCTTTTGCCATGCTGGAATTGATCCACCGCTTGAAGAAGTAACAGTGATATATATTACAATCAAACACAGTATTTTAAAGATCTTTTTCATCATTTCATTTTAAAAGTTCCTCTTATACTTGTTCATAATATTTTCCACAATACCTTTGTCAGTATTGATATAAGCTGCAAAAGGATTGATAGAATTCCAGAATCCCAATCGATTAGCTTTCTCCAATCTTAATTTAATAGCCAAAAGCCACAGTTTCAGATTTTTCACATTTCCAGAAATATTGTGCAGGATTTTATACCTGTCTCCTGCAGTAGCGAGATTTAGGTCGCCGGATGTAAGAATGTCATTAATATCTGTTACGATCTTCAAACTCTGCTCGTATGTTTTCTGTGAAGCTTTTGTTCCGAAAATGGCATACTGCGGGTGTTGCGAAGCCAATTGAACGACCTGTGAAGAATAAGTGTAGCACTTGTTAAGTTCAGAATAGATTTGCTGGACCTGAATACCGTTCTGGAGAGTTCCTGAAACTTCTTTCAAGCCTTTCAGGATTTTATTCTGAATGTCGTTCGCTACCACCATCTGTGTCCCGAGCCAGGTTTGCGCATCCTTCAATTTTGAGGTTTCCTCTATCACATCATTCTGTTTTGCTTTTAGATTTTCAGAATATAATATCATTGCTGCCGTAACGGTAGGATCGATATAGGTATTCTGCGCTGAAAGAATACCTGTACATCCTAAAAGAAATAAACTAAGCTTTTTCATAATGTGTTTTTTCGTTGATTAATTCTGTGAAGTTGATTTGACGGTCTTTCATTTCCTGACTGATGATTTTGAAAACATTTTTTCCTTTGCTCTCACTTTTCATCATTTTGTAGAAAGAATCAAGTTTGGTGTCTAACGGATTTTGATACAGATTGACCAGCGAGACAAGATTCTCAAGGCTGTCTCCAAATGATTTTAGATCCGATACAATTCTGATGAGTGCTTCATCATAGCTTCCGTACTTATTGACGTAATACTCAACTGCGGACTTCTCAGGTTTTTCTGTTGTATAAGTCAGATACTGTTCTATCGAAACTTCATTTCCGTATACTTCGCCTTTAGATCCTCTTTTGAGATAAAATTCTTTAAACTGGCTCCTCCCGATTTTGTTGTTAAGATTATTGATGGTAAAAATCTTGTTCTGCTCAACTTTATTCAATGACAGCAAAGCTGCTATACGGTCAAAATTATCCTTGAACTTGGTCTGATCGAGAAGGATAAACGTATCAGAATTATTAATGATGCTATCTTTCACCACGGCATTTCCAATGATATCGTCCAGTTCCTGCGTCACTACAACTGCTTCTCCCCAGAATTTCCTCACTGTTTTATACAGATACAAAATATATCCTCCCATCAGCTTACTGGCAATCGCCTTCCATGCCTCTTCGATGATCAGTGCCTTTCTCCGGTCTTCCCTCAATCTCATTTTCTGGATGAACGTATCCATAATGATCAGTGTCACAATAGGAAAAAGTTTAGGATTGTCTTTTACATTGTCAATTTCAAAGACAATGAACGATTCATCAAACAAAGTGTTTTCCGCACTTTCATTGAGTGTTGTTCCGTAACGTCCACCCTTGTAGAAGTCTTTAAGAACGAAAAGAAAAGTCCTTAAATTAAATTCCCTCTGCGAGATGCTGTGTTTTTTATGATTCAGATACAGAGGCAGGAATTTATCGCAGTAGTCATAGAAACCATTAAATGAAAGCTCTTTTGCCTCCAACTTTGCTTCAAGTTCCTTTATCTTTCTGATGATAGCTTTCCTGAACGATTCACTCCAATTTCCATGAGTTTCCGGCTGCCTGCTCAAATCATTCGACACGGAAAGCACTAGTTGGGTCTCATTATAAATACGTCTCCTTTCTTCATCATTCAGCGTATCGTACGCCTCATAAATCTTGTAGAATTCATCGCTGTCGTAATCAGGATTATTAATGTTCTTATCCGGATGATAAAATTTCAATAATTTCCTTCCTGCTTCCTTAATTTCATCTGAACTAGCATTGGAGGCAATTTCTAAAATCTCGTAATAAGTTCTTTGTCGTTTGCAATCATTCTCGCGTTCAGCATAAATATTTTCTTCATGAATATTATACTTATTAAGATAAAGCATCAGCTCCTCTGAACTTTTACTGTCATACCATTGAGTTCCCGAATTGAAGTACTGATGATAATACGACATCAAAACATTGTCTAAAATGGATTTTTGTGCAGATGTCATGAATGCATCCGGGCCTTGCCAGATCAGAAAAATAAGATTGGTTAAAAACTCAATCTTTTCGATGTTGAATTCCTCCTTATTCATCAGGAACGGATTCATCGTAATAGGCTTTTCTTCCGTATACTGAATATATCGCCCTCCCTTATATTGGCAGGTTCCTGAATAAGAATCTCCGGTATCTACAATGACCACGTCGTAATTGTAAGACAGATATTGCTCGATGATATTATTCATTAAAAAGCTCTTTCCCGATCCACTCGGACCAAGCACAAACTTATTACGGTTATTGATCCTTCCTGTTTTCATCGGTAAGTCAGAAAGGTCGACTTTCAGTGGTACACCCTGCCGGTCTGTAAATCTTAAATAAAAATTAGACTCTTCATTCACCGGGTAGCTCTCTTTAAAAAAAAAACACAAGGCCGCTTCGCTTGTCGTCATAAAAAGGTCATACTCCCTGAGTTCGGTCGCATTACCGGGAATGGCGGCACGAAAAAGTTCCAGTTGATTGTAGGCATTCCTGGAAACGATGATGCCTTTCGTAAAAAGCTTATTCTCGATCAGGGACTGTGTCTCTTCCATTTTATCGAGAGTACCTGCAGAAAACAAAAGTGAAAAATGAGCATTAACAACAAATTGCCCATCCACTGCAATATTGTGCAGCAGGGTTTGGATTTCTTCTGCTATAATGGCATTAGATGGGGAATTATTAGCTGCTCCTTCATGCTTTTTCCTTTTCCTGTCGAGTTCCCTTTGCTGTTGTGCCTGGAGAGGAATGCTAAGAACCTGATTATAGATAATTGTCTCGTAATCTTCTAGTTCGTTAATGAATGTAAAATTATCAACGGCTGTTTCTGAAGCAGGTCCGTTCCCTCCGAGGATCGAGTACGGTTCTACTTCAGAGGGCAGGTCTATATTCTCAACATCAACAAAAGAAATGGTTTTGACAAATCGTTTTCCTATCTGCAGATGTTCACTGGTGCTTTTAATGTTATCAAAAGTTGGAACATCTGACAAATGCATCGATAAGACGCCCGATATATAATATTCGAAATCCTTTTTATATAGAAATTGAGGTTCGAAATCATTTTGCTTTAAAAGCATCATTACCTTCTGACACTTATCCCGAAACTCCCTGTAGGTTTTTTCAGAGAAATGATAGTGCTTCATTTTCTTCTTTAGCTTATCATCCACAATATCTGTGAATAGGAGAACTGTTTCGATGGTTTTGAAAAGCCTTCCGTCAAAATGCTGCGAGTATTTCTGCTGAAGGAATTGATTAAAATGTTCTGCAGCATACCTCTTCTTAGAAAAAATATCAAGCTTTTGAACAATTCTTCTCTCTCCTATAATGGATACGACCTGATTTAAAACCGTATGGAAATTCAGATAATTATCCGGGTCCGCAGAATACTGCTCAACAGCATTCGTGATACGTATTCCTATAATAGGATTGCCATACTGTCCAAACAAAACATCAAAGTCCCATCCGAAATCTTTCCCGTAATCATAGCCAATAAATGGAATATTAAATGCGTTCTTTTTGATTTTCATTTTGATTTGTTTGACTGTTAATATTAAGAGTCTTCTGTTTACTCATCTTTACAAGCCCAATACTGGTTATCCTCTTAGGAAAAATTAAAATCTCATCGAAGTTTTTGGTCTTAGCATACAAACCATACTTGTCCTGTCTTGTGAAAATGAGATAGACACCGCCTGCCGTTGCTAAAATTCCGATCAGCGAACCCAGCAATCCGAATTTGGACAAGATCAGGGAAGCCACAACTCCGGCACCGATAACACCGACAGCATAGATGATATACTTGCCTTTGAGTCCGAAGAATACAAGGGGTTTCTTAAGCCCCTTGTAGAGATAGAAACCCATGTTAAGCGAAGAATGCTGTTACGAACTCAGGCACCACGAGTAAGAAGATCATTGCACCCCCATAACCCAGGATTTCTTTATTGACATCCTGATCGCCATTTGTCCATTTATTATACACCCTGAGACCTCCTATAAAGCCGACTAAGCCTCCAACTGCTTTCAGAATAAGTTTGACAGGATCCCAGTAATCGGTAATATCGCTGGCAGCATTGGAAATCGCACTTGCACCGCCTTGTCCCAGCATTGGGGCAATTCCCATCATAAGCAGGGCCACAGTTAGTAATTTTTTCGTTTTAAAATTGTGTTTGCATTTGTGTTTCATAATGAGTAAAAATTAAGATTTAAAGTTTGCTTTTATTTTGAATAAGGGATAAAAGGTATACTACCCGGCTGAAAAAAGCGGATCGTCTGAAGCTTATAAAACCTTATTATTTCCTTAGATTATTGAATGGTAAACCTTGTAACCGTCGCGGTCTGCAAGAACCTGTACAGTGGTTTCGGCAAGATTCAGGAACTGATAGAACTGTTTATGATAAGAATGTTTATCTGTATCTGCATTTTGGGTTTCTTCAACTGGGTTAACAGCTAAAGTAACGGCGTTCTCCTTAGACTCTGAAAGTTCATCAAATTCGCCTATATCATTTTCAGATTCGAACTTGCTTCGCCAGTATTCAGGATCTCTGTTTTGTTCCTGCTCTCCCTCTCGGATTGGAAATAGTTCTTTCTGAGTGAATGAATCTGGCGTATTTATATTTTCGATGTCATCAATAGTAATAGCTCTTACCAAACCTGTGTTATTTTCTTTTAAGCCAGATAGAGAATACTCTTCTGTGTCATCTTGAATCTCAGACTTATCTTTTTTCAGGAACAGATCGTAAAGGATATTACCTGCATAGTAGATCAGATAAACAGAAAGAATGCTTAGAAATATTTTGATCATATTAAGTGTTTTTAGAATCTTTATATTTTAATTTCGAGTGTTTGGTTGATGTAGTCGATCAATTCTGAGAATACATTTTTGACCGCGTACTTCTGTTCATAGGATAACTTCCTCGTATCAAGCGTCTGGAGACAGTTCCTTTTAAATACCGGGTTTTTCAGCAGCATTCCATACTTGCTTATTTCTGCATCCATGCCTTCCTGATTCTGATACTTATAGCCTTTATCATATTTGGACCGGATAAACACACGTTCTGCCTGACTTTCCAAAAGACCTAAAAAGTTGATAAAAACCATGGTCGATTTCGCCGATACGTTTGAATATTCAAACGGGATGATAATAAAGTCACTGTAAATAAGAAGATCACTGTATCTGGCATCGAGGGTGCCTGCGAGATCAAACAGGTTGATATCATCGCTTTCTTTCATTTCAATAAGATGTTCAAAGTCGGTGAACGGTTGTTTGTTATCATCGTCAATGATTTTAACATCATATATTTTGGGATGACCAGAATGTTCATCTTCTTTCCATTTATGATAGAATGATTTTTGAAAATCAAAATCAAATACATTGATGCCTCTTTCAGATATACCGGAAATATAATTAGCAAATGCAATGGCCAACGTGGTTTTCCCTGCACCTCCCTTCTGTGTTCCAAATGTGATAATCATAACCTAATATTCTTTATCTCTTTTTTCTTCGTTTCTTCAGTTCCTTCTCCGCCGGATCTTTTGAGGGTCCAGAAGAGGTCATCCAATCATAAAACATTTCGTTAGCAGCCCTTTTCAAATCCCTGCTGGAATTGCTATCCAAAGCATTATGATTTCTTATTGGATTCATAAGTCTCTCATACTGGATCTCACCGATCAAAGATTTGAGCCCTCCAACAAAATGATATTTGGAATGAACCGCGTAACATGTTCCATCTTCAGATCTTAACAAACTGACATTTTGATTATTCCGGTCTGTTATATGCATCTTAACATCGCTTTTTATCATGGTGAAGACTTCCTTCTTTTTCAACTTTTTATTCATAAAAAGCATAAAATCACTCAGCTCGCTATCCGGATGCTTTGATTTCATGTAATCCAGCAGTATACTTTTAGTTTCACGATCAGGAATTCCATATTCTTTCAACTGCTCAAAAAGCTTCTTGTCAATAGCCTTGGAAGTTAATGCGAACAATTCACCCATCTTCATGATCTGACTGCCCTTGAAAACTGAACCGGTTCTGTGATCAATGACCGTGTAGCCGAAGGGCGTTTTGTCCTCACTATGATGAAACACGATGTCAATACCAAAGGAATCCCTGAGCTTCTTCTGCACCTCACTTTCAAATTCAACCTGGGGCTTTGCATCATCCCTATTACAAAAACCCGAATGCATAGCTTTCATTTTCCTGTAATCATCTACCCTGAATACTCTGTTTGAGTAGATTTCTTTATATTTTGATAAAATGGCTCTTATCTGCTTCATCCGTTTCTCATCATTGTCATTATGTAAAACAATTTGATCTTTCGAGATCCTTCGCTGCACGTTGCCGTTTTTTGAAATGGTAAAGTGTTTTCCATCATTTGTGTTTTCGCCGATGTGGTAACCATTTCTTTTGAGCAATGTTTCCAGCTGCTGATAAGAGCCAATATTATATTTTAAAAGTTGATCTAATTTGTCAAGTTCATCGATTCCATACCTTTCCTTCATGATCTGAGCCATCACCCTCTGGGAATTCAGCTTTTCATAGCTGTCATTGATTTTCCGTCCTGTTTTCCCGTCCACTCTCGTGGAGACAACATGTACGTGATTATGTTCCGTATCTTTATGAAAAACCACTAAATAAGGTTGTTTTCCATATTTCATAGCCTCCATAAAATCCTGAGCTATCGCGGTTAATTCTTCCTTTGAGTGAGATCTACTTTTAGTTGAAATAACAGCATGAAATTGTTGGTTCTTGATTTTTGGATTTACTGATGATATCGCTTTTAGGAAGTTTCTAATTTTTTTACCTCCGCTTTCTGCATCGATCGATGAAGGAAAGTTTTTTAACAGCATCAATTCACCTTTTGAGTTTTTGATTTTCCTTTCATTATACTGTACGCCCGGAAAATCATTTCCTGCAGCACTCAATAGTTTTACAATCATTCAGAAAGCAGTGAATAGATCGTGTCAAAAATCGAGTTCTGCTTTTCTTTAAGCTTAACAATTGCATCCAGTAGATCAGAAAAATTTTTAAACTGCTGTTGTGATAAAAACTTCTGACCATTGACATATTTAGCCAGCTGGTTGATATTGTTTTCAACTTTTAAGAATATGTTATCCTGCTTCTCTAAAAAATTCAAAATTTTAAGTCTCTCATCTTTCATTAGTCTCCTTTCAACAGAATCACAAACTAATGCTGTCAAGGAAAGTTTTCGCTCCATGCAGAGTTTTTGCCACCTTTCTTTCTGATCTTTCTGTACTCTTAG
Organism: uncultured Chryseobacterium sp.; assembly: GCA_913778505.1. Lineage (GTDB taxonomy): Bacteria > Bacteroidota > Bacteroidia > Flavobacteriales > Weeksellaceae > Epilithonimonas. The sequence goes on from CAJYWD010000046.1 coordinate 135,820, forward strand.
GATTATTGTTGCTTCCTTCATACTGTGACATGCAATACTTACTTACAAATCGAAAATTAAACTACTTTTGAATCATCATTGAAACTGAATTTGTCATTCTGTTGACCAGTAAATTACTCCGTCTACACTTTTCAAAATGAAGTTTCCTTTGACAGGCGGCGGCGGGATAATTTCCTTTGCAAAACCGAATGTTCCATCTTCTTTTGCGACTACGCGCTTTGTAAAATCAGCATCGCCGTCTGCATTCAGCATCTGTGAGGGCGTTACACTCAATTTTCCGTTGATGTTAAGCCACCTTTCAGAAAAATCCCCCGATATCAACGCAAATTTGTAATCCGTGTAATTATTCGTGAGACTATCCCATAAGCTGGATGGACTTGTTGACACGGGGGTTGAATGTATTGCCAGCTTGTTGCTGACACTTCTGTCACCGAGAGCAGGGCTTCCCGCTCCGATTCCGATAAAAATATTGTTAGATCCTGTTCTATTTGCAGTACCTGACAGGTATCCAATGGAGATATTGTCGTTTCCAGAGGTCAGGTAGGACATTGCACCGGGACCGATTCCAACATTTCGACTGCCTGACATAATTCCGTTACTAATGCCGTTGAGTGCCGACACTCCCAGACCAAGATTTAGCTTTCCAGTGACTTCAGCTTGCGAAAGTGCGTAACCCAATGCTGTGTTTCCCTGTCCGCTGCTTATTTTGGCATCTGTTGCAACAACGGTGTTGTAAAATCCCGTGATGGGTCTATTGGAATTTCCTAGAACATAATTTTCTTTTTCATCAAAATCCAGCTGTAGATTTCTCTTGATAACAATTGCTTCTGAAGAATTGTTTCCCCTGCTGACAACATCTTGCAGTCCGTCATTATTGAATACCGGTTGCCACATGCGTCCGTCAAAAAAATACAATCCCGTATATTTTATATTCTCGACCTGACCAGCTAAAGAACCAGGTGTTTTAGTCACAAAAAGGAAACTCCCTTTCTTTGAAACAGGATAAAACTTTGCAGCCAGCTGATCACCTGTGATCCGCGGTGGAATGATACCATCAAAGTGGCTGAGATCATATGGTTTGCCTACAACCTCTAAGGTTGCTTCAGGGTTTTGAGTATTGATTCCAACCTGACTGCTGGCGAAGATTGAAATAAAGCTTAAAATTAAATACGCAACTGTTTTCATCTGTGGTTTGATTAAAATTTCTGTTGCAAAGTTGGGCTATCAGATCTTTAAAAACAATAGTATTCAAGGGCTATAAGCGAGTAAAGAACGATTTAAAACAATCTGGAAACAGCAAAGATTAAATACGACTAAATTGGCATTCGGGTCTTAATTTTCAATCTCACTCACAATGAAAAAACAAGTCCCGCGGTTTTTTTCCCCTTTTGCAAAAAGGCAAGATAGTCTGGGATATCAAACTTGAAAAGTTTGTATATACAAAGACACATCTTGCAAACTTATACTGCTTACTTTTCAGCATTTTTTAAAACTCTTATATTCAACTGATTATTAACAGGTTGTATCGAATGGCTGGCAAAAAGAAATAAATAATGCAATTTTGACTTTAGCAGTGCTTAAATTTCTAACATAATAACCACGACGATGATTACTTTTTAAGTATATTATATAAGAGAATGCTTAATTTTTTAGCATGTTTTCCTTATGCCTGCGATATTTTTGAACAGGTTTAGATAAAAAGAATTGCAATTGTTATGTAGATATGTGAGATATCAATGTTGCTATTTAAGACTGAAAAATCTGTGTGCTGAAAAATATAGCATGAATCAAAATAGTCTGCCCACATTTTATTCACCCCTGATGTTATAATGCTTAATTTTCTCGTCGTCCTTGAAGCCGATAAGTATAAATTTTAACGGTAGTTTGCAAACATTGACCAATTCTGCCAATCAGACTATTATAAATACTTTGGAATTTCACGTCTAATTCCACAGATAAAAATAATGAGCTATTGAACATTTATGAAAAATACAAAATTGTCGGAATTAAAAATGTTATAGGGTACTTTAATACAAAAAGTGCATCAAATACTACCCGCTTCATCAAAAGATCTACTTAAATTTATTTCTACAATAAGTACCCTAAAAAAAAATATATGAATTATATATTTTGATTGAAACTCAGAGCAGATACTTTACAAATCATCGCGAAAGTATACCGTCTATTGTAAAAATAATCTTAAAATTAAAAGGAATTTGAAGAACCTTGGCTGAGGATAAGTCAAATTTATATCAATATTTGATGGTACTATAAGGTTCGATTATATCAAGGAAATCAATTTTGCAGACGAATATTTGCCTTTATACAAATGCTTTGGCAACCATTTTCGACATGATTTAAAACCGCTAATAAAGCATTAAAGAATTGCCCTCAGTTCAAAAATCTCACCTAAGGGCATTAAATTTTACATTTTTGTCACACCTTAACATGATAAAATTACCACTCGGTTTGGGTTATAATCATCATGTGGTATTTTTTCGTCCCAATTAAGGTTATGTTTTGGAAGCTACAGCAAAGAAGTGTGCTTATTTTCGATTTACAAATCTGTAATAGATTCCTATTATAAAACATACTATTAATAGTATCTTCTATCATCGCATGAGCGCGACTATAACACATTTTATTATTGGTTTTCTGACAAGTTTTAACTTATACTAAACGCAAAATAATTATATGGTAATTCTTTGTGAGTCCCATCAATAGATTGTATTTCTCCAAAACTACGGTTATAATGCCATTGATTCCAGTTAAACTCACCAGGATTAGAGGTTTGTATTGCGATGTACACACCTCTTGACATTTTCAGATGAGAAGCAATATCATCGAAATATAAACCCATTTTTGGCGAAGTTATCTCAATATTCCGATTGCGGCCTGCAATCAGTTTGGTAATTCCCGTAGCGTATTCCGACAAGATGGGAAGTACGGGGTTTAAAGTATTCAGAAGTGTTATGCCGTTCTTGACTACTCCTTTTTCAATAGTATCAAGAAGTTGACCATCATTATCATTTGAGATATTTACAATCTCTACATCAAACTGCATCAGTTGTCTGCCCGTATTTAATCCGACAAATATTGGGTAGCCAGATATAGGAGCGTTCTGGCCCTCCTGTATCGCGAATGTCTGATTGAAGCTCAAATCCTGTTCGCCAGAATCCTTGAGATAATTTTTAGCATTAAACTTAAAAAGGACGCGATGCTTTCCTTTTCCCGGATAATCATATGCCCGAAAGTAATCTAATGATAGAGTGATTTTGGCATCCTTTAAAGATTGATCCGCAATAATACTTCTGGCCTCATGAATTTTTAGGAGATTATCATTATTTGTCTTAATTGGAATAAAGCCAAAGGCATAAGAGCTATGCTCCCAAGCTTTAGGCTTTCTGTTCCATGGCCAAGAAATTGTCTTCAGATCCGAAGCTTTATTATGCCTAATAATTTCTTCTGCTTCAGTTTCAAGGTCTAAAGATTTATAAAGGGTGATGGCTTCCAAAGCATTTAATTTTGTGAAGTTTTTCATAAAAGCATATTTATAAATTGATGTTAACTCATATATTTTTTTGGTTTCTTTTTAGAGTTTGTCACTGACATTTTACCGAAGTTGAGTCAATAGTTTAAGCTGAGGAAGGTATCTTTGACCCATCTTTCATCGATACCTATCTGTGACCAACCTTTGTCCTTTTTGTAGATGAAGACTTCTGTGCCTTTTGTTAGTATTCCTGTTTTTGGGAAGGTTGTTGCTGCGCCTGATCTTACATTTAGTACATCAGCAGTGACTAAAGCTCTTTGCACTACTACGGTATAACGTGCCGCAACCCAATTTTGGGACGATGAAGAAATTTTGTACCAACCGTCTTTTTCTTCGTAAACTCTCAAAACACTGCCAAATAAAGCAGGACTTCTCTCCTTAGTCTTAGGATGTGTTGCTCCTGGACCCGTCCTGATATTAAGAGTATCAGAGGTTACCGACACATATTGTAAAACTACTTCAGAATCTATGCTATTTGTTGCTTGGAGAGTCTGATTGATCAGCGGAATGAAATACTTCTTGCAATCTTCCACTTTATTCCCGCCAAAGAATTGATTTCCAGGACATGATTTGTTATTGCTGGTGCCGTTATTCCTTACTCCGGTTGAAAGGTTAAACCAGTGATGGTAAAGTATGGTATTGGTATTGGGACTTAAACCAAATTTTTTAAGTAGGGTGGCAGTTACTTTAATAATTGCATCTTTTTGTTGTCCGGTCATAAGATCACCATCTTTGTCAAAGTTACCTACATTTTCAATACAGAAGCTGTTGGCGTTGTTGCCATAGATACACGCAGGAGATTTCTCGAAATTTCGTCCGGTTACTATAGAGCCATCCGGAAATATCGATATATGCTGACCAATATCTGCCCACCCGTTAGCGTTGATATGTGTGTTCTTCATGCCCCTCTGTAACTCAAAGTGGTTGCTGCCATTGAAGTGAATATATGACGGAATGTAAGTATGATGTTGCTGAATCGATAATATTGTTCTCGCAATTTTGAGTTTTGAAAGATAATCCTCAAATGCTTTGATACTCATTTTTATAAAACCGTACTTGCTCTCCATGAAGGTATTATTTTAAGAGTTTATATTTAAATAGTTCTTCGATGATAATATTGGTTAGCTTATTAGACACAGTTCTGGCTATAAAACGGTTGCCAACTGTTTTCATAAATGTGTAACCCAGAATTTTCCATATCCTTATCTTAAAATTTTTAATGAAAACCAGCTCGTTTCTTCTTTTGACAATAGGAATGGCAGCTTCGTCATCTTTTTTTCTTAAGTAGTCGTAAGATATGTCAACAATGCCTTTAAGTCTTTGATTAAGGCTTTTTTCTAATGGTAAGATATCTTTTTGATAGTTAATCGTTGGAAAGGTTAGCCCTTTCGTATTTTCTTCGTTGATGTAAGGATAGAACCTAGCTCTGTTGTTTTCAATCTGCTTATAGTCGATTCTAAAATCAGGTATGATCGGCAACATAATTTGTTGAGTCAAAACGTCATTAAAGGCATAACGTTCTTTGAGTTCTGTTGTCCATTCTACTGCTGACGGATGTTCGTATTCATTAAGATGGAAATAATATCTAAGGAAGCTTTGACAGTTTTTTCTACCCAGCATATAGTCGTGGATTCTGAATGATTTATTGATGAAACCAGCAAATCCCGATAGAGCTCCGCAAGCAATGGTGTTTTTCAAAGGTTTATTATTCTTATCATAGCGTGTGGGCCATATCATATTTTTATCTGTATTGTCATCAAACATATCACTGATGTTCCTTTCTTTAAAGGATGCCTGTTGTCTTAATGTTGAAATCAGTTGTGGAACAATATGAAATAAATCTTCTTTGATGTCTTTATCTTTAAATGGATTTTGAGGAATGTAGTTGGGAAAAGGATCAATCATTATCAGTTTATAATTTTTATTAAACTCTTTCCCAATAACATTTAATGCTTCAGCTATTGGTTCATTATTAGTCATTCCCCCATCTACAGCCGTAAAACTGTAATGATCTTCTACTCTAGGTACAAATTTAAAACCCTCACCAAATATTCTTTTCAAATTTGATGTGATATAGTCTTTGGGAATATTACTGAAGGAAATGCTTTTTAGCCCTATAGGAAAAGCACCACTGGCCCTGGCACATTTCAAAAAGAATCTCACTGAATGCTCGTCTCTCATGTCAAGTTTAAGCTTGGATAAATCGGAAGCAGGTTTGTCATTTTGAAAGTACGCATAGGCCTTATGGTAAGACATTGTGTGCGCAACCTTCCTTTTGTCTGAATCAAAATATAGATCAATAGGAATACCTTTTAAATTGCTTAAAGTAAAAAGCACATCCAAATTTGGATTGATAAACGTGGGAAGAATATTGATTTCTATAGTTCGGGTCTTCATAACGATTTTATCAATCAAATGATCCATAAAATCCACGTTTAGCAAAGCATCCAATTTACCAGATTTGAGATCATCAGCAGAAAACAGAGATTGGCATATGTCCTCGTCATTGTTTAGTCCAAAATTAACCCAAGTGTCAAAAAGAAGGTTGTTTTTTGATTCATCGGAGTATGGGTCATTAACTTCTTTGAGTGAATCCGTTGCAAGTCCTATAATTGAAACAGCAGCAGCTATGCTACCAGCCGAGGCCCCAGTCAATATATCAATCACCACATTGGGTTGGGGCGTATTTTCAGGATCTTTGAGGTATTTTTCTTCCCAAATGAATAAGGTATTTAAAAGATAATCCAGCACACCAGCGGTATATGCACCGGCAGTTACAGCACCTGCCAGTACTAGACCGATATGGATTTTGTTGTCTGAGAAAGTTGTTATGTCCTCGGGCACTAATTTGCAATTTAAGATTTTACCTCAGGATTTGAAGGATACAATGGTTTTGTAGGATCAGGCAGTGATCCGTCAGGAAATGGCAATTCTATTTTCATTTCTTCATAGATTTTTATTTCTATCGGAAGATTATAGAACAGAGGAACCTTTGCTTCTGGTAAAGAGATGCCATCGTCTTTTATTGTACAACTTAACTTGAGATAGTCATTAGAGTTATCCGCTATCTCAATTACCGTATCAAAATTAAAATCGTCTCTTAAAGCTCCAACAGTAATAAACCTGCGTTCGAAATTTAATTTTCCCTCTCCAGATTCGTCTTCAAATATCAGTTCATAATTCTTTCCTAAGTAAATATTAAGTTCGCCGATAGTATTTTCTTCCAATAAAGAATAATTTAAAACGTACTTAGGTTTATTTAAACTTACATTTTCAATTCTTAATAATGCTGAAAAGACTTTATAAGGTTTCGAAGATTCAGATATTAACTCAGACTTAAGTGCCAAGCTATCTATGAGATTCGCAAATTGAGCTTCTGTAGGGCGAGTATATGCCTTGAAATATTCTTTTAATTCGTTTCTATTTTTGATTTCCATAATGTCTTTGTTTTTATGTTATAATAAATGTTTTACCTATAATCATTCCCTCTTTACCATCGAAAGATATTCCTGAAAGGTTGTCCCAAACTTGATTTGAAAACAATGTTAATATGTTATCCTCAGTACTAAACATCCCGGAGGTATTCTCTGCAATAACTTTAAAATGGTAGTATTTTCGATTGTTATCTTCATCAAATAACGGGAATTGATTATAGCTTGAGCCTAACAATCCTAAATTTAAAGTAATCTTAGAATCAATAATGTCTAACATTTTTACATCTAGCCAAGTATCTTGCGGATTGCTAGCAATAGCATTATAGACCTGTAGCTGTACCATATCATTAGTTCCATTAGTTGTTAAACGTGCAATTTCCTTCCAGTTACCCTGCACAGACATACTATATAAATGATAAATTCCTTTATAACACGTAACATCCCAATAAAGGATAACATTATTCACAGAGTCATCATCCTTGGGTCTTACCGCAGTGCCTTCAAGGGGTGGCGAAGTCGGTTGATAATTCTCTGTAAGCATGAAAGCTAATATCTTTGACGCATGCGAAGGGGCAAAGTCACTGATAATGCTTTGAGTGCCATCATTGTTGAGTTGAGGGTTTGCATATTTAATAGTTTTGTCTACTGTCACTCTATAATACAAAGTTTGACCGTATGGAATATATTCATACCCCTCCAGTTCATCGGTAATAACCCAGGCTCCAGTTTCAGACGGTACTATGTCTGATATGTTCATCTGCTTCACAAGCTGCATAGAAAGAATAGATGTAGCATCTGCTCTATTATCACACCTGTAAAGATTTATTCTTTCGATCTTCTGAAACTTCTTATAGGAATGTACTTCGATTTTAATTTTAGGAGTAATTCCCAAAACCCTATTTTCCAAGACAGGTAGGCCGCTCAATACCTTAGGTGCTTCTGGAGGATTTGAATCTATAGTTTTTATAGGTCCCAATGGTGAGCTAAGCACCCCTGCCGTCATCTGTGAACCTATTTCTCGGGAAGCATAAAAGTAGAGATTACTTGTAGTTCCTGTTAGCGTAAAATCCGTAAACAATATGACGTTTTCCTTTTCATCCAATACGGTCATCATCGGCGCCATATCAAAGTCAGTATTATCAGGTCTTATAAGATACCCATCTTTATCCCTGATCGTTTGCTTTTTATTAATTGGAAAATACGGACTATCCCCCTCCGCTTTTTTCACATGCTGGTAAATAACGGGAACTTCCGTCAGTGGAACAAAGGAGTTTTCTATAACTTCTTCAACAAAATCTATCATTCTAAACGTCCTGTTGACACCTTCAACTTGACTTATGATAATATCATTTAGCTTCACAGAGCCGTCACTCTTGACAGGTTTTACAGACTGTCCGGTATTAAAGTTGTGGAGCTCAATAAACTTATTTATCTCGTTGAAGAATCCAATTTTGTCTGGTAGTGGAAATGCATAACCAATCTTTATTAATTCCTCTAGTCCGCTTCCATCGGACATCTCTTTCCGAACGTTATTTTCCGATATGCTTTCGGTGTTTTCAGTTATTGATCGTGTAGGTTCGGGATAAAAACCATAGGTTCCTGAACCACCCTCGGATCCCAGACTAACGTAGTCAAAGAAGTTTTGCCATCTTTCTGCAAGGTAATCCTCGTCATTTCCCCCGAAAATCTCAAGATTATTCAATATCTCTTTTATTGTATTCTGTTCATAAAGAGCATTAAGCAATGCATTGTTGTCCGTTCTGCAGAACTGAACACCGTACGGTCTTTGCGTAAATTTCGTAGTAAAACTATAGGTTGCCTTGCCATAGAAATCAGGTCTCGTGGCATATTGGCTACCTTTGGGTGGTTGCGGCTGCCTAGGGGAAACAATCTTCTGTCCCATCATCAGGTTTGGAGCAGAAAATTTAGACCTGTAAACTTCACCATTGATGTTGAAATCTCTGTCAACGGAACGCAGTCCGAAAATGGAGTATTTGATGACATTATCACCTGTGGGTAAAACAGTATCTTGGTTGATTCCGCTCTTATCGTCTTTATAAAGATAAAGAGAATATGCAGGATAATAATTGATCTTTACAATTCCGGTCTGAATCGCATTCTTAGCCGAGTTCCCAGAAGGGTTTCCATTAGCATCAAATTTAAACTCACTGTCGTAAATGTACAGGTTTGCATACCGACCATAAGATTCTGTACTTAGTACTTTAAATACATCTCTTGAATCATTAAAGACATCATCTGACACATTTCTGTTTCTGAAGGCCCTCAAGCTGCCATGGTTTTTCTCATAAAATGCATTTTCACTAACGTCGAGAGGTATTCCTAGCCCTATATCCGGGATGGTAACCTTGTATAGGCCTCTATGTACACCATTCTCTTTGAACTCCTCAACAGATGCATCAATCCAAAGCCCCCTCGATTTTTCCAAATACTTTTGTACACTTCCACCCTCCGAAGACTTTGCTATAATTTCCCTGTGAATCACCGGAAATTCTATCGGGACTTTAAAGGCAATAGGATTGTTATTTCCCCAGACATCCTGTGATTGCATATTCTCCATCACTACAAAGAGATCGTTACCTGACGTCTGGGGTGTACTGAGTGTACTGAAATCTACTGCAATAGAACCTCCGGCAAGTATCGTCCGGCTTACCTCTTCCTTATATACAGTAAACACCAAGCCTAGAACATCTGAACTTATGTTTTTAATGACATAGGATTTGTTGTTAACAAGGAACACTGATCCTATAAAGTTTCTAAAGGTGGTATCTTCGGGAAATACTGAGATTAGGTTTTCTCCGGTGCTCACCACTTTATAAGATTTAGTACGGAATATTACACACAACCTGTCATTATCAGCTTCCACTTTGTACAGCCCAGCTGAGATTTTCCTCGGTGTTTCCTTTCGAAAATAAACTTCGATTTCGTCTGCAAATACATCATAATCATCAGGAAAATAGGAGGGATCATTAATATAATCTTCATCACGGACTCCTGAATCTAAATCAAGCGGGTGGGTTACTATATCTTGGGCGGCATCATAGCTAAAATTAATACGTATAAATGTTTTGTCTTCCACTTTATTTTGTACTAGCTCGGCATATTTCTCCTGCTCCGATTCCGAAGTAAACATTAATGGTTTTTCAGGCTGAATCAGCCAAGTTTTAATGTCAGACGGAGGAAGAAGTGTATTCTTCGGCTTAATATATGTGGAAATATTTAAGCTTAGTTTGCTTGCAGTAGACCTTGAAAATATATTAATACCGTAGGTAGCATAGTAATAATCACCACTTGTCATCTGACGGTGAACATATAATGCCTCGTCAAAAGTTTCAGGTATCATGATTGGTACTGTTTCAAAAACTGTTACATTTCCATTATTATCAACATTTTTGTAATGTATATCATGGGACAACTCCGGTTTTCGCCAAAGGGTTGCGGGATCGGAAGGCTGCACTGGAGCTACATTCATATCAGGTGTCTGCCCAGGTGATCCTGGACCAATTACTCTGGAGGCCACTCTATATTCGAGTCCGGCATACACGGGAAGTGTGTATAAGGATGCGTCCCAATAAACTTCGTTCGGAAAAAATGACGGATTTCTTTCAGCTAATGGAACAGGTTTGCTTCTAATGCTTATAATTCTGGTTTTGCCATCAAATGTATATCCTTCTTCATCGTATAGATCAGGCGTATCTCCGTTCTGTATTTTCGGAACACCTTTATAAAGATCAGCGATTTCTATTGGTAGCGGGAGCCTTTGGGTAGTAATTGAGGTTGGCAATGATACTGCAAGCAGTTGGCATGGCTGTATAAGCGTTGTATTTTCGTCATTTGGATCTTTAAGCGTTTTATACTCAGTCATGTAGATATACTCCTTTCCAGAGATAACCTCTTGGCTAAGATCCAAAATTCCCAAACCTAACATTCTTGCAACATGGTAATCCACAGCAGCTATATTTAACATGTCCAGATAGGATACAAGGCTTCCCTCATTTTCGTCGGTGGGTACATCGGATATGTAGCTGGAATCAGGCGCTGAAAAATTGAAGCCAATATAATCTTCCGCACGAGGATTATTACGTTTACTGCTTTTCAACACATATTTATCGACCACTTCCTTAATTCCCATTCTAAGATCAGTAGTCTCTGTAGAACGGAAATTCCATTTATCTATATAATTCTGCTTGTTAACGAAGTCTTTGTTATTATAGCGCAACCATTTACCATGGATATCTCCTAGCTGTCTATTTAGTATTTCCGCATCAGTAGTTAGTCCACAATTACCCATCAGTTCCCAAGCATTCCAGTAGGAAGCCGAGGCAATAAAGTCACTATAAAATTCAAATTCAAAAACAAATAGAGGGGAACCTTGCTTCTTGAATCGCAAACTCCTTCCGTTTTCCGCAAAAATTCGATTAGATCGAAGATCCCGGGGGGTTATCTTACTGCGGAACGATAGATATTTGCTTGCTATTAGCTTATTTTCCTCTGCAGAAAGTACTTCCATGTAAATATCCCCGCTATTAAACTTGTTAGTGGGAAGTGATACCTTGAAGAAAAAATCGTCCTTGCTTTCAATTTCAATGATATTTTCCCCATAACTAAAAATAAAACCTTGCGGATCACCATAAGGGTCCTTGGACAATATAAGTGTATCATAAAGGTTTTTGTTCCGAAAATAGACATACAAAGTACGCTGATTTGTTGGGAACTTCGCCGGAATGTCTTCCTCGGTGCTAACGCTATTTATCTTGTAAATCCAGCATCGTTGTTCATTATCTGTCAATGATGGGCTTTTGGAAAGATCAAGTGTAAACTTAGTACTTAACTTTTCAATATAGGGAGCCCTGTAAACATTGACGAAGTCGTTTGGCTTATTATAATGATAGCGATTACTTTCTAGTGTACCCTTTGGAATATGTTTTTCACCAAGATTCCCGGAAAATATCCATCGGAGCTGATTTCCTCTCGGACTATCCGTACCTCTTGAGCCGGCAGTCATCAATGAAAAATGAGGTGATTGCAATGAGGTGGCCTCATTCGTACCCACATTGGTTCCGTTGCCAAAGACATTCAGCTCAATAAAGAAAGCTTCCGGATTAGAATCACCCGGATTTTTGACATCCTTGATAAATATGTTATATTGATAGTTTCCCAGCTCGGCAGGTGTTATATTCCCTGGTTTTAGCTCAATATCAATAGCTACAGGTGCATCATCACGATTAATAATAAGTTCTTTACTATTTGAAGTCTGGAAGACCAGTCCATTCAAACTCTCTTCCCAGTGTATCGGTGTATGTGGCTGAAGCCTGAAAGCTTTTACAAAGCTTTTATTTTTAATTGTTATCCTCCCAACCCTTTTGTTCAAACTTCCTGGTACCTGTTCACCTTTTTTAAGTCCTTGAAGATAAAATTCTGCGTGCGTTAGCTCCACATTGAGCATATCTTCGATTACTTTAAAGGGAATATCAAAGGTGTTTGGTGTAATGCCCAAAAACAGCAGATCAAGCGCTAACTGCCAGTCTCCTAAGGATAAAGCGCCTAAATCTGACTTTACAATAATCGACAGCTCAACTTTTCCGCCATTAGCTCCAATTGTTGTCTTTCCTGCGTTGAGGTAGAAGTTAAGACCGTTTATCCCACCGATGAAGTAACGACCAAATAAACTAAAGTTTCTTGTCTCAGTGAAATTAGTAATTTCAACTTTGCCACCAGGAAAAAAAGTACGTCCTGTTGACAAACCCTGAATAAAAATATTTCCTCCTGGTTCTGGAGTGTACCTTGTAATGCGTACATCTAACGGCTCATCTTCTACACAAAAACTAATCCTATATTGCGGATTATTCAGGACAGATTCGATGGCAATAACCCAATCATTACATCCTGCAACTGAATCCATTGTATTTGTCGCTCTCACCCATACAGGAATATTTCCTGTACTCAATGAGGGAATGTTATAAGCAGTGCCGTCAGTCTTTTCAGGGATACTGAATGTAAAACCATTCGACGTAAAAAGGTCTCTAGGTGAAATATCTAAAGCACGAGTCTTTGTCTCATTGTAAATACTGATATTTCCAAAAGATCGATAGAGGTTGGGCGGCAATCCCTTGATGAAGATCTCCGATGCAGGAGCACCTTTGATTGATGCTTTAATGGACTCTTGTTTTACATTGAAGACAATCTTATAGTTATTAGGATTGTGTACTGAATTAATTGGCAGACTCACAGGAAAAGATTGTGGACCATAAATTATGGCTTTTCCGCCTTTTGCAACATATACCTTAACCGTCTTATCCTCTCCGGCATTAAGTGTAATCTCTTCTTGGGTTCTAAATTCTATTCCATTTATATCCGGAGAACTATGTATTAAAGTATCTTTTGGAATATATAATTTTTTAACTTTTGCATTACTTTTTAGCTTAAGAGTGCCTACATCCAATATATCAATATCTAGTGGTTTTTCTTGCTCGAAAATATAGCTTATCCCGACATTGTCCATTATTTCCACATCAAGAATATCTTCAGCAACATTGAAAATGATACGATGGCTGTTAGAAGTGACGGATGGAATCTCAACAGGAACGTTCAATCCATTACCTAACTGTGAGGCACCAAAATCACTGAGAGCTACAACTTCTACTAGTGTAGATTGTCCCTGTGACTGATTGCTTGGTAATTCAACATTATTCTTCACTTGGAATCTGAGTCCATAGGAGACTGTTGTATCATGTATCACCGTTCCGGCTCCAATGAGAAAGGGCTTAGTGATGGTCTTATTGCGCATCTCCAAAAACCCTACGGTTTTGCTTTCTACAAGCGGAAGGTCTTTAATGAAATCACCGTTAACAACAAGGTCATTCAGTATCTCGACTTTGAAACTTTCATCTATGATATTAAGCTTTAACTTATATAGATTATCATTCTTGACAGTAAATCCAACAACTTTTAACGTTATAAGTTCCCAATAATCATTTAAAGGCTGAGTTGCTGTTCCGCTTACGAAAACATCAATCAGTAAAGTTGCTCCGGACTGAATATTTTGTGCAGAATTGTATGAAGCAGTGAATTTCAGACCACCAGCGATTAAAGGTGAGCTGTGAATCGATACATCATTAAAATTAACTGTGGTATTACTTAAATTTTTTATCTCAAATGTTGATATATGCTGTTTTGAGTATGTTTCACCAAGGGTCACATTTGCATATACATCACTTAAAATTTGAAGTACTGGTATTACATTGAAATCTATTTTGTAATTATTGTTAGGATTATCAACAAAATTTATATTTATAGGCTCAGATATAGATGTTGTTCCGTCGACTTGTCCCATCACATAGACATCCGCTTTCTTAACATTACTATCTGAAAGGTTTACATTATTTATACTAAATTGCAAACCATTAAGCTTTTCATGTAATAAATGAATCGAACCTGCATTTATTGTCGTACTAGTCCCGGTAATTTTCCTAAGTTCAATAAAACCTATCTTTTGATTGTAGCTTTTTCCAAGTTCGAATATTGGCATCAGCGAAAAGTCCTTGCCGACAATCTCCACCTTTACAAACTCTATCACATTTACTGAAACAGAAAGTTTTTCGTCATTATAGAAAGGGACACTATCATTGGAATCGATTTCCAGAATAAGATTTCCAAGAATGTTAGGATTTGCATTCATAACAACATCAAAACGCCGAGTCTCGTTCGCTGGCACCTCAGCACCTGAAAGGATTTTAAAGCTAACTCCCGAATTCCCGGAACTATTTCTTAGTGAAGTATCCATCACAAAACCGGATGGTATTGCAGCCATCATTATTCCACAGTTATGGATGTCTACAGTTCCAACATACATATTAGAATACTGTCTACCTTTTTCAAGAGATCTACTAATAACAATATTACATTCCAATAGTTTTAAATATTGCGGGTTCAGACAATAAGCATTAAAGAAATTAGATTTGGTATAAGAAAAAGCTGTCGAAAAACTACCTGAACTAGCTTTTTGAATATCCTTCAAGCTTGTATTATATAAAACCGTAGTATTATTTAAAGTTGTATATTGAGGTATCAGTTGACTCCGTCTGGTTCTGCAAGATTCGAATATCGAGTTAAATACCCCAAAAAAAATAGTCCGTAAATACGCCGACACACCTGTAGGAACAGACTCATAAAATGCGATGGCCAGACCATTATCTGTAGCACAGGATGAAAATGGTATGCTCAGATTTATAGATTTGGAAACCTTAACATTCAATTCCTTATCTACTTTTAAATATGATTCTCCGGAAAATATGAGTGAATTTTCATCTGCATCTTTTTTGAGTAGAATGCCCGCTTTCAAAGCCATTATAGTGTTATTGTTAGCGGATAAAGAAATAGGCTTAGTAATCAGCTGATTATTTGCATATAGCAAAAACTGACTATCACTTTTAATTATGTTATTGATTGTGAAGTCTACATTGCTACCATTCTCATTTATTTGGAACGCATAGTTTTTAAGAATTGAAATAGCGGGAATAGAGGATGTCAAGTTTATATTCATCTCTACAATCAGACCTATCTTATTTGAGGAACCATTTATAATACATCCTAAACCATATAATTTATTGTCAATGAATCTGATAGTACTGAGTTTCGTTTGGGTTCCAGCATTTCCACTCAAAGATTTTGAGGATATAACATTTAGCTGCCTATCCAATATTTCAATTGTTGA
The DNA here is from genome assembly GCA_913778505.1 of uncultured Chryseobacterium sp. Lineage (GTDB taxonomy): Bacteria > Bacteroidota > Bacteroidia > Flavobacteriales > Weeksellaceae > Epilithonimonas. Next base: position 151,535 of record CAJYWD010000046.1, read on the forward strand.
TGTATTGCCAGAATTCCCCAATAAACATATCACATCATCATTGATATAACAAGAATCGTTAAAAGATGTATCAGTCCTATATATAAGATTTACTTTGACCTCTTTTCCATCATCATCATTCAACTTGGTTGCTAAAGTTGCCTTTACGCTACTATTTGAACTCGTTACATAATCACCAACGAGTAGAAATAATATAGTATTTTCAGACTGTGACTTATAAATCTTTATATTTTGAGTTTGACTAACACCAGACTGCATTCTTGTTTCCCAAAACAGTTGACCATCCATTGAGAATTTTTGAAAACTATATCCCAGATAAGCATTTCCTTGACCACTCCCATACTTTATTACAGATATTATATAAATGTTTCCATTGCTATAATGTATATACCTTGTACCGTTGACCTCATTTGATCTTTCTGGCAACTCAAATTGCTTTATAAATGACATGTTTTTTATTTAATTGTTATTAGTTCAGTTATTATAGTATTTTTCCGATCCTCTTCAGGTATATCGTTCTCATTCTTCACGATATACCTGCTTTTATTCCCATCCCAAGTCTTATAGATAAACTGGAAGCGCAGCTGTTCTGCAATAATCTTCTTATCCTCGTGCATAATAAGGGCCTGTGAAAAATCTTTGCTCCATAATACTTTATATTTTGCTCCGGCTCCTTTTGACCCTAGAACTTTTAACGCTCCTTCTTCCAACACACCATGCTCGTTCGTCCGGTCGAACATGTACTCCAAAGGAATTCTCGGGTCATTAAATGGTTCTGGGTTCCTTACCAATATGGCAATAAGATCCCTTGTTCTGACTTGTACTATCTTCACAAAATCAGTATGGGTCGGCGGATTGAGGGGGCTCATCTGCAGGATGCCTTCTAGTGCTCTGTCGAACTCATGAGGATGATCCTTGCGTAAGGCGTCAGTTACAGTATTCGGCTTATTTCCTACCAAAGCGTAAAGGTTACTAACCTGAGCTGCGGAAAGATTCATCGAAATTTCGTAAACAGCCTGTCTACTTGCGGGAACACTGCCATTAACATCATTCTCATCCAGCTTGTAGCTCATGACCTGCTCTCTAAAATTGGCGTATCTGGAAGTTAGGAATCCAAATTCATGAATAGGCCAACTTTCCGCATATTTGATCTTAGGAGGTTTTCCATCATCCATTTGGTCAGCTATTTCACCATTGCCATCAGCATCATAAGCACTGTAAACTATTGCCGTGTAGAGCTTTTCAGGCTTCAGATTAGTAAGTTTAACTGTCCTCATTTTAACATTTGGGGGTACGGCATCGCCGAGTTCGATACCACAGTGCGTATTGCCAGGATTCGCATTTGTGGAATTCCAGTACTCAATATAAGCTTTGATACCCAAAGGAAGATTGGGATCCTTATCGTTCACCCAATCGTATTGAGAACCCGGAACATCTTCCTCTATCCAGTCTTCTGGAAGTGGATATGGAATAATAGCTTCCGAAACCGGATCTTTAATGGCGATTGGCATATCTATCTTTATTAGTTTTAGATCAAAAAAATTCTCCCAGTTACTAAACATATGTGATGTATACGGTTTATTAAAGAATAGGTCAATCCTGCACTGGTCAGCTCCATAGAACAATGGTTTGGAGCCCATCAGGTTGCCGTCAGGATTTGGATACGAGCGATTATAGTCAAGATAAGAGCGCAGGGATGTAACTGCCTTCTCCTCCTCTTTATATTTTGCTTGTTTTCCTTCATTGTCCAGTATAGGTATGCCATGATCATCAAACTTTTTAAGATAATCCTCTCTCTGTCTGTGGAAATGTCCAACAGGGCCCATGGTCCTGAATCCGTAATAATAATCGAAGGTCTCCGAAGTGTCATTTTTTCCATCGTAGACTACTTCATCCCTCAATTTAAAATGAAGCAGGAATTTTGAATTTGGTCTCCATATTGGCTGAATAGTCTTACTAAAAGCGTTCATTGTTGCCAACGTATTTTCTTGCATGGCCTTTATCCCTGGAATCGTCTGCTGATACTCGTACTCATTAAGAGTTTGCCAGCGCACTTCCTGAAGCGATGTCGTGCACACAACTATTTCACCCTCTTCGTCAGAACAATCGCAATTATGGTCAATAGTAATATCTTTGGCTGGCATTTTGTCAATTCGTATGATCGAATATTTGAAAGGTATCAATTGCAAAACTTCATGTCTAGAATTGGTTTCTCGATCTTTTTGATTTCTGGATATGATACTTTCCTGTTCTACATTGATGCATAAGTGGTCACTCTTATTAGTGATCTTTGTAACTTTGTTATTAACATAACCAAAATCTGCGACATATTCGGTCATTCCCAATATCAAAATACTGTACTTACTAAAATCTATATACATCGCTATAGAAGGATCAAGGTCTTTTATGGAATTATTAAAGGTGACGCTATCATTGATGAAATTTACTGGTAATAAACTTGTGTTATCAGCAAAGACATCTTTAAGGATATTAAAGTTTAAACCTATACATCCCACTGCAGTACATGCGGAATCTTTTAGGTCTCTAATCTCCTCCTGAAGACTGTTCAGACGAATCTGCTGTTCACGGCTGGGATCAACTGAAGTCGCGCCATTTGGAGCACTGGCCACCACTTCGCGCCAAATAGCTGCAATTTCCTGACTGATCTCCTCAATCCTTTCCCTGTTATTGCTTTCCGGCACAATCTTTAGCCTTGAAAAGGATGGTGGAGTTTCATTTTCTGACGTGTATTTTTCAGGATCTCCTATATTGATGATATTCGCCAGTTGTGTTTTCGAATAAAAGATGCGGTTAACAAGTCGATATTTTGGTGCGGTGGGATCCGAGCTAATTCTTTCATAGCACTCTACAGTCACTCCCTTGGAGTAGCTAGTAATTTCCAGTTGCACTCTGACAGCTGATTCAGTAAGTGTAATCACTAGACTGTCCCCATTGTTAAATTCCAGGGAGCGGTCTTTACCGAAAGGATTCGCAGAGTTTCTCACTACCATTTTTTCGTCCGCAATAACCTGCACGACATTGCCATCTACATCTATCTCGAAAGTTTGGTAATAAGTACCGTCGATGTTATAATAGGCTCCACAGATGTGGTATGCATTGTAGCCTGCAGGTGGTGTATATTCGGTTCCTAAGGGAATATTAAGGAAGTTTGAAGTATGCCACTGCAGTTCTTGCTGGACACAGAATAATGTTGACGGAGTGATACCATATTGCTCAGGAATTACCCAACCAGGTTCTCCAGAATCCATATAGCTGAAAGGCGAAGTTGCCAACAATCTGATCGTATCATAGCGGTCTCCATTTCTCTGCCAATGGCCTATCTTGAGTGCTGAGACATCAATATTATCATCTCTACGCGGAAAAAGCGCCTCATAGGGTTTATAATTCTTCCATTCATTTCCTACGGCAATCTTGATGCTAATCTCCTCTATGCTATATTTGTGCTTTACCTGTCTCAATATCATTCCTCCCTTCACAGTCTGCTGTGGCGGAATCAACTCGATAAAATCATTTGCCATACTCGTATGGCTTCCTATTACAGCATCCACAAACTGGGATGGAGACATGCCCTTTTCCATTTTTATATCAATAAACGTATCCATAGGAATGATATATTTATCCTCAATAGTAATTCTGGTTGAGGGGAGAATATTATTCAGATATTTGATATCAAATGACTCATTGGTCAACATATGGATGCCTTTGACATTCTTATCAGTATTGATTCGCTTAGGATAATCAGGATTTTCAGATTCTAGTACCTCTATGAAAGTCAATGGAGCTATTGCTTTGGTATCAACTTTTTTGTTCTTCTCCCATTTGAAAGTTAGCAGGACATTAAACTTGATTTTTATTGAAAACCATTTCCAACCGATTTTGAAGGCAAATTGAACCCTAAGCTGTGCATATATTAGGAAGGGCTTTACAAGTTCTACACTGAAAAATATACTTACCGCAACAGTGACTTGAACGATCCAGAGGTTAATCTTCAGCCCGCCTTCAATATACAGATAACCTCCAATTTGTGGCCGCTCGAAACTTATATGTGCACCCACTTCTACCATTACCCAAGCTCTCCCGACATATAAATCGAAGTCAAAACCAACCTTTGCCCCAGCCTCTATCCCAGCTGCTGACATCATTAAAAAGGAATCTGCCCTCATATTGAGGATACCTTTGAACAGCGTTGCCGTGACTGGTTTTTCCTTCGTTCCGAAATTGATGTACCAAGGTTGCTGGTTTCTAAAGAAAAATCCCACCTGTATTTCAGCCTTGATGTCTATGAACCATCCATTACTTTTATTAAGTTGATAGTTAGCTCCGGCACCGAATTCAAGGGAGTCCTCCCCGATAATGAGGAAGGCATAGAATGGTGGCACCTTTTTATCTGTCAGCATCAACCTGTCTGATAAGATCGTCATTCCTGCATCTACAGCAAACATGTTAGGCAGGGAAAGAAGAAACATTGCCCTTAGCGACAAAGTCTTTCCGCCATCCGCCATGGTGGCTAATGATGCTCCCATTCCGATTGAAAAAGGATTTGCGTAGTCACCTGTCTGGGAAGGATCCCTGAACTTTTTCACACTAACGCCCTGTTCATGAGCCATATAGTAATCATACCAGGTCTTCTGCTCGAAATTTTCTGGAAACACTACTTTCTTATCTGCTACATACTTTTTTCCTATCAAACCTGCAAAGCCATAGATACCTACCGGACCTAAGGGAATCATAGGACTTGGGGATTCCACAGCTGCATTTATAAGGAATGATTTGTTCTTTGGATTGAGCTTCATTTCCGCTTCTCCTGAAATCTTTGCCTGTGGAAGTTTTATCGTTACACTTCCTCCATACTCATTTGAGATGCCTGGATCTGGTAAGGTGAGAGATCCTCTAATAACAGCAATTGCATCTTTCTCGCTAGCAGTTCCAGGTATTATTAAGTCAATCTCTAAAGTTGATAAGTGAAGGTAATTATCACCAGCTCCACCAAATTCCTCATCATCAGTAGTATAATAATATTTCACCCCATTTCCTTTGATATCCACACCTATTGGATCTATACTGAGCCCCCCATCAAAACCTATATAATTGTAGTTTCGCATTACACCATTTAGCTCTTTCTGAATTGAACCTAAATGTAAACCTGAGACTGACATCTGTACTGGTCCAAGTGGTAATGTGAAATTAACTGGAATAAAACCAATTCCTCCAGTAATTTCAAAGCGCCCGTTACTGTATATTCTAATAGCCGGAAGATCAATTTCTGTTGATTTGACCAATTTTCCCATGACACTATTAGCTGGAAAACTGATTTTAGTATCAGCTCCAATAAAGAAATTGTTATCTTTCTTGCCTAATTCTGCTGACTGCAGTGTCAAAATAATATTGTCATATAGCTGTATTTTTTTACCATCTGGCAGAAACCCTGCTGATAATTTAAAATTTTCACTATTTTCCCACTCCCCTATTATATTAACATACAATGCATCTTTGGACACTTTATTGTTTTCATCAATCTCTTTAAATTTTTCAATTTTCAAAGCGGCATGCAGATATGAATGAACTACTTTCCCATGATGAAAATCAATGCTAAACTTTTGAAATCCTAAACTCCAGAATTTTTTCTTATTCTCCGGATTGTCTGGATATTTTGTGTGATCTCCGAGTTTGAACCAAAGAAATTGACTTTCGAAGCCTGTTCCACTGAAAACAGGTGGCATTTTTTTTAGAAAGCTAAGATATTCCCGTTCTGTGTTTATCTTTTTCGCCTCTTGTCCAAGAGGTGTAATAGTAATCGGAAATTGAAACTTTAAATCAGAAAAGCTTTTAAGACTATTGATGAACATTACCAATTCATCGTGACTTTTAACTTTTACAAGAGTAGGATCAGCAATTGAGAATACACTGAAATTGGTATAATCTATATTGAAATATTCTTTATAATAACTCTCTACCTTAGTAACACCATTTTCTATTTTTGTTTTATAAGTTGCGGCTATGGTAATATTTCCGCTAACACCGCCTGTCCCCACTAAAAGATTATTGGCAGAGATTCCTATCGTCTGTCCAGGATTCTTTTTAAACCATTTTTTAGGAAGAAAGACCTCCGTGTACTCCATATAAACGCCCATAAAATCTTTGGGTCTTCCATCTGCATCTGCCTCTTCTATATTTTCAGTTTTACTAAGATCTATTTTAAGATTCTGGATATTTATTATTAAACCTGTATTACCAATTTGAGCCGGACGATTCAGATTCAAAACCAAATCCATATTATAACCAAACCCTTTTTCTGTATCCGCGTAAAATAATGCCTCTGCAAAAGTGAGCATAACTTTTGAATCATCTAATACGGGATCTAATGTTACCACATCGACTGGAACCAAAATACTTCTTGGAAATTCTATACCCGCGGATAATAATAATGTCGCCCTGAATTTTGGGATTACAATTTCTTTGATATACTCATCTATATCCTGAGGTATTAAAGATTGGAAAAAGCTTTTTACTTTAAAGGCCGTTTCCTGTAAATCAGAGCTTAGTAAATAGGCCGAAAATGCGACTAAAGATGCATATCTTCCAGATTTTGAATAAATCTGCGTTACGATATCCGTTAGTTGTGTTTGCTCATTTGGAACCGGAAAATTCCAATCTGGATCTATCTTATTAAGGTCATTAACAAATTGCTGTACAGAAGTAACACTGTCATTGATTGGTTTGACGTAAGCATTTATGAAATGAGCCAAAGCCTGTTCTTCTGTTATATTAAGAACTCTGAGGGCAACTTCAAAAATCTGCTGAGGATCAAAAGAAAAATTCCCAACACTGAAAGAACGTAAATAAGCTAATATCTTCCATTGATACTCAATCGTTATTGGAAGTGCAGAAATGTTTCCATCTACTGCATCTGGGTTTAGTACCAGATAAATGCCTGTTCCAGGAATTTCTATATCAATTCTTTGTGGCGATACAACAGAAAGACTGTAAAATGCAGAGTCACCTTTTGGGCTCTTATCATATTGCAAATCTTTGAAGTATATATTATCTAGAAGATTGACAATTCCTGTTTTAATAAATCCTAAAATATCCGGAATATCATTTTCTGAGATCACGGAAGAAATCCTAGGATAGTATCTTTTGGCTGGGGACTGATTAGACATATGTTCTATTTTGTGTTCGGGATTATAAAATAAATGACCTCAATTTCAAGTCATAAAAAAAACAGATCATTGGTTTGATCTGTTTCAAAATTGGTTGTTTAATCCGAAGTAAACAATACGTATTTTTACCTGTTTTTTAAATTTTCCATTTAATCTTCAATGTGTGCAGAAATAGCCATTTACTTATTTCCATTATCCTTTTGAAATTCTTCCCAAAGTTCATCAACTCGCTCAGGATTAGGAATACCACTATCAGCTAATCTATCTGATTTGTTGTTTACAAAATCTAAAAACTCATCATTAAACGATGGCAGATAAACTTTTTCAAAATCGAAATCACTAAAAACAATTTGGTTGTCAATTTCTATTGTCTTCATTTCTCCACGTCTGATATTGTTTCCCCGTTGTAGTATTTTTATTACTGGTTCATAAGGATCTACTAAATTTCTAAAGTCATCTAATTGTGGATAATCCTTAAATAATTCCCAGCATAAATATCCATATACTATAGAAACATTCAATTCATTCCGTAACGAAGTTGTATATAATCCGTTATAATATTGATTTTTAAAATCATCTAAAGTTTTAATATTATTTAGTAATTCGGGAGCGACCAATTTTATTATATTATGTCCATCATCCAATCTATATATATAGAACCATCTGTCTAAAATATCTAATCTTTCATACCACAATCTCATTCTTTTTAAATATTCTTTAAATAGAAGGATACTTGCTGTGTTAACTGCTGTATAATTATTATTTCGTGTATTAAAAAAATCTTCAAATACACTATTAAATTTCTCTTCCATTAACTTAGAAAGGATTTTCTCCCTTTTTAACTCTATCAACAAGGTAATTTATATAATTTGAAAGAGAGGTATCTACATCTATAATCCAATTTGGTCTGTCATTAGTTTCTTCATACTGTGCACCGTATACTGGAGGATTATCACCTTCATCTAAGTATACAAAAATGAACTGGTCATAAGCATTATAAATATCTATTGCAAAAAAGGGTCTACTAATCGTTTTATTTTCGTCGTTCATCATAGACCTAACAAAATTTTGCAATTCTTGTTGAGATTCATTTAAACCATAGTCCAATACTATGCAGTATTTTCCCGCTAAAAAAAGTAATTCTCTAAGTGCTTGAGGAAAAACAACTCCAGCATTATATTTTACTTCTAATTGTTCAATCTCTGAGATTGTAAGTGATTTATTACTCAAAGAATGCTTATTAGGGTTTTGTTCTAATTTTTTTAGATAGGTTACTTGCATATTTAAAAAGGGTTTTCTCCTTTTTTAGTTCTATTAATCAAATAATTAATATAATTTGAGAGCGACGAATCAACTTTAACTATCCAATTTGACCTATCAATAGTATCTTCGTAATGAGCTTCATAGACTGGCGGATTATCTCCTTCATCTAGATAAACAAATATAAATTGATCAGGAGCATTATATATATCAATAACGTAAAAAGGTCTTGAGATTGTTTTATTTTTCTTAATTAATTTATTTCGTACATAATTTTGTAATTGCTGAGGTGTCTCTTCTAAGCCGTTATCAAAGACATAACAATCTTTACCGCCTAAAAAAAGGAGTTCTCTTAATGCTTTTGGAAAAGTATTAAAATTATTATATACTTTTTCTAATTGTACTATTTCTTGTTCTGATAATCCGGAAATTTCGCTAAAGTAACCTGAATTATTAATTTCTAATGAAGGATTATTTTGTAATTCTTTTAAATATAAAATATTCATAAACTATGGATTTAATATTTTTGTTAATGCCTTTATTGTTGTTGCTCTAGGATCAGAAATGACTAGGATTTCCACTACTTTACCGTGTTGTTTTGCTAACTCTTTTAAGTAACATAAATATCCTTGGCAACTTTGACAAGTATACAGAGTAGACTCAATTTTGATAACAAATCTATTTCCTGTTCTCCAATGATTTTTAATTAAATCATATATATACTTCAATTCTGTATCATTTTCTCTTTTCCTACTTTTTTCGAAATCATATGCTTTTCTCTTGAAAATATTGTAATTCAAATAATCTGGTTCACTAATTTCAATTGGTAGATTACCATTAAAAATATCATCTTTGACGTGTCTTTCGTCACCAGAGATAAATTTTTTTGCATAATTTCCAACTAAACCATTTCTGTCATAAACTTCTGTTGTTACAGATAATTTATTGGAATATAAATATTCTTTTAATTGTTCTGGATTTAATGAATTTATAAAATCACCCAATCCGTCACCTTCTTGTAATGATCTCAACCTCTGAACCGAAATTACTTCATTATCAATTTCTCTAAGGTATTTAAGCTTTACTTCATTAGGTAGAGTCTTTGTCTTAATAATTAACAAATCTATAAAATCTTCATTCATGTTAGATTTTATATTATCAACTAAATCCAAATCTTCTAAGGCATCTTTGTATATCTTTTTAAGTTCTTTTTGATGTTCCAAAACTAAATCTATACTGTTCGGCTTTTGAGTTGCTTTTGTATAAGCGTTATTATTTTCAATAATAGGAACAAATTCATCAAAAAACTTGCTTCGTCTTGTGATAGTCAGGTCACTTAATTTTAACCTAAAAAGATATTCGTTGTAATATTTAATAATATCATTTGTCTTTTTTGTATTTGTAACTATACTTACAATTGCTCTGTCAGCAACGTTACTTTGCAAAAGGTTTTCCCAGTTTGCCAAGGCAATATCATCATTCAGCTTTAATAAATCTGTTTCATTTAGTATTTTAAAATCTTCATAGAATTTTTTACGCTTGATAATGCTCCAATCCGGAGAATCAAATTTTGCAAGTATTTTGGGTTTATTGGTAAGCTTGCTGTCTCTAAAAGCATTTAGAATTGCCGTATCCATTCCTGCAATCTCTCCTACGAGATTTTGTATTTTTGTGTCAAGCTTACCAAATTTAACAGTATCTTGTGTCAGTTTTATTGCATACTTCCTAACCCCATATTCTAAAGCAACAGTTACCCCTGCGCTAATTAATGTTAGGTTAAGAAAAAATTTATGTAAATATTCAAAATATTTCTTTTCTTCGGCTGTGTAATTATTGTTTGGATCGTGTATTTTTATCAAAAGATCATAATATCTTTCGCAAACTGCGCTACCCACTGTTACAACTTGCCCTAAAGCTCCAACTCCTTTTACTACTAATACCGTGTACTCAATTGTTCCAGATCCAGCTCTTATTGCTTTGGCCAAATCTGAAGCATAACGGAGGTATCTTAATTCTGCTATAGCAGAAACACCACCGGTCAAAAAGAACAAACCAACTTCTATAGTGACGTCGATAGCAAAAGAAATTGAGGAGTTAAAATCCTTTAAACGACTGAATTCTTCCGAATAATACCATAAAAATGCCGGAACATAAGGCTTTTGAGGAAATGTAGGTTCTAATTCTTCTTCAACTCTATATCCTGTCAACGTAATAGGCTGAAATAAATGAAACTCTACTTTAGTGGGAAATGTTGAATTATTACTTACGTGTGCTGTTGTATTTATAACTTCCTTATTTGCATTTATCGTCTTTTCCACATCAATGAACTGATAGGAAGATATTATCCTTTCAGAATCAATTTTTGATGGTAAATATTGTTTTTCAATAGAAGCTATAGTTTGTGTATCTCCTGTTCCGATTGCCGTTCCTTGCCAAACTGTGCCAAATTCTAGCGCTATATTTCTGATCTTATCCGCATTATTTTTAAAATAAATTTTACCGTTATCTGTATAAAAGAAGGATTCAGGATTTAATCCAAATTCATCAGGATTATTATTTGGAATGTAATTGAAATTGTAATTTGATTTTTCCCAAATTTTATAAAGTCCATAAATAAAATTTCTTCTATTGGTTTTTTCATTGGCAAAAAAGCCAACTACAGGAGAAATTTGTCTGATATTATCATCGTCAAACTTATTAAATAAACGTTCAAAATTGGTATGAATATTATCTTTTTTATCCAATAGAAAGTCCAAGAATTTTTGTCCATCCTTTGGAAAGAGATAAAAAGAGTGCATTATTTTTAATACATTATCCTGTGCTTCTGTTGAAAGATCACCTAATTGCAGATTAATATAATTATCTATCAAACTGATTCTTTCTTTTGGGCTTAACAATGCTATTGTACTAGATGGCAAGATAAGACTTAAAAACTGAAATCTCTTATTATCCTGCCCAGTCAAAGTTGCAAAATCCCACGTACTTGGCAATGTAGATGGTGAATCAAAAAGACTGGATTCTGTTCTTCCAATAATGTTTTGATAAAGATTTACAAGTGCATTGTAATAATTATTAAATGGTTTATATAGTCCTTCATAAAATTGGTCCCCATTAATCTCCAAAGCAAAATCTTTAGTATTTACAAAATCCTTGTATCCCCAGTCTACGAGCAAGTGAGCGATCGTTTTATCAGTCTTGGTAAAATATATTGTTGTTATTGGCGATATAGGAGTATGATTGTCTATAAAATCATGAACATCTGCTTCTGCTGGGATATTTTTTATAAACGTTAAAATATTTTGTTTACTTTCTATAGCAAGTATATCAATTATATTTCTGAAAATAAGGTCAATTCTAAAGCATATTTTGATAATACCTTCATACATTAATTGTTTGGAAGAATCTGCTAGCGATAGACCTGACAGTTTGTTTTTAAAGTTTTTTGTGAAAAAATTCCCTTCTTCTATCGTAGAATATGAGAACTCCTGATCCAAATCCTTAACGAGTATTTTACAATAATTAGGACTACTTGGATCTGTGTTTTCTGCTGGATATTGAAGTGTATCAGAAAAATCAATTTTATCAGAAGTGATTTTAAATTCATATTTCGACAAAATAAAATATTTAGAAAAACTATTGGTCAAAGACTTTTCTAATTCTACTTTTTCGATCTTAAACAGATCACCTATATCTGCAAATTGAAACTGATCAAACCAATTTTCTAATTTTAAAAAATCTTCAATTTTAGCTGATCTCTTATAATTTTCGTAGGAAGAAAGCTTACAATAGCCATTAATTTTTTTCAATGACTTGTTTTTTCTATGTTGCTCAAAATAATCTATCTCACTTACATATATATATTGCTGAGTCTGATACTCAAACATTAACAATTGACCTTTTAAATTAAAATTTTTGGGAACTATTTCATAACTCCCTCCATTAATTAATGGGGATGTTCCTTTTATTTTTACTGGGAGAAAGTGATTTATAACTAATAGTGCATCCATATTAATTTTTTATTTTTTCATAAATATTTGTATCGGACAAAGTAATTATCTGAGGTATCCACTTAGCATAATTTTCAGAGGCATAAACCATTTGATCCATTGTAGTTACATAAACTTTATTAGCTGGTTCAACGAATTTGAGAGTTCCATTTTCATTTTCGCCAATGATACATAAGCTATACTTTCTGTACTGTGCCCCCTCCGAAGAAGTATAAAAATCCTTTTCATCCCCCAGCTCATTCTTAAAAAAGAATTTCGGATTGTTTAAAGCAATACTGCTTATACTGTTATTTTCATCTTCTGTAATCCCTAATATCTTTTTACTGGGTAATGATCCATCTTCAACATGTAAAGACAAACCTGTAATAATATTACCATCACTTCCTGTAAATACCTCAGTCTGTAGGTAATAGGGTTTCTCCGGTCTGTAGAAATTATTCTGTCCCTTGCTGAAGGATAATATCCCGCTGTTGCTGTTATCACTATATGCAGAGCGGCTTTCAAAGTAGGAACCGGTATTTTGGCGGATGTTATTCAAAAGCGTCTCATAGGTGAACCTTTTCTGCGTCTCACCCTCATCTTTGATAATTAGATCTTCTATCCTCTTCGTCGTAACGGTCGCAATATCCTGCCCACCTGCCTTATTTTCAAAGTTGATCAAAAGAAGGTTCTGATCTATCACATAATGAAGCTCCGTAGCGGATCTAGCCTGCATAATCGGCTGGACATCGATCGATCCAAATACATCATCGATGTCTTTCATATATCTTATAGTGATTTCTTGCGTTTCTGTGTTGATTTCCTGAACAGGAAGTTGAGCGCCTTCATAGATTATTTGTATAAAAGATGAAATAGCTTTATTATTCGTCGTCTGAGAAAATGTAAACCCTAGTTCTTTAGTATAATTATCCGTATTATCTTCTTTTAAAAGATTGTTACCTCGTATGAAACAATCTTCGTGCTCCGTTGTATTATCTAAAAATCCCATCTTTACGTACAGCCCTGCGGAAGAATTGTTATCTGTGAAAAAACTGCATTTTAATGATGACACATTTACAATTTCTTCTATCGGCCAGCCTTTACTCCCAAACTTTTTTTCTGTCATATTTTCAGATGTTGTGCCCATCTTGAAATTATTAACAGTACCATCTTTTTGATAGTTTCCGTAAAAATTATAGGAGCGCTGTCTGTTGCTTTGTACATATAAATAAACGGTATTTATAGTGGCAAACTTTGAAATAACATTATAAATATCTTCTGTACTTTCCAGAACCAAATCTTTACCAACCTTCACTTTTCCTTTTCCCTGGATATGTAAGCCGTAGAATGCAGCGACATCTATAAACCACGTTGCCGATTCTCTAATAAGTTTCTTCTTGAAGGTATTTTGCTCTGTGGTTGGGTCTAATACATTGTCTGCCGATCTTGCAAATCCTAAATTTAATTTGATGGGATTAGGATCGGTATCTACTGTAAAAACGCCTTCATTAAGAATGATATCAATTCCCAGAACTCCATTGGCATTGCCTATATAAGTTCCACCCTGAATCAACGGTAATTCAAAAGCAAATCTTTGCGCTTCGGGCTCATTGGCTTTTGTCATTTTGAAAAAGTAATCGTCAATGAGGTCATTGTTCTTTTGCTCCTGCCCTGACTCAGGCTGAGCTGCAGGATATCCAATATATTCCTGTGGAAAAGGTGTTGTACTGGAATTAAATTTTTCAAAATCTTTCCATAACTCTTCTACAAAACCAGTGTTTCCGGTACCTTTTGCCACAACCTTTCCATCGGATGTAAAAAAATCATTTTTATTAAGCCCCCTGTAGATAATATATTTAATAGCCAGACCTTTTACCGGCTGAGAAAACGGTTTCAGGATAACATTGACTTTATCTGCACTTCCAGCATTGGGCTGCACAAAAATCTGTCCTTGACAAATGGTAAAAACTTTCCCTGAATAGTTGATTCTGGAAGTCGTTCGAAATTGTGATAAGTCATCGGTGCCAATAATCCCGAATTTTCCAGTAGGATCTTGAGAAAAGATTTTTTCCTTTTCTATAAAAAGATAAGATTCTGGTTTCAGTTCGGCTCGTATGTTCCTGCCATTATCAGAAGTAGTGGCTAATGTGTTTGGTGATGTGGTGGCTGGCATTGATTATTTTTTCAACGTTAATTTTCAGTGATAAAAAACAGATCACTAAATGATCTGTTCCAAAGTTGCTTTTTTATAAGTATCAAAACAATACGTATTTTTACCTGTTTTTCAATTATAGCATTTAAAAATCTCCATACATAGAAATCATCCGCAACTCCATAGCTATAAGGATAACACCCAGAAAACTTTTACAGTTTGTTTTTTTAATAAGGTTATTTTTATGACCGTCAACTGTTCTTGGACTTATATTTAATTTATTGGCTATCTCTTTGCTCTTTAATTCAATTGCTGTCAGGTAGATTATTTCCAATTCTCTTTTGGAAAAATCAAATCTGGATATATCCTTATCCGGATTTTTTCTGATGTAATCTTTTATTTTTTCAACCTTGGTCTTCAGCTTTTTTTCATAATAGAATTCTCCGTCATCATATTGTCTAATGGCTTTTAGCAGATCACGGGATTCTGAATCCTTTGTGAAATAACCATGAAGTTTTAGCTGAACCGCATACTTGAGAAAATACAACCCCGAAAGATGAGATAAAATAATAATGCTGATATCCGGTCGTTTCTTCTGTAATGCTTCACAACAACTCAAACCATCAATTCCAGATATTTGTATATCCAAGAGCAGTACGTTCACTTCCAGATCTTTATTAATCTGCTGTAAAAGTTCTTTTCCGTCAGAGCATTCGAGCACTACATTGATATCCCTAGCAGATTCAATCCATTTGGTGAGACTACGTCTGAAAATCTGATGACTGTTGGCTATTGCTACATTAACTCCCATACATCATTATTTCTGTTAAATGGACTTCAGTAGATAAAACAGTCTGGTGATGACTTTTTATTATAGATAAGGTACGCAAAACCTGATTGGGGAGAAGACAAAAATAAATCGTCTGAATACTTTGTGTTTTCATTTTTTGGTGGTTTTTAGTTTTTCATAGTCATAAATAATTCTGTCCTTGGAACATCTTATTTATAATATAAGAACCAATAATTTTATAATTTATTATGGCTGTCTTAAATTTAGTAAAAAAATCAATAATCCAGTGTTAATAGATTTTTAATTTGTAGCATTTCACTTAAATAGTTTTTTAAATTTTTCTCATTGCAATAATATTACATTTTGTATCAATTTTTATTATATTTTTTGATACAAATAATACCAATGTCATACTTATCAGATAATATCAGATTTTTAAGAGCGAAAAAGGACTTTTCACAACAGAAGCTTGCTGACGAATTAATGATTACAAGAGTCCGTTATGCCAAATATGAGGATGCTACTTCTGAGCCTCCAATTGAGCTGTTGCTAAGGATGTCCAAATATTTTGGAATTGGTGTTGACCTTTTGATTTCTGTCGATATCCGGAAATATCCTATTGAGGATATGATTAAACATCCTGATAATCGGGTTCTTATTCCTATTACTGTAGACACATTTGGGCATCATCAAATTGAAATTATTCCACAGAAGGCTTCTATGGGCTACTTAAATGGTTACAGGGATCCCCATTATATTGAAAACCTTCAAATAATCTCATTCCCATTTAAGAAAGATGGGAAATATAGGGTTTTTACTTTTGACTGGGATTCTATACCTCCTCACAAAAATGGAAAGTATTATATTGTTGGAAAGTACGTGAAGAATTTTGATGATCTTAAGACGGGTAAAATCTATATTTTTATAACAAAAAATAATGTTATAACCTGTAAAGGATTTCAGTTTAAGGAAAATGATGTCATCTTTTTCGAAGATGACAACCGCATCAATGAACCTTTAAGGATTCCACTTATAGAGATCAAGGAAGTATGGGAATTTGCCTACCTTATTTTTACCCATGAACTAGACTAATTTTTTGAGATCAGTGTTTAAAAAGTATTTACAGAAATAAGAAAAGATAGGAAAAGCACAATCAAGCTGTAAATTTCATTGGGAACCATGACACCAAAGATGTAAGATTATTTGTATTATCCTTTATAGGACAATAAGTTGCACGGAATGATAACATTAATTTTAAAACAATTAAAGGAATTGATACACTAAGAATAAAAATCGCACTTATAATGCGTTGAACAGAACAAGTCTAACATAAACGGCATACTCTGCGAATTTCGCTAATAGAAGATCAATTTTGGTTGTTTTTTAGTTATTCATAATTTTTCTACAAGCAACATAAACATTTAGGATTATTATAAGTTACTTATTTACCTATACAAATAATTATAAACACTAGTATCATTCAGGATTTGTCAAATAGGGAATCTCTGGAATTGAGTTAAGGCCACTTTTGCTTCCCGGCTTAAGAAATGGGAGTATGTTTTTCAACGAAGCCTGCCAATTGGTGATGAACCTTCCAGAAGAATTTTTCCACCCGCTCTTCACCCAACTATTATACTTTTCTATGATTAAAGAATTAATTTCAGGATTATACGCTGCAAGAGTTTTGGCATATTCTAAAAAACTAAGCAAGTTGGGTATTTCCTGATTGTAGTTATTGTGCAGAACAGCACTATCAATGAGGCTATCTTCAGAAATCTCAAAACCTTCTACAGCTTTATCTTTGTCGAAATCCTGTATATCAATATTTTGCAGATCAGGTGTATCAGCCTTTTCTATTTGTCGATCACTAATTTCGTCAAGCAAAGATTCCTGGTTTTGAATTACTATAGGATAATCAACAACAATTCTATAGCTGCATGGCTTTCCCTTTTCAGTGGTAAAGCAGATCAGTCCATAATAACTTAGTCTCTCCTTAGCAGTCTTTACCGTTGCTCTGTTGATCCCGAGCAAAAAGCCCAGATCCTTATCAGATATGGCAAATTGATAATGATTAAAATCCCGCGCTATCTTTAAAAGATAAAGGTATAAGGTGACCGATGATGGGGCTAATTTTGCAGAGTTATTAAAAGTCCAGAACTTGTCGATCAACTCAAGATAGTACATCACTTATTTTTTTGCAAAAAGCTTAAGCGCCTTTTCCTTATCGATTATAATGATATTGCGGTTCTGTATAATAGCTTCATCCAATATTCCCGACGATTTTACCTCAGATGCTTTAGATACTGAGCATCCAAGAATCTTGGCCAGACCTTTCAGTCCATATTCATATTTATTTTCATAAGCCTGACTTTTAGAGATGGACATAAACTCTTCAACAGTCAGTTTCCATAGTGGTGTTTTCGGATCGATGTTACTCATAGTAATTTTTTTTGTTATGAATAATTTCAAAGGATACCTACATTCCAATAAAGAGAGCCATACTATCCTTTCGTACTTTACATGACAAATTTGGAAAATATAGCTGAAACTTTTTCATAAGCTTTTCGGTAGTACCGATTGATTTATGTTTTAAACCCTACGGTTGTGGCCATCGAATTTGCATTGTGGATAAGTCAAATTTGAATCACATCACTCGTCACTATCTACCAGATACTGATTCAGAATTTCCTGCAGCTGATTTATAAATTTGGTCCTGCTGTTTTTACGAGCCTTAATTTCCGTTAATATTTTATGAAAGTTATGCAGGTCGATATTGAATAAGTCCTCGAAAATTTTAATTGTTTGACTCAAACCTAAAGATCCCGAATTGATAACTTTACTAATGTGAATAGCATAGATCAGTTCCACCAGATTGACCTTTGCAGACGACCATTCCAGTTTTCTGTAATCGATCCTCTGAATCACCTCACTTTCCATTTTTGACCTCTGCTCATTGATAAAAGACACAATCTTTTTATTGGCGATAAATTTTGCAACGTAAAAATCGTGAGAGGTTGTAAACCTATCATCAAAGCTATAAAGATGCTGAG
Organism: uncultured Chryseobacterium sp.; assembly: GCA_913778505.1. Classification (GTDB taxonomy): domain Bacteria; phylum Bacteroidota; class Bacteroidia; order Flavobacteriales; family Weeksellaceae; genus Epilithonimonas. Next base: position 169,954 of record CAJYWD010000046.1, read on the forward strand.
GCAAATGCATTTTGAGGTCATAGGAGTGTCGTACAAAATATTTATGGTCTAAATAAGTGGCTCCTCTGCTGTAATAATTGTAGAAATCCCGATTTCTATCATTCAAAGATTCAAGCTTTTTAAGCTGATTCACGTAATACCTTCTTAACATCTTAATATTGTTCTGTGGCTTGTTTGATTCAATTTCCAAAACCGAAGTGTAGAAAATAAATTCCGCCACAAATTTGGGTTTTAGTTCTTTGAAAAAATACACTTCTTCCGCAATAGAATCAAACTGATGCTTCCTGACCTTTTCTTTGAGTCTTCTGATGGTAACATCAATTTCCATCAGGCAGTTTTCAAAGGTGAGCAATTGATTGCCTTCGCTCAGACGGATGCTATCTAATACCGCCAGCATGTCACTGTAAATTTTCTGTACATTGTTTAAAAAAATCTTACTTACCATGTCGTTTTCAGATTAATATACAAAAAATTAAAAATCTACTATTTTTTCATAGCCATTTTCCTTTGCCGGATATAATCCTGTGGCCGGATTCCATTGATCTCCCGGAAAAGATAGGAGAAGCTTTGACGTGTGGTAACACCACATTCCTCAGCTAATGCCTCAGTTGTATAGTTAAGATATTTCCTGTCACTATTAAGCAGTTCACTTATATATTCAATACGCAATTTATTAAGGTAATTCTTGAAACTAACTCCTTTTACTTCGTTAATATAAATGGAAAGGTACCTGTAGTTTGTTCCCAATTGCGATGCAAGCTCGTGTTGCGTGAGCCCTCTTTTTGTAAAACCTTTCTTCTGCTCAAATTTTCGGATTTTTTCTGACAGTTCAATAATCAATTCCTGTGGCAGGATTGATAGTTGATTTTGATTATTACTATTTCCTTTCAAAATTTTATCCTCCGGATTCTGAAGCCGCATCTGAAGTTTTTCATATTGCAACCGGATGTTTCGCTCCCTGTAATAACGGTAGGTGAGAAATATTATCAGGATTGTCGACAAGACTGAAATCACCAAAAGTAAAACAAGCCTCAACGTACTCTTCCGCTCAAGAAAATCCTTTTTCTCCAGCAGATCCTTCGTATCATACTCCTTATGAACACGAGATGACAGGAAGGTAAAATCTTTTGCCAGCACATTATCGACCTTCAGCAGTCTATTGGTATAAAACAGTTCTTTTTCAATATTACCCTTATCTCTGTAGTACGAAATTAGAATCTCATAATTCTGCCTAAGCTCAGGTAATATGAAATGATGTTTTTCAAAAATCGAATCCACTCTTTTGAACTCTCGGATTCCATTTTCCCGATTGGTTTGCATCAGACTTTGCCCCAAATAAAAATAAACAACAGAAGCATAAGAAAAGTCCTTTTTCTCCAATTCAGGCAATGCAGTTTTAAAATCACGGATTGCCTTAATATAGGCACCGTGTTTAAAGTAAGAGATGGCCCGGCATTTCAGCAAGTAACTCCTTTCCAGTGAATAATCAGATTCCCTATTGATCTTATCTATTCCTATAGTCAATAAACTATCTGCCTTATTCTGCTCACCCATATTCCTGTAGCAGATAATCATCTGGTGCAATGAGTTATAATAACCTCTCTTAAAGTTATATATTTCATTCTGATGCTTTGCTTTACCAATTTCCTTCTCAAAAAAACCGATGCAATCGTTAAAATGGACAAGCGCATCCCAGTAATATCCCAGATAACTCTTAACCACGCCCAGATGATAGACCACTTTATATTTAAGATATAAATCATTTGTATTCCTGGAATATTCATAAGCTTTCAAGTACTGATCAAGAGCCGGTTCAAATTTTTTATAATTAAAATAATAGATAATGCCCTTCCCGAGATACGCCAGTGTGAGTAGCCCGTTGTCCCTGGTTTTCTCAGCAGCATAAATCATACTGTCCGAATAAACCAGTTTAAGATGTTCGTCAGGCGTGTAAAGAACTGCATCCCTGTAACCCTGGGTCAGTCCTTTAAAATTACCTTTAGTCTTTGCAGTATTGATATACTCGTTGACGTAAGGTAAAGCACGAATGTCATTCTTCGGTAGATTCTGATACTGTTGCCGTATAGTTTCCAGTGAACGGCTTTCAGTGGTTTGAGAAAACAATTTTACAAAAGACAAAAGGATCAGAACAATTAAACACTTATTAGAATTTCCCATATCATATCCTTTCAAAATTAGTGAAAATTACATTTAAACTGCTTCAAATCAAAAATTTGGGATTTAAAATATACTTTCTTTCCAAAGATATTTCTAAAACGACATTTTCAGAGAATTTAACTTGTCATCATTGATGAATCGAGACGTCTTTCTTGATGAAGCCAGCCTGTAAAGGCTTTTTTATCCTACATAACGCTATTACTTTTGGATCAGAAAATCGATTTGAACGGCCGGGATGATCACAAACCAAAAACAATGAAAAAAGTTATCCCACATCTATTATTAATAGTTAGTGCTTTCGCACTTCAAAATTGCAGACCACAGGAACAAGAGGTCTTTGATGAACAGTTAACTAATGTATTTAGTACTAAAACAGAAAAAGAATCGGATTCTGTAAAATATGGATCACAAAAACCTGTCGATCCGGATCCTCCGGTAAAAGATGGGCAGGACTGGAAACACCAATAACATTAAATATAAACCTATGATTCCTCATACAACTACCATTACCTGTCCTTCAGACTTACCATGTCCTGTCAGCGGTATTTGGGAAAGTATGGGGAATTTTAAGACCACCTGCCCTATAAGCAAGGGAACATTAATGCCTTTGTATGGCAATCAAAAAACCATCTGGCGCCTCATTCACGAAGGATAAAATTTATGCATACCACAAAACTATTCCTATGAAAAAGTTATCTGCTCAAATGCCTTTACTAACAAGCTATTTTTTGGTATTGCTCTTTGTATATGCCGGCGCAAGCAAGCTGATGGACTTCGAAAATTTCCAGATCCAGCTGGCTCAGTCTCCCATAGTTAGTGCCTATGCCGATCCCCTATCTTATGCTGTGATAGGAATCGAGTTTGTCATTTCAATAGCATTGTTATTCCAAGCAACCCGCTTGACAGGACTTTACGCATCTTTTGGGCTAATGGCGGCATTCACAGCATACATATACCTCATACTCACTTACAGTGAATTCATTCCCTGTTCCTGCGGCGGCATCCTTGAAAAACTCGGATGGACAGAACATCTCATCTTTAATCTTATCTGTGTCCTCTTATCCGCATTAAGTATTATCATTATAGAAAAGAAACTACAAAGTAAGACAAAGATTTACATTTCCAAAATTTCAGTATCGTTCATTTCCAGCGTCGTATTGGTCATTGTGCTGTATCAATCGTCAGAGTATATCATAAAAAAGGAAAACAATTTCACTAGGCGTTTCTTTCCTCATGCGATTGACCAAGGCATTCCTTTAGACCTTAAGGCCAATTCCTTTTATTTTGCCGGCAACTTTTCAGATTCAATTTACCTAGCCAATATCACAGCGCCACTGATAATCGGAAAAATTTATCCTGAATACAAAAAGCTTGTACTGGACACGCTAAATCTTGACAAAAAAGATTTGGATTTTAGAGGAATCACCGTCCAGCTCAACTATCCCAGCTTCACAATTTCTGACGGAAAAATCCCTGCTATCTATGAAGGCCAGTTTCCCAATAAAACCGCACATATCCTTAAAAACAACAGCATTTTTTTCTCGCAATTAATGATGATCAAGAAAGGACACTATCTGTTCCGGACACATCATAAAATAAAAAAAGAAAACATTGTCGGAACCATTCAATTCAACCAAGGAGAGCAATTGCCTAGCGTAAAATTCAACGACCAATTTCTTGAAAAACAGATTGACGGGCTATTTGACACGGACGGCCTTTTTGTCAGAGACATGAAAACCGGCGAATTCATTTACACCTACTACTACCGTAATGAATACAGGCGTATCAACAAAGAACTTAAATTGTTAGGCTCAGGACGCACTATCGATTCAACCTTCAAAGCCCAGATCACAGTAACCAAAACCAATAACGGACAGATTAAAATGAACAGGCCACCACTTAAGGTAAACAATATTCAGTATGCTTATGATGGATTCTTGTTTAATCATTCTAACCTTCGAGGCAGACATGAATCTGAAAAACTGTGGAAGAACTCCGCTATAATCGACGTGTATGATTATAGAAGAAACATCTATCTCTATAGTTTTCCTGTCAGGCATAAACCCGGTGAGAAAGTCAAGGATTTTATCGTTACAAAAGATCATATCTATATATTGACAGGTCAGAATATTATTAAGTACAGGCGCATGTACAAACCCCGCATCTAAGCGGAAAGGTAAAGCCGAAGACCTTTAACCGTAGGCAACACATCAAATTTTATTATTATGAACAATTTTAAAAAGCACTTTCTAAGTGCCGCTGTTATCCTGACAGGAGTAGGATCAGCTTATGCCAGTCACTCAACTGCTAAATCCGGAAAGAGCGCAGTACCGATGGATGGTTACATTTTCAACCAGTCCATAGGAACTTGTGAAAAAGTCGCAGAGTGCGATACGAATCCTGGACCGATCTGTACAGTCGGAAATATTCCCGGCCAGCCGCAGGCATTCGGATTGAGCGATCAGGGCGATCTGAACACATGCAACGTTGAATTATCTCAACGTCAATAATCATTAAAAAGGCTGCTGATAAAACCAGCAGCCTTATTCTATTTATTCCAGCAGAGGTTTGATCCACTCGGCAGGTTTCCCGTCTTTTAGGTGATAGTCCATCCATTGCCACCCTTTCACATTGAGGTCCAACTGATTTTCTTTTTTAGAAAGATTGTGACCTTCGTTCGGGTATTCAATCAAAGCACCCTTTTTTCCAAGCCTTTTCATCCCCAATAGAAAAGCCCGGGACTGATCAGGATTGACATTACCATCATTCTGACCTGCCCACAAGAGCACTGGTTTCGTCAGATTCTTCAAATGATACAGAGGGGAATTATCAAGGTAGCCCTGATAATCTTCAAACAGGTTTTTCCCCATCCTGAATATATGCTTTTCCACCCTAAAATAGTCAGGTGTCTTAAAATTCCTGAAATATGACATCGCATTGAATGGAAGGTCAGCAATTCCCACCCCTGCAATCCCCGTCGCAAACCAGCGGTTCTGTGTCATCAGGAACATCGTCTCATAGCCTCCGAAAGAACTTCCCACGACTGCCATTTTATCAGTATTGATGTTGGAATTGGTTTTCAATTTTTCAACCAGAGCATCCACCGAAGCCGAAATCGACTTTCCCACACCACCTTCCACAAAATCAAGGTCAGGAAGCAATACAAAATAGCCTTTGTATATATAATGCATTGCATTAAAGCCCTGCCCTTCATATAAGTGCGGAACATAGAAGTTCGAGACATCTTTTGACTGCCGTTCATAGACTTCAAAAATCAAAGGGTACTTTTTGTTGGGATCGAAATTGACCGGATAAAGCAGCGCTGCATTGTAGCGCTTGCCGTTCACCTCATACTGAATCATCTCCTTTTTCATTTTGACCATTCCAGAATCTTCAGTTCCTTTGCTGCTGTATATCAATTTCATTTTGTTCCCTTTCATTTGATATACTGACAAAGGTTTTCCAAATGATTGCGAAGTTATTACCATATTTTGTCCAATCGCAAATACAGACCTGATAGCATCCTCAATATTCACCAACTTTTTCAGCTTAGAAGTCCTGAAATCAAATTCCGCTACACCGGAATCATAGCTCTTGGTATTGCGAATGACCAGACTGTATTTCCCGTCTAAGTCGATTTCATCGTTCCTCTTAACATCCCAGTTCGAAATACCTGTTATTCTGTCAAATTTCTTATCCGCCAACTGAAACGATTCATTGATTTCCCTACCGAACGTCAGCCTGGTCACTTTATTGGCTTCAGCCTGATAAAGAAAAAAATCATACGCATCAGTCAGAATATATGCAGAAGCTTTATTTGTAGGATAGATACTTCCGGACGGCGTATCAGAAAGCCCGCTGTAATCGATCGCTACAAAATCATCAGGATTGCTCACCGGAATCTTTACAATGCTTCCATCATTAATATTCTGAACCCACCAGCTTTTATCCTTAAAGTAGATCATCCGGTCTGTCTTTTCATCGTAATGAAATTTATTACCCTTGACATAAACATTTTCAATTTCTATTTGACTAGACCCAAAATCTTTTTCAAGACTTACCCGATGGCTGTTATTCGCAATCGTATCCATTTTGTTAGAGGAAGGATCATAAGAGATCAAAGTCGAATGTCCATCCACTATCTCCTGTACAGGGTACAGGTCGGACTGTTTGGGAAGCCGTTTCCATAGATCCATCTTTAGGTCGTACACAGCCATCTGATCCGTGGGCAGCCTACGATTGTTATTCTGATTACTGTAAAAGATCTGCCCTGATGAAGCTTCCACCTTCTCTGTCTCTTTCCTTAATGGCAGTATCATATATCGCTTATCCCGGATTATGACGTCATTGAAATTACTGATATCAAAATGATCAGGCAAAACCAAAGCCTTCAAACGGGCAGCAATATCAGAATACCTGTTGATAAAATAGCCTTCCGAACCTTTCTCAATGCTTACCACATCATTATTCAGCATTTCCGCAAACCTGACTTGTCTCAAAGTCTTCCATTCCATGCTCTTCATCGTTTTGATGTTCATCATAACAATCCTTCCCGGCATTACAAATACTGAAGACTCAGCATCCCTATTCATTGAAACATAATCAACATCTCTGTAGTTTGCAAGTAGCTTCAACTGTGTATCATAGAACATCAGCACTTTCTGTTGCCGGTCATAAAGTGCCAGCTTTCCGGCACAAGAATAAGGAATATAAATATAGTTCCCCTTCACCTCTCTGGTAAGAGAATTTTTAAGATCCCTTATTACCGTCCGGTCCTTCATCTGGCAGACCAGAAGTTCATCATTAAAAAACTGGTAACTCCAGGCTGTTTCAAGAGGATCTGTCCTTCCTGTATCAAGATCCAGCAACCAGGCACGGTCAATCCCGTAATTATTCCTGTCCGTAACGATGCCTTTTTTATTCCCGGGACTCACTACCAGCATATCACTGGCAAACAATTTAGAATACTTATCGTTCGCTTCCTTAATCTCCTTCTCTGTCACCTGTCCCACAGTGAGGACAGGCAGACAAAAAAGTACACACAGCCACAACTGTATTATTTTAATACCCATCATTCTGTGGCAATAAGTTAGCATTCAGTAAAAGCTCAGCTTCCGGAATTGGCAGGTTTTTGTTAAAAGATTTCCATTGCGGCTTGTAAAAGCCCATCTGCTGATCGATCCTGTCCAAGCGTTTCAGATCAAAGAACCTGTGTCCGAACTCTGTAAACAATTCAAAACGCCTTTCATCAACAATAGCATCCAGAAGCTGGACCTCATCCGTAAAAACAATTGGTGACAGACCGGTACGTCCTCTTATCACATTGAGATCCGCTACTGCAAGTGCATATTGTTTCTTCCTAAGGTATGCCTCCGCACGTATCAAAAACTGCTCCTCTACTCTCAATACAATAGAATGTTCCAGTGTTACAGGCGTTACTCCTGACTGCTTATATTTCGATGAAAAGAAAAAAGTATTTTGCTGCGTGTCACTTTTAGAACCAATCCAAGCCGCCTTTCTGCCATCCCCCGGATAAAAGGAATTTACAAAATCAAGTGTCAGCGATATTTGCGTAGGCGGCGCAGAAAGAATCGTGTACAAAGCACCCTGTCTTGTATTATTTCCAGCCCTTAGTGGTTCCAGCTGCCAGATTGAACTTCTGCTCTCCTTCTTAAAAGTCTTATTGAGATCTGTTTCCACTATATAAGACCCTTGCGATATAACTTTACTGCTGGCAGCTATAGCCATATCCCAGTTGCCAAGGAACAAATATATCCTGGCCTGCAAAGCATTGACAGCCACCTTCGTCGGTCTCAGCTTTGCACCCGCTACAGCAGAACCCGGCAAAAGATCCTCTGCTAAATTCAGATCCTCCAATGCCATATTCAGTATTTCATCAGGACTCTTTTTACCAATTGTTGAATTCTCCCGGTAATCCACCGATTTAACATACGGCACACTCCCATAAGTCTCAGCCAGGTAAAAGTGCAGGAAAGCACGAACGAAATAAGCCTCTCCAAGCAACTGATTCTTGATATTCTGCTCGACCGATTCCGAAGCATTCAGTCCTACAATAATGCGGTTCACCGCGTACACCTGATTATAGGTATCATTCCATAATGCTTTCACCGCTGCAGACTGCGCATTGATCGTCGTAAAATAAAACTGTGAGAAGTTGGAGGTACTCACCGCATAAGACACCAGCTCATCAGCGTAACATCCCATATAAACCCCACCACCCATCGAAGAACCGGACAGAAAACCCTTTTCCTCCAATGACCTGTAAACACCAGCCATAGCAGACTTGGCCAGCTGCCCGTCCTTGAAGACAAGGTCAGCGGTCAGCTGATCAGAAGGCAGGTCTACCTCCAGAAAATCACTGCAGCCCATTACAACAGCGGCTGCCATTAATATAAATATTCTTTTCATAATCCTTAAAATTTGATATTAAAACCTATAGAAAACGTTTGAAGCGGCGGCGTAAAGCCCGACAGTATAAATTCCGGATCCAGATCTTTAAACTTCGTCCAGGTATAAAGATTCTGCCCTTGAGCAAAAACAGAGACATTCATCATCTTCAGCCACTCCTTCGGAATATCATATTGCAATGACACATTCCTCAAACGCACATAAAGGGCATTGCTCACACTCGCATCACTATTAGTATAGTTGACCGCTGCGGTCGTCAGCAACGCACTCGCATAGGTGGTAGGCTGCTGATACTGCGCAGTAGGATTATCATGTGTCCAGTAGTCCAGAAACTGCACCGGGCGATTACCCACTGCCCCTATGCCCGCCGCATAGGAAGCACTGTTGGAAATATCCTGATCCACTACCTGCACAAGGAACTGAAGCTTCCAGTTTTTATATTGAATGCTGTTGGTTATCCCAGCATCCCATTTAACACCAATATTCCGTATCACCGTCCTGTCATTGATATCCAGCTTGCCGTCGTAATTCACATCCTCAAACTGGTAAATCCCCGTTGAAGGATTGACTCCCAGAAAACGGTACAGCTTGCGGATATTGGTTGAATAACCTAAAACCAAAGTATTGGCATAGGTAGAACCTTCAAGCCCCGGAAAGGATGTCAGGCCATTTCTTGGTGCAGACCAGTTCGCTGTCGTATTCCATTTGAATTCCCCCTGACCCAATATCCTGGCATCAAGGCTGAACTCCCACCCCCGGTTCTGCACAGTCGCATCCAGATTGGACTGTATCGATGCAAAACCCGTTGTCCCCGGCAGCGGAATCCCCACCAGCTGGCTAGAACTCCTGTTATTGTAGTAAGCCCCGGTAAAATTCAAGCGGTTATTAAACAAGCCAGCTTCAAGAGCCACTTCAAACTTTCGGGTCTCCTCCCATCCGAAGTTCGGATTAAAGAGGCGTACAGGGCTGATCATCGATACCCCCTCATAGGAATTCTGTCCCGTCTGGTAAGTATCCAGATACTGGTAGTCCCCGATCAGGTCGCTCCCTGCTGTCCCAATACTCGACCTCAGCTTCGCAAAGCTTAGCCACGTGATATTCTCAAACCATTTCTCTTTCGAAAATATCCAGGCAGCACCTACCGCCCCGAATGTAGAATACCTGTTATCCGGTCCGAACCTGCTGGAGCCGTCACGCCTTCCCGTCAGGTTAAGGATATACTTACCATCATACTGGTAATTGATTCTCCCATACAAGGATTGGTAACGGTATCTAAGCCCTCCCGAACTGCTTACCGTTATGCTTTGCGCCGAACCAATATTCTCAATCAGTTCATCCGAAGCAAAATTAGAAGCATACAGCACCTGGCTGGACGTCCGCTGTTCCTGGAATGTTGTCCCCACCAGCACCTGAAGCTGATGCAGTCCCAGCCTCTTCTCATAGCTCAGCTGAGGTTCAACGATCCAGCTCGTGGACACGTTATGCCCTTTTCGGATCGCAGAGCGTTCACTCCCGATATTGGTTGTAGGATTATACTGTGTCTTAGGATAGATCCGCTGTTCATCCGTATTGTTATCCGTACATCCGCCATTCAGCTTCAATGTCATATCAGGCAGAACTTTGTAGTCCATTGAAATATTGGAGATCAGCTGTTTCGAATCCGACTTATAGGTCTGTGTCGCCGCAGCCATCGGATTCGTAAAAGTGCCGTTCTCCCAGTTAAGGCTGCCATCCGGTTTATAAAGATCCGGCGCATTAGGTGCCACCCCTGTATAAATACTATAAAAATCAGCAGGCGGCAGGACATTGTTCTGTGTTGTATAGTACGCAGACCAATTCACAGAAAAGCGCTTGTCCCTCGTCTGGTGCTGCAAATTCAAGCCTGCATTATTCCTTTTATAGCGGTAAGAACCCGGAAATACCGTCCCCTGCTCCTCGTGCGCCCCGCTGATATTGAATTTCGTGGTCTCACTCCCTCCCGAGACGCTGAGGTTATGCGAACTCAGCTCCGAGATATTGCCAATGAAATATTTCTGCCAGTTGGTATAGCGCTCATTGCCCCATACCCCGTTCACATCATAAGCAGTTACAGGAAGATTGGTGATCCCGTCATTCAAGAACGCCTGTTTTCTCATTTTGATATATTCTTCCGTGGACATCATCTTAGGAAGCCTTGCAATCCTTGCCAGCCCATAAGACGTGTTGTAAGACAACTGAGCCTTACCCTTCACGCCCTGTTTTGTCGTCACCAGGACCACCCCATTGGCACCCCTGGAACCATAGATTGCTGTCGCATCTGCATCCTTCAACACCTCCACACTCTCAATATTATCAGGATTGATTGCATTCAGCGGATTCGTATCCGCATAAGGAAGGATGGAATTAGAGAGCCCTGACCTGAACTCATTACCCGCAGGCATCGGCACACCGTCAATAATATAGAGCGGCGAGTTCGCATTAAAACCACTGGTGTTGTAAGTCCGCAGGGAATTCCGTCCCCTGATCTGCACATCAAATCCCCCACCCGGTGTCCCCGAGTTCTGAACAATGCTGACCCCTGCTAGTCTCCCCTGCATTGCAGAAAGTGCATTCAGCACCGGCTGGTTCTCAATCTCCTTAGCAGTAACCCTGGCAATACTCCCGGTACTCTCCCGCTCCTTCACTTTATAATACCCGGCATTCAGCACTACCTCTTCAATTTCCTTTTCCCCATTACCAAATGAAACATTAATTGTGATCTTACTCCCGAGAAAGACCGTCCGTTCCCCAAATTCAGGATGCCGGAACACAAGGCTCGGGTCCTCCCCTGACACCTGTATCCGATAGACCCCGGATTCATTGGTCATCGTTACGGCATCACTGCCCTTTTGAAATACGGAAACCCCAGAAACAGGTTTCCCCTGATCGGTCACAGTGCCTGTCACAACACGCATCTGTGCCACTGCTACGCTGGAAGCGAGCAATGTTAAGCCAAGAGCCATTTGGATATGACCCAGGCTGCAAAAGTTTTTTTTCATACTTTTGAAATAGATTTAATTCGTTAAATTCTAAGGCTCTCCAATGCATTAGGTAACTTCCAATAAACTCAAATGCAAGGAGGGCTCTTTTGTTTCCAATGGTTACGTTATACTTTACGCTCTATTACCCTTAATTCATATTGACAAAAGAGAACGAGAATAAGAATCAATAAAAATGAAATCATTTAAAATCTTATTTGAAAAAAAATGAAAACATAAAATCCCCAACTCTAACAAATTCCCGACATGCCAAGCAGAATGCAAACTACAGACATAGCAGATGCCTTCTGCCATCACACATCTTGAATTAATATGAATGAAAAATAACGTTTCCCAAGTAAGCCTAATACAGCCGCAATAGGTTGTACAGCCTATTGTATCCCACAGATACTCTATGTTCTCAAGCGTCTTAGAATCTAACAAGACAATGTAGAATGCAGAACTGCATGGAAAAGAAAACGGCATGGAACTCTACATTATCCACTCTGAGGCACTGGTATACCCTGCAACAGATAAGAGAGCCCACGCCTAGGTCGTGAGCTTCTAGCTTATCATCTCGTTGCTTTAAATTACCAGTTTTCAGAATGAGATTCTAAGCAATAGCTTCTATAATTCTTTGAAGTATCGCAAAGTTACGTTTCAGTAACCTATTTTACAAATATAAGATAATTTTGAAAACGTGGGTTAATTCAACTACATTTTTTCATTAAAATCTTTCCAAATTGCTGTAATTATGCTAATTTCAATGGAAAAGATTGAATTTCGAATAGCTTTTGGCAAGAGAGTTGAAAAATTTAGAAAAAAATTAGGTTTAAGTTATCGTGAGTTAGCTCAAAAATGTGATGTAGACCACAGTAACATTAGTAAAATTGAGAAAGGAGAAGTTGACTTAAGGATTTCAACAATACAGGAACTGTCTAAGGGATTAGAAATACACCCCAAAGATTTATTTGATTTTGAAATACAAATAAAGAATTATGGATCAGTTTCTTGAAATTGAGGATTTCACTCTATATCCTCACGAAAAAACTTTATTTCAGCCCGACAATATACCCCTAGGTTCAGGAATTTATGCTTGGTATTTAGATTTTTCAAAATTTAAGAATTTTAATACAGTTTCTGAATTTTCTAAAAAGTTAGAAATGATTGACAGTCTAATTACATTAGATGAATTAAATGGGACCGTAAAATCCTATTTTAAGAATTATAACGTGAGCTTAAATGAAAATAGGCCATTTCTTGAAAAATATTATATGGATGATAGCGAAGAAGAGATTAATTGGGGTGATAAGATACGTAATTTTTCAATAGAAGATTGTAAAAAAATTATGGACTTATTTTCAAATTTTAGTATTCTAGTAAATCCTCTTTACGTTGGTATTTCAAATTCATTACAGACTCGATGGAAACAGCATAGAGATGCTTTTCAGAAAATAAAACGAATGCAGGAAGATCGCGAAGATGAAGAACTTTTAAATGCTACTGCAGTAAAAAGTTTTGGTGGACGAGTAGCTTTGAAGGGATTTAATTGGGAATATCTTATATTTGCTTGTGTTGAGAAAAATATAGAGCGAAACCTTATAGGTGAAACAGAATATTTAATAAATAGATTCTATAATCCATTATTTGGTAGAAGATAATAAACATGAGTACAAATTTTGCACAACCATATCAGGCAGAAAAATTTCAGCTGTCAATAGCAGGTGATTTTGGACAATTTTTTACAGATACCAAAGCACCAGTTTTTTATGTAAATACATCATTTAATATAAATGATATTGGAAATTTAAAACCAGTTCGTGAAATCTTGGATGTCACTCAAGTGGATTTTGAGGAGTTGGTACAAAGAGATTTGGATGACTTTAGAATACGTAGAGATATTGCTAATTATCTTACAGACGGAATGGGATATAAATTTTTCCCTCCAATTGTAGTAGCACTAACACAACCTGACGAAGAAAAAAAAGCTATAAAAAAGTTTTATCCGCCTTTGAAAACACGTGTATTCGATGATAATGCTTATAGAAAATTTGAGATTGAATTTTTTGACTCTTTTTGTATTCGTTGGTTTTTGGATGGAAATGATAGTGTTATATCACTACCTGCAGAAATAAAATGGAAAAATGAACAAACTTATCTAATGGCGGTTGATGGACAGCATAGACTTGTTGCTTTACAAGCTATACGCGGTCTTTTAGCAAATGAAAGATTAAAAAAATTCTATGCTAGAACGTCAGATGATAAAAGCAAATTAGATAACCTTACAGTTCCTGTTACAATATTATTTTTCCCAAATTCTGTTGAAGAAATACAGGATGCTGATTTAAACAATCTAAAAAAATACTTTCCAAACATAGAATGGAATATTGAACATCGCACAGATGTTAAGCAGGTTTTAAGGAATATTTTTGTAGATGTTAATAAGACCGCTAGACAACCAAGTAAGTCTCGCACTATACTTTTAGACGAAAAGGATCTAACTTCAGTCTTTACAAGAAAAATATTTTCATCAATAAAAAGTGATTTGCCCGATATTTATACCGCTGTTTTAGAATATAATTCTGCAAATGGTAAAGAGACACAAATCGAAAAAAACAGATCAATAATTACAACTATTGGTATTGTAAATAACATTTGTGAATATCTTTTTAAAGATTTTGGACAAGCTGTTGACACTGGGGCTAATTTAAGGACAAGATTAGGACTTGATGCAACGCCTGATTTGCCAACTTCTGAAGAATTTCCAATTGAAAATCTAAAGGCAACGGAATTTTCTTTAGAACAAAGAAAGGCTTGTGAAGTACAATTTGAATTAAAATGGTTAGAAACATTTAAAAAATTTTATACAGATTTTGACCCTTTTAAAAGTTTAATACAATTAGTAAATCAAACTTATAAAGATTTTCAAGAAAAATCTGTTGCCTCAAATATTACTTCTAATGATTATGAAGCTTATAAAGTTTTATTCGGAGGTAGTGAAGAGAGGTTTATTCTTGAGAATCTTGCTAAAAATCCGGAACAAACTTCTAGTAAATTATCTCTAAAAATTTTAAAAGAAATTGAGAAAGGAATAAAAGATAATGTTTCAGATTTAGGTATGTTTTATACCCTAATGTTTCAAAAAGGTTTTTTTGAAACATTATCCGAACTTATTCAAAATCGTTTTTTTGAGAAGGACCATTATTTAAATGAAGCAGAATTAAGCAAAGTTATAAATCAAATTAATTATTTTATCTCAAAAAATTCAAAGTATTCATTTTTTATTACGGATACACCACTATACACTAACATTATTGGTGGTAAAGCTACCCCAGAAGCCTCAAGGCACGTAAAATCATTATTGATTCTTATACTATTAAAATTTGGCAAAGGCGACAATAAATTCATTACCGAAAATAGTGATAATGCAGAGAAGATAAAGACACTTGTGGATCGTGAATTAGAAAACATTCATAAAAGGATCAGTGATTTATTAGGTAAGGAATTCGAATCTTTGACTGAAAATAGACAGAAAAAGTTAGAAATTAAAGCACAAAAAGAAGGAGGTGCTGATAAAGCTACAACAAACAAAGCAGAGGCTGAATATGCATATGCTAAATCTGCTTTTATCGAAGAAAAAGTATTACCATTAATAACTGATCTTAAAAAAGCAGTTAATATTGATTGACAAATAAAAAATAAAACTTTTCTCTTTCATTTCCATAATTATTTAATTATGGATTTTTTATATTTTGAATTTTTTTTCAAACAATAAGTAAGCGAAAATTGATTAGAAGTTTATTTTTCTAGAGTAATTACAAATTTGTAATCTATTTACTTATAATGAATATATTTTCACTTTCAAAACCTTCCACGATCAATTATTTTAATTATGTATTTTTAATGCAAATTCTTAATATTTTTAGACTAATGATTTATCGTTTTGAATTAATTCAACCAAAAAATCAAATCCGTCAATGTTACTAGCTTTTTGAAATTTTTTATTAATTAATTGTAGACCATCATCAATATGCAATTTAACAAATTTTCCTAAATCTTTATCCGTTTTATAAATATTGTAATGTGTACATACCAAGCCAATATACACATTATCATAATCTCCAAATAAAACAGATCGTGAATATTCTTTACCTGCTGAATCTTGCAAACTATTTAAGTCTAATTTTCTATCCATAGATAAGGAATATGAAAAAGCCATTCGAGCAATAATATTTTCAGTACTAAGATTTAGTTTGCGTGTTAAGGTAGTAACAATTTCTTTGTTCTCCTTACTTGTTTTAATTTGAGTGAACATAATTGTCTTTTTTAAATTCATTAAACAATTGTTCTAGTTTATATGATTGCAATAATGAAGCACCATCTTTACTTTCAATCATATAGACTTTATTTAGAAAAGGTGTTAAATAGCTGTACTCGACTTCTGAAAGCTCTTTTTCTAAAAGAGGAAACAACACAACCTGCTCAGATATTGAAGGGTAAAACTCTTTAATAATATTCTCCGAATGAAATTTATCAAACTTCTGTAAGGGACTATCTATGAATACCGGAAACTTAATGCCTGATTCATCAACCAGAGCCTTCAATAATGCAGTAGCATAAAGTTGTTGCTCTCCTTTTGATAAGGATTCTTTATCAATGATATTATTGCTGGCATCTAATAAGTCGATATCTATAATGTCATCATAGACATTTACTCTGACATTTTTGATAAAATTATCTTTATGCATTAGTTTTTTCAATCCTAATAGAATTGATTTCTGTAAAGAATATTTCTTATCTTCTTTGATTCTCTGTATAATCACATTGATTTTATCCAAAAGATTTTGAGTTACTTCACTTTTAGCTTTATCAGCCTCTAGTAATTTGAAATTCTTTTCGTATTCTGACAAAACCTTATGATTAGTTGTCAATTGAACCTCTAATGCTGAAATTTCTTCTATAAGTCCACCTTTTTCTTCTGATAAGCTAACAATTTTTTTATCCGTCCTTACTTTTTCATCTCTTAACTTCTCTGCTACAGCATTATCTTTTCTCGCTTCTGCTTGTTTTATTTTTTGAAGTATTCGAGATATAGCCAATCGATTATACTTTTCCTCTTTTACTATACTTTGAAATTGAATACTAAACCCATTTTTAATATTATCAATAACAGCTTTTATTTCTCTAATTTGCTCCGGAGAGAAATCTAAAAGAATTTTATCTGAATTGTTTTTTGGTGTAAATTTGTTGATAGATTCCTGCACAGAATCTACAACATTATGACCTTGTTTTTCGTCAATACCCAACATCTTTAGTTTCTCAATAATTGATTGATATAGAACTATATTTGAAATCAGATCAATACTTTGATTGTTATTTAAAGTAGATTCAATATCCAATTGGTTATTTAATTCATTTAGCTTATTTCCAGAAAGCACAATGGGTATGATATCTAAAATTTTCTTCAAACGACCTTTAATCTCATCTGAATCCTCTTTTAAATTCTTATACTCTTCCTTTAATGAATTCAACTCTTCCACAGTTATACCACTACCCTCTCGAATTAATTTTTCTTGTAAGTAATCGCTATGTTTAGAGCTCGCAGTAATCTGGTTATCCAAATCCTCTTTCTTATCCAGATTGATTTGAATCAAATCATTCAATTCCGATTCTTTATCTAAAAGCTCCTGCAATTTCTCTTGTTGTTGGGGTTTTGCGCTGTCTCTTCGAAGTCTGACAAGTAATGTTTCTAGATTTTTTTTCAGATCCTCATATTTCTTGATTCCTAATACTTCTGAATAGGCTTTACTAAGGCTTCTGAGTTCTGATTTTGATTTGGCTTCTGCAAGTGTCACTATTTTCTCTGCATCAAAGAAAAAGAACTTTGCGATTTCCCTTGGTAAAATAAAATCATTAATGAATACCTCAAATCCAACCTCTTTTGTTAATTCATTTTCTAAACCATCAATCAAAATTTCCAGATTTTCAGTATTGTTATCAATATTAAAAGACCTTCTGATTAAGACTGATTCACAAGGCATTGCAGGTATGGATAAATCATTCAACTGTACTTCAACAGCTAAAATATAATCTTTATTCTTATTATTTTCAAATTGAGTCTTTACTTCTCTATTTAAAAGAGTCAGTAGAAAATTTTCATATCCTCCAACGTTACGTATATCACGTTTGTATTTTTCCTCAACTTCTACCATCATTTTGCCATAAAAACACCAAATTAATGATGTTAGAAAAGTTGTTTTACCAAAACCATTCTTTCCTGCTACAATATTAATATTCTTCACAGAATCAGAAGAAGAAAAATTAATTTCGTTTACACCTTTATATATTCTGAAGTTATTAAACCTAATATTACTAATCTTCATCCTTAATTGTTTTCAGGCATTGCAAATTTTTCAATTCTTCTCTCTATATCATTATGAAGCCCATATTTTGTTATGAGGAGTGTTTTGGTTTCCTGTAGTGAAATTAGATTATCAATAAGATTATAATATTTCATATCATCTTCACATACTTCTCTTATGATTCTCTTTTCTGTATGATCTAAAGTTTTTATATTATTCGTTCTTATATCCTTATCATAAATCTCCCGATAAAGTTCTCCTACAGTGTGATCAAAATAAAGATCCCTATTCCAGATAACCTGAATCGCAATTAACTCCTGATTATTTATCAATGAAATATCAGGACGCTCTTGTTGAACCTCTTTTTGTACAGAAAGCAAATCCTTTAAAATTTTATAGCGATAATCTATATTATAAGTACCATTATTTTCCCCGTCATCGTTTATTGCTTGCTGTCCATTTCGTCTTTTGTCCATCCTATTTTCAGGCAAATTTCGGTCTTCAACAAGTCTGTTTCTAAAATCTAATAAAGGTTGCATCCAATTCCTACCATTATTAACTAACGAATTCATTGATTTATCATTTTTAACCACGGTACAAGTCCAACAGCCAAAACGACTTTGTCCGCAAGAAGTATGCTTTTTATCTGTTACTGCAGTGGGACATTCATAGTCATCAGCACTTGCATCAGCATAAATTTGAAATAAAATAGAATTATCAAAACCCCAAGGTGATGGAACAGCATTGATAATATACCACACTTCTTCCAACATCATTTCTTTTATCGGAGCATAAGTGTAAGTATTGGGTGAAGTTTGATGCTTTGATAAGCGACGGCCAGCAACTTCATGTTTACGTATAGAGCGTTCTCTGGTTGCACTTTCTTCGTATCTTGTTCCTAGCAATACAATAGCCTCTCCCATATCATCAATTTGCTCTAAAAGAAAATTTGAAGTTGGTCGGATCTTTAACTTATCTGTACACCATCTAAACGAACTGTTGGGTACAGGATAACCCTTGCCAATTACATTAGTCCAAAAAGTTTCCTCTAATTTTGGTGTAGTTCTTTTAACAAAAACCGGTAGATCTTGATTTCTTGCTTCTTCATCAATTTTTTTTAGTACATCCTGAACATAATCCACTAAGATTGGATTTTCTACCATCGTATCATTACAAACAACATAAATTTTTCTTTTTAATTGAAAAGGATATGGCAGTTGTTCTCTAATTCGTTGTAAAGCAATCCATACTAATGTTAACAATACAGTAGAGTCTTTACCTCCACTAAAGCCTATTATCCATGGTCTTTCTGTTCTGTCCGCATAGACATATTGATCAATTATTTGATCAATTATTGCTTCTATTTTTTTGCTTTTGATTCGTCCCATTTTAAAAAATGTACTGACTATTTACCGTATAAATTATCGTCAAATTTAATGAAATATAATGACAGAATTTTCTTAAAACAACATTATTAACATAATCTATTACTATTCAATATCATAATTGAATTGTGAAATACAGAAGTTCTTTTTTTATTAAATAGTTACAATTTAAACAAAATAGATGAGATACATCTGAATTATGAGTGTGATTATATATCTTTAGCAAGATAAAGTTAAATGATAATAAAATCAAATTGCAGGCTCCATAAATTCTCACGAAAACTGATAATAAAATGACTAACAATTTTTAATACTGTAAATAAAACTAATGAATATGATTGATAAATTAATTATTATTGGAAATGGATTTGACATGCATCATAAATTACCGACAAGTTTTAAGGATTTCAAAAAATATATTGCAAAGAATAATTCAGAATTAACATACATTCTAGACACTTATTTTGATGGGGATTTGTGGGCGGACTTCGAACACAATTTATCTAATTTCAATCTTCAGCTTGTAAGTACTGATAACTACGATCTACTACCTAATGACTCCGATAGAAGTGGTGATATGTATATTTTTGAAGATGCAATGGATAGAATTGTAAAAAAACTTACTGTTGGATTAAAAAATTCTTTGAGAGATTGGATTTTACAACTTACACCCGCAGCAAACACAGCTACACAATTAGTTTCTGAAATTGACAATGGTTATTTTTATTTGACCTTCAATTATAGTGGTACATTAGAGGACTATTATAATATAGAACCAAAAAACATTCTCTATATACACAACAAAGCAAAAAATATGAAGAAAAAAATAAAAGAAATGGACTTTATAGATGATAGTGATATAATTATAGGTCATTCATTAAATAAGAAAAAAAACGATTTCAAAAAAAATAACGATATAAGAGGACTTGATAAATTTGCCTATGATGAAGGAATAGAAAAGTTACTTGAATATTTAGAATTATCGTATAAAAACACAATTAAAATCATAGCTCAAAATTCTAACTTTTTTAAAAGAAGTTTTTCAGAAATCCAGGTTTTTGGTCACTCAATATCAGATGTGGATTTATTATATTTCAAAAAGATTCATGATCAAAATCTTAATGCTAAATGGAACATATCCTATCATCAACATAGCGATTTACCTAGATTAGAAAATCAGGTTAGAGAATTTAAAGGTGATTTAAAGAATGTTGATTTTTTTCAATTCTAAATATATTTTTACTATAATCAAGAAAACGAAAATGGTCAATAGAATTATACTAATTGGAAACGGCTTTGATTTAGCTCACGAAATGCCAACATCTTACAACAATTTCATAAATAATTATTGGTCAGATGTTAATCAGAAATTAATAGATTCACAAGGTAATTTTGTTTCAGATGATTTTACGATAACATATTTGTATCCATATATAAATAATAATATTTTAGAAGTTGTAGCTGATAGTGATACGTATATAACTGACTTCTA
>CAJYWD010000047.1 GCA_913778505.1 uncultured Chryseobacterium sp.
TATCGTCTTTTGTTTTTAAAACAACAGCTTTTTCTTTATTATCCTTTGCATTTTCAATCCTTCTTTCGAGTTCCGCTACGTTTTCCGGATTATCAAAATATGGGTCATTGCTTGGACTCAGGCTTTCCGATTTTTCTTCTTTCAACACAAATTGTGCATCCAAAGCTTTCAGCACTTTTTTAAGCAATGATGCTTCTTTTCGGTTTCGAGGATGTATGATAATTGATGCTTCCATCGTTTTTTAGTATTATTAAATCTTTACGAATTTACGATTTTTAATTTTTGTTTAAAACATCATGATCAATCATCATTGATGATTAAACCGTATAACTCTGGAAAGCTTCTTCCAGACTTGCAAATTTGCCTTTGAATTCGGAAATCGGAGAATCCTGAATGATATTTCCTTGGTGAATTAAAATAACTCTGGAGCAAAGCGCTTCCACTTCCTGCATAATGTGCGTGGAGAGAATCACGGTTTTTTCTTTCCCGATTTCTTTGATAACGTTTCTGATTTCCACAATTTGATTTGGGTCGAGTCCGTTGGTTGGTTCGTCTAGAATCAATAGATCAGGTTCGTGAAGAATGGCTTGCGCTAATCCGACACGTTGCTTGTAACCTTTGGAAAGTTGACCGATTTTCTTAGATTTTTCCGGCGTAATGCCCACCAAATCTATCACCTGCTCTACTCTTTCTTTTTTGATGTTATGAAGATTTGCGACAAATTGCAGATATTCCTTCACAAACATCTCGTTGTAAAGCGGATTGTTCTCCGGGAGGAAACCTACTTTTCGTTTCGCACTGAGCGAAGTCGAACTGTCCGAGATATTTTTTCCGTCTAGGAGAATTTCGCCTTCATCGATTTTCAGAACGCCAGTGATGGATTTCATCAGCGTGGATTTTCCGGCACCGTTCGGGCCAAGGAGACCAATGATTTCGTTATTGGCAATCGTTATGTTGATATCATTGAGCGCAATTTGCTCTCCGAATTTTTTGGTAAGTCCTGAAATTTTTAAAGACATTTTTGTTCTTTTATTGTTACAAAAATAGGAAAATTGATTGGTTTTATTTTAACGCAAAGAGAAACAAAAAAAATATTAAAAAAGAGGAAATTATTGTAATTTTTTTGAACGCAAAGTCCACAAAGTTTTTTTGAATATTATTGAAAATATTTTAAGGCTCGCAGAGACGTAAACTTATCAAAGAAATAAAGGAAATTATTGTTTTTTTTTGAACGCAAAGTCCACAAAGTTTTTTTGGAAATTATTGAAAATATTTTAAGGCTCGCAAAGACGTAAACTCATCAAAGAACTAGAGGAAATTATTGTATTTTTTTTTTGAACGCAAAGTCTGCAAAATTTTTTTTGGAAATTATTGAAAATATTTTAAGGTTCGCAGAGACGTAAACTCAGCATAGAAATAGAGGAAATTATTGTATTTTCTTTGAACGCAAAGTCCGCAAAATTTTTTTTTGAAAATTATTGAAAATATTTTAAGGCTCGCAAAGACGTAAAACTTAGCAAAGAATATTGTGTTAATTTTTATCAAATAACAAAACATGGATTGAAGGATAATTGTTCAATCCTGGCGAAGCGCGCCCCGACTTGAACGTAGCTCATTTTTTGTGGCTGGAAAAGCGAAGGCAAAAAATAGCGAGAGTGGAAGGCGGAAAAGGCGCCCAAATCAATGCATCAATTATTTTCTGTAACAAATTTCATTTATCATTACTAACCGGATAGAGTTAACACAGAAAATGCAGTCATCTGAGCAAGAATTTTTAGCGAAAATCGAAATGCACAAAGGAATCATCTTCAAGATTTCCAAGATGTATATGGATAATCGGGATGACCAGAATGACCTTTTTCAGGAAATTGTTTATCAGGTTTGGAAATCGTTTTCGAGTTTTGAAGGGAAGTCGGAATTTTCGACCTGGCTTTACAGAATTGCGCTGAACACTGCGATTATTTTCCTGAAATCTGAGAAACGACGCAGCTTCATCCAGAACGATGATGTCTCGCTCTATAAAATCAAAGAGGAAGAATACAATCTGGAAGACGAACAAAATCTGAAACGGATGTACGAATGTATCCAGAAACTTAACCCAATTGACAAAGCTTTGATCTTCTATTATCTGGAGGATTTTTCGGGAAAAGAAATGGCAGAGCAAATGGGAATCTCGGAAGGCAATGCCCGCGTAAAACTGAATCGTGCAAAGGAAAAACTAAAGCAATTCATTCAGGATACAAGGTAAAAGGTGGAAGAAATGAGTCAAAACTCAGCTCAAACTGACAAACATCAACTATCAACTATCAACTATCAACTATCAAAGATATGGACTTAGATAATCTTAAATCACTTTGGAATAAAGAAGATGTTTCCGAAACACCGGAAATCTCTACGGAAAGACAAAAAGAAATACATCTGCCTCTGGAAAAAATCAGGAAAAATATGCGAAATGAATTTTGGCCAACTGCTATTTTGCTGCCAATCATTCTAATCCTTATCTGGTTTTTCCAAATTCCTTTTCGTTTTAAGCTTTACATCGAAGTTTTGGTGGCTTCTATGGCGCTGGTAACTGCATTTTTCTTTAGCAAGTTTTTTAAACTATACAAAGAAATCAGCAATCCGACTTTAGGAACTTTTGATTCACTTAAAGATTTGCTTCATCAGTTTGAATTGAATAAACAATATTATTTATCATTTTATCTGAGTTTTGTCCCGTTTTTCGTTTGTGAAATAGTGATTATAACCGAATCTATTCCTTACACTCATCAATATACAGATGGACTTTTGGCTTTGAAATTCATTTTATCTATTTTGTTTGGATTGTTTGCACTTTATTTTTTTGGACTCTGGTGGTTCAAACATTTTTATGGGAAGTATATCGACAGGATCAAGCGTCTGGTGGAGGAAATGAAACTTCAATAAAATTGATTCATTCCAAAAAAGCCTGTTAAACCCGATTCTGCTCGCTGGGCTTTTTTAATTTCCATAAGCTGAAAATTTTTGTAAATTTGCCAACTTATGGGACAAATTCTGGCCATCGACTATGGAAAAGCAAGAACGGGCATTGCTGCAACAGATGATCTGCAAATCATCGCCAGCGGACTGACGACAGTGGAAACGCCGAAGCTTGTAGATTTTCTGAAAACATATTTTTCCGAAAATCAGGTAAACGAGATCGTCATCGGACTTCCCACCGATCTAAAGGGAAATATGTCCGACATCGAGACAGATATTCAGAAATTTATTTCGGTTTTCGAAACAGAATTTCCCGGAAAAAAAGTCAATCGCCTGGATGAACGTTTTACCTCCAAGATGGCTTCGTTTTTCATCAGCCAAAGTGGAAAAAACAAGAAACAAAGGCAGGAAAAAGGTTTGATTGACAAAGTGAGTGCGACGATATTGTTGCAGAATTTTTTAGACCAGAAAAGATGATTTTACCAATTAGAGCATTCGGAGATTCCGTTTTAAGAAAAAAAGCACACGATATCGACAAAGATTATCCGGAACTTCAGACATTGATTGACAATATGTTCGAAACCATGTATGGCGCCAACGGCATCGGTCTTGCTGCGCCTCAGATTGGTCTGGACATTCGTCTTTTTGTGGTAGATGTTTCTCCTCTTGCCGAAGATGAAGATTACGAAGATATCGCCGATAAGCTGAAAGACTTCAAAAAAGTGTTTATCAACGCGCAGATCCTGGAAGAATCCGGCGAAGAGTGGAAATTCAACGAAGGATGTCTCAGCATCCCGGAAGTCAGGGAAGATGTGAAGCGTAAATCGACCATTAAAATAGAATATTACGACAGAAATTTCGTTAAACATACCGATACATTTTCTGACATCCGCGCCAGAGTGATTCAACATGAATATGACCACATCGAAGGCATCCTATTCACAGACCATCTGAGTGCTCTGAAGAAAAAAATCGTGAAAGGAAAACTTCAGAAAATTGCCAATGGCGATGTGAATGTCAGTTATAAAATGAGGTTTCCGAAATAGAAAATTGTAAAAAGTAAAATGTATAAATGTAGAAAGTATTAATGTATTATAAAACCGACTTTTTACATTTGACAACCGATAAATAAAAAAAATACTAAAGAAAATATTAAAATGCAGTTAGAAAAAATTATTTCAATCTCCGGAAAACCGGGACTTTTCAAATTGGTTTCTCAGCTTAAGAACGGATTTATCGTTGAGGATATCAGCACTAAGAAAAAAGCGAGCATCTCCAACTCCAGCCAGGTCAGTCTTTTGGACAACATCGCAATGTTCACATTTGATAAAGAAGTTCCTCTTTTCGAAGTTTTCGAGAATATTGCAAAAAAATACGACTACAAGCAGACGATTAGCCACAAATCTTCCAGCGAAGAACTGAGAACTTTTATGTCAGAATCTCTTCCAAACTATGATGTGGAAAGAGTTTATGAATCTGACATCAAAAAACTGGCTCAGTGGTACAACTTACTTCAGAAAGCAGGTTACATCACACCGGAAAGTTTTGTGAAGCCGGAAGCGCCTGCTGTAGAAGTGGCTGAGACACCAAAAGCTGAAGATAAATCTGAAGAAAAAGCTGAAAAAGCAGAGAAAAAACCAGCCGCTAAAAAAGCGCCAGCCAAAAAAACGGCTGAAAAAACGGAAGATGCTAAAGCAGAAAAGCCTGCTGCTAAGAAGCCTGCTGCCAAAAAAGCGACTAAGAAAGAAGACAAAGAATAATTTTTAACTAATAATTATAAATTATAAATGCTCTCTCAGAAATGTTTATTTTTGGGAGAGTTTTCATTTATGAGAGTTATTTCCCTGGTTCCTTCCATTACGGAAACGTTATTCGATTTGGGTTTAACGGCTGATGAGATTGTCGGCCGGACCAAATTCTGCATCCATCCGAAAGATCTGGTTGATAAAGTTGAAATCATTGGAGGAACGAAAAACCTTAACCTGGAGAAAATCAAATCTCTCAAACCCGACCTCATCATTGCCAACAAAGAGGAAAACGTGAAAGAGCAGGTGGAAGAACTAATGAAGGATTTTGAAGTCCTGCTAACCGATATCGAAACGCTGGAAGACAATGACGACCTGATTGAAGAGCTGGGACAAATCTTTGGGAAAGAAGAAAAAGCGCAGTTTTTTAACCATCAGATCACAGAAATCTTTAACCTCCCAAAACCTGAAAGACCGCTGACAGTTGCATATCTCATTTGGAAAAATCCTTATATGACCGTAGGTGGCGATACTTTCATTTCAAGGATTCTGCAACTACTGGGTTTTGAGAATTTATTTAAAGACCAGAAACGTTATCCGGAAATTCAATTGGAAGATTTGAGAAAAGCCGATTTGATTTTCCTTTCGTCAGAGCCTTTTCCGTTTAAAGAACAACACATTGAAGAGATCCAAATGGTTTGTCAAAATCAGAAAATTTTGATTGTGGACGGCGAAGCTTTTTCCTGGTACGGAACACATCTTGCGAAGTGTGGGGAATATTATCGGGAGTTGATGGAAAACATTTAATAACGACAAAAGTCACAAAAGTTTAATAATATCTTTTGTGACTTTTGTGGTTTTAATATGACTTAATTACAATATCTTCGCAACCTCGTCACAAAGCCAGTTCAGCATTTCCTCGTCTTCTTTGGTGAATGGGTCGATTTTGTGACTGTCGATATCAATCTGCCCAATGTTTTCTCCATTTTTGAAAATCGGAACTACAATTTCTGCTTTGGTGTCGATAGAACAAGACAAATAATTGTCCTGAGCATTGACATCCGGAACCACAAAAGTCTCTCCGGAAACCGCGACCTGACCGCAAATTCCTTTCCCGAACGGAATAATCACGTGGTCTGTAACGGCACCAACATAAGGTCCCAAAACCAATTCGTCTTTGTCACCGTTTTTGAAATAGAAACCTGTCCAGTTATAGTATTCGATTTCCTTGTCCAAAACCTGGCAGATTTTCAGAAGTTTGACGTTGGTATCTTGCGGACTTTCCAGAATGGTGGAAAGTCTTTTTTTAAGTTCTATCATTTTTTTTATTATATTATTTAATTGAGTCCGTCGAAAGTCAGTTCTTTGTAACCGAACATCTGGCGGTCTTTGATCATCTCAGAAACACCTGCAGGCAATTCTTCTTCCCAGCCCAGTTCTTGTGTCACAATTTTTTTAAGAATCTCACGCGAATAGATTTCGAGGAATTTTGGGTTGAAGTTATCAATATCCACAATTCTTTTATTGAGTTTGAAATACTTATAAAGCTCCTTGAGGTTATCATTCACTTTAAGATTTTCCGAAGTCAGCAACTCGCCGGTTTCAGGATCTTTGTAAGGATATAGGTAAACGCGCATATCTTTCCGGAAAAACTTCCCGAAAGCTTCCAGAATGCCGCCCGGAAGATTCTTGTAATATTCTTCGTCAAAGACATCCAACAGGTTGTTAACGCCCATGGCTACGCCGATATGCTGATTCGTAAACGTGGAAAAATAATCCACCAGACGGTAATATTCAGAAAAATTAGAAATCATTACCGTGTAGCCGAGCGTTCCCAGAATGTCTACTCTATCCAGGAAATCACGTTCGTTAATGTCACCGTCCGCACGCAGGTTGGAAATGGTAATTTCGAAAAGAATTTGCGTATTGCCACTATCGCAGGCGTTATCCTGATTGAACATTTTAAGTCCATTCTCGAACATATCAATATTGACGCGCGTTACCGGACGGAAACTTCCCCGTACGGCAAAAATATTTTTCTTGTAAAGAATATCGGCGGGCAACATATTATTACCCTCGGAGTTGAAAATCACCGCATCCGTCATTCCCAGTTTCACAAGCTGAAGACTCATCAATCGGTTATCAACATATTGGAAAGCCGGCCCGCTGAAGTCAATCATATCAATCTCCAGCCTGTCCAGCGCGATGTCATCATAGAGTGATTCGATCAGGATTCTTGGATTATCGGTGTAAAAGTAAGCGCCGTAAATCAGATTGACACCCAGACTTCCTAAAGTTTCCTGCTGCAAAGTCGCATTGGTTTCCTTGAACTTAACGTGGATTACAATTTCATTATAGTCATCCTGCTCAGAAGCCTGAAACCGGATACCGACCCAGCCGTGACCTTTTGACGTTTTATCAAAATTAATGGTTGTAACGGTATTGGCATAAGAAAAGAATTTTTTGCCCGGATTTTTTTCTCTCGGAATCCGCTCTTCGATGAGTGACGTCTCGTAGCGGAGCATCTTCTTCAGGCGGTTCTGTGTGACGTAGCGGTTTTTCACCTCTTTCCCATAAATGGCATCGGAAAAATCCTTATCATAAGCAGACATGGCCTTGGCAATCGTCTGGGAAGCTCCGCCGGCACGGAAGAAATGACGTACAGTTTCCTGTCCGGCGCCAATTTCTGCAAATGTTCCGTAGATGGATGAATCGAGATTAATCGCTAAAGCTTTCTGTTTTGGGGTAAGTTTTGGCTTTATCACAAAGAATTAGATTTATTTTGTAAATTTACCAAAAACAGCCCAATTACGAAAATGCTTTTAAAATTTTTAGGTACCGGAACCTCGCAGGGAATTCCCGTGATCGGCAGCCATCATCCTGTATGTCTGTCGGATAATCCCAAAGATAAAAGGCTGAGAACATCTGCCATGGTTACCACAGATTCCGGAAAGAAAATCCTGATAGACTGCGGCCCGGACTTTCGGCAACAGATGCTGATGAATAAAGAGGAACAGGTAGACGCAGTCCTGATTACCCATGAGCACAATGACCATATCATCGGACTGGATGACCTGCGACCCTTGATCTTCAGGAACAAAGCATCGATGCCGATTTTCTGCAACCGCCGTGTTGCCAATGAGATCAAAGCGCGCTTTCCTTACGCTTTCAGCCAGCAACGGTATCCTGGCGCCCCAAGTTTTGACTTGTTCGAAATTGAGAAAACATGGATTCTTTTAGATGAAGTCTCGGTGGAACCCATAGATATTATTCATTCAGAAATCAATATTCTGGGATTCAAATTTAAAAATCTGGCCTACATTACCGATGCCAGCAAGATTGAAAATCAGGAAAAAGAAAAACTAAAGGATCTGGATGTTTTCATCATCAATTGTCTCAGAAAAACCGAACCTCATCATTCTCACCTTATTCTTCCGCAGGTTCTGGAGCTTGTGGATGAGCTAAAACCGAAAATCACTTACCTGATTCACATCAGCCATCATCTCGGATTTCATGACGAGGTAGAAACCGAACTTCCTGACAATGTTCATCTTGCTTATGACGGGCTTGAGATCGAATTTTAAATTTGAAAAAAACTTCAAAAAAACTTTTACAGTAATGATTTTTTGAATTATATTTGCACACCAATTTACAACAAGGTAACACACTTGCCCAGGTGGCGGAATTGGTAGACGCGCTGGTCTCAAACACCAGTTCTTAGGAGTACCGGTTCGATCCCGGTCCTGGGTACAAAACCGGAAAATGGTGACCATTCACTTTCTTTCCGGTTTTTTTATTGATTTAACCTGAATTCGGGATAAGGAATTTATTAATTATTGATTTTACAATGCTGAATTGTTTTAATCGTAAAGAAAAACAAAAGGATATATTCTCTAAAATGATTTTGGGTTAAACAATGCCAATTAACTAGGTCGACTCTTCGATTTCGTTTATCAAAATAAACCAAAAATTTTGTTTCACATTGATAAGTTTGTAACTTATACGGAGCTTGCCGAAGCACCCTTGCCTATCCAAATTATTGAAAATCAAACAATCAATTTTTGTCTGGCTTTGCGATTTACAAAGACTTAACCCAAACTCACGTTGATTTAGTTTTGCCCGGGATCGATTAAATGCTTATCGAAAGTCCAAACAATTTACCCTACAGCTAATTATCCCGACATTCGCTCATTGATAATAAATAAATGCTTATCATAACCCTTTATTATCAATAAAAATGTAAATCATATTTATGTTTTGAAGCTTTTATTATCTTTGAGCCATGAAAGAATTAGTCATCGACTATCTAGCGATGCGGTTTAAGAAAAATGGCATGATGAGTGGTGCCACACTACAGGACATTATTTTTGCAACCAAAATCAAACGGTTTGAACTCACCCTCATTCTGGAAGAACTTATTGCGGAAGGTAAAATCACACTGAAAACGGGCGCACACGTCGATATGTATTTCCTAAAAATTTAGGTGTTTTCTTTTTCTTCTTTAAGGTGGATTTTCAACTAGCATGCTTCTGTCCCTGACTTTATAAATATCAATGCATTAAGGAAAATGCAGATATATTGAATATAAATTTTAAATTTGTGTTTGACTTCCAATAATAACTCCATGGATTCCAAACAACTGATTATCCAGCGCTCTGAAGAACACAAGCAGCTATTCATTCCCAATCTTTCGGTAGATCCTGTCATTTTCGGATTCGATCAGAATAAACTCAAGGTGCTTCTTTCTAAGCTCAATTATAAAAAAATGTGGTTTTTGCCGGGCGGTTACGTTAAGTACTCCGAAGATCTGGATGACGCTGTTATCAGAGTTTTGAAGGAACGCGCCGGGATCAGCGGAGTTTTTATGGAACATTTTGGGATATTTGGCAAGACAAACCGCAGTGAATCTTTTTTTGACGAGTTTGATGAAGATCTTTTTCACAAGCAACGCTTCATCACCCTGGGCTATTACGCACTCTACAACCCGAATAAACTTAATCCGATACCTGATGAGCTGAGTGAAGTCTGCGAATGGAAATATATCTGCGAACTGGATAAGATCCGGCTGGCTATGGATCATCGTGAGATCATTGACAAAGCATTGCTGGCGCTACAGGAAAAGATTGCCATCAAACCGATTGGCTATAACCTTTTGCCGGAAAAGTTTACACTTTCAGAATTTCAGAAATTGTATGAGGCCATCCTTGGCAAAGAACTGAACCGCGGGAATTTTTACCGAAAGATCAAAAATCTCGGAATTCTCCGCAAGCTGGACGAACAGCGTCGTGGTGGTGCTCATAAAGCGCCGGATCTTTATACTTTTGATGAAGAGCAGTACAACAAAACGCTGAAAAACGGGCTGTTCAACTGGTGATTTCAGGCATTGGCAGCACAAATGAAAATTGACTTCCGGCACCCAGCTGGCTTTCTACCGCAATTTTACCTTGCTGTGCCTCCACAATCTGCTTGCTGATACTTAATCCCAGGCCTGTACCCTCCTTCCTGGTACCGGGAATGCGGAAGTAGCGGTCAAAAATCCTGTCCAGATACTTTGGTTCTATCCCCCGGCCGAAATCTTTTACGCAGAATCGGATCTTATCCTTTTCAGATCTGACATCCACTTCTACCACAGAATTGTCATAAGAATAACGGATCGCATTGGATAAAAGATTACTGAGAACCCAGGTTGTTTTCTCGGCATCAGCGAAGATTTTTGTCAATTCTTTCTCAATCTTAACCTGAATATTGATTTGCTTCTGCTCTGCCGCAGATTGATTGGCCTTCGCAGCATCATCTATAATTTTATTGATGTCAGAATATTTGGAATTCAGCTGTATAATTCCGCTCTCCACCTGCGTTATGTTCAGCAATTCTGAGGTAATTTTCAGCAATCTTCCAGAATCTTCCCTGATGCCGTTCACCAGATTTCTCTGTTCATCGTTCAGCGGACCGATCTGTTCATTTTCCAAAAGCTGAATGCCCATCTGGATGGAGGAAATCGGCGTTTTGAACTCGTGGGAAACGGTTCCGAGGAAATTAGTTTTAGCCAGATCCAATTCCTTGAACGGTGTGATGTTCCTCAGCATAATCACCTGACCAATGAACTCACTATCCTTTTCGCCAGTCGGGATAATATTGATATCAATGATTTCTTTTTCAAAATAGCTTTCTTTACCGTCTGCATAGATCTTCACCGGTGTTTTCCCGGCAGAGGCACTTTCCTGGCGGATCATTTCCTTGATCAGATCCCGAACCAGGTCATTACTCACAGCCACATCCTGAATCAGCTGACCTACAAAATTTTCCTTCCTCAGACCTGTGATTTTCAGCGCTTCATCATTCACGAAGAGTACTTTTTTATTCTCATTGATGCCAATCACCGCATCGTGCATATTGTCAATCAAAGCTTCAATACGTTTTTTCCCGCGAATGATCTTATCCAGCCTGCTCTCGGAATATTCCTGAAGTTTTTCTGCCATCGTGTTGAAAGACATTGCCAGCTCGCCAAACTCACTTCTGCTCTCGAAATGCACCCGTTCTTTATAATTCTGATTCGCAATTTCGCGGATGCTCTCCGTTAAAATCCTGACCGGATTGGCAATATTGGAAGGCAGATTAACCAAAAGGATAAAAGCCGTAATAAAACAAAGCATTCCTGTAACCGAAATCGCCATGATTGCACGCTTCGCCGTTGAATCTGCAACACTGCTTTTGTGCTCTATCGCACTCATATTGAGCTGCATCAGTTCGGCAATATCTTTCCGGATAGAGGATTGCAGACCCATATTTCCAGGATCTTTCTTCAAAGCTTCGAAATGAATCGTCACATTATCCGTAGCTTCCTTCTCGCCAGGCTCCGTAACATTCGCTTCCTGTTTGGACAGATGATTCTGAAACACATTGAAAGCCAGAGGATCCGTATTGATTTCCTCCAAAGCCAAAAGCATATTCCGTGAATATTCCAGGGTGTTATAATTGGCTTTCAGAATGTTGTTCGTATCTTTTTTCAGTTGATTGATGTACCAGCCGCTGAGAACGGAAAGTACCAGAATCATGATAAAAAGAAGACCGACACCGATGTTTAATTTCGTTTTAATTTTCACTTTAGTTAATTGATTTTCAAATTTTAACTAAGAATAACCAGATCGATATTTTCCTTGGCCAATCTGTTGAGCAGCGTATTAAAAGTATCTGTGGCCACAATAATCTTCCAAAGATTGAGATGCGGCTTCCCGATGCATACTGTCGTAATTTTCTGCGCTACACATTGTTCCATAATGGTATGGACGATGCCGGAATTTTCAACTTTAATGATTTCGGCGCCCAATTCTGTGGCTAATTTAAAATTATTAATGAGATGTCGCTGCTTATCCAGTGCAATTTTATCCGGGCTTTCCCTCGGTACCTGGACATAGAGCAAACACCAGTGGCTGTTGTAATAATTAGCCAGCCTTGCCGTTTTCCGGATCACGCTTCTGGCGGTCTTTTCATTGGAACTGATGCACGCCAGAAACTTTTCCTTTCTGATATTCTTTAGGGTTGAAACCTCTGTCTCCACTTTCCTCTGAACCTGGGAAGCTACCTCTTTAAGAGCGAGCTCACGCAGTTGCAGGATATTTTCAGATTTAAAAAAATTATTGAGCGCCGAATTTACTTTCGACTGGTCATAGATCTTTCCTGCTTTTAATCGGTCAATTAGTTCTTCTGCAGTGAGATCAATATTCACCACTTCATCGGCCTGGGCAAGAACGCTGTCCGGGATCCGCTCTTTGACCTCGATATTCGTAATTTGCTTCACATCATCGTTCAGACTTTCTATATGCTGAATATTAACTGCGCTGATCACATTAATCCCAGAATCCAAAATATCCATCACATCCTGCCACCGTTTTTCATTTTTGCTTCCTTCGATATTGGTGTGAGCCAACTCATCTACTATCACCACTTCCGGGCGAAGGTTGATTACCGCCTGTACGTCCAGCTCATCCAGTTCTTTTCCTTTGTAGAATAATTTCCTGCGGGGAATCACGGGAAGTCCGTCCAGCAAAGCATGCGTTTCCTTCCGGCGATGCGTTTCGATATATCCGATTTTCACATCGATGCCATTTGATAAAAGAGTGTGCGCTTCCTGGAGCATTCTGTAGGTTTTCCCCACGCCCGCGCTCATGCCGATGTAGATTTTGAATTTTCCACGCCGTGATCTTTTAATAAGGTCTAGGAAGTCTTGAGCAGATTTTTTCTCATCCATAAATCATTATTTTTGCTTTTGGCGATTAGCTTTTGACAACTGGCAATCATCTGCCTAAAGCCATTGGCCAAAAGCTATTCGCTGCAGGTTGTCTAAAAACTAACCGCCAAAGATGTCACTGCAGAAAAATTATGGTTCTTAAAAGTATCATTTCTGGTAAGGAAAATCTGGTCTTTGCTGTTTAAATTTTTGATTTCTGTTCGCCAGACCAGGTTTGGGAGAATCCAGTAATCGGCATTCAATGAATAACCAAAAGTCTGAAAACCATTCTCTGTTCCGGTAGCGATAATGACGCCTTTTTTATCTTGGTAATACTCGCCTCTCACAGCAAAACTCAGCTTTCCTGTCGGACTGAATTTCGCAATCATCACGGGCGAGTACCAAACATTATATTGCTCACTGCCTTTCGCTTTTTGTTCTGCGCCAACATCAAATCCTGCTGTAAGTGCAAACTTTTCTGTCAATTGAAAAATCCCGTAAAAGTTATGAAAATAGCGCATCTGTCTCAGGCTGTCCGGTTTATCGTTCCCTATGAAAGAACTGCTGTTTAGCGTGATCTTTTCAGTCGGTTTATAGGTTAACTGATGACCAAATGCTACCGTAGAATTCCCGTCAGCACGCTGGATCCTTTGCCACCCATTCAGGACCAGGCCACTCAAAAACCATTTCCCTGAGTTGCTGGTATAAGAAATCCTGGCGCCGGTTTCAAAGTAAGGTGAATTTTCTGCCTGCATACTTCTGGTCAAAGCCCAGCAATCTTTGCTCACAGCACTTTCGAAACCGATGTGAGAAGGCAAAATTCCTGCATCAATCCATAGATTCTTTGATTTCGATATTTTTACACCTATATTCGCTTCGTAGATATTTTTCAGCACGCCAGGTTCCGCAGCATAATTGGCATTCATATAAGTTCCGGCTGCTAGTGAAAGATTAGCTCGGAGTTTTTCGGTTTCATAATTGACCTTGATGAAGCCTAAGTTCAGATTGACCTCATTATTTCTGTTGTGGCTGTAGATAAACGTCGGGCGTGTATTATTCTGTGGATTACTAGCGTCAAGCTGATAATAAACTTCCGCATACCCGGAAATTTTCACAGGTTGATGTTCTTCCTGAGCAATCATCAGATTAGACATTCCAAGGATTGATAATGCCAGTTTTATAACTGTTTTCATTCTTTTAATTTTTTATTTATTTCAAACCGTCTAAAGCGATATTGAGCTTAAGAACATTGATTTTTTCTGTCCCGAAGATTCCCAGAAAAGGTTTTTCTGTATTGGATGTGATCAATTTTGCAATTTGATTTTTGTTAATATGTCTGATCTTCGCAATTCGTTTTGCCTGAACATTGGCCGCCTGAACAGAAATATTCGGATCCAGGCCACTTCCGCTGGCGGTGACTAAATCGGACGGAATTTCAGATTTTTTGATATCAGGATTATGCTGGATAAAATTGTTGATTCTCTGCTGAACGGTTTTCAAATAATCCGGATTTTTAGGGCCTTTGTTGCTCCCGCCGGCGCCGGCGGCATTATAATCTACAACCGAGGGACGCGACCAGAAATATTGGTCTTCCGTAAAAGCCTGACCAACGTTGGGATAATACTTTTTGTTATTAAAAGTCAGGATTTCACCTTTCCCACGATTCGGAGAGAACTGTGCAATTCCATAAATAATTAAGGTATAAAAGCCGGTAAAAAACACCAGGCAAACTGCTGTAAGTCTGATGGCTGGTAAGATATTTTGTTTCATTACTTTTTTTGTTAGAAGTTAGAGGTTAGATGTGAGGTGCGAGGTTTCAGGTGTTAGGTGTTAGAGTTCTGAGGATTGAAATTAATTAACAACCAGAATATTATGATGTAGCATCCTTCAAACTTAAACCTACGGCCTCACTACTTATCACGATTAAAAGAACAGCGACACCAGAAGGTCAATAATTTTTATGCCGATGAAAGGAATCAAAACGCCTCCCAAGCCGTAAATCAAAAGGTTTCTTCTGAGCAGTGCGCTGGCGCCGATGGGCTTGTAGGCAACGCCTTTCAGAGCCAGTGGAATCAGCATCGGAATAATAATCGCATTGAAAATCACTGCTGATAGAATGGCAGTTTCCGGTGAATGCAGGTTCATGATATTGAGACCTTGAAGCGCCGGAATCGAAGCGATGAACAACGCCGGAACAATGGCAAAATATTTGGCTACATCGTTGGCAATACTGAACGTGGTCAAAGTTCCGCGAGTCATCAAAAGCTGTTTTCCTATTTCTACAATTTCAATGAGTTTGGTCGGGTCGTTGTCCAAATCCACCATATTTCCGGCTTCTTTTGCGGCCTGAGTTCCGCTATTCATGGCCACGCCCACATCGGCTTGTGCGAGTGCTGGCGCATCATTGGTTCCGTCGCCCATCATCGCTACCAATCTTCCATCAGCCTGTTCTTTTTTGATGTAGTTCATTTTGTCTTCCGGTTTGGCTTCTGCAATGAAATCATCTACGCCTGCTTTTTCAGCGATATATTTGGCGGTCAATGGATTATCTCCGGTTACCATCACGGTTTTGATTCCCATTTTTCTCAAGCGTTCGAACCGTTCCTGAATGCCCGGTTTGATAATATCCTGAAGTTCTACCACGCCTAAGACTTTTTCGTTTTCCGAAACAACTAAAGGTGTTCCTCCATTGCTCGAGATAGTTTTTACGGTTTCCTCAATTTCTTTCGGAAATGAATGGCCTGCTTTTTCTACCAAATTTCGGATTGCGTCAGAAGCACCTTTCCGGATGCGGGTATTGTCATAATTGACCCCTGAACTTCTGGTTTCCGCCGTGAAATTGATGAATTCCGGATTATTAACCTCATAACTCAAAGGATTGGTGCCTGCCAGTTCTATAATGGATTTTCCTTCCGGCGTTTCATCCGCCATTGAACTTAAAACCACGGCTTTCGTGAAATCTTTTTCATGAATCCCATTGACCAAATGAAAATGGGTCGCCTTTCTGTTTCCGATGGTGATGGTTCCTGTTTTATCCAGTAAAAGCACGTCCACATCTCCGGCCGTTTCAACAGCTTTTCCACTTTTCGTGATGACGTTGGCTCGTAAAGCTCTGTCCATTCCGGCGATTCCTATCGCTGACAATAATCCGCCGATGGTGGTTGGAATTAAACATACAAAAAGAGAAATAAAGGCTGCAATCGTAATCGGCGTCTGTGCATAATCTCCGAATGGTTTCAGGGTTACGGTCACGATAATGAAAACCAGGGTAAATCCTGCCAACAAAATCGTCAAAGCAATTTCGTTGGGTGTTTTCTGTCTTGAAGCGCCTTCCACCAAAGCAATCATTTTATCCAGAAAACTTTCGCCAGGTTCGGTGGTTACTTTGACTTTAATTCGGTCAGACAGAACTTTAGTTCCTCCCGTTACGCTGCTTTTGTCACCGCCGGATTCCCGGATTACCGGAGCACTCTCTCCTGTAATGGCACTTTCGTCGATAGTTGCAAGACCTTCAATAATTTCTCCGTCGGATGGAATAATATCGCCAAGCTCGCAAAGAAACACATCGCCTTTTTTTAGAGCGTTAGAAGTTGTAAGTAAGAAGTCAGAAGCAATCAAATCGAAAAGACTTTTTACATTCAATACCTCTTTTTTCACAAGTTTTGCGGGCGTTTCTTCCCGTGTTTTTCTGAGTGAATCGGCTTGCGCTTTTCCTCTGGCTTCGGCGATGGCTTCGGCAAAATTGGCAAAAAGCAGCGTCATAAATAGAATGGTTGTCACAAAAATATTATAGACCAAACTTCCCTGATTTTGTTCGCCTGCTGCAATCCAGATGCAAACGCCTGCCATCACGATGGTTCCTATCCAAACCATAAACATGACAGGATTTCGGAACATTTTTGAAGGATTAAGTTTTATGAATGATTGTTTCAGCGCCTCATTCACGAGTTCTTTCTGAAACAAGTTGTTGTTATTTTTCATTGTTTTATGAATTAAAAAAAGTAAGATGTAAAATGTGAGATGTCAACAATCATGCGTGCTTCTCACCTCTTACCCGCCAAAATATTCTGCAATTGGACCCAATGCCAAAGCCGGGAAAAATGATAGAGCTGCGACCAAAGCAATGACCGCAAAGACCATCATTCCAAATGTTGAAGTATCGGTTTTCAAAGTTCCTGCACTTTCAGGAATGTATTTTTTAGCAGCTAGGCTTCCTGCAATAGCGATGGGACCGATGATCGGGAGATATCTGGCCATCAGCATCACGATTCCACAGGCAATATTCCAGAACGGCGTGTTGTCTCCCAAACCTTCGAAACCACTTCCGTTATTGGCACTGGAAGAAGTGAATTCATACAGCATCTCGCTAAATCCGTGGAAACCGGGATTATTGAGCCAGCTTGCATAAGCTTCGGGATTATTGGCATAAGTATAGCTCGCAATGGCCGTTCCCGCAAGAATCAATAATGGGTGCAACAGCGCAATCATCATGGCGATTTTCATTTCTTTTGCCTCAATTTTTTTTCCAAGAAATTCCGGTGTTCTTCCGACCATCAGACCGCTGATAAAGACAGCAAGAATAATGAAAATGTAAAAATTCAGAAACCCGACGCCTACACCACCGTAGAAACAGTTGACCATCATTCCGAGCAGTTGGTTCATTCCACTAAGTGGCATGAAACTGTCGTGCATAGAATTGATACTTCCTGTAGAAATCACAGTAGTTGCGATGCTCCAGTAAGCCGATGCTGCGGAACCGAAACGGACTTCCTTGCCTTCCATATTTCCCATGGTCTGAGAAATTCCCATGTCAGAAATCGCAGGATTGCCGCCGGTTTCTGAGACAACAGCAGGGATCATCAGCAATAAAAATCCCGCTGTCATCACTCCAAAAATGATCCAGGCCAGCTTTTTTCTTTTGAGCATGAAACCCATCGCAAAAATCATGGCGAGCGGAATCAGCATTTGGGTAACAATCTCAACAAGATTTGTAAAATAGCTTGGGTTTTCCAGCGGATGCGCTGAGTTGGGTCCGAAAAATCCGCCGCCATTGGTTCCCAAATGTTTGATGGCAACAAATGCTGCTACAGGCCCTCGGCTGACTTCGACTTTATCACCCTGAAGATTGATCATCGTGTCTTTTCCTTCAAAAGTCATCGGCGTACCGCTGAATGCTAAAAGAGAAGCTACTAAAACAGCTATTGGAAACAGAATCCTGGTACAGCTTCTCACAAAGAAGAAGTAAAAATTTCCGAGTTTATCGGTGGTTTTCTCCTTCATTGCGGTGAAAACAACAGCTGCCGCTGCGATTCCGCAACCTGCACTGATAAATTGCCACAGCATCAGCGTCAGCTGACCCAGATATGACATTCCTATTTCGCCGGAATAATGCTGCAGATTGGTATTGCACACAAAACTCACAGCAGTGTTGAAGGCCAGGTCGCCACTCATTGACGGATTATGATCCGGATTCAGCGGAAGCCAGCTCATGTTGGTGAGCACCAGCATGGCAACCAGAAACCAGATTAGATTAATGGTCAGAAGTGCCAGAAGATGCTCTTTCCAGTTCATCTGTTTTTCCGGATCAATGCCTGACAGTTTATAAAAAAGTTGATCTACGGGATTTAAAATAGTATCCAGCCAGGTTTTCTCGCTGCTGAACAGTTTGCCAATGTATCTTCCTAACGGTATTGCAAGCGACACGGCGAGCGCAAACATTAAAATAATTCCTAAAATTTCTGAATTCATTTTTTTTTAATTTGAAGTAAATGAGAAGTGAGAAGCGATCGGTAAAAAGTAAGCGGCACTGACCTTCTGACTTTTTACCATAAACTTTTCACCTTTTTAAAATTTCTCCGGTTTTACAAGCACGTAACACATGTATGCGAAAACGGCTATAGCGATGATGAATAAAGCTGTCATATTTTTTCGAAGTATTTGACGGTTAGAAAAAAGAGGGCAAAAAGTGCCAGTCCCGTAATAATTAAAATGGTTGTCATTGTTTTATGTTATATGAATTGTATAATGGCGGCAGCGACAAACACACTGATAATGACCGCAATATTGACAAAAAGAATTTGTACCTGATGTCTGGAGCTGGAGGCTTTCCACTGTTGCCAATCTCCATGATGTCTGTTTTTCATCGTTTGAAAATTATAATCCGGATTTATAAACCTGACGGAAATAAACTTTTTGCAGGCCAACAGGAATCTTCTGGAAAATGAGCTTTTTATAAGCGCTGTCACAGTGAAAAACCATACTGTCCAATGCGTAAACAAATACCGATTCTATGGCATTTTTCAAGGTCTGATCACCTCTCCTGTAGATGTCGTTCATCTTACTGAGGCAATTGAAAAGAACCGTTTGGTCTTTTATTGTGATCAGTTTCCGGATTTGTTTTGTAAACACATTGATGACCATAAAGGAATTTCTGGTCTTGTAAATTTCTCTGAACTCTGCTTCTGAATCAGGAGCCACTTTGATGATTTCCTGCATCGCTTCTTTGTAATTCATTGTATTGATTTTGAATCACTGATGCCAAGATATATTCCCTTATATCATCAAAAAGCTTAAAAGATTAATAATCAATATTTTAAAATAAAATAAAAAAAATTCAGGCATAAAAAAGCCTATCAAAATGATAGGCTTTTTCTCAATTTGATATCAATATTGAGTTATCGTTAATAATTAATTATGCAAGAATTCTACGTGAATCGAGGTTTTATGACAGGTCAAAAAAATTCGACAAGGAACTTTAAACCTGATCGATTAAATGATAGTGAATCATGATATTCTATATTCATCAATTTTGCGATAAAGCGTGGCAATACCAATTTCCAGCAGCCGCGCAGCTTCGGCCTTGTTGCCTTTAGTATAATTAAGCGTTTTCTGGATGTGGATTTTCTCTGCGCCGGCCATCGAAAATGCGGATAATGTTTTATTTGTATTGTCGGCCAATGAGGTTTGTTGCAAATCGAACGGTAAACTATCGATCGAGAGAATGTTGGTTTCTTCCAAAATCACACTTCTCTCAATAATATTGCGCAGTTCGCGGATATTGCCTTTCCATGGATGTTTTTTTAGAATTTCCAGATAATCATCAGCAATAGAGCGTATTTTTTTTCCGATTTTCTGAGAAAATTTAATAAGGAAATACTGAGCCAGTTCCGGGATATCAGCTGTTCTATCCCGCAATGACGGCAAGATGATGTTGAAAATATTGATGCGGTAAAACAAATCTTCACGAAAGTTACCTTTTTCGATTTCGGTCTGCAGATCACGGTTGGTGGCTGCAATAATCCGCACATTGACTTTAGTAGGCTTACTATCGCCAACTTTCAGAAATTCCCCGGATTCCAAAACACGAAGCAGTTTCGCCTGCAGATCGAGCGGCATCTCGCCAATCTCATCCAGAAAGACCGTACCGTTGTTGGCTTCCTCAAAAATACCTTTCGAATCTTTCATTGCGCCGGTAAAAGCGCCGGCTTTGTGACCGAACAACTCGTTTTCCAACAATTCTTTACTGAACGCCGAGCAGTTGACAGCCACGAAACCGAATCTCGCACGGTTGCTGGCGTTGTGAATAGCCTGTGCAAAGACTTCTTTGCCTGTTCCCGTTTCGCCATTCAGCAAAACCGTAGCGTCCGTAACAGCTACTTTTTTCGCTGAATCAATTGCGAACCTGATCGGTTTCGATTTTCCAATAACGTTGTCAAAAGAATGTTTGTTGTCCAGCTGCTTCTCCAGTTGTAAAACTCTTTTGTTCAGTGCCGATTTTTCCAAAGCTTTGTAAACCAGAGGAATAATCTTATTATTATCATCTCCTTTGGTAATGTAGTCAAAAGCGCCGTTTTTTATAGCCTGAACACCATCCGGAATATTGCCATAAGCCGTTAAAAGAATAACTTCCAAAGCTGGAAATTGATCTTTAATGATTTTAGAAAACGCTACGCCGCTACCATCCGGCAGCTTAACATCACTGATCACGACATCAATCTCCGAGACTTCCAGTCGTTTCTTTGCATTTTTCAGATCGGAAGCCTGAAACACTTCGAAGCCTTCCAGACCGATGATTCGGGAAAGCAAAGTTCTGATTTTTTCTTCGTCGTCTATGATAAGGATTTTATTCACAGCTGGAATTTAGGCGGTAAATTTATAATAATTATTCTCCTATTGCTGCTTTATCAGTAAAGAATCTGAAGCCTGGTTTTTCCTTATCAATGAGCTGCATCGGATATTGTTCCGGATTATATTCCCCATGCAAAACTTCGTGCAACGCGTGTTTCTTAGCCTCACCAAAAGCTACAACCAGAATATGCTCTGCCCGGTTGAGAACAGGCTCGGTCAATGTAATCCGGAACATCTCCTGGTCCTTAAGATAGTAAGCGTCTACCCATCTGTCTTTCTCATTCAGGATAGGCTGGTGAGGAAAAAGTGAAGCGGTGTGGCCATCATCTCCCATTCCCAAAAGTACGAGATCAAATATGCCTTCATTGCCTAAGACTTTGCGCAGTTGTTCTTGATAGGATTTTGCAAAATCAGCGGGTTCCATATTATCACTGTACATCGGGAAAACCTGCGCCCGATTCACAGGAACTTTGTCCAGCAATGTTTCGATGGTCATTTTTGCATTGCTCCTATCGTCATCCAGCGGCACCCAGCGCTCATCAACCCAAAAAACAAACCATCGATCCCAGTCGATTTTAGTGTAATATTCTTCGGTTGCAAGCAGTTGGAAAATAGCTTTGGGCGATGAGCCACCACTTAAAGCTACGGTAAATCTGCCATTTTTTGCAACAGCTTCTGCAGAACGTTCCACGAAAAGCATGGCAGCGCTATGATTGAGCTCATCCAGATTATCAAATATCGTTAAGTTCATTTATTTTAATTTTAATTGTCCGCTTTTAATTCATAAATCCAAATCAGAAGTTGAATTTGTCATCCGCAGGAATCTTTACGAAGTTAATGTAACAATTCAATCAAACAGCTTTGATTGAATTGTGTCCATATTCCTGCGTAACGACAAAACACATCTATAAACCAGAATATTATGAATGGCGGCTATTGAATTTTCATTTTTAATTAAACCCAGCTGTGGCCTTGTCTTTCCACCAATTCAAAACTCTCTTTCGGTCCCCAGCTTCCGGCTTCGTAATTGGGGAATGATTCGGCTTTATGATTTTCCCAGTTTTCCTGAATTGTAGTTACCACATCCCATGCTTCTTCCACCTGATCCGAACGCATGAATAGTGTCAAATCGCCTTCCAGAGCATCCTGTAGCAGTGTTTCATAGGCTTCGGGCGTATCTTCCTTGCACGCAAAATAATCGAAGATCATTTCCACAGGTCGCAGCTCCATAGAAACACCCTGTTTCTTAGTCATAAACTGCAGGCGGATATCCATCAAAGGCTGAATGTTGATGATAAGACGGTTGGCTTTCAAAGGATTGGCATCAGAGAAAGTAGAATGTGGCAACGGTTTGAACTGAACCACAATGTAAGATTGTTTTTCAGCCATCTTTTTTCCGGTTCTCAGGTAGAACGGAACATTTTGCCAACGTTCATTATCCATATAAAATTTGGCTGCCACAAAAGTTTCGGTATTGGAATCCGGTGCTATTTCCTCTTCCTCGCGATAGCCTTTCTGCTCTTTCCCGTTGATGACACCTTTGCCGTACTGTCCGCGTACCGCATAGTGCGAGACTTTGTCCGCCGGGATTCGGCGGATCGCCTTCAGAACATCTACTTTTCGGTTTCTGATTTCATCAGCTTCGAGAGACGCAGGTGGTTCCATGGCTACCATACAGAGGATCTGAAGCAAATGATTCTGCACCATATCGCGCAGAGCGCCAGTTTTCTCATAAAAACTGCCACGGCTTTCTACGCCCACTTCTTCGGCCACCGTTATCTGAACAGACTCAATATACTGCTGATTCCATAACGGCTCGAAGACAGAGTTTCCAAAGCGGAATGCAAGAATATTCTGGACGGTTTCTTTACCCAGATAATGATCGATCCGGTAGATCTGCTTTTCTTCGAAAGTTTGTGACAGAAGCTGATTCAGTTCTATCGCTGATTTTTTATCGTGTCCAAATGGTTTCTCAATGATAATTCTGTCCTTATCGGAATCGGAAGCCAAGGCTGTAGTTTTGATATGGTTGGAAATCACGGAAACAAAGTCCGGACCTATAGAGAGGTAGAATAATCTGTTTCCACGTACACCGAAAGCTTTATCCAGTTCATCGAGTTTGGCATCCAGTGCGCTGTACGAAGGCTCTTCATTAAGCTGATGACGGAAATAGGTGATATGAGATTCAAAATGTCCCCAGTCTTCCTCAGTCACCTTATTTCTGGAAAACTCTTCCAAATGGGTCTTCACATAATTTCTGAAGTTTTGGTTCTCATATTCGGAACGGCCCAGGGCAACGATATTAAATTGCTCCGGCAATCTGCCATCCAGAAAAAGGTTATAAAATGCAGGAAACAGTTTTCTTTTTGCAAGGTCTCCCGTAGCACCAAAAATAATAATATTGGTTGCGTTCAGTTGTTTATCGCTCATGATTGTGTTATTATAAATTACAAGAATCCCATGATGTGTGGAAAATACCTTCCCTGTCAATTCTCTGATAAGTGTGCGCTCCAAAATAGTCACGCTGCGCCTGGATGAGGTTCACGGGAAGCGAGGCTGTGGTGTAGGCGTCAAAATATCCAAGCGCAGTCTGAAGACCAAGACTCGGAATTCCGTTAGATGCTGCGTAGGCCGCAGTTTTACGAATCGAACCCAATTTCGATTTTACAATATCAACAATGGTTTCATCCAGTAAAATATTGGTGAGTTCCGGACGTTTGGAATAGGCCTGATAAAAAGTTTCCAGCACAACTGAGCGGATAATACAGCCGCCGCGCCATATTTTGACAACATCTTTCAGCGGGATTTCAAATTTATATTCTTCAGAAGCGTTCACGAGCAGTGCAAGTCCCTGAGCATAACTGATCAAGGTTGAGACGTACAATGCCTCGCCGACCTCTTCGATGAATAATTCTTTATCTGTAACCGCTTCAACAGATTTTTCGCCATAGAGCTCAGAAGCTACCATTCTTTCCTCTTTATAAGCCGAAAGAATCCTGGAAGTTACTGCAATATCGATTGTAGGAATGGACGTTCCGATTTCCATGCCCTGCTCAGAAGTCCATTTTCCGGTTCC
Organism: uncultured Chryseobacterium sp.; assembly: GCA_913778505.1. Taxonomy (GTDB): domain Bacteria; phylum Bacteroidota; class Bacteroidia; order Flavobacteriales; family Weeksellaceae; genus Epilithonimonas. The sequence continues at coordinate 24,134 of CAJYWD010000047.1, forward strand.
CTTGGCGCCTGCTTTATCCAGAATACTGTCTACAAGATAAGCTTTAGACAGCGTGTCCTTCTCGCGGAAAATATCACGCGTAATCTCGATCAGGAAGGAGTTCATTTCGCCCTCGTTCCATTTCCTGAAAACCTCATAGAGCTCATCGTTATTAAGTTTCGCACCTTTTCTGAGGAGATCATACGCTTCGCTGATGAGTTGCATGATCGCATACTCAATGCCGTTGTGCACCATTTTGACATAATTTCCGGCGGAGCTTCTGCCCATATATGCTGTACAAGCCTCGCCGTTGACTTTCGCCGAGATAGCTTCCAGCATTGGTTTTACTTTGTTGAAGGCTTCCAGATCGCCGCCGGGCATAATACTGGGACCGGTTCTGGCGCCCTTTTCGCCGCCGGAAACTCCCATTCCCATAAAATGAAGTCCGAGTGTGGCATAATCTGCAATTCTGCGTTCAGTATCCAGAAAGAATGAATTTCCCGCATCAATCACAATATCTCCCTGATGCAGGAATGGTTTCAGATTCGTCAGCACGATATCTACCGGTTTTCCTGCCGGCACCATAAGGATAATTTTGCGCGGTAATTCCAGAGATTGGACGAAGGCTTCCAGAACCGCAGTTCCCATCACGCTAGTTCCGGGCGTGGCGCCGTCTGCAAGAGTATTGGCTTTTTCGGCATCCAAATCGAAGCCGGCAACAGAAAAACCATTGTCGGCAATATTATAAAGAATATTTTTTCCCATCACACCGAGGCCCACGACCCCGTAGTTGTACTTTTCCATAGTGTGTAATTTGATTTTTTACTGAGATAAAATTAGAGAATCGAAAACAAAAATCATCATAACATAAGATAATTAATTCTTAAAATTTTGCTGATTTTTGGTTTAATCTCATGACCTTAAATTTGGATATATGATTTTGCACAATTAAAATAAATACACTATTGATTAATGATGACAATCCATTACCAAAGGAAAAAGCGACATTGATTTAAAAGATTATAAAAACATTTCAAATTCGTAAATTTGTAATGTGAATATTAATCAAGCAGACCTTAATGAATTAGAATTTCCGGCGTTACTTTCGGAAATCGCACCATTCGCCTACTCGCCCAAGACGGCAGAACGGATCATGCAACTCCGCCCGATGGCGATTGAAGAAGCGGAAATCTCGCTGAAAAAAACTTCGGAATTCCTCTCGAGTTTTGAAAGTTCCAATGCCATTCCCTTCGATGAATACGAGGACATCGACGAAGAGCTAAAGCTGATGCATATTGAGAATTTTCGTCTGGAAAACAAATCTTTCATCAGAATCAAAACCATTACCGAGCAGATCGGAAAACTGCAAAAATTCTTCCCTCAGCATGCCGAAGCTTTTCCAACACTCATCGATGAAGTGAAAGATCTGGAATTCCGGAAGGAAATCATCGATAAAGTGGACAAAGTGTTCAACCGTTTCGGTGAAGTTAAGAGTGAAGCTTCCACTGCGCTGAAAATATTGAGAACCGAAATACAGCACGCCAGGAAAGCTGTGGATGAGAATTTTAACCGCTCACTGGCAACATACTCGGACTTTCTGGAAGACATCAGAGAAAGTATTATTGACGATCAGAGAGTTCTGGCGGTAAAATCAGGCTTTAAGAAAAGGGTGAATGGCCGAGTACTGGGCATTTCCAAAACAGGATCCATCACCTTTATGCAGCCGGAAAGCGTGGTGAGGCATTATTTTAAACTGAAAGAAAATCAGGAGGAAGAGAAAAAGGAAATCGACAAAATATTGCGAAAGCTTACGGCAGAATTGTCAGAATTCCAGCCGCAACTTTCGGATTATCAGACTTATATTTTTGATCTGGATTTAATCCGAGCAAAAGCCCAATTTGCTGAAAAAGTCAACGGCATTCTACCGAAAATCAACAGACATCAGACCTTACGTCTGAAAGATGCGTTTCATCCCTTACTTCGGATCCGGAATAAAAATGAGAATAAGGAGATTTTTCCACAGACTTTAACGTTAACAGAACACAACCGCATCATCTGTATTTCCGGACCTAATGCCGGAGGAAAATCCATTACGCTGAAAACCGTTGGATTGCTGCAGCTGATGATCCAGAGCGGAATTCTTGTTCCTGTTCACCCGAAATCTGAAATGTTTTTCTTTGAAAGCATTATGACCGATATTGGTGACAATCAATCCATTGAAAACCATTTGTCCACCTACTCTTCCCGACTGAAAAAGATGTCGGGAATGATCCGTGAAGCGGACAGCAGAACCTTGCTTTTGATTGATGAATTCGGAACCGGTTCCGACCCTGAACTGGGCGGCGCACTGGCAGAGAGTTTTATGGAATATTTCTATGACAAGAAAAGCTTCGGCATCATCACGACGCATTATACGAATATCAAACTGGTGGTAGAACAGATGCCGGCGGCCACTAACGCTGCGATGCTTTTCGATGAAAGAACGCTTGAACCACTTTATAAACTGGAAATCGGACAAGCCGGAAGTTCCTTCACATTCGAAGTAGCAGAGAAAAATAAGATTCCGAGATTCATTATCAACAATGCGCGGAAAAAGGTAGAACACGACATCGTAAATCTGGATAAAACCATCGTAAAACTGCAGCAGGAAAAATTCGAAGTCGAAAAACTGAAATCCAATCTCGCTGAAACCAAAGAATCTGTGGAAGACAAGCGTGACAATCTGCAGAAACTCAATGAACAGCTTCAGCAGAAGTTATTTAACTTCCAAAAATTGTATGAAGAAGAACATAGAAAACTGCAATTCGGAAATAAGATTGAAACATTTATTGACAGCTATGTGAAAGGAAAATCGAGAAAAGATGTCGTAAAAGATTTTGTTAAAATCCTGGAACAGGAAAAATTCCGCAAGTTGGGAAGCGATAAAGATGAGACCAAAAGGCTTCAGGTGGTGAGACGCAAAATCACGCAGCAGCTGAAAAAAGAGGATGTACAGGAAAAAATTGCTGAAACCAACGAAAAATTAGAAGAAAAAAGAAAAGCCGAGCGCGCGGTCTGGATGAAAGTTGGCCAACGGGTACGGATTACGGGAAGCACAAGTGTAGGGACGATAGAAAAAATTTCCAAGAATAAAGTCATTGTCAATTACGGCACGTTCAAAACGACTATTAATTCTGAAGAATTGGAGAGAATATAAAAAAAATTATGAAAATTGAATATAAAATTCAACAATCTGAATACATAAAACTTATGTTTTATCAGGCTTATACAAAACCGATATTCATATATATAACTATAATAGGAATTATCTTTCTGTTTTTAATTATTAAAGATTTGTTTTTATATAAGACATTCGGTGATTATACTTCAATATTCATTGCAGTTTTCACCTTACTCTTCTATCCAATTTTACTCTATTCACGATTTCGGAATTTTTACAAATCTCATAAGATTTTAGGATTAAAAACCATTACAGAAATCGAAAGAGAGGGATTTCGTGATGAAGGGGAAGGTTTCGAAGCAAAGATTCTTTGGAAAAATATTTATAAAGTCAAAGAACTTAAAAATTGGATATTAGTTTATCATAATTCTATAGCTTACGGTTTTTTACCAAAAAGAGCAATGACAAAGTCACAAATTGAAGATTTTAGAAATATAGTTATTGAAAATAAAATCAAGGCTGAGTTGAGGGCTGATTAATATAAAAAAGAAAGCGATCATTCATCTGATCGCTTTTACAATTTTATGCGTGAAAATGCTTTTTCACTTCTTCAAGAACCTGCTCTTCGCTGAGTTGCGAATCGGTTCCGAGCTTGATATTCAGGTTTTTGTACTGTGGCGTTTCCAGTAAGTGATTTCTCAGTTCCTCCTGCGAAGTTCCCGGTCCTGTGATGAAAAGCTCTGTACTGTTGGTGATCACCTTTTCAATCTCCTTGTAGAACTTAGCACGGTTGGTCTGTTCTGCATTGTGCGCTGCGTTTTCGCTGGAATTTCCATGTTGCACTTCTGCTTTTACTACCTCGCGTACTGCAAAATCCGTTACATCCTGAGCATTGTGATTGGTTACCACGATTGCTTTTCTGCCGTCTATCCAAAGACCAGCTACTTTTTTATCATTCATAATTTTTTAATTTGAACAATACTTTTCAAGGATTGTGCAAAACTAGTGTTAACGGACGTTAAAGTTAATGATGATAAACATCCTCATACGTCACACCCGCTTCAATTCTGATCGGCAGCTTATTTTCTTCCGGAACAATCGGGCAATTGTAATCCAAGGCATTGTAGGCGCAATAAGGCTGATAGGATTGATTAAAATCCAAAACGATTTCGTTGCCGGCTGGGATTTTCAGATCCATATATTTTCCGCCGCCATAAGTGTCTGTGCCGTTGGTAAGATCGCGGAAGGGCAAAAACAGATGATCTTTGTATTTATCCATTTTCATCAGATCCAGACTTTGATACAGGGTCAACGTCAGGTATTGCCCGTCCAATTCAAACCTCACTTTCCCATACTCCCGATACTGTTTGAATTTCCCGGAAGAAGTCGGCCATTCGAAAGGAACAGGATTCTCGGTTTTTACAACATTAGCAATTACCCTGTATTTCAGATTGATTGGGAAAAACGGATGTTTTTTGAAATTCTTCAGATTATCGCCTCGCAACGGCGTTTCCTTTGGGTTCAGGTACTCTGCATTAAGTTCTTTCTGAAATTTTTTAATGGCCGCAATATTGTCTTTTTCAGTCTGAGCACTTAGACATAAAGACAACAATATGAACAGCAAACATAATTTTTTCATACTTCCATTTTATTAATAATTTGGGCAGCTTATCCGTCTTCCACTCCCGCTTTTTTCTGTCATTGCGAACGAAATGAGTCAATCTGCAGAACTTTTGCCCCATCGCAATGACAGAAAAAGAGCTCCGTTCAAGCCGGGCTGCTGCAATTCGGAAACGATTTATTGCTTAGTTTCGTTTTCAGAATGGGCAATGATCTGATCTGCTTTCGCTTTTTTGATGAGAAAATATTTATCAAAAATCGATTTGAAAACAGGAACATCCTCATCTTCACCCATCAGGAATCCCCAGGATTGCAGGCCTTCTACCCTGTCAAAAATTATTTTCAAAATCGCCAAAATCGGAATTGTGAGCAGCATTCCCGCAATGCCCCAAATCATCTCTCCAATCACCAAGCCGACAATCACAATCAATGAGTTGATTTTCACCTTAGAACCTACAACTCTTGGCATTATGATATTACCATCTATGGCGTGAATTATTACTATTGCAATCACAATGAATAAAACATGACTGATTCCAGAGGTTGCAAAGGTAATCAGCGCGCCAATCAGCAATGCAGTAAAAATCCCGATATAGGGAAGAATATTTAATATCCCTGTTAAAATAGCGAGCATAAAATTGTACTTCACACCGATTATCGTATAAGCTATGAAAGAAAGAATCGTCACGATAATCATCTGCAGAAACAATCCCACCAGATACTTTTTCACCATAAACTGGATATTTTCCACAATCTCGAACACCGTTTTGTGATGCGTTTCGGTAAAACTCGCGACCAGAAACTTCAGCAGATGCGTTCTGTACAACAGGAAAAACAATGTAAATAAGAATGTAAAACCGGTGAGCATCAGGACGTAACCTACGGAAGTGAGCGTTTTCTCCAGAATTGCGGTTCCCGTGCTGATGGATTTTTTCAGTGTATCATTCAGATACGTCAGCTGTTCGTGTCGTCTTACTCCGAAGGTTCTGGAAATCCAGCTCTGCAGATTATCCGTAAGCTGAATAAACTGCTTCTGAAACTGCGGCCAGTCATTGGCAAGTTTACCGACTTCTATCGACATCAGGTAAATGACGGAAGCAATCACCGCCAATGCCAAAACACTTGCAAAAATGGAGGAAACACCGCGCGGAAAACGCAGCCTGTTTTCCAGAAATCGGCATAATGGAATCAGCAAAATGGCAATAAGCAGCCCAAGAACCATGGGAACCAAAATCTGCTGACCAATCATCGCCAGAAATCCGAGGATGATGATGCTGATCAAAATACAGGACAGCTTTACGTAAAAAGGGTAAGTTTGATTCATATTGTGAGAGGTTTGAGTTTCGATTTTTGATGTCAGACGCTGGATGTCTGATATCAGTTGGTCGGTGTGTTTTTTGGTTTAACTTTCGTCATTTATTACTTCCCAACGAGAAAAACTGCAGGAATCTTGTGTAATTCTGGCTTTTCTTTTTTCCAGTCGCTGATAGTTTTTGTTTTGATAAACTCGGTTTCCGGGTCATTGATATTGGCAGCGATGCACAATTTCGTATTTGGATTAAGAAATCTGGTCAGATCTTCGAATAATGGATTATTTCTGTAAGGTGTTTCCATAAAGATCTGCGTAAATCCCGTTTTCTCTACCAGATTTTCCAGATGCTGAATTTCTTTTTTCTTCTTATCTTTTTCGATAGCCAGATAACCATTGAAGGAAAACTGCTGTCCATTAAATCCACTCGCAACCAAAGCCAGAACGAATGAACTTGGCCCATTAACCGGAATTACTTTGATATTATTTTTATGAGACCAGCCGACGATGATATTTCCCGGATCGCCAATGCAAGGCAAACCGGCTTCCGACAACAATCCGAAATCTACGCCGTCTTTCATCAGTTTCTGTGCTTCTTTCAAATCTGCTGTTTCAGAATATTTGTCGAGTAGAAACAATTTCAGCTCCGGCTGTTTCTTTTCAGGCGCGAAGAATTTGATGACTTTTCTGGCTGTCTTTTCGCTCTCCACAAAATAATGGTCGACATTCATAATGATGTCTTTGATGGTCGGCGCAAAATACTCTGTGGGAGAATTTTCCGAAAGATAAGCTGGTAGAAGGTATAGCATTTTTGTTGTATTAATGTATGATGTAAAATGTATTTACGATTATATTCTAAGTTTTTCTTTGAGATTGATTTCTTCTAACCATTACATTTGGTTTCATACGAATTACAAAATTATGTTTTTTTATGTTGAATCCTGTTTATGTTGAATTTGCAGCCCGACTTGAGCGGAAATCCTTTTTTGCTTGCGCTTCAAGTTTTAATAAATCTGAAGTCTTCTGCAAAAAAGATTGACTACGTCACCACTTCGTTAGGTTTGGGAGCGGAAGGCGGAAATAGCTGCCATAAAAACTATGACAAATTGCTATTCGACACAATCAAAAGCTACCCAAATCGACCAATTACAAATTTAGTTCAAAACTTCTTTCAATCGGTCTTTGTTCAATCGGTTTTCCCAATTGGAAACAACCACTGTGGCAACGGCATTCCCAATCACATTGGTCAACGCACGGCATTCCGACATAAATTTATCAATACCGAGAATCAGAGTCATTCCGGCAATCGGAACTTCGGGAACTACGGCCAGAGTTGCCGCCAAGGTTATAAAACCTGCGCCTGTAACGCCGGCTGCTCCTTTGGAACTCAGCATCGCCACCAGAAGCAAACCTAGTTGATGTTCCAGAGTCAAATCGATATTGCAAGCCTGAGCGATGAACAACGCCGCCAAAGTCATATAAATATTGGTTCCGTCGAGATTGAAGGAATAGCCCGTCGGAACCACCAAACCAACCACACCTTTGTCACAGCCGGCATTTTCCATCTTTTTCATCAGTCCGGGAAGTGCAGGCTCGGACGAACTGGTTCCCAAAACCAGAAAAATCTCTTCTTTGATATATTTCAGAAATTTGAAAATATTAAACCCGTTATACCACGCCACACTTCCTAAAATGACAATAACAAACAACGCCGAAGTCACATAAAATGTCCCGACCAGCATTGCCAGATTTTTTAGGGATTCCACGCCATATTTCCCAATTGTAAAGGCCATCGCTCCGAAAGCGCCGATTGGTGCGAGTTTCATCAGGATTTCCACCACTTTGAAAATCGGAATGGTCAATGTCTGAAGAAAATCGAAAACAGGATAACTTTTCTCCGAAGTCAGCGCCAACGCTACGCCAAATAAAATAGCCACCAACAAAACCTGCAAAATATTATCGCCTGTCAGCGGACTGAACAAGGTTTCCGGAATAATATTGAAAATAAAACTGACCAAAGAACTGTCGTGCGCTGCTTTGACATATTTCTCAACTTCGGCGCCATTCAGAGTATTGGGATTGATGTTAAGACCTTTTCCCGGCTGAACGATATGGCTGACCATCATCCCGATAATCAAAGCTAATGTAGAAAACGTAAAAAAATAAATAAAGGCTTTCCCGGCCACTCTTCCGACTTTTTTGAGGTCGCTCATTCCTGCAATTCCTGTGGAAACAGTGAGGAAAATAACCGGCGCAATAATCATTTTCACAAGCTTGATAAAACCTTCGCCAAGCGGTTTCATTTTTTCGCCCAAAGCAGGATAGAAATAGCCGATAGAAACACCGAAAACAATCGCAATCAGCACTTGCACATAAAGCAACTGATAGAATTTTTTTGGTTTTACGGCTTTTTGTTCAGTGTCCAAATTCATAAATAAATCAAATTAATAACATTCAGAATAGTATCGTTAAATTAGACATATACTTTTTGAGTATATTCCATAATATTATTAAAAATAATTTTATTTAATTCATCTTTATTTACAATTCCGTTTTCATTATTTCTTCTCCAAAGGTCATAGATTTTTTCAACCTCTTCTGATAACAAAAAATATTCATATTGTTCTTTCTTAAAATGTTGTAAATCTTTGTAATCAAATACTCTTTTCTGAATAAAATTACCATTTTCAATTTGCAAATATTCAAAAACACCATCTTCAGGTTCTGAATCAAATTCGCCACGAAAATCATCAATTCTAATCAGTCCCGAATACCATTCAAATTTATTATTGGGGAAAATTTCGTTTTTTAGAGACACCACATTAAAATCAATATCTGATAAAAATTCAATTTTATCTATTAATAATTCATCATTCTTGATTTTAAAAATAGCAACATAGCCTCTCCATAATGCTGTACAACTAACTTCAAAATCAGGTCTTTTATTAGGGTATTCACAAAAATACCCTTCTAAAAGTTCAACATTTAAATAATATTCTTTGTTTTGATATAATAGCTTATCTCTAATTTGCCTTGTCATATATTCTAAAATTGCCTGTTTACAAATTTAGAATAGTTTGTAAATTATATCGTGTTGTTCCTGATTTTTTCTGCAATTCTTTCGCAGGATTCGTCCAGCATTTTGTAAACGTTATCAAATCCGTCGATTCCGCCAAAATATGGGTCCGGAACTTCCAATTGGTTATCGAGAATCAATCTGATTTTATGTTTTTGAGAATCATCTGCCATTTTCAGAACATCATTATAATTGTTTTTGTCCATACAGAAAATCAAATCAAAGTTTTCCAAATCCGATTTTTTGATGGGTCTTGATTTTTGCATAGAGATATCAATTCCATTTTTGAAAGCGGTTTTTACAGAACGTTCGTCGGGACCGCTGCCTTCGTGATAATCGATCGTTCCGGCACTGTCTATCAGATGATTATCATCAAGTTTGGATTTTAAAATTCCTTCTGCCAAAGGACTTCTGCAAATATTACCGAGGCAGACCATTAGTATTTTCATTTTTTAAATTGTAAAATGTTTAATGTAAAAAGTAAGTTGACTATTAATTTAAAACAAAAAAAAGAATTCGAAATTGATTGTTTGATTAAATTTTAATCGTAATATTGCAATATTAAATTACAACAATGGGCGCAAGCAAGACAGAACATTTTACCGAGCAGCAAAACAGAATTGCCAGCATCGCAAAAGCTTTAGGGCATCCGGCGAGAATTGCCATCATCGAATATCTGATGAAAGTGAATGAATGCATCTGCGGTGACATCGTGAATGAACTTCCATTGGCTCAGCCAACCGTTTCACAACATTTAAAAGAACTCAAAAACGCGGGAATCATTAAAGGAAATATCGAAGGTAATTCAATTTGCTATTGTATTGATGAAAAAGCGATTGAAGTTCTGAATACGTACTTTTCAAAAATCATCGAAACTGTTTCGAAAGCAAAATGCTGTTAAAAAAATTATATTATTCAATCGTAATATTGCAATAAAACATTAATTAAAAATCAAAAAATATGACTCTTGAACAAATCAAACAAATTCTTCCAACATTGGATAATGTAGAATTTCAGCTGGAAAACGGAACTTTTGTGCCGGAACATTTTCACGTGACAGAAGTGGGACAAATCACCAAAAACTTTATTGATTGCGGTGGAACAATTCGTACCGAAAAAGTGGTGAATTTCCAGCTCTGGAATGCCGATGATTACGACCATCGCCTTAAACCTGGAAAATTACTTAACATTATCAGACTATCGGAAGAAAAGTTGGGTATTGAAAATTCTGAAATCGAAGTGGAATATCAAAGCGAGACTATCGGCAAATATGATTTGGAATTCAACGGAAAACATTTTATTCTTAAAAATAAAACAACGGCTTGTCTGGCTCAGGACGCTTGTGGGATTCCGACAGAAAAAACAAAAAGGAATTTATCCGAGTTAAGTTCTAACTCCTGTGCTCCCGGAAGTGGTTGTTGTTAGATAAAAAAGTGATGAGTAAAAAAATCTTGGTGCTTTGTACGGGAAACAGTTGCAGAAGCCAAATTGCAGAAGGTTATCTCAGACATTTTGCAAAAGAAAAAGCCGAAATCTACAGTGCAGGTGTCGAAACTCATGGTGTGAATCCAAAGGTCATTGCGACAATGAAAGAAGATGGAATCGACATTTCCAATCACACTTCTAATAACATCGAGGAATATAAAAACATCGACTTTGATTTTGTCATTACGGTTTGTGATAACGCCAAAGAGCGATGTCCATTTTTTCCCTCCAAAGCTGCAAAATTTCACCATAATTTTCCTGACCCTGCAAAAGCTATCGGTACTGAAGAAGATATAATGAAAGAATTTAGATATGTCAGAGAACAAATCAAAAATTATTGTTTTAAATTCGTGAAAGAAAATCTTTAATGAACTTCATAATCAAACCTTTAGAATCCAATCATCGAACTGAAGTTCTGGAAATCTATAAACTAGGCATCGAAACTAAAAATGCGACGTTCAACACTGCTGTTCCGACTTGGGAAGAATGGGACAAAGGTCATCTCCAGCATTCCAGATTTGTAATAGAAATAGAAAATAACATTGCAGGCTGGATTGCCCTAAGTCCTGTTTCATCTCGTTGTAATTATTCCGGTGTTGCAGAAGTAAGTGTTTATATTCATCCAGATTTTAATGGTTTGGGATTGGCTTCTGAACTGATGATAATTTTAATTTCAGAAAGCGAAAAGAATAGAATCTGGACCTTGCAATCCAGTATTTTCCCGGAAAACGAAGCCAGCATAAAACTTCACGAAAAGTTTGGCTTTAGAAAAGTCGGCTATAGGGAAAAGATTTCCAAAATGAACGGCGTTTGGAGAGACACAATTCTTTTGGAGAGAAGAAGCCCGAAAATTTTATAACAAAAAAGTCTGAACAATTTCAGACTTTAATTTTTTTTATTGGGCAATTTTCTCTTTCAAATCCTTGATGTATTTCTTCAATTCTTTGTCGATTTTGGAAACATCCCGGATGGTGTCGCAAGCGTACATCACCGTCGAATGGTCTTTCCCGCCCATTTCTTCACCAATTTTTGTAAACGTTGCATTGGTATATTCTTTTGCGAAATACATTGCGAGCTGTCTAGGCAAAGCAATTTCTCTCTTCCTGGTCTTAGACAACAACTGCTCTCTCTGGATTCCAAAATAATCGCAAACAACCTCCTGAATATAAGGAATGTTGATGGTTTTTTTCTGAGTGGTGGCTAATTTATTGATTGTATCTTTTAACAAATCAAGACTGAAATCAGATTTGTAAACCGTTGAGTAAGCAATTACGGCATTTACAACGCCAATCAGCTCTCTCACACCGTTGGTCTTGACTTCTGATGCCAGGTAATCCAGCATATCGTCTGTCAATTCTATACCGTCTCGGCTTAATTTATCAACAATGATTTTACGTCTGGTTTCGAAATTTGGCGATTTGATTTCTGCAGAAAGTCCCCATTTGAAACGGGAAATAATCCTTTCCTGCGTATCCAGAATATCGGCAGGAGCTTTATCGGAAGTCAAAATAATCTGTTTTCCGTTCTGATGAAGATAATCGAAAATATGGAAGAAACTGTCCTGCGTTGCTGCCTTACCGGACAAAAACTGAATATCATCGATAATCAAAACATCGATCATCTGATAATAGTTCTGGAAATCTGTTTTGTTCTGAGACTTCGCAGCCTTTACAAAATCCTGGATGAATTTTTCCGAAGACTGATATAGAACCACTTTTTCCGGAAAAGAAGCTTTCACTTCCAATCCGATTGCCTGAGCCAGGTGTGTTTTTCCAACGCCGTAACCACCGTATACAAACAGTGGATTAAATGCTGTGGAACCTGGTCTTTTTGCAATCGATTTCGCAACGGTGCAGGCAAATTTATTGCTTTCGCCTTCTACAAAGTTATCAAAGGATTGGTCTGCTTTCAGGTTAGAATCAATGTTGACTTTTTTGATTCCCGGAACCACAAAGGGATTCACGTTATTATCTTTCAGAACCGGTCTGGCTTCCTGGATTTTCGGTGCTTGTGTGGAGATACCTTTTACATTAACCGTAATAGGCTTTTCTTTTCCTGCAGGTTTATTTTCCATTACGGAATACCACAATTTCACACCTTTACCGATATTTTTCTTGAGTGCAGCAGACAGCAGAGACAGGTAATTGTCCTCGATGTATTCTTTGTAAAAATCACTAGGAACCAGCAACGTCAGATTATTGTTCACCAAAGAAATTGGCTGAACTTTGTCAAACAATAAATCAAAAGAATTTTCTAATTTTTTGAGGTCTGTGTTGTCCTCCGCTGCGTTTAGATTATCCCTCATAAACTGAAGGCATCTATCCCAGATAAATACTAAATTTTCGTCCATTTTTCTGCTGCTGTTACCGGTAAGATTTTAGTTTTTTTAGAAGAAGACAAATATCTTATTATTAATTCTCATAAAAAAATTTTTTCGCTATTGATTATTTAAAAATATATTTGTATGAATTATTAAAGACTAGAAATGATACACACAACCCACTCAATACGAGTACGTTACGGAGAAACAGATCCTATGAAATATGTCTATTACGGTAACTATGCAGAATATTTTGAAGTCGCAAGAGTGGAGCTTTTTCGCACACTTGGAATGTCTTATGACGAGATTGAAAAACGCGGCATTTTCCTGCCAGTTTCCGAATATAAAATTAAGTACATCAGACCAGCACTTTATGACCAGCTTCTGGAAATCCATACGTACATCAGAAAAATTCCGGGTGTCAAAATTGAGTTCGATTATGAAATTTATAATGAAGACAACGTGAAAATTACTGAGTCTACAACGACTCTATTTTTCCTGGATTCAGAAACAGGTAAAATTGTAAGGTGTCCGGATTTTCTTTTAGACCTGATCAAAGAAAACTGGAAAGAGTAAATTGCCCTTCTTTAAATTTTCAATATATTGGACCTAAAAATAAAACTTCAATGAAAAAATTACTCGCAATAGTTTCATTATCCATTGTATCATTATTCTCAGCGCAACAAAAAACCTACTGTAATCCAATCAACATCGATTATGGCTATACACCGTTCGAGGTTTTCTCGAAACAAGGGAAACATCGCGCAACGGCTGACCCAGTAATTGTTAATTTCCAGAAAAAGCTTTTTCTATTTTCTACCAATCAGGAAGGTTATTGGTATTCCGACGATATGCTGAACTGGAAATTTGTTTATCGGAAATTCCTGAGAGACAATAAATATACACACGACCTGAATGCGCCCGCTGTCTGGGCAATGAAAGATACACTTTACGTTTTCGGCTCCACCTGGGAACAGGATTTCCCGATTTGGAAAAGTACCAATCCAACCAAAGACGATTGGAAAATCGCTGTTGACACTCTGAAAGTTGGCGCTTGGGACCCGGCCTTCCATTATGATGAAGACAAAGATAAATTGTACCTCTATTGGGGATCTAGCAACGAATGGCCTCTTCTTGGAACCGAAGTCAAGACCAAAACGCTGCAATCCGAAGGCTTTGTAAAACCTGTCATCAGACTAAAACCGGAAGATCATGGCTGGGAAAGATTCGGGGAATATAACGATAATGTTTTTCTGCAACCTTTTATAGAAGGCGCCTGGATGACGAAACACAACAACAAGTATTATCTGCAATATGGCGCGCCTGCAACGGAATTCAGCGGCTATTCTGACGGGGTTTATGTTTCAAAAAATCCTTTGGAAGGTTTCGAATATCAGCAACACAATCCATTTTCTTACAAGCCAGGAGGTTTTGCGAGAGGTGCGGGGCACGGTGCAACCTTTCAGGATAATTATAATAATTGGTGGCACGTCTCCACGATTTTCATCTCCACCAAAAATAATTTTGAAAGACGATTGGGAATTTGGCCAACTGGCTTTGATAAAGACGATGTAATGTACACCAATACGGCTTATGGCGATTATCCTACTCTTCTTCCGCAATACGCACAAGGAAAAGATTTTTCCAAAGGTTTATTCCCAGGCTGGATGCTGCTGAATTATAATAAACCTGTGCAAGTTTCTTCGACTTTAGGCGGTTATCATTCCAATTATGCCGTGGACGAAGACATCAAAACCTATTGGTCTGCCAAAACTGGAAATTCCGGGGAATGGTTTCAGACGGATTTGGGAGAAGTTTCTACCATCAATGCCATTCAAATTAATTATGCCGATCAGGATGCTGAGTTTATGGGAAAAACACTCGGTAAAATGCACCAGTACAAAATCTACGGTTCGAACGACGGCAAAAACTGGAAAGTAATTATTGACAAATCAAAAAACCAAACCGATGTTCCGCACGATTATGTAGAATTAGAAACACCTGCAAAAGCAAGATTCCTAAAAATGGAAAATCTGAAAATGCCGACAGGAAAATTCGCTTTAAGTGGATTCCGAGTGTTTGGGAAAGGCGCCGGAACAAAACCTGCGAAAGTTCAAAATTTTGTTCCACTAAGAGCTGACCCGAAAAAATATGGAGAAAGAAGAAGCATTTGGTTCAAATGGCAACAGAATTCTGATGCGGACGGTTATGTTATTTATTGGGGAAAATCGCCGGACAAATTATATGGAAGCATTATGGTTTATGGCAAAAATGAATATTTCTTCACAGGAGCGGATAGAACGGACGCTTATTATTTTCAGATCGAAGCATTTAACGCCAATGGAATCTCTGAAAGAACAGAGGTTGTAAAATCAGAATAAATAAAATAAAACTCATTATTGAACCTCAGAATAATTGCAATTATTCTGAGGTTTTTCTATTTTTAACAAAAACTAATTCAATGAAATATGACTTACTCTTAAATGAAAATACTGACAGTAAAATCATTAATAGATATTATTTATTTGGAGATAATAACATTATACGATTCTTACCAAATATTAATTCTATAAACATCTTTATTGGTGCTAACAATAGTGGAAAAAGCTGGATGATGAGACACCTAATGAAAATTCAAGATTTTCAATATGTTTTAAATGAACTATTAATAATTTCTAATTCTTTCAATAAACTATTAAAAAAAAATATTTATGCTCAACAAAGAAGGGATTTATGGAGTACATCCTTTACAGCACCAAATATAAGAATAGAAAAACTGGACACTTCTTCTTTTTCTAATATCATTTCTACTTCATCCAATAATAAAGACAATTTTATCCAACTTATTAATTTTAATTATTGGGAACATTTTGATGTTGAAATCGACCCAAATGAAATATCTAAGTTAGATGCTATTAATAATAAAATCATTGAGACTATAAAGCAAAACAAAAAAACAGAAAATGTAATAAAATATTTCATCCCTACCTTAAGAACGGCTCATTCTCTATATAACTCTGATGGAAATAAGATAGAAGATGATATTTTTTATAATACACTTCAAATAAATCATCCAACTGAGAATGTAAAAACGTTCACTGGATTACATTTATACAAATCAATATTAAACGCAAGAAATGCAAGAAAAGAAATCCGAAAAAGGTTTGAAGATTTTGAAACGTTTGTACAAAATAATTTTTTCAGTGGAAAAAAGATTGATATTGTTGCGGAATTTGACAAGGACAAAAGCTTAAATGGAGATAATTCTGGAGAAATAATAACAATTCATATTGATGGCGAAAATGACACAAGAAAATTATATGAACTCGGAGACGGGATACAGGCTATTATTATTTTAATGTATCAAATATTTATGGCGGAAAATGATTCTATAATTTTTATTGATGAGCCAGAACTAAATCTTCACCCAGGAATGCAAAGGTTATTCTTTGAGCAAATTTCATTAAATAACGACATTACTAAAAAAAATCTGACTTATTTTATCTCCACACATTCAAATCATCTATTAGATTTAACATTAGAAAGCGACAACGTTTCAATTTATTCCTTCAATCCAATTGTTGAAAAAGGAAATAAAAAAATCATTATAAAAAATGTCAATTCGGGAAATAATGAATTATTAAAGGATTTAGGTGTTAACAATACATCAGTATTTCTTGCCAACTCAAGTATTTGGGTCGAAGGAATTTCTGACCGCAATTATATTAAATCATTTTTGAGAGCCTATTGTGATGATGATAACAAAAGAAACTATCCTAAAGAAGATATTGATTTCGCCTTTTTCGAATATGCTGGCGGAAATATAGAACATTACATTTTCGGAGACGAATTGGATGAAATTGATGATGATGAAAAATTTTTAAAAGAGATAAACACTTTAGCTCTATCCAATAAAATTTTCCTATTCGCAGATTCTGATATGGCAAAAGAAGGAACTAAAAAATTTGAGAGATTGAAATTGCTTGAAGAAAAATTCTCTGCGAATAATAATTTAGAAGGATTGATAATTAGAAATATACGAGAATCTGAAAACCTTTTATCAATAGAAGTTTGGAGAAAAATTTTGATTGAATTTTGTAATAAAAAAGACATAACAGGAGAAACTCAAAATGAGATTGATAATTACTTTTCGACTATATCAGAACTGAACCAGACAGAATATGTTGGTAAATTTTTGAAAAAAATAAAAGATTCTGGAATCCCCTTAAATGAAGTTGCAAAAAAAATACCTAGAGGCGGTGGAAAAGAATGGCAAACATTCAAAGACAAGGCTTTTCTCAGTAGAATCATTCTTGAAAAAACATTAAATAAAGAATTAACTTGGGATGATTTCAAAACTGTTCCTGAAGTTGTTGAATTAACTGAAAAAATATATCAATTCATTCTAAAACGTGGAAAGAATATGCAAATCCATAACCTAGATTAAGTAAGAAATAAAAGTTATAAAATCAGAATAATTTTTAAAGTTTTTCAAACAAAAATTCAAGCTTTCGGAGTTAATCTTCGAACGCTTTTTTATTATATCTTATTATGATTTCGAAATATTAAATTTACATTAATTCAAAGATTTTAAAATTAAGATCAAGAATCATTAACAAACTGAAATTTAAGAAGAAAAGTACGCAACATTTTTTCATTAATTGAAATTATTTTATAAATTTATAAGATATAACAGAATTCAAAATTAGAATGGAGTTTTTTCTGACATCAGAAGATAATGATGACCGAGCGATTTTTATTACGGGAAATTTCAACAAATGGAATCCGAAAGATTCTAAGTTCATGTTAGAAAAATTGAATGAGAATAATTATTACATCAATATTTCCGACGAAATTTTGAATGAAGAAATCGAATACAAATTCACAAAAGGCGGCTGGGAAAACGTAGAAATTGACCAATATGACAACATCACTCCGAACAGAAAAACAAAAAAAGATAAGAAAAAAACTCAGGATTGTGTCGAAAAATGGAGACTGAACTGGGGACCATTCAAGCAGGAATTTTTCCCGATTGTAGAATTGGCAGACGAAGCATTTTACATTCCTCAGCTCGACAAAACCAGGAAAGTCTGGGCACTTTTGCCTTATGATTATTACGATTCCGGGAAGAGCTATCCGGTTTTGTATCTTCAGGATGCGCAAAATTTGTTTAATGAAGGTTCGGCTTACGGGAATTGGGAAATCGACAAAAAACTGTCTTTGCTTGCAGAATATGGCCGTGGAGATCTAATCGTTATCGCGGTGGAACACGGTGAAGATGACCGAATCAAAGAATATATTTTTGATAATGAAGATGTGACGAAGAATGCCCAGGGAAAAAAATACCTCAGGTTTATCACCGATACTTTGAAACCTTGGATTGATAAACATTACAGAACTAAAAAAGACAGGGAAAACACAGGAATCGGAGGAAGTTCTCTAGGCGGATTGATAAGTATTTATGGCGGTTTTCTTTACCCGGAAGTCTATTCCAAACTGTTGATTTTTTCTCCATCGCTTTGGGTAGAGCCGGAAAATGATTTTCCGATGATAAACTTCACCAATCCTTACAAAATTAAAGTTTATCTCTACGGTGGCAAAAAAGAAGGTTCCCGAATGGTGGGTAGAATCCGGTTATTTGAAAAGGCTTTGAAACAATTAAGCGCCCGGAGAATTTTTGATTTTGAAGTCAGAACCAATATCAATGACCAGGGAACACATCAGGAATTTTTCTGGTCGCAGGAATTTCCAAGAGCGGTGGAATGGCTTTTCATCGACAGTCTGGAAAGTCCTGTAAAAGCCAAAAATGAATTGGAAAATGAGATAAAAAATAAATAAGTCACGAAGTGACGATGCAACAAAGAATAGGATAAAATTTTATTAATGCATCAATAGCGTCGGGTTTTAGCCCGATGTAAAATTAAAGATTGTAGTTGGCTTTAGCCAAAATTTAAAAATTTATGATTAAAATTAACAATAAAAAAGTATCAACAGCACAAAACATACATCTGTTCAGCGAAGCCGACTGGGAACAGGAAAAAAGCTCGTATCCTAACGTAGAATTATTCTTCAACGGAAAAAAGAACGAGGTTTTCGTCAAAACAGATTCTGATAAAGTGAGTTTTTTCATTGGAATCGGGAAAGCTGCAAAAGGATTTGAAATACAAGCAATTGCCAATAAATTTGCGAATGATTATAAAAAAAATCTACAGGCAGTTCCAACTTCGGTTTGTTCCAATTTAGGATTGGATTTGACGGAAGAATTGGTGAAAGGCTTGTTTTTGGGAACTTACCTCTACCCTTTTGAGAAATCTCATGCGTTTTGGCAGGAGAATTTTGAACTTCATTTTGAAAATATTTCTGAGGAAGAAGGAAACAATTTAGCTTTAAAAACAGAAGCGCTCTGTAACGGCCAATTTGCCGGAATGGAATGGCTGAACAAACCTGCTAATCATAAAAAGGTTCATCAAATCTCAGATTTTCTGAAATCAACGGCAGAGAAATATGGTTTAAAATATAAATCCTTCAACAGAGAAGAATCCATTAAAGAAGGTCTTGGGGCGTTTGTAGCTGTCAATCAAGGGAGTTCGCAGGAAGCGGCTTTCACAATTCTGAAATACAACTGTGGAAAAGCCGATGCAAAAACTTTCGGATTGGTAGGAAAATGCGTTCTCTTTGACACAGGTGGAATTTCCATCAAACCGTCTGATAATATGCATTATATGAAGAGCGACATGGGCGGCGCAAGTGCTGTTATCGGCGCCTTGATTACCGCTT
Organism: uncultured Chryseobacterium sp.; assembly: GCA_913778505.1. Taxonomy (GTDB): domain Bacteria; phylum Bacteroidota; class Bacteroidia; order Flavobacteriales; family Weeksellaceae; genus Epilithonimonas. The sequence goes on from CAJYWD010000047.1 coordinate 43,860, forward strand.
CGGAACTGAAACTTCCGGTCAATATCATCGCTATTCTCCCGATTACGGATAATGCGGTTTCGGAAAATGCGTATCTGCCGAGCGACGTCGTGACAGCTTACAACGGAAAAACGATTGAAGTCCTGAACACCGATGCAGAGGGCAGAATGACTTTGGCAGACGGACTTTCTTACTTGTCAAAAAACTATAAAACTGATGTTTTGATAGATCTGGCAACGCTCACAGGAAGTTCGGTCAGAATGTTTGGCTACACTTGTGGTGCCTATTTCTCGAACAACAGTGATTTGAAAATAAAGCTGGAAAAATCTGCCGATAAAACCAATCAGCGACTATGGAATCTGCCGCTTTGGGATATTTGGAAAGACGATTTCACATCGGACGTTGCAGATTTCAAGAATATCTCCATGAAACCTTTCGGAGATTGCATTATTGCCGGGAAATTTTTGGAACAGTTTATAGAAGGACATCAGAATTGGGCGCATCTCGATATTGCCGGCGTTGCTTTTGGGAATGTCGGTTATGCTAAAGATAAAATGGCGACAGGTTATGGTGTGCAGCTATTAGTGGACTTTATCGAAAATTATAATATTTAAATAAAAACTAAAACTATGAATTCAAATTTTCAAAATGAATCGGGACAAAATCCTCAACACATCATTATTAATCAGGTAGAGAAACAAACGAACGGCATTGGAACTGCCGGATTTGTACTCGCACTGATTGCGATTTTCTTAGGCTGGGTTCCATTTTTGGGACAATTAATTTGGTTTCTAGGCTTGATTTTTTCGTTTGTGGGCATTTTTAAAAAACCAAAGGGATTGGCTGTTGCCGGTCTGGTAATTTCCTTAATTGGAATTGTACTTCTCATTTTTGTCTTTAGCGCTTTTGCAGCAGCCGCAGCAATAAGTCATTAACGCTTCTTAACTATCAAATCAGTATAGAAGAAAATTAACACAATGAATTGAATATGGAAAAAACGATTGTCTGTATCTCTTGTTATTACAAAGGCTATGATTTTATGGACGAGTGCAAAAAACTCGGGAATAAGGTCATTCTCATTACCTCAGAAAACCTGAAAGAGAAAAACTGGCCTTGGCACGCCATAGACGAGGTTTATTATATGCCGGAGCTAGAACCTTCCGTTTGGAATCTTGACCATTTGGTTCAGGGATTTGCATATTTAATGAAGGACCATCAGATTGACGCCGTGATTGCATTGGACGATTTTGATGTGGAAAAAGCGGCAATGATTCGCGAAACCTACCGTATTCCGGGAATGGGACAGACAACGCATCGTTATTTCCGGGATAAGCTGGCAATGCGCCAACAGGCTAAGGACAATGATATTTCTGTGCCGGAATTTTCCTCGATTTTTAATGATGCAAAACTTCATCAGTTCACGCAAGATGTTCCCGGACCTTGGGTTCTGAAACCACGTTCCGAAGCTTCCGCAAGCGGCATCAAGAAAATCAATTCGGCCGATGAACTTTGGCCGGCTGTGGAAAATCTGGGCGATGAACGTTACAAATTTCTTTTGGAATCTTTCAAACCCGGCGATGTTTATCACGTGGATTGTTTGGTTTATAATAAGGAAATTGTGTTTTCCTGCTTTTCTAAATACCTCTCTCCACCGATGAAAGTTTCCCACGAGGGCGGTGTTTTCCGGACCAAAACTCTGGATAAAACTTCTGAAGAAGCCAAAGGTTTGGATGAAATCAACAAACAGGTTTTAGACAAATTCGGAATCCGAAACGGAGCCACTCACAGCGAATATATCCGGGGAACAGACGGACGGTATTATTTCCTCGAAACGTCTTCCAGAGTGGGCGGCGCGCACATTCCCGATATGGTGGAGGCGGCAACAGGCGTCAATATCTGGAGAGAATGGGCAAAATTGGAAAATGCACTTTTGGACGGAACTCAATACTCGGTGGAGGAAACCCAGAAATTATTTGGCGGATTGATCATCGCACTGGCAAAGGAGAGACATCCCGACACTCACAATTTGCAAAGCGAAGAAGTGGAAAAATTTTTACCAATCGATTATCACGTCGGGATTGTCTACAAAGCAAAAACGGCAGATATCATTGAAGAAAGACTGGACCAAGCTGCAGAAATTGTCACGCAACAGATTCTGAATATCCTGCCTCCGAAAGACAAACCGACGAGTTGAGTTTAAGGTTTAAGATTCAAGGTTCAAGGTTCAAGGTTCAAAATTTAAAGTTCATTATTCATCATTTATCAATTATAAAAAAGATGCCTCAAATAACACATACAGATTATTATTCTCATATTCTCGGGATGAGCCTTCAGGTCGAGGTTACAGGCCATTTTGGTTATCCGGTTATTATGTTCCCGACGTCGCAGGGTTCTTACACGCAGAATGCCGATTTTCATTTGAACGGAAGCATTTCCCATTTTACCAACAATGGAATTTTGAAATTATTTAATGTTCAGACGATTGATAAACTCAGTTTTTACGACAAAGGTATTTCGCCCTATGAACGAATCCGGAATTATGAAATGTACGTTCAGTTCCTGGTTCAGGAGTTCATTCCTTATATCCAAAGAACACACAACACACATCGTGTAGCGGTTGCCGGCGCAAGTTTCGGAGGTTATCACGCAGCGAATTTTGCGTTCCGTTTTCCCGATTTGGTGTCGCATCTTTTTTGTTTGTCCGGCGCTTTTTCTATCCGGAGTTTTATGGGTGGCTATGATGACCAGCTGATTTACTTCAATTGCCCGGACGAATTTGTGAAGAATGACGAAGCCTGGAAATACAAACATATGCACATCGTGCTCAGCACATCCGACCGTGATATTTGCCTGGAGTCGACAAGAAAAATGGCAGGGATTTTAACATCAAAAGGAATCAATCATTGGTATGATGAACAAAAATGGATAGACCACGATTGGGTGCTTTGGCGAATGGTTTTCCCGACATTCATCGGTAGATTTTTCGGGTAAAATTTGCCAAAAATTAAAATCGTCAAGATGTAAAACTGTAAAATTGTTAAGATTTACAAACAATATTCAAGTGATTGGACAAAACAACAATTTAGCGATTCATCAACTTAAAAAATCAACTTACTAACAAATAAACAAATCATAAATTATGGCAAAAAAAATTGGAATTTTATTCGGAATGGAAGACACATTTCCGTGGGCTTTTATCGATAAAGTTAATGAATTGGGCAAAGGCGAATATATCGCAGTACCTGTCCAAATCGATAAACTGGAACAAGGTGCAGATTATGGCTACGCTGTGATCATCGACAGGATTTCTCAGGACGTTCCTTTCTACAGAGCTTATCTTAAAAATGCGGCGGTAAATGGAACTTACGTCATCAACAATCCTTTTTGGTGGAGTGCAGATGAGAAATTCTTCAACAACGCATTGATGTCAAAAATCGGAATTCCGTTGCCGAAAACGGTTTTGCTACCTTCACACGAAAGACCAACCAACACTTCGGAAACCTCGTTCAGAAACCTGAAATTTCCTCACGATTGGGAATACATTTTTAATTATATCGGATTTCCGGCTTATATGAAACCACACGATGGCGGCGGCTGGAGAAATGTGTACCGTGTTGAAAGTCCGGAAGATATGTGGGCAAAACACGCTGAGACAGAGCAATTGGTAATGATGGTTCAGGAAGAAATTGTCTTTGAGGATTATTACAGAGTGTATTGTCTGGGAAGGAAATATGTTCACATTATGCCTTATGAACCAAGAAATCCGCATCATCTAAGATACGCAACCACGCATCAGACCGAAGGAAAAGAACTCGAAAAACTGTTAAAAACCATTACAGATTATACCATTAAAATGAATGAAGCGCTTGGTTATGATTTCAACACGGTAGAATTTGCTGTGAGAGATGGAATTCCTTATGCGATTGACTTCTGTAATCCGGCTCCGGATGCGGACAGAAACTCTGTGGGCGAAGAAAATTTCCAGTGGATTGTGGAACACGCCGCAAAGCTGGCCATTGAAAAAGCTAAAGATTACGAACCCGGAAAAATCAATATCGATTGGGGAACATTTGTAACCAACAAACTTTAAAACTTAACTAACTTAAATATTTAATGATATAATTTGAAGCGTTGAATCATTCGCAGCCCGACTTATCTCACATTTGTTTATTTTTTATATGAATTGATGAATATCGTTCCTCGATTTGAGCGGAAATCCTTTTTAGGCAATGTACTGGAGTGAAAAGATGTGGAGCGGAAGGCGGATAAAGCTGCCCAAACCTAACAAAGTGTTTCGATGAAATCAAATTATATCATGAATTTAATTTACTACTAACTTTAACTAACACAAGAAAAAAAATGCACAGATTCACAATAGGCGTGGAAGAAGAATACCAAATCATCGATGCGGAAAGCCGTGATTTGGTGTCTCACGTTTCCAAAATAATAGAAGGCGGAAAAGCCGTTCTCAGCGAAAATTTAAAACACGAGATGCACGAGTCGGTTGTCGAAATGGAAACAGGCATCTGTGAAAACATTCAGCAGGCGCGTCAGGAATTGACCGACCTCAGGAGACATCTTGTAAAAACGGCTCACGAACAAGGCCTTAGAGTTTCCGGCGGAGGAACACATCCGTTTTCCCACTGGAAAGACAATGTCATTACCAAAGATGCGCGTTACGACAAAATCGTAAGCGATATGGGCGATGTCGCCAGGTCTAATCTGATTTTCGGATTGCACGTTCACATCGGGATTCCTGATCGTGAAGAAGGCATCAGAATCCAGAATGTGATGCGTTACTTTTTGCCACACGTTTATGCTTTGTCCACCAATTCTCCGTTTTGGGTTGGAAGATTAACAGGTTTCAAATCATATAGACAGGAAGTTTTTGCCAAATTCCCAAGAACCGGATTGCCAAGCTATTTCAGCAGTGTGGCGGAATTTGATGCCTATGTCAATCTGATGGTAAAAACCGGAACCATTGATAATGCCAAGAAAATCTGGTGGGATTTGAGGGTTCATCCTTTCTACCCTACGATTGAGTTCAGGATTTGCGATATGCCTTTGACGATTGATGAAACGGTTTGCCTGGCGGCAATTATGCAGGCTTTGGTGGCAAAAGTTTACAAAATGCACCAGCAGAATACAAGTTACAGAAGTTACAGAAGACTGCTTCTGACGGAAAACAAATGGCGCGCTTCCAAAGACGGCATTGATGCCCATCTGATTGATTTTGGTAAAGAAGCGAGTGTTCCATATCGTGACCTTTTGGAAGAATTACTGTTATTCATAGATGATGTTGTTGATGATTTGGGCTGCCGTAAAGAAGTCGAATATGCCCGGGAAATTGTCAAAATGGGAACCGGTGCAGACAGGCAGCTTAAAGTCTTCCACGAAAGCGGTGGCGATATGAAAAAGGTGGTGGATTATATGATTTATGAGACGGAGAAAGGTCTGCTATAGATTTTGGTTGTTGGTTGTCAGTTAATTGTTGTCGGTTTGTAATAGTAGATTAGACTGAAATAGTTTTAGTTCTCCACAGATAAATTTTAGAATTTTATTAACTTTTCATCAATTCTAGATTCCGTATTTTTGTAAAAATTTATGAATATGAGTAAAAATGATGTAAGAATTGCACTTCTTGATATGAATAACAACCATCCGAATCAAGGGATGAGAAACATCAAAGAGCTGTCGAAAGCATTTCAGGAGCAGTCGGAACACGAGGTTTCTGTGGAGCTTTTTGATGTCCGTTATAAAAATGAGATACCCAATATTGAAGATTTTGATATTTTTATTTCGTCCGGCGGACCGGGAAATCCGCACCGTGAAGGTTATGAATGGGAACAGAAATTTGCTGATTTCCTAACACAAATCTGGGGACATAACAAAACTAATGAACAAAAAAAATATCTGTTTTTAGTTTGCCATTCTTTCCAACTGGCGGTGATTCATTTCGGGATTGCGAATGTCTGCAAACGTAAATCCTACTCTTTCGGTGTGATGCCCATTCATAAATCGGAAGACGGCGAAACGGAATTTTTGTTCAAAAATCTGCCAGACCCTTTCTACGCAGTAGATTCCAGAGCTTACCAATGTATCGAGCCCAATCAGGAAAAACTGGATGAGCTGGGAATGAAAATCGTGGCCTTGGAGAAAATCCGCCCGACCGTTCATCTGGAAAGAGCGATGATGGCCGTTCGTTTCTCTGATGAGATTTTCGGAACGCAGTTTCATCCGGAAGCTGACCCGCTTGGTTTCATCAAAAATCTGGAAGATGAGAAAAATAAGGAAGCGATGATTGAAACATTCGGGATGGAAAAATACCTCGAAACCATTGACAGAATGGATGATGACGACAAAATCGTGTTAACCAGAGCGCAAATCATCCCAAGATTTTTGCAACAGGCTTCTGAACAAATTACGAAAAACTTAATATTCGGTTAATTTTCTAGTACAATGTATTTTGTACAATGTAAAAAGTATAGATGTATAATGTACTTTTTTACATGCATACATTTTACATCCATACATTTTACATCCATACATTTTACAATCAAAAACTATGATTCCAAAATACAGAGCTCAATTCAACCAAGAATTCTCTCAGGAAAAATATCAAAAAGTCAATGAACTGATCAAAGAAAAATGTGGTTATGAAGCCGCGTTTCGACTTTCTGAGAGCCCGATTTTCCTTAGCAAAGATTTTCAACACAAGCTGGATGATGCTTGTCAGTCGATTATTTCGCAAATCAAAGCAATGTCTGATGAAGAACTCAGCAAAGCTATTCCCGCGAATTGCAACGTACCGAATGACACTCAAAAACCACATTTTGTGGCCATCGATTTTGGAATCTGCCAGGATGAAAATGGCAACGTGATTCCGCAGTTGATAGAATTGCAGGCTTTTCCGAGCTTGTTTGGATTTCAGAAGTTGTTTGAAGAGGTGATTACCGAAGTTTATCCTTTTCTGAATGAACTGAAAGACTCGCTTCCGAAAGATGAATACATCAAAAAGCTGAAACAAGTGATTGTTGGAAATGAAAATCCGGAAAATGTGATTCTCCTGGAAATCTATCCTGAAAAGCAAAAGACTCTAATTGATTTTGTTCTGACAGAGCAATATCTCGGCATCAAAACGGTTTGCCTCACGAAAATCAAGAAAGAAGGTAAAAAATTATTCTACGAAAAAGAAGGCAAATTAATCCCTATCAATCGGATTTATAATCGTGTGATTTTTGATGAATTGGATAAGATCGAAGGTTTGGAAACAGAATTTGATTTCCGGGAAGACATTGATGTCGAATGGATTACGCACCCAAATTGGTTTTTCAAAATTTCAAAATATATTCTTCCAAAACTGAAACACGAGTTTGTTCCGAAAAGTTACTTCTTACCAGATTTTTCTGGAAATGAATCATTGGAGAATTTTGTTTTAAAACCACTTTTCTCTTTTGCAGGAAGCGGCGTGAATCTGAATCCAAGCCAGGAAATCATTAACTCAATTGAAGATAAAGAAAATTATATCTTACAGAGAAAAGTGACTTATGCACCACTATTTGAAGACATCAACGGAGAGTTTTCCAAAGCAGAAATCCGTTTACTTTTTGCGTGGAATCCTGACGAAGAAAATCCTGAACTTTTCGTAAATCTTGTAAGAATGACCAAAGCCGCCATGGTGAATGTGGACTTCAACAAGAAAGATGCGATTTGGATCGGGAGTTCTATGGCGTTTTTTGAATCTTAAGATTTTTAATTTATGAAAAATTCCTTTATACTGGGCGGAATACTTTTAGTCTGCCATCTGTCTGCACAAAAGCTGCCTGCAAAAGATTCTGTAGTCGCAGCCGTCAACGGCTCTGCCAAAAGTTCTACATATAATCTGACGCCGGACACCAAAATACTGGACAATAAAAAGTTTCATTTTGAATGGATGAGGCCTTCAAAGAGTGTATACCGAGATAATTTCACCAATCGACTGTATTTCCAGAACGGATTTGACAGAACGAAAATCATTACTAACTAAAGGCTCTCAATGTTCTCCGGCACCAGCTCCTCAATCTCAGAGATCAGGGTTTTTAATGATTTTGATTTTTGCATTTGAACATCTATAACCTGCACTATTTAATGCCTTAGAATTGGAATTGCCATTCAGTTCATTTCTCTCTGCTGCAATTACTTATCTGTATTTGTTATTTCTATTGAATCTTGGTGATTTGAGCTACAGAAAAAATTTAACAAATAAAATCTGGCGTATTTTTTGAAACATCGGCATAAAAAACGATGCTCGATTTCAAGCAAATTCTCTTAGGCTCAGAAGATTGGAGTTTCCTTTTGGAAACGGTTCTCAGGACGGCAATAATGTTCTTCGTGATTATTTTCGGTCTTCGGATTTTGGGCAAGCGTGGCGTGAAGCAGCTTTCAGTATTTGAACTGGTTGTTATTATCGGACTTGGTTCAGCTGCCGGCGATCCGATGTTTTACAAAGATGTGGGAATCATTCCTGCAATGGTGGTTTTCACAATGATTATCAGCCTCTACTCCATTATCACTTATTTAATCGGAAAAAGCAAAAAATTTGAACAATTGGTAGAAGGCAAACCTATCTGCCTGATTGATAATGGCGTATTCTGCATTCAGGATTTAAAAAAGGAATCGCTTGGCGAGGATGAATTCTTTGCTGAATTGAGACTGAGAAATGTCTCCCAACTTGGTCAAATCGAAAAAGCGATTGAAGAAATCTCTGGTGAAATCAGTGTCTTTTACTTTGAAGATCATGATGTAAAATATGGTCTTCCCATAATGCCAGGCTCACTGGATAAAGCCTTAAAGTTTATTTCCCACAGAAAAAATTACTCCTGTACATTTTGTGGTTATACGGAAGAATTGGAAAACGGTAAGCACAACTGTAAAGTCTGCGGGAAGGATGAATGGGTAGAATCATCCAACAAAAAGAGAATCTCCTAAATCATTTGTAATTCCTCAACTTTCAGTTCATCAAAATGATTGATAACCAAATCTGCAGTTTCATAACTCTGATTTTTGCTGTGCTCACTTTTGTAACCTACGCAAAATATTCCTGCAGCGTTAGCTGCTTGTATTCCGTTGGTGCTGTCTTCTATGATGATGCAATTCGATTTTTCATTTCCTGAAAGTCTTTGCGCTTCGATAAAAATCGCCGGGTTTGGTTTGGATTCCGGGAAATCTTCTCCACTTACGAGATGTGAGAAATAGGGAAACAAATTAAACCGTTTGAAAACACGATCGATGGTAGATTTGGCAGCAGAAGATGCTAAAATCAATTGAAAATTGGCAGAATGAAGTTCATGAATCAAAACCTGGACGCCGTCTAGTAATCTTAAAGCCGGGTCAGAATCGAATAAGCCGTAGAAAATGGTTCTTTTTCTTTGAATTAACTCTTCAACATTGGTCTCGATTCCAAAAATATCTTGTATCATTTGATAGACATTTCGGGTAGATTTGCCTGTGAATTTTGAGAATAATTCTGCGTCAACTTCTATATTCAACTCATTAAAATGTTGATAGTAGGCCTTTTTATGAAGCGGTTCCGTATCTACAATCACGCCGTCCATATCAAAAATAACCGTATTCTTCATCTGCAAATCTCTTTTTTCAGTTTCATTAATTCGGTGCAAAAATAGGGATAATGTCTGAGATGCAGAATTTGAACGCAAAAACGCAAAGGTTTGTGTTATTATTGACAATATTTAAGATTGCAAATACGCTTCGCCCATCAAAGAAATACAAATCATTTAACCGGCAAATACTATTCAAATCTTATTCTGACGATTTTATCTTTCCCAGCTAAAATCAAAGTATCGTGATTGAGCCATTCACAAGCGTATAGATTTTTTTCACCGGAGATTTTCGTCCAGGTCTTTCCATAATCTGATGAGAAGCTGATATGTTGGTCGCCAACCGCAACGATCTCTTTTCCTTTAGTTTCCGGACGGAATTTTACACAAGTCATATAACCTGCATTTTGTCCGCTGGCCTGGATTTGCCAGGTTTCTCCGCCGTCATTTGTTGTTGCGATATTATTGACATTATCAGATTGCTTTGTGTAATCTCCGCCAACAGCAATTCCGAAATCTTTGTCGTAAAAATCAATGGAATAAATACCTTGCGATGATGTTCCTTGAATAAAAGGCGTTTCGAAAACCTGCCAGTTGCAATCCTTGTTTTTCATTCTGTAGATTCTGGATTTGGAACCGCCGGTCGCCATCCAGATATATTTTCCAGCACTTGCAATATTGGTATTGCTGGCAGCAAAAGCAGCCTCTCCTTTTTCTAAGTAGGGAAAATCTTTACAGTTTTTACAGTTAATCCAGTTAGTACCTCCATTTCGGGTTTGAGAAATGTTCAGTCTCTGATTCTCTGAAGGGTCACTGAAAGCAATACCGAAAGAATTGCTAGAAAACTTTAATGCATCGTAAAAAGCTGTAGCATCAGTATCCGTGAAAACGATTTTAGATTTTAAGTTCCTCTTATTGATTTGAAAAAAATAGGCTGGACTTTCAATGTTGATGGCGTAGAAGTTTTGTTTATTTTGAGCCAGTGTTCTGAATTGTAATTTCTTTTCTGAAAGTTTAAACTGCTTTTTATCTGATTTCTCTTTGAGATTGACATAACCGAATTTGGAATCCGTTCCCACATACCAGACTTTTCCGTACCCAACCTGAATGGCTCGAATGCTGATTTTATCCGTTAACAATGTGTCGATTTTGAATTTCTGAGAAAATGAAAATGCCGAAATCAGCAGGAAAAGGAAGATTAGTTTTTTCATCTTATAAAAATAATGAAAGTTTGGTAATGTTAATGATTGTTGACAAACTTTGATTTGACAGACAAAACCCATAGCCCCATAGAAGCTGCATCCTTTTTTGAGCGAGGCGGCGTAGTGCAGCGGAACCGACCGAGAGAAAAAAAGATACAGCGGATTGCGGGAATTACTTCAAAGAATAATCGACACAGTCATAACAGCTCTTGACATTATTGTTCTACGAAGTCAATAAGCTCCAAAAAAAATTCCGCTCGGGAAAGCGGAATCTATATCACTAATGTTTGTTGTCGATGTCGATATTGACGTCTTCCAAAGGCTCTTGTTCCGCTTTGAAAGTTTCTCCAAATCCGCCGTTCTGCATCTTGGAATTTCGCTTACTGTAAAGGAAGTAAATCACAAATCCGATGGCCAGCCAGGATAAAGAATACATTTGAGCTTCTTTGCTCAGGTTGATTATCAGATAGATGTTGATCACGATTCCCAAAACAGCGATCACCGGAAGGGCAGGAACTTTAAAGTTTCTCTGGAGATTCGGTTCTTTCACTCTTAAAACCCAAACTGCCACACACACCATTGTAAAGGCGAACAAGGTCCCAAAGCTGGTCATATGCGCCAAATCGTTAATTGGCGTGAATGATGCCACCACAGAGATCACACCACCCAAAATTACCAGGTTTTTAGAAGGTACGCCTGTCAATGGATTAACTTTTGCGAAAGTACGAGGAATCAGACCGTCTTTTGACATCCCAAGGAAGATTCTGGATTGTCCCATAATCATTACCATTAGTACGGAAATCAAACCTACAGTCGCTGCAATCGTGATGATGTAGCCTGCCCAGGCTTGTCCTGCAATATCGAAGGCATAAGCTACCGGCGCTTTGATGGCGTCTGGATATTTTCCTAATGGGTTGAAGTCTGTATAATGCATCATCCCAGTTAGTACAAGTGAAACTAAGATGTACAACAATGTACAGATAATTAATGAAGCAATAATAGCGAAAGGAACATCTTTCTTGGGATTTATCGCTTCACCTGCCTGTGTGGAAACGGCATCAAATCCTACATAAGCAAAGAAAATCGCAGAGGCTCCGGCTACAATTCCGGCATAACCATAGGCAGGATGCGAAACGCCGTTTTCCGTAATTGTTGTAGGCTCAGGGATAAATGGTGTCCAATTTTCTGTGTTGATAAAGAAAACACCTGCAACGATGACAAAGATAATCGCCGAAACTTTTAACATAACGATTAAATTGTTGGCTTTGGCTGCGCCTTTAGTTCCTCTCAACAAAATCCCGATAACCAACCAGACTATTAGAAATGCCGGAAGATTCATCGAGAAACCACTATTTCCGGCGGCCATATAGGTCTGTGGATCCGTGGTTAGAAAATCTGGCAGATGAATATGAAACATCTTCAACAGCTTGCCAAAATAACCGGACCAGGAAACGGCGACTGTCATAGAACCCATTGCATACTCCAGAATCAACCCCCAACCGATAATCCAGGCGAAGATTTCTCCAACAGTTCCGTAAGCATAAGCGTAAGCAGAACCTTCTACCGGAAGTATGGACGCAAATTCTGCATAGCAAAGTGCCGCAAAAACACACGCAATACCAGCAATAACGAAGGAGAGCGCCAGCGCAGGGCCCGCATTATAGTAAGCACCTGTACCTGTCAAAACAAAAATGCCACCTCCAATGATAGCACCAATTCCAATAGCCGTTAAACTCCATTTCCCCAATACACGCTTCAGCTGACTCTTTTTGATATCTGCTTCGTACGCTTCCATTGGCTTCTTAATCCAAATATTTGCCATAATCTAATTTTTTTTACCCCAAAAATTGAAGGGGACTTTTTCTTCTTTATTTATTTTGAATTACGAAAATATTAAAAAAATATTATCCTTAACATTTTTTAACTAATTAATTTTGATCGTTACTAAGAATTCAAAACATTGTGGAAAATTCTGAGTCTTAATAATTACCTTTGACCATGGATTTTTTACAAGAACTCACTGCCCAATATAACGCCTACGAAACCTATCTTATTTATTTAGAAATAACAGCTGTTATCTTTGGATTATTAAGTGTTTACTGCTCCATCAAAAAAAACATCTGGGTTTATCCCACGGGAATTATCTCCACCGTTCTTTTCATCTACATCATGTTTGTCTTCGGGCTTTTGGGCGATATGCTCATCAATGTTTACTACACAGTAATGAGCATTTACGGCTGGGTTCTCTGGTCAAAAAATTCGGAGGACAACATCCACGTGGATGTCAGGAAAGCCAGCTTGAAAGATTGGCAGGTAGGCAGTACTCTGTTTGTAGCCAGTTTATTATTTGTTGGTTTGATTTATTACTACAAACCATTTATAGACAATGGATTTTCCATGTCTAAGGTCCAACTCGGACTTTACCATCTTGATTGGGCCAATTATACGGACATCGTGACCACTTCTCTGTTTCTTGTCGGGATGTACTTTATGGCCAAGCGAAATATCGAGAACTGGCTGTTCTGGATTGTGGCAGATATTATCTGCGTTCCGATGATGCAGTACAAAGGACTTTCACTCACCGCGCTTCAATATCTCATTTTTACGGTAATGGCCGTAATAGGATATTGGGAATGGAAGAAAACTCTGAATTCTCCGCATTCCGTAAAGTGACAGCTTCGCATTTTCAGTTAAGTCCCGATAGTTTCTCAGCATATTCCTTAGCAAAAAGTGATTTGTCCTCCTGCAATTTTTCCACCGTTGTTGGCAAAACATAGTGGAAAAGATACTGTTTCTCGTCATTCAGAAATACAATCTCTTTTTCCTCGCCATCTATCATTTGTGCAAAAATATCCCACATCGATTGGTCTCTCAGTCTGAGCAATTCAAAAAAATCGGTGGCTTTAACAGTAATATTTTTCATTTCTTCATTTTTTGGGTGTGTCCCTCGCAGCCGCTCTGCCAAGGCTCGGGTCGCTACGTCCGTTTCTATCTTCTTCTTTCTGCAAAAGAAAAAGGATATCCGCTTCCATCGCTCACACGGCTATACATCCTTGATAAAATCTTCATATTCGTAATAAAAACGTTCGAAAGCATCCATTTTTTCCACAAAAAACTCGAAGATATCCGGCCACGTCTGCTTGTTGAAAATGCTGACGCCTGTTTTCTCCACCCAGATTCTGCTGATGACTTTTCCATTATCCAGAACATAAAATTCATCTTTAGTGAATGCGCCAATCTCATCTTCCAGAATGGATTCCAGAGACCAGATTTTTTCATAATAAGCATTTCTGAAGAGTTCATCTTTCATTTCTATGTCTAATGAAACCTCAGCTTTTTTATTGTCTGCAAAGAACTTAAAAGAAAAATCCTTGATTTTGGTATCGTACAATAGCCATTTTCTCGGGAAAGCCTTACCGAAAGCTGTCCAGAATTCTTTTTTGAGTTGTTGCGCTTCTTGCTTAGAAAACATTTTGTTTGGTTGATGGTTGATGGTTGTTGGTTGATGGTTGATGGTTGATGGTTGATGGTCAGGCCGGATGTTCCATGCCTATCAAACCTGACGCTTCTTACTTCTTACTTCTTACTTCTTACTTCTAACACTTATCTTGCTTATTACAAACTCAAATCCACTTTTGCTTCGTTAAATTCTTTAATGAGATTTTCAAAAACCTCTTCGACTGGCAGAATTTTATCGATCAATGCAGAAACCTGTCCTATTTCCAGCTCTCCTTCCGCCAGATCGCCTTCGAACATTCCGCGTTTGGCCCGGGCTCTTCCAAGCGTTTCTTTCAGAGCTTCAACATTTCTTCCTGATTCATACAAAGCTTCCAGATCCTGGTAGAATTTGTTCTTAACCAAACGAACCGGCGCTAATTCCTTCAAAGTGAGCTGCGTATCGCCTTCTTTGAGTTCGACAATCTTATTTTTGAAATTATCGTGAGAACTGGCTTCTAAGGTTGCGGCAAAACGAGAACCGATCTGAACACCGTCTGCACCAAGAATCATCGCTGCTTTCATCTGACTTCCCAATCCGATGCCGCCCGCTGCAATCAAAGGAATATCGATATGTCTGCGCACATTAGGGATGAGGCAAAGCGTCGTGGTTTCGTCTCGTCCGTTGTGTCCTCCTGCTTCAAAACCTTCTGCCACAACGGCATCCACGCCTGCTTCCTGGCATTTTACTGCAAACTTTGCACTGGAAACCACGTGCGCCACTTGGATGCCTTCCTTTTTCAGCGTTTCTGTATAGATCTTCGGATTGCCAGCAGATGTGAAAACGATTTTTACGCCTTCATCCAAAATGATATTAATGATGTCTTCAAGATTTGGATAAAGCAAAGCTACATTGACACCGAAAGGTTTATCCGTTGCCGCTTTGCATTTTCTGATGTTTTCCCGCAATACATCCGGGTACATACTGGCAGAACCGATCAGTCCCAATCCTCCGTTATTCGAAACTGCAGAAGCCAATCTCCAGCCGGAATGCCAGATCATACCACCCTGAATGATTGGATATCTGATCCCGAAAAGTTGTGTGATTCGATTCATTCTGTTGTATTGTTTTTGGGCAATTCCAAAATCTATAAAGCTGGACATTGATTATTTTTTTCAAAAATAACAAAACTTGAACGATGCTGAAAGTTTTCGGTGATGACAAATATTTCTATGTTGCGAAGCGCGCCCCGACCTGAGCGGCTATCCTTTTTGCGAGAGGCTATGCCGAGCAAAAAGATAATAGCGGAGGGCGGATAAAGGCGCCCCAATCGTTTTAATTCTTATTTTTACAAAAAAAATTACAGTTTGGACTTATCTCTTAGAACAGTTACGGTCACTAGATATATTCTTCCGCTGCGCGAGGGCGGTTCTTTGCCGGCATTGGCAGAGGCGGATGACGATTTTAAATACGTCCTGAAATTCCGCGGTGCCGGACACGGTGTGAAAGCTTTGATTTCCGAATTGATAGGCGGAAAAATAGCACAGGTTCTGGGTTTCCGGATTCCGGAGCTCGTATTTGCCAACCTTTCCGAAGATTTTGGGCGGAGTGAGGCTGATGAGGAAATCCAGGATTTGCTAAAGAACAGTTGCGGGCTGAATCTCGCTTTGCATTATCTTTCCGGGGCAATGACGTACGATCCTGGCGCTGTGACAATAGGCACAACGTTATCCTCCGAAATTGTCTGGCTGGATGCCTTTCTTACCAATATCGACCGGACATTCCGCAATACCAATATGCTGATGTGGAACCAGGAGCTCTGGCTGATAGACAATGGCGCTTCCCTCTACTTCCACCATAACTGGGACAATTGGGAGAAAAATGCAGTAAGTCCTTTTGTGATGATAAAAGACCACGTTTTGCTACCTCAGGCTTCTGAGCTGGATAATGTGGATGCACGATTCAAAGCATTATTGACAGACGGAGTTTTAAGGGAAATTGTAGAGCTGATTCCCGAAGAATGGCTCCATTGGAGTGATACTGAGCTGGAGCCGGCAGAAATCCGGGATGTGTATTACCAATTCCTGATCCTGAGGCGTGACCATTCCCATAACTTTTTAAATGAAGCGAAAAATGCAAGAGCCAAAGTTATATGAATACGCAGTAATTCGCCTGGTACCGAAGCCGGAGCGCGAGGAGTTTTTCAATGTCGGTCTCATCATGTTTTCCAAGCGTGAGAAATTCATACAGGTTAAGATCCATCTTTGTGAGGAGAAATTCCGGGTGATCCGTTCGAAAATTGATTATAATGATGTGATGCGGCATTTGGAATCCTTCGTCAGTATTGCCAAGGGCGATAAGTCAGCGGGTCCTATTGCTCAACTGGATATTCCGGAACGTTTCCGATGGCTGACTGCAGTGAAGAGTTCCATTATCCAGACTTCCAGGCCTCATCCGGGAGCCAGTATGAACCTGAATAGCACCTTTGACAGACTATTCCAGGAGTTGGTTTTGTGAAGTAGCCAAAAAATAATAAATCAGAAGGGAATATAAGTGCAGTTGTATTCTGCCAAAAAATGAATGCTCTTATCGATATGCATAGCATCCCAAAGCTATTCTGCTAAGTTATAATCAATGAATAAGTGATTGGACATGGTGATTCTGAGTTGAGAGGCAATCATTAAAATTATTTTCACGTGAGTTGGGGTAAAGGATTTATAAATCGCAAAGCCAAACAAAAAATTGATGATTTGATTGTCCATAATGAAGGTAGACAAACGTACTCCGACAAGCTCAGTGTAAACTACAAACTTATCAATGGGGAGACAAAAGTTTTGTTTTACTTTGATAAACGAAATCTAAGATTCGACGTAGTCAACTGGCACTGTTAGACCCAAAATCATTTTAGAGGGTATATTCCTATGTTTCTTTGCTATAATGACAATTCAGCATTGTAAGATCAATAATTTAATCAATTCCCTATCCCGAATTCAGGTTATTTTAACCTCTCTGCTTTACAGCCTTAGAAAACCAGTACGGCTTATGTAGACCATTAACGTACAGATAGACCACTTTCGGAATTATAGTATATTTCGGAAATATTGCAAAGGGGTAATTTCTGAGATCATTCGCACAACCATGCACGCTACCTGCTGCCAGAATCATTGCCGTTGCAGCCCGCACATCCTCTACTCTTGGTTTTGCCGCTCATAGACCCAGCATGGGCGGACAGCGATTATATTTGGAGATTATTGTTAACTTTGATACATAAAATAATTTACCAGGTAGATTCCTGCACGCCGTGAGATCGGCAGGAATTGAAGTGATAACAAAAACACAATATGATGCCAGTTTTACATACCATCAAGGCTTATCTTCATGATAATACCTTCACGTCTCAAGATGTTACCAATTACATAGCCCGCACGGTAAGCGATCGCTCCCTGAGCATCAAAGAGGTTTGCGAAGCTGCTGTCAGCCGCGGCAATGCCGAAGTGGAAGCTGCGGCGATGCAGTACACCGTAGAATTATTCCTAAAAGAAATGGCCTACCAGCTCTGCGACGGCTACTCCGTCAGCACAGGCTATTTCACAGCTTCTGCCCGGATCAAGGGTGTTTTCTCAGGTCCCGATGATCATTATGACCCGGCGAGGCACAGCCTCCGCTTCCAGATCACACAGGTGCGGTGTACAAGAATTGAAGCCTAGGTATATGATTAGCCCAATGATGGCGCTGTAATGAGGATATAGAAACCGGCGAAAGCAGATAACGCACAAGGAAATGCTTTAGAATCCACTTGCATGAGCATCCTATTAAATTCAATAAAACACATATAAAACAAAAACACAGTACTATGAACAAGCCCACCGACCGTAAAAACGAACTGGCCATGCAATTCCTCATCTTCCTGGATCAGCACATTGAGGACGTGGTGAAAGGTCGCCAGACGGAATTCTTCAGTATCAGGACTATCGCCGATAACATGGCAGTTTCCCATACCCATTTTTCCTTTGTGATTAAGGATGTACTGGGCCAGAAGCCCTGCCATTATTATGACCAGAAAATTATAGACAAGGCCAAGAATATGCTAGGCGAGCAGAATATGACTCCTGCGGATGTAGCACGCAGGCTGACCTACGATCCCAGCAATTTTTCCAAGTTCTTCAAAAAATGGACAGGTGAGACGCCCGGGCAGTATAAAAGCCACTATGGATCCGTCAATATCAGCGGGGAGGCAGTTGCTTGCGTCAACGGGTCACAGCCTGATCTTCCGTCAGACTCCTGAAAAAACAGGAAGACATAGCGCCATAGATTGTCTTGAAATCCAGCATAGAGACCTTTGGCGAGCTGTAGCCGCATTCTCCGGCCGCATAGTAACGTTGGGAAGCAGTTACTTTGCTATGCCTTCCCTATGTACCAAATCCATAGAGAATGCGGGCAGGCAGATGGCCATATACTCGCAAGGTTCATTAAAGGGATTGGAATACCGCACACGTGCGCCTTTTGCTATCATGATACTTTGCCCTTTGTCAAGTATCACTGCCTCGCCGTCGATTTCAAAATGCTTCCTGCCAGAGATGATTATCGTAAACTCATCAAACTCCGGTGTCTGATGCGGCTCGCTCCAGCGGGGCGGCGCAACCATCCGGGCAATGGAAATATTGGATGTCTGAGTGGAGTTGCCCCAGTGTTCTTCTATTAGCTTTCCGTCCGTAGTGGGCACTACAAAAGGACTTGCCTGGATTCTGTACTTTTTCATATTCAGATCATCTTTTTTATTGATTTGATAGACAACATTCAATCTTTCCGGTTCATAAGCATAGGCCACATTGAGCTCACCTATCATTGTCGCCCCTAACTTTTCCATGGCTTTGCGAGAGCGGATATTATCCTTACCGACGTGGAAATTAACCGTAACTACGAACCGGAAAATATAATCCAGCATTAGTTTCTTCACCTGCGGATTCAGTGTCGAGCCCCAGAATTTTGTCGCATAAAATGTATAGCCAATGAATATGGAATGCTCTTCCGGGTCATAATCATAAAATCTTGTGCTTCCGGCAATCTCACCGGTATTTTTGTCAATGATTTTAAAAGCACCTCCACTTTCCATCGCACCCTGAAAGAAATTCTCAAAAACCTCTCTTTTGTACCGGTCTTTATTGGGATGCTGTTCCCAAATTTCAGGGTCAGAAGCTACTGCAAACAATGGCTCAAAGTCATTTTCTACTAACGGAATTAGTCTTACAAAGTCGTTTTCTAAGGTTGGTTGGATATTCATTTATTTGATGGATTTTGAATGATGGATGTTGGATGTCGGATTAAAATTAAGAAATATCGAACCTAGAATTTCGAATCTTAAACCTTGAATCAAAAAAGTATGGCTTTCTCCAGTTCTAATAGTTTCTGCTTTCGCCAGATTCCACCGCCGTAACCGGTCAATGTTCCGTTGGTTCCGATGACCCTGTGGCAAGGAATGACGATTGATATTTTATTAAGGCCGTTTGCGTTGGCAACCGCTCTCACCGCTTTTGGATTTCCGAGAATGTCTGCCTGTTGCTGATAACTCCTGGTGGTTCCGTAAGGTATCGTTCTCAGCATCTCCCAAACCTTCCTTTGAAAATCTGTCCCAACGGGAGCAAGCGGAACGGTAAAATCCAGTCTTTTTCCCTCGAAATATTGCGTTAATTCTGTTTCTAAAGTTTTGAAATGGGGATTCTCACCTTGAATAATATTCGCTTCGAAGTATTTTGATATTTCTTCCAATTCTTTAGTTAATGATTTTCTGTCGGAGTATTCTAAGAGACAAATTCCGTTTTCATTGGCACAGGCAATCATTGTCCCGAGCGGCGTTTCGATTCTTTTGAGGTCAATTATCTTCCCGAATTTTGAATTCCTGGGCGATACTCCAATGATGGATTTGAAGCTTTCATTAAAACCGCTTAGACTTTCATAACCGTTATCCAAAGCCACATCCAAAACGTTGTCCCCTTGTTGCAATTTCTTGAAAGCCGAATTGATTTTGAACATTCTCTGAAAAGCGTGGAACGTCATTCCGTGGTGTT
Organism: uncultured Chryseobacterium sp.; assembly: GCA_913778505.1. Lineage (GTDB taxonomy): Bacteria > Bacteroidota > Bacteroidia > Flavobacteriales > Weeksellaceae > Epilithonimonas. The sequence continues at coordinate 64,138 of CAJYWD010000047.1, forward strand.
TCAGGAACCAGCGTTTCACTGTCACAGGTTGTAATCCTCTTTCCATCAAATCAATGTCTTTAAACTTAATCTCCGGATTGATTGATAATTCATCCATCAATTTTTGGATTTCAACTGGTGTTTCATCAGGATTCTCCAATGGTTTACAAACTTTGCACGGACGATAGCCTTTCAGTATTGCATCTTTTGTATTGTCAAAAAATTCAACGTTCTCAGGCTTTGGCATTCTTGCTGTGCAAGTCGGGCGACAAAAAATCCCTGTCGTTTTCACGCCCATCCAAAAAACACCTTCGAATTCGGGGTTCTTTTCAAAGGAGGCCTGGTACATTATTTCGTTGCTCAATTTCATAACTGATTGTCTTGCATGATACAAATTTAATCGTTTTCGTAATCAGTCAACAACCGAAAAATGAACAGGTATTTTTTACTCAGGCATCGCTTTCCATTTTTTGATAAAACTTGTATAAAAATAAAGGAAAACAAAAGTCGCAATCAACATAATATAACTGGTTGTAAGTCCCAAATCATCCATAACGCCTTTACAATTCAAATAATTATCACTGATATAAACCTTGGCTCTGCAATCTGAAACCTGATGTTCATTGACAATTCCAAAAATCAACCAAACAAATAAAGGAAAACCAACCATTGAGATAATCATAAAAATTGACGTTACAATTTTTCGAGCTTTTCCAATAGTTAGAAATGGCAGTAAAAGAATGATGACACCAACAGTAAGAATAGTATAGAGAATAAAAAACACATTTTTAAAACCGCCAACAAATGCAAAGAAAACACAGAAAAGTGTTACCAGTAAAATGATAACTCCAGCAGAAATAATACTAAATAGCAATGAGCGCAAATCAGTAACTCTGAAACTGAAAATCAAAATAGCCAGCGCAAAAGCAATCCAGATAAAAAGATGAACCGAATCAGAAAAGAAATCATCCGTTTTGATGGTGTCCACATTTTCCAACAAATTATTTAAATCCCCTGTATAATAATAAAACCCGGTCATATTTTTCTTGAAATAATCCTTTGGAGAGAGCTCACTATCCACGTTAGGATTAAAATCCCTTATGCTGATGGTGTCCTTTCTGATTTCACCATTGGCATCCAGATAATTATTATCATAAGCAACAGAATCAATAGCGACTGCTTCTTCATAACCGTTATAACGCTCTGCCGGTGCTTTATTGGGGTCGTAATTAGTTCCAGAATCCGGTTTGTACAACATTATAAATCGCTTGACCTCAAATTTCTCTGGACGATACACCATTGCTGACCAATCTTTCACATTCAGATTATTGACAATATCAAATTCTTTTGAAATGCGTAGAAAATCCTGCAGTAATTGTTCTAATGCTTTGGAATCCTTTGAAGTAATAAGTCTAATGGTATTGTTGTTGACTTCAATTTGCTTTTGTTTCAGAAGTTCTTTCGTTGGAAGATTGTCTGCTGCATTATCATATCTGCGTCCGACAAATGAGTTGACATTATCATAAAAAACCGAAGAATAATTATAATAGCTTGGTGCAACCGTTTTGATGTAAGCCGACAAATCCTCCACTTGCTTTTTGAAAAAATAGGTCCTGGACTTGTTATCAGCACTGTTTTCAAAGTAAGCCAGAGGTGTTTTATTCTTTATTTCCTCTTCGGGATATATGAACTGTCCACGCTTATCGGTTTTATTTACCGTTTTTTTATAGAGACTGAAATACTGATATACCCTGTCGTGGTAGACAAAATATGGCCGAGTCTTGTCAATCTTATTGATGTCTGTCTCACAATAAAAATCCGCAAAAGGTTTTGGCGCTAATCGGTTTTCTAACGTGTAATCCTCTAGATTCTGCGACAGAAAAGGAACAGAATGATTAATAATTTCTATGTTTTTCGCCATCGTCTCATCATCATATTTATAATTGATGAAAAGCCGAAAACCGGTCATATAAGAAAAATAAAATGTGACCGACACGAAGATGATGATGAAATACTGGACAAATTCAAAGAACAATTTTTTGCCGGAATTTGGATAAAAATTTTTGAAAGCGTTGTTCTTCAACATATAAATCAGCCATCCGACAATCAGAAGCACCGAAATGATGACGTGGACAAACACAAGTCCGGTAGAGAAGTAATCATCGATGGCTCTCGTGTGTTGCAATGTGCCAGGACTTGCGTGCGAAACGAAGCCTATAAAAAAGAAAATGAAATGAACAGCGATTCCCAAGAGTAACATCCAGACGATTCTCGTATTCCAGATATTGGGAAATCTCTCCAGTAAATATTGATTGATTTGATTGATTTTTTGCATTGGTCAGAAGTTTTTATTCCACGAAGAAACGACGTGTAGAGGTTGAAATATTACGAATGTAAGTCACTTGGATTTTCGAATTTCCTAAAGCTGATAAAACAGAAGAAAACTCGGTTTCGGGACTGAAATAAGCCACAAAAATCCCACCATTGAAATTCAGTTTTTCAAGAGCAAAAGGCTGGAAAATCTGCAACAACTCTTCTCTGGAATTGTCTGTATCAATTTCTACAATCAGATTTGTATTTTCGGTTTCAGACTTAGTTTCGTTGTCCTGATATTTACCGTTCTTGAGAAAGATGACTTTGTCCGAAATCTTTTCGACTTCATACAATTGCTGAGAACTTAGAATCAATGCAATCGGATGATTGACCGAATTGGCAATGGCTTTCAAATCTTCCAAAATCACTTGCTGAGCAAGAACGTCGAGGTTTGCCAGAGGTTCATCCAGCAAGAGAATTTCGGGCTGACGAAGAAGCGTTCTCGCCAATTCGAAACGCATCTTGTAGCCAGAAGACAATTCGTTCCATTTCAGATGTTTGTAATTCCAAAGTCCGAGACGCGCAATCATCATCAGCGTTCGGGTTTCATTCTCTTCAGGTTTTACGCCATAACTTGACAAGACAAATTTCAGATTATCTTTCAGACTTCCGTACCACTTTTCGGTTCGTTGAGGAATATAAACAAGTTTTGTTCTCAAATCAAATTCATCTTTCGACGTTTCATCAAACTGATATTTCAACTCGCCTTTATGATGAGAAATCTCCTTCGCCAAAATCCTGAGCAAGGTCGTTTTCCCGTTTCCATTCTCTCCTACCAAGCCGTAAACCTGACCTTTCTTGATTTCCAAAGAAACCGGACCGAGAGAAAAACGGTTACTTCCGTAAGATTTTTGGATATTTTCAGCTGTTAGAACTGAGATTTCTGTTGGATATTCCTTGACTTCGATTTTCACGATTTCAGTCAGAAAAGCTTTGCATTTTTCAATGAGCTCATCGGATTTTTCAGGATTCCTTTCCTTCCAGTCTGTAAGTTCGATAGCAGTTCTGTAGATGCTCATATCCTGAGTATCCATCGCACAATCCAGCAATTTCCTGAAACCAAGAACAATATCTTTATTATCAAAAAAGTGAAAAACAGCTCTCACTCTCTGTTGATGTTTTGTCATAGTTATTTTGTTTTGAATGTTTTAAAGATAACTAAAATAAATTTGGGTTTATTATCTTGCGTTAAATTAATTTTTACACGTTTTTTGTCATTCCGTAGGAATCTAATGTCTTTTATTTCCAGTGTGTTGAGATTCCTACGGAAAAACAAGTTGACTGCTGAATTTTCCATTACGAGTAGAAAAGCAGCTTCATAAATTTATTTAAAACTTAAAATAATAAAAATCTTCAATAACTTATTTTTAATTGGTTTTGAAAAAATTTTTATCTTCCAAAACACAAAATCAACGGTTTTATGGATAAGAGAAAACTTCGTGAATCTATTTTCAGACATATGGATGGCATTGTTACGGCACCTGTGATTTCGGCTTTGTCAAAGAAAAAAGTTTTGGATTTTATTTTGGCTAATGACCAATTGGAGCTTTCTGAAATCAATGATAAATTTGAAGCTAATGAAGGTTATCTGAATGTCTCACTGCGGGTTTTGGCATCGCAGGGTTTTCTGGATTATGATTTAAATAATGAATCTAATATAGTCACAATTTCAAAAAATCATAAAACGAAAGAAGCTTTTTATCATCAGAATATTTACGTTGATTTAGCTGAGTTTTTAGCAGATTTTGATGTTATTCATTCCAAAGAACTCACGGAAAGTCTGTGCAAGAAATGGATTGGGCTGTTTGATAAATATAAATCTTTTTTGAATGAGAATGTTGACGAATCTTCCTTAAATTATCAAATCCAAAAACATATCGAAGGTGCTTTGGTCGGCCCAATCATCATCAAACTCGGAATGAGCGGAATGTTTCATAAATATTTTATGGAAGCCAGTTTCAGCGCAGAGGAATTTCATAAAAACCCGGAATATTTCGGTAAAATATTGGATTATTTGGCTGAGCTCAGATGGTTTACCAAGAAAGGAAAAAACTTCCAGTTCACAGAAACGGGATTGTTTTTTGCAAGACGCGCAACGGCTTACGGCGTAACGGTTTCTTATCTTCCGATGTTTTCAAAATTGGACAATCTGATTTTCGGGAAAGCTTCTGAAATCCGTGAGATTGAAGATGGCGAAGACGAAATCCACGTGAACCGGGAAATGAATGTCTGGGGAAGCGGCGGTGCCCATTTGACCTATTTCAAAGTGATTGATGAATTTATCATCGAGATTTTCAACCGTCCGTTGAACGAGCAGCCAAAAGGAATTCTGGATATGGGTTGCGGAAACGGTGCGCTTTTGCAACATCTTTATGAAGTGATAGAAAGACAGACTTTGCGCGGAAAACATTTGGAAGAAAATCCGTTGTTTTTGGTCGGCGCAGATTACAATCAGGCGGCGCTGAAAGTCACGAGAGCCAATCTCATCAAAAATGATATTTGGGCAAAAGTAATTTGGGGCGACATCGGCAATCCGAAACAATTGGCGGAAGATTTACAGTCTGATTATACTATCGAGCTTGGCGATTTGCTCAACATCAGAACTTTCCTGGACCATAACAGGATTTGGGAAGACACTTTCGAAATTAATTCTGACAGAATCAGCACCTCAACCGGTGCTTTTGCGTTCCGGGGAAAAAGATTGTCCAACAAAGATGTAGAAGAAAATCTTCTGAATCACCTCAAAAAATGGACACCTTATGTGGAGAAATTCGGTTTGCTATTAATTGAATTGCATACACTTTCTCCAGAAATTACTTCGAAAAACTTAGGATTAACAGCGGCGACAGCTTATGATGCCACACACGGATTTTCTGACCAATACATTGTGGAAGTGGATGTTTTCCACAGGATTTGTAAAGAATCTGGCTTGGAACCAGACATCAATCTTTTCAAGAAATTCCCTGATTCGGAACTGGCGACTGTGAGTATTAATCTTTTGAAGAAGTAAAGATCTCGCAGATTGAACAGATAAAGCAGATGAATGAATTCAGCTCAATCTGTAAAATTTGCGAGAGTATCCAATCATTTGATTAAAACTTTTTCAGCTTGTTTGCTATTTAGTAAAACGATAATATTACGCTACGGATCATCCGTTCCTCACGTCCATCCTCGATAAAAATCCGGATACTTCCCTCTTCCAAAAATAAACATTCGTATCAATGGCTCCTGGGGTTTTAAGGAACTCGTTTTGTTTCAGATTCTTTTTTCCCCAAGTTAAACTGTCAATTAAAATTGCATCATAGTTAAAGTTTGAAACCACAAACCTCATAAATCCGAACGACAGTTCCAATACTATTTCACACTTTTAACTCTTATCATTCCTTTGCTTTCGTGATACATCATACACATAATTTTGCCGTCTCTTTCCGGGCATTTATCCGTATTGTCATAGACCAAAGATACTTTCTCGCCATCCTTTTTAGATTCCAGAATTTCGGCATTGCAAACCAGATAATCTTCATTTTCTGAAACTCTCAGATACGTTCCTGTACAATCTCTCACGATGGTTCCTGTTTGCAGTCTGTCATGCACCGCAGCGCAGGAAAATAACAAAGTTGCAAAAATGATTGTCAATAAAAATTTTGTCGCTCTCATATGATTTATTTAAAGTTTAAAAGTAAGATTTTTAATGACATGCTTTATAATGAATTTATTAACTTAATGAATTACTTGACAAAGGAGTGTTTACAAGTTTGATTTCTGTTTATCTTTGTATAATAAATTTCTGGATTATGACAATGATTACTTTAAAAATAAACGAGCACACAAAAGCCGGAAAAACATTGAAGAGTTTAATCGAACTATTTTCAAAAGACAGTAAAGATGTGGAAATAGTCTCGGAAGACAGCTTCTACAATTCTGATTTTATTTACAAGATTAAAAAGGCCGAAGAAGATATAAAGAACGGAAAAGGAATCCGAATAAAGTCAAAAAATGTATGGGAAGATATTTTGTAGATATCGCTCCAGGTGCTCGTAAAGAGTTGAAAAAACATTATAAAGCCGGAGATAAAATCATTATTAAAAAAATCGAAAAAATATTATCAGACTTAGCCGAGAATCCGTTTAGAGGTGAAGGTAAGCCAGAACCTCTCAAACATAATTTGACAGGGTATTGGTCCAGAAGAATCAATCAAAAGGATCGAATTGTCTATCGAGTAGATGAAAACATTGTGACGGTTTTTGTAGTTTCAGCAATGGGACACTATACAGACAAGTAATAAATTTATCTGATATTCCGAATCGAAAAACCGAAAGACGCATCTTCCGGTTTTTCGGTAGTGTCTCACTAACTGTGTAAGTTAAAAAGTTATTCTGAAAAATTTTGAGCACCTTACAGCTCAAAAAAATTTTACGGAAATAACTTTTTATTATTTTTAACCTATATAGTTATGATCGACAAAGAAGAATTATTAAACAACAAGGATTTCTATAAATCCTTTAAGAATGGAGAAGATTTGACCACTTTCTTCAAACAGATGCACAAACGTGCTGTAGAACACATGCTTGAAGCGGAACTTGATGCTCATCTGGACAATGAAAAACATGCAAAAACCAAAGACGGCAATTACCGAACCGGCCATGGAAACAAGAAAATAAAATCCTCTTTCGGAGAGAGTGAAATCAAGGTTCCCAGAGACCGGGCAGGTAGTTTTGAGCCCGTGTTGGTGCCCAAAAGACATAACATCATTGAAGGCCTGGAGAATATTATTATCTCCTTCTATGCCAAAGGCATGAGTGTGAGCGATATTGAAGAACAGGTGAAAGAGTTATATGATTTTGAAATATCAACCTCCGCTATTTCCAGAATCACCAATGCCGTTGCAACTGAGGTCGTTAGCTGGCAAAGCCGTCCTTTGGAAGATTTATATCTCATTGTCTGGATGGACGGAATCGTATTCAAGGTTCGTGAGAACTCTAAAGTCATTAACAAGACCATCTATTTGGCAGTAGGATTAAATCGTGAAGGGAAAAAAGAAGTTCTTGGAATGTGGCTCGGCAAGAATGAAAGTTCGAGCTTCTGGATGAGTGTTTTAACTGATCTTAAAGCACGTGGTGTGGAGGATATTCTCATCACCGCTACCGATAATTTAAACGGATTTACCCAGACCATCCGTTCCATCTTTCCTGAATCTCAAACCCAGATCTGTGTAGTCCATCAAATCAGAAATGCCTGTAAATATGTGGTCTGGAAGGACAGAAAAGAATTTTCCGCCGATATGAAACATATTTACACCGATCCTACAAAACAGGCTGCTCAAGCCGCTCTAAATGATTTTGCAGAAAAATGGAAATCCAAATATTCTTACGCCATCAAATCCTGGAG
>CAJYWD010000048.1 GCA_913778505.1 uncultured Chryseobacterium sp.
GTAGATGTAGAAAAACAAACTATCTCTTTCAATGGGAAAACAGAAAATTTTGAGTTGGATTCCTACAAAAAAATATGCCTGATGAACGGCTATGACGATATTGATTTCTTAACCAGTAAAAAAAATGCTATAAAAGCATTTGAACAAAAATCAGAAAAAATATATGAGTAAAAGTTTTAAAATAGCCGTTTTGCCCGGAGATGGTATTGGTCCGGAGGTCACCAATGAGAGTGTGAAAATATTGAAAGTCATTGGAGAAGTTTTCGAATACAATTTTCAATTCGATTATGGAACGATGGGTGCAGAAGCCATTTATCAGACCGGAAATCCTCTGCCAGATGAGACTTTGGAACTCTGCAAAAATTCTGATGCTGTTTTGTTCGGAGCCATTGGCGATCCGGCTTTCGATAATAATCCTGATGCTAAAGTTCGTCCAGAGCAAGGTTTATTGAAATTGAGAAAAGAATTAGGCTTGTTTGCAAACATCAGACCGATTAAAACCTACGCTTCTTTGATTAAAAAAAGTCCGCTGAAGAAAGAAATCGTGGACGGAACAGATATTCAGATTTATCGTGAGCTGATCAGCGGCATCTATTTTGGAGAAAAATTCACGGAAGAAAATGGAGATTATGCCTATGATCTTTGCAAATATTCAAAAGAAGAAATCATTGGAATTACACATTTAGCATTCCAGGATGCTCAAAAGAGAAAGAAAAAACTGACGCTGATAGACAAAGCTAATGTTCTCGACACATCCAGACTTTGGAGAAAAATCGTGAAAGAAATTGCCTCGGAATATCCGGATGTTGCCCTGGATTTTATGTTTGTAGACAATGCGGCGATGCAGATGATTCTTAATCCAAAACAATTTGACGTGATTTTGACAGAAAATATGTTTGGTGATATTATTTCGGACGAAGCCAGCGTTATCGGCGGTTCTATTGGCTTGTTGCCTTCTGCTTCTATTGGCGAAAATAATGGACTTTTTGAACCAATCCACGGTTCTTATCCTCAAGCCAAAGGAAAAGGAATTGCCAATCCTATTGCTTCAATTTTGAGTGCAGCAATGTTGTTAGATTATTTAAATTTAAATCAAGCAGCAGAAAAACTTCGTCAAAGCGTAGAACACGCAATTGAAAGCAAATTTGTTACCGTTGATTTGAATTCAGAACAAAATTACTCAACATCAGAAGTTGGAGATTTCATTGCAGATTACATTAATTTCTCAGAGAAATCTTATTATAATTACGAAAATATACAATTGGGTAAATCCACAATTGTTTGATGATGAAATAAATCAAATAAAAGAGCCGAAGAAATTCGGCTCTTTTGAAAAGTGTAAAGTTATATCAGGATGTTTGGTTTTTAATCTTTTGCACCTTGGGAGTCCATCTCGTCAGACATTCCTTTTTCCGGTCTGTATGCAGCTTTTCTGTCATCGGTAAAATATAGGTCATTCTTGGCTTTAGCAATAATTCTTGCTCTGGTAGAGTCGGAAATGGGATATTCGTGATGGGTATCCGGATATTTCTCGGAAAGGTAAGTTCTAGTTTTTTCTTCTACGTCTATAGCACCGTTATCATCCAGTATACGTTTGGCTGCATTGGCGTCATCTTCCGTTTCTGCATAAACCGTAATGGTGTTACTATCGATGCTGGCATATTCATAGCGGTCTTTTTCTACAACATCTCGGTCAAAAAGCCAGTCGAAAAATCCGGCTTTTCTGTTGGTATCTACTTTTTCCAGAGCTTCTACTTCTGAGGTAGATATCGTATAGTCATATAGTCCAGCTTCTTCCAGCTTTGTCACCACGTTGCGGCTTTCTGTTTCGTTGGGAAAAATCCCGATAATCGTATAAGACATAATAATATTTTTTAGTGTTAATATTCTTGTGAGTCAACTAACAAAAATTGTGGCAGAATCAGCGCTTCGTGATATTTTAACTTAATTTTAATATTTTAAGAAAAAGGCTCCTGCAACATACAGGAGCCAATGGGCAACATTAAGTAAAGAAATCTACCAACTGACCGTTCCGGAGCCATCAAGTTCCTCGCGATGTTGGTGAATCCAGTGTGGTTTCCTGTCATTCACAAAGAACAGACTGTTTCTCGCCTTGGTCAGTATTCTGTTATTTTGGTCTGCAGGATTATGCTGATAGTCTTTTTGTTCCATAGATTGATTTCTGATGATGAGGTCTGTGGCGCCTAGCTTTTGAAGAAGATTTTTCACCCGCTGCGCCTCCGTAGTGCTGGGTATTTTAAGGCTGATAGAAATGTTCTCTGGCAATGAGATTGCTGGACTGTCTTCCAGATCCAGAAACCAATTCCAGAAGCCTTGCTTTCTGTCTACTTCAGATTCTGGTGTCGCATTTGAAGCCGACACGGAATAATAGTAGTAACCTGCGCTTTCTAAATTTTCGAGGACTTTGTCAACTTCCGCCTGATCTGGGAAAAGTCCTATGACAAGATAAGACATAATTTGGAAATTTTTAGTGAGACAAACGAATCAAACACAGTGAAAATCAAACCTCTAATCGCTGGATTTTTTGACCTATATTTAGGATTAATTTTTAAAATCAACAAAAAATTCCTCTCAAATTTTGAAAGGAATTGATCAATTTTGCGCCAAGTGTTTATTCGTCGGTATTGTCCGTTTTTCCTTCCGGATTGATTTCCGAGCTTTTATCCACATCTTCTTTATCAATGTCTGGTGGATTTTTTTTGTCCGAGGCCGAAGGAATGTTTTTAAAATCTTCATTCTGCTTTTTATTTTCAGCAGAATTATTGTTTTCTGTTTTTTTATCAGGTTCCATAGCAATATTATTTATAGTTCTTTTGAAGAAAACGTATTCGTTTTGTCTTCTACCGAATAATGCAAGGCTTTTGCCAAAACAAAGATTTCATTCAGATTATCTTTCAGCTGCTGTCTGCTTTCCTGTTTCAGTTTTTCCTGATTGACACTTTTGATCATGTTTTTCTTTGCAGATTCCATGATGCCGTTGATGTCTTTTTGTTTGAATCTGTTTACGGCATAATCATCCATAAAATGAATTTTCACATCGGGGAAAATTTTGATTTCAGGCTGAGGAAGTTCGTCAATAATCAATTTTTTATTCACCGTATCAACATCGATTTTCATTTTCTTCAAATCGTAGGAAACCTGAGCTTTTGCCGTTGTATAAAGCACCATTTCCCTTGGCAAAATATCAAAACCGGCAATGCTTGCGGCGGAACTTTTATGCGTCTGGAAGCTGGAAAAGTCCTGTTCCAGAACTACCATTTTGTTCATTTTCTGGATTTGGTTAGTAATCAGATAATAATCCTGATTGATGAGCGCACCTTCATCTTTTTTGTTGCAGCTTCGCCACGACAGGAAAACAAAAACCGTCAGAATAACCCCGAAAATAAAAGAAAGTAAACCTGTGTATTTATTCATTGGTTTAGGATTTGTGACAAAAAAAAGAATAACTGAGATCTTCTTTATCGCAGATTGTGCAAGTTGAGCTAATTTTAATTGTTTAAAAAATCTCCTAAATCAGGAAAATCTGCGAGCTTTTTTTATTTAAATAAACCTGAATTGTCTTTTTTCAGAATATTTAGCAAATCTCTTTCCAAATAGCCCGTTTCCGGCATTTCCGTGATTCTTCCGATTTCTTTTCCGTATTTTTTGACAATGATTGTCGGGACTCGTGTTACATTATACAGGCCTTCTTCACCCGCCGGAGATTCCTTTTTGCGGTTTACCGCAATGATCTGCATTTTCTCAATATTGTATTTTAAGGCGTCCAAAATCTTAATCAATCTCGGAAATTCCCGGTGGCTGTCTTCGCACCAGCTTCCCACGAAAACAACGAGGCTGTAAGAATTCAGTTTTTCTTTTTTTAATTCTGCCAAACTCGATTGGTCAATTTGATAGCGGTTGTATTCCTCATCAAACCAGGTTTTGTAAGGCTCTTTTCGGAACTGGTCAAGCGTCTGTGTTCCCAGCAACATTCTGCCGTCATTTTTGGATTCTACTTCACGGTTGACAATGACTCTTTCTGCGCAAGAATTAATAGTCGTCAATGCAATGATTCCCAATAAAATCGAAATTTTTTTCATCCTGAGTTTTTTATTTTAATAATGAAGCGATGTCTGCTGCAGAATAATATTTGTTCTTTAGAACTTTGTTATCCGCAACTCTGTGAACATTGTATTTGTCACCGGATTTTTCGTAAAAAGCATCGGTTCCTTTGGCTTTGTAAAATTCTACCGTTTCCTGCGCTTGCAATTCGTTATCACAAGCTTTGGACATATTGGAACGTTGCACTTCATTGAACAAGTCGACGAATTTTTCTCCCAATCCAAATTCCAGAACAGCACCGCTTAAAACATATTGCAAATCACAAAGTGCATCAGCCACTTCTACCAAATCATTGTCTTCAATGGCTTTTTTCAGCTCATCCAATTCCTCCTGCAAAAGGCTGACTCTCAAAGCCGCACGTTCTTTTGAAGGAATCTGTGGCGTTTCCAAAATTGGAGCGTTGAAAGTTTTGTGAAATTCGGCGACCTGATTCAGGCTATCTAATTTTTCCATTATTATTCTAAAATTTTAACAAATATAAAAAATGCCGTCCAAGGAGACAGCATTTATTTTTTGTTAACCAGAAAAAGTCACAAAAATTTTATGTTTGAATTATTTTGTGACTTTTGTGGTTTATGACTTTATTTCAATCGTTCCAAGATACCTTTTCGTTTCAAAATGTTTAAAATCTTCTTTATAAATTTTGAAGGCTATTCGCCATAAATTGTGGAAATGAGAATTTCATTACTTTGATTATAGAGCAAATATCGAAAGTTTTTTTCAACGCCTTTAGGCGTTTTATCTGTGTAGTAAAAATCCTTTCGCCCCGACAATATCACTCCGGAGGCGTGGAATACGTCCGAACCATAAGATGAATCCGTCTCACAACCGAGGCGGATTTTTTTGGTTGTAATTGTTATTTTTTTTCGTATATTTATATCTGATAATCAGATATTTGTTTATGAATTTCAAGCATTACAATCAAAATCAGCTGGTGC
>CAJYWD010000049.1 GCA_913778505.1 uncultured Chryseobacterium sp.
ATATACTCTTCACGAAGTGCGAAAATTCGCGCAGTATTTTGAGAAGGCTCTATCGGTTGCGTCTCAAAAATTTCAGAAAGACCATCCTTGGAGAAAAGGCGTAGAATGACCTCGATGCCCAAATCTGTTTGGTAAGAAGAAATCCGTTTGGTGTTTAGAAATCCTTTGATGTACGCAGTTGCGGGATACGGCGTATTCAGCTGAGTGAAGGGTGGCGTAATAAGCAGAATGTCTTTCAACGGAATTTTTTGTAAAGATAAGATTAAAACGCCAGTTGAATAAGTAGCCTCACCAGGAATCGAACCTGGATCTAAAGTTTAGGAAACTTCTATTCTATCCGTTGAACTATGAGGCCATACATGGAACATCAAAAATAATTAATTTTCATAAGTCTCAAAAGTACCGTCGTCATAAAAAAATACGATTCTTTTTATTTTTTTGGATTCAGAAACATATTTCTTACTGAAATTTTCTAATGGCTGAGAATCGTTTATTTTATTTTGACTGATAAGTGGCGCAGGAATATCCGATTCTCGCACCATATCTTTTTTAACTTTATCTTCGGATTCTGTGTAACCAAATTGGTCATCATTGATGAGTGAGAAAAGATCGGGTAATGATTTCTTCGCAGGTTTTTCTTCCGTTATTACTGGCTCGGGATCGGGAAGCTTGTCCTGCTGTGACGCAGTGAGCATTTCACCATTTCCTGTAATCAGCCAATTCCATTCGATATCAGGAAATCTATTTTTGATCTTAGTAATAAAATCGAGTGAAGGCTTGTTCCGTCCAGAAATGATATGAGAAATGCTGGAGCGCTGCACACTGATTTCTTCTGCAAATTCTGCAGGTGTCATTTCTGAATACTCAATTACTTTTGTAATTCTATCATTAAATTCCATATTACAAATGTAAAGATTTTAAGTTTATTTCAAATTACATTTGTAACAACATGTGATTTACTTTTGTAACGATACCAATAAATCACTCTTGTAAATTTATAACAAAATAAATTTCAGCTAGTTATGGAAGTTTATGGATAAGTCACTATAGTTAATGTGTATTATTGTGCTAATTGACTGAATTGTGGAAAAATCTCAAAAAAAATTATTCTTCATATGGATAAACTATATCAGGCATAAAAAAGCCGCTTAGATAGCGGCCATTTTTATTGTTTTAATCTTCTGAATGCTATGCTCGAATCAGGCATTAGAAGCCTTTTTCTCCGGAAAGAGTAGGGAAGTTCCGATGCTGATGAGAAGGATTGACATAATTACGATCAACGATTCCGAAGTGCCGAAACCAATATCATCCAGATAATGGTGGAAAACCATCTTCAGTCCGATAAATGCCAGCAGCGCTGCCAGTCCGATCTTTAAAAATCTGAATTTATCCACAATACCTGCGAGAAGGAAGAACATGGAACGCAGACCTATGATTGCAAAAATATTGGAGAAAAACACAATGTACGGATCTTTGGTAATAGAAAATATCGCCGGAATACTATCCACAGCGAAGATCAGATCCGTGGCTTCTACAATGATCAATACCAGGAAAAGTGGCGTCATTTTTTTGATACCATCGATGATAACAAAGAATTTATTGCCCACAAACTGATTGTGCACCTTAAAATGCTTCTGTGCAAACTTGACAATAGGATGGTGCTGCGGATCCATTTCATCATCCTTATTACGATCCAGAAACATCTTAATACCAGTATAGATCAGGAACGCCCCGAAGAGATACATGATCCATTCAAATTTCTGAATCAGCGCAGCCCCGATGAATATAAACAGAAAACGCATGACAATAGCTCCGAAAATTCCCCAGAACAGTACGCGGTGATAATTCCTGGGTGCTACGCCAAATCCGCTGAACACAAGAAGTATGACAAAGATGTTATCAATAGACAAGGCATATTCTACAAGATAGCCCGTAAGAAACTCCAAGCCGAGATTCTTATCATACAAAGCGAGTGAATGTTCGAAATTGGCAGGGTTGACCTTTATAGGATGCTTATGCTTGATCACAATTTCCTGCAGGCGCTCAACACTGTCAATGTTATGGATCAGATGGCCATAGTAAGTGAGCAGGATGTAGAAGCCCATCGAAAGAAGAACGATGAAAAAGCTCATAAGTCCGGCCTGTTTCAGAGATACTGCCGCATCTTTTTTATTAAATAAACCTAAATCTAATAGAAGGATGGTAACAATAAATATCAAAAATCCTGAAAGGAATAAAACCTCGTTGCTCATTGTGGAAAATAATAGCAAAAATAAGGAATTAATTGTGATTTAACCTGTTACACATTTGTAAAAACATGGATAAAAGGACTAAATTATTGTTTGATCAATTCACGAACAAATGAGAAGCTACATCCAAATATGTACTTCAAGTAAAATTCATTCATCACTTTATATAAAATTTAATATATATTGATTTTTAATAACTTATAAACTATTTTTATAAATAATGTATTCCACAAATTATTCAACAGACAAAGTGACATTTGTCATTGTTTAAGTATTTTACAAATGTAACAAGAGTCTTTTTAGAAATAATGTTATTTTTGTCAACAATCAAACTAAGTGATTATGACAGTTCAGTTCCCGTATTTTAAAAATGTAAACTTCCCAGAACGCTATATTTCACCTGAAAAATTATTTGCTTATCTACATGGCAATTACAGCGATTACATATTTGAAGTAGGGAAATCCAGTCTGGGTAAACCCATTTATATGATGCGTATCGGGAATGGTCCTACCAAAGTTGCTGCATGGTCTCAGATGCACGGCAATGAGTCTACGGCTACACTGGCCATGCTGGATTTGCTCGCAATCTTCCAGAAGCATCCTGAACTAAAAGCGCGACTGTCGGAGACCATCAGCCTCGACTTTATTTTTATGCTGAATCCTGATGGCTCCGAGCAGTGGACTCGACGAAACGCTTATGATATCGACATCAACCGGGATTTTCTGCGTAATTCCAGCGCGGAGATGCAGGTTCTTAAGTCGATTGTTGAAAAAGTTGATTATGATTATCTCCTCAATCTTCATGACCAGCGGACAATTTTTACCACAGATGGCGTTCATCCTGCTACATTGTCTTTCCTCGCACCCTCTGAAAATCCGGAGAGGACTATTACAGAAAACCGTAAAAAAAGTATGGCCGTAATTGCCGGAATATATCTACAACTCAAGCAAAATTTACCACACAGAATTGCGAGATATTCGGATGAGTTTTATCCCACGTCTACAGGTGACAATTTTATGAAAGCCGGAATTCCCACGATACTTTTTGAAGGTGGTTTTTTTGAAGATGATCTGAATCGGGAAAAAACCCGTGAATTTTATACTCAGGCTTTGTATTATGCTCTGAAGGCAATGTCGGTTCTAAAAGGCGATACGTACAGTTTCGAAACCTATTTTGATATTCCTGTAAATGTAGAATCCCATTTCGACTTGATTTACAGAAATGTAAAACTCAACACCGATTTCGAATGTATTCTGGATATTGCCGTCCAGTACCGGGAAGTCCTGGACGAGAATCTAGAACTTACTTATCAGCCATACGTGGTGGAAGTTGGTGATCTCAATCATAAAAAAGGCTGGACAGAAATTGACTGTACAGATAGAAAATTTATTTCTGTGAAAAAATTCCCCAAGCTGGAAGCTTTAGCAGATTTTAAGATCGAGTAAAATCTTTTTTGAAATTGCATCTAAGAAATTGATTGTACAGATAAAAAATTTATTCATCTGCAAGCCATTACAATTTGTAATGGCCTTTTTAGTATTTACAGGATCTGAACTTAGTATTTTTAATAGCATTTTTGATGTACCATCTAAATTCATAACGTTTTAAAAAGATATCCAATTTAACATAATATAAATTATAGGAAATTTTATGAAATATGGTTTGAAGTCTATTTACAATTGTTTTGGTATGAAATTTTCTGATTCTGAACCTATTAAAAGTAATGTTATGAAAAAATTATTTCTGGCTGCATCTGCTGCTTTGATGCTTGGGTCTTGTGAAAAGAATGATGGCAAGCAAACCAATGTTGAAAACAGAAAGCCGGACACACTAGCCATTCCGAATCAGGAAAAAAATGTTATCGAAAGCAGGGAAAATCAGGATTATTGTTATCTCAACGTTTTGGGAAAAGATTCAGTATTGCTTCAATATAGAATTTCCAATGGCAATGTTTCCGGTAAGCTGATGTATAAAAATTTTGAAAAAGATTCTTCATCCGGCGATGTTACGGGAAAAGCCACCGGAGATACACTGAAACTCAACTATAGATTTCAGTCTGAAGGAATGGCCAGCGAGCGTGAAGTTTATTTCCTTCAGGACAGCGGCGTTCTTTTGGAAGGTATTGGCGCATACGCCAACGATAACAGTTCCAAGCAACAGTATGCCTCACCAAAGTCTGTCAACTATTCCAAAGGCCGACGTCTGACACCAGCCGACTGTCAATTAATTAAATAAAAACAGCAGCGTACATCACTGCTGTTTTTCCTGTAAATATCAAAGCAATATTTGGTGTAAATTAATTATTGCTGTCCCTGAACTTATAAATTCTGACATAATCTACTTCCATTTTTTGTGGATAGACTGAACCATCTACTCCATTTTTACCGCCCCAAAGTCCGCCAACGGCCTGATTAAGAATAAGATAAAAAGGTCTGTCGAATGGCCAGGCATCATTGGAATCCTCCGATTTATTGTATGTAAAATATTTCTTATTATCGACGTACATTTCGATTTTATGGGGAGTCCAATCGGCTCTGTAAACATGGAATTTTTCCGTCGCATCTTTTACGAAAATCGTATCCGTTCTTTGCGTATACTGGATGTGATTGTATTTTTTGGTGTGCACCGATGCGTGGATCCATCCTTCATCGTAGCCTACGTGCTCCATGATATCAATCTCGCCATCGTCCGGCCATTCTTTGATATCAGCGCTCAGCATCCAGATGGCAGGCCATGTGCCCTTCCCTTTTGGCAACTTGGCTTTCACTTCCACGCTGCCGTATTGGAAAGGAAACGTTTTTTGCGTGATGAGTTTAGCAGATGTATACTCATTATCTTCCCATTTTTCTTTGCGAGCCTCAATAATTAATTTACCGTCTTCCACCCTTGCATTTTCCGGGCGATTATTGGTATAATATTGCATTTCTTCATTGCCAAATCCGTGGCCACCAACATCAAAACCCCATTTGGAAGTGTCAATCTGAGGTTTTTTGAACTCGTCCTGAAAAACCAGGACACGATTATCTTTCGCTACTGAACAAGATATCGAGAATGCCAATGCAAAAATGCCGGTAATTGGAAGTGGCTTTTTCATTACTATTGATTTAGAATACAAATGTAGCAACAGTTTTAGGACTGATAGCCGTAGCCGCAGTTTTGTTATTAAATTTAATGTTAAAGTTTTCTGTATTATCACCTTCATTCAAAACGATTAATGCAACTTTCCCATCTGGTCTCAGGAATGCTACAGTGCTAAGATTTCCTGGCTGGGTTGATGCAATACGCTGAGAATTTTGCGGAACAAATTTAGATGCCTGAGCGATAATATAATACGCTACATTTTTAGTGAATGTTTCGCTTGAATTAATGGTTATCGCACCTTTACATTCTGTACAGCCGCCTTGCGTATGCGGATTGAAGGAAGCATCATTGGCAACATTCCATTCTAAAGCAATTTTACTCCAGTTTCTCATCGAGCCAATAACGACGTTTTTCGTATGCCAGATTAAGTCTCCTGAAAATGTAGAATTAGCGCCAGTCCATTGTTCCGTGAAATAAAGATTTTTGTTAGGATAAGCGATGTGAACATTGTTAAGAACGTTTATATTTCCTGCATACAAGTGGAAAGCCGAACCATCAACATACTGAGCAGCTTCCGGGTCTTTCAGGATGTCCATCGGGTAATCCGGTCTGTCGCAATTATGGTCATAAAGGACAATCTTTGTACTGATATTTGCCGCTTTGAAAGCTGGTCCGAGATGATTTTTGATGAATTCACCCTGTTGCGGTGAGGTCATCAGCAGACTCGGATTGTTGCCCGGATGCAGCGGCTCGTTCTGAGGTGTCACGGCGTCAATGGTAATGCCATTGGCTTTCATCGCCTGAATATATTTGACGAAGTATTGCGCATAAACACTATAATATTCAGGTTTCAGACTTCCGCCGACGCTGCTTCCGTTATCCTTCATCCAGACTGGTGGTGACCACGGTGCTGCAATGATTTTTATATTTGGATTGATGGTCAGAATCTTTTTCATCATATCAATCAGAGCTTGGTCTTTTGACAAGGAGAAATTGGACAAAGTAACATCGGTCTGCCCCACCGGCAAATCGTTATAAGAAAATACATCTGCATTAAGGTCAGACGCACCAATGCTCAGTCTCAAATAACTTACGGCAATCGCATTATCCTTACTGGAAAATAAGTCCTGCAGCAATTCTTCTTTTTTAGTTGCAGATAGTTGGTTAATGACCTGAACACTTCCACCCGTTAAAGTATAGCCGTAACCATCGATGGTCTGGAACTTCTGAGCGGCATCTACGTCAATAGTCTGGTAACTATTGACTGTATTCTTGAAAAAAATGTCTGCTTGTTTCTGAAGCTTGGCCGTTTCATCTGCTTTGGTAATCCAAACGCTGGCAGAAGTATAATTGGAATTGTCTTCACCATTATTATCGGTATTTCCGGTCTGCTCATCTACGCTGTTACTTTGGCAGAACAACAATGAGAAGAAACTCAGACCAATAAAAAGTGATTTGTTGGGAAATATTTTATTACTATACATTTTATTAGATTTTAAATAACAATAGCCTGTCACTGTTGAAAATTGTATCAAGTTTTTATTCCTAACACAGCTTTCAAAATTATCACTAAAGTTATGATTAAGATAAAAAATGAAAGAGGTTTTTGAGACCTCTTTCACCTAAGAATATGATAAGAAAAAATTTAGTTCACACCGCGGAATTCTACTTTAGAAATAGAAATACCGTCTTTCATATCATTACCACCAGACCTGATGGCAAAGTATGCTACTCCACTTTTAGTTGCCGTAAAAATTCCATCAGGATTATTGGCATTTTTAGAACCAAAATTTGAAATTTTACCTTCGAAAGCACTTGAACCACTACCCGCCCAAGTGTTGATAGCTCTTAGCCACGTTGAATCGTTTCCATCCCTGTGTAATCATTATTTGCGGTAGGTTTTGTATAACCAACATAGATTTCGAACCACGAGTCTGAAACACCTTTGGAGCTAACTACAGCATCAGCTTTGTATTTACGGCCTTGTACAACCTGAACTTCCTGATACATCACATTTCTGTCCCAACCTTTAGCTGTGAACGTGGCTTTACTATTTGTAAAATCCCACACCCAGAGCGCTGTATTAGATGGATTAGGAAAAGTCAACGACCATTTTGCAACGTCTGCAGCATCTGCAAACTTCCCGCCCTGAATCATATGTTTTTGTCACGGTGAATGATGCATCGGAGTTCGTAGGAGTTAGTGCATTTCCGTCACCATCTATGGTATCCGGTACACAAGATGAAACTGCAATTGCAAGCGAAAGGACGATTAATGACTTATTTTTAAATATTGTTGTTTTCATAAATCTATACTATTAGTAATTCTGATTTTGCTTTAAAGCTGTATTCAATAATTCTGCATAAGGAATAGGTAAAACTTCATTTTTGTTCGCTACAAATCCTTTAGATGACAAAGCAGAAGGTGCATCTCCCCATCTTACAAGATCAAACCATCTGTGCCCCTCTCCTGCTAATTCTTTTCTACGCTCGTCCTTTATTGCCTGCATACTAACCGGTACTGATGGAATTCCTACTCTTGCTCTAACAGCATCAAGTAACGCTTGTGCCCTCGCACCTGTTCCTCCTAACGCTTCTGCTTCCATAAGATAACTATCTGCTAAACGTATTACTATGTAATTCTGTCTAAAATTAAGTTCCATTGAGCCTGGAAGATCGGATACACCTTTTCTAAAAGGCGCATATTTTTTGAGAAAATATCCTGTGTCGGCATAAGCTGGAGAGTAAGTTATTTTTCCTTCATTCTGCAATTTTTTTGCATTAAGAATAGTAGCTTCTGCCCGGGGATCATTTTGCATAAAATTAAAAAGGTTATCGGAAAGGGTGTTAAATGCCCAACCAGAAACGATGTCAGGTGCATTGCTCCCTGAAGCCAAATTATATGATCTGGGCCCTGTCATTATACAAATAGAGTTACCTTCATCTTTTCCTTGCCCCCAAAAACTCCAGTCTGACATACCTGCATTAGTATATACTGCTTCAAGTATTGATTCGCTAGTGAATTTATTGTATTCATATTTACCTGGGGATACTTCAGATAATTCAAAAAGTTTGTTGTACTCATCTACTAATTTGTAACCATATTGGCTGGTCTGTCCTGGTGTACCATTGACTTGAGCAAACTGTGCCGCAGCTTCTGTATTTTTTTTGTCATACAAATAGATTTTTCCAAGTATTGCTCTGGCGGCTCCTTGGGTAATTCTACCATTTTCTGCACCTCCAACAGTCATCGGCAAATCATTTACAACAGCCAAAATATCATTTTCGATTTGATTATAAACCTCCGCTTTAGGTGTTTGAGGTATATTCCAATAATCATCAGTCGAGCTGATTCTTTTTAATATGAGAGGAACATTACCAAACATTTTAACCAGCTCAAAATAGTATAACGACCTTAAAACTGTGACCTCTGCTATTATCCGTTTTTTGAAGTTTTCGGAAACTGGAGCATCAGGCATTCTTTCTAAAACCCAATTGGCATTAGCCACACCTTGGTAAAAATCTTTCCAGTAGCTCGCAGGCATAACGATAGGATTAATGGTATAATTATTAAATCCTTGGATGCCTGCACCATCTGTTGAACTACCACCACCAGAATAAAAATCATCAGAACCAGCATTAAAAAATGTTACCATATTTTCAAAACCACCGGCGTACTTTTTCATTTTATCGTAAACAGACGCCGTTGCGCTAAGGCATTGGTCTTCTGTCTTGAAATAATTAACATCATCAAATGAGCCTATATTTTCAACATCACCGATGTAATCCCCTGTACAATTTATACTTGCGACACTTAATCCTGCAAGCATAATGACAGACAAAGTCTTCGATATAATTCTTCTATTTTTCATTGTTTCTTAATTTAAAATTGAATGTTTGCACCAAATAAAAATGTTCTTGCTTGTGGATAATATGCTCTGTCTATACCATATTCATTACCACCTGCGATTTCAGGATCGTATCCTGTGTATTTTGTGAATGTGAAAAGGTTTTCACCAGTTACAAAAATTCTTACTTTGTTAGCCCCGAACTTTGTAGTGACATCCTTCGGAATTGTGTATCCTAATGAAACTAACTTAATTCTCATATAATCTCCTTTCTGTAGGTAATATTTTGACATTTTTGTGTAGTTGCCATTCGGGTCGTTACGAGTAAGTCTCGGATTATCATTTGTAGATCCCTCTCCTGTCCATCTGTTAAGAATAGCAGTCTGATAATTGGCATCCAGCATGTCCAATCTTCTAAGGCCCTGAAGTAGCATATTGCCACCCTGTCCTTGGGCGAAAACCATTAAATCAAAGTTTTTGTAATTCATATTCACCGTAAAACCATATGTGAATTTAGGAAGAGAACTTCCAATATCTACCATATCGTCCTGAGTGATTTTCCCGTCTCCGTTATTATCTTGCCAAATGAAATCTCCAGGTTTTGCATTGGGAATGATCAAATCGCCACTGCTATTTGTATAGGAGTTGATTTGCTCTTGATTTTGGAATACGCCACTATAAGTATATCCATAAAATGTCCCAACAGGTTTACCAACTTGTAATCTAGAAACAGGTCCCATCGAATGTAAACCAGCAAATTCTCTCCATTCTACATCATCCTCGAGGCGCAAAACCTTGTTTTTACTGGCAGAAAAATTACCATTTAAAGATAGACTGAAATCTTGCCAATTCTTCTTATATCCTAACTCAAATTCCACACCCCTATTTTCCATATCACCAATATTAGCAAATGGATCGGTAGGTACACCTACATAACCAGGAATGGCTACACGACGAAGTATATCCTTAGTTTTCTTATAATAATAATCAAAGCCTAATGTAAAATCATTTAGAAATCGAATATCAGCTCCAATATCACTCTGTGCAGTCTCTTCCCACTTAAGATTAGGGTTTCCTAAGGTGTTAGGACTGTAGCCAATGATTATAGTAGGATCTATTTCTCCATTTGGGTAATTGCTGCCTGAGACAAGAGAACTTCTATACATAAAATCCTCAATAGCGTCGTTACCTAAGACACCGTATCCTCCACGTATTTTTAGAGTATTGATGATTTCATTATCTTTCCAGAATCCTTCTTTATGCACATTCCATCCTGCTGAGAAAGATGGGAAATTACCCCAATATTTTAAAAACTTGGATGATCCATCTCTTCTAAATGTACCTGTAAAAAGGTATTTGTCTTGATAATCATAAATAAATCTTCCAAAATAAGATGCTCTTCTTGTTTGTGGTGTGTCCCAGGCACTGGCTGTAATACTCTTGGCATCAACCGCGTAAAAAGCTGCTTCGTACCAGTTTTCTACAGGTATATTACTGTAAGTAACACTTTGACCCGAACCAATATTATATCTGTAAACTCCCTGTCCCAGCAAAATATTAAAATTATGGTCACCTAACCTTTTTTGGTAGCTTAAGGTATTTTCCATACTCCATTCAAATTTAGTCTGAGTTACTCTATTCAAGTTGTTATTTACTAAATTGCTGAGAGTTGGGCTTAAATAGAACTTAGGCGTAAATCCCTGGCTGCCCCAATAAGATTTTTTTCCGTTTAATGTGGTTTTGAAAGTTAAACCTTCTGTAAGTTTAAGCTCCGCAAATACATTTCCAACAAAATCATCAGACCAACCATATCTACCCTGTTGTGTGTATCGATATGCTAATGGATTAGACATTTCCTGATTTACCCAAGGTGATATCCCGTACGGATTTCCGTTTGGATCTCTAATAATATAAGCGTTGGTATAATTCGCAGGATTAACTTGTGACCAGTCAGTAACCACAGCAGGTGTGGTAGGATCAAGGTTAATTGCTGAACTTAGTGGGCCACCGAATGTCTCATTGACTCCAATACCTTGGCTTTTTTGATGGGTATATAGAAATGTTTGACCTACTGTTAGAACATCGAGTACTTTATGTGTAGAATTTAAACGAGCATTGATTCTTTTGTAATTTGATATGTCGCCCATTACAATACCGGTTTGATCGAAATAACCAAATGATGCATAATAAGTAGATTTATCATTTCCACCATTGATGCTTACTTCGTGAGATTGTCTGTCTCCTGTATTAAATATTGTATCTTGCCAGTCCGTACCGATACCGAACATATTTGGATTTGTAAACCTAATGGGAGAATTATCGTTTGCAAATCCTTCATTAATTATTGTTGCGTACTGCGTAGCATTAAGTAAATCTAATTTTCTTGCGGCTTGCGATGTTCCAAAACTTCCATTGTAAGCTAAATTCAAAACACCTTTCTTTCCTTTCTTTGTTGTTACTAGAACAACACCTCTTGCAGCACTGACTCCATAAATTGCAGATGAAGCACCATCCTTTAGGACTTCGATACTTTCAATATCTGATTGATTTAACCATCCAATTCCATCAACAATAATTCCATCGACAACCCACATTGGATCATTACCTCCTGCACCAAAACTAGTAAGACCTCGGATTCTTACTGTAGCTCCTGAACCTGGTTGCCCGGAATTAGTTACTACAGATACACCAGCTGCCCTTCCTTGTAAAACCTGCTCAGGCTTGCCTGCTGGAATATCTTCAATATCCGAAGCTTTGATACTGGCAATGGCTCCTGTCACATTGCTTTTCTTTTGAGTTCCATAGCCGATGACAACTACCTCCTCAATAGTTTTCTCCTTGGAAGTCGTGTCGCTGGCCTG
Source organism: uncultured Chryseobacterium sp. (assembly GCA_913778505.1). Classification (GTDB taxonomy): domain Bacteria; phylum Bacteroidota; class Bacteroidia; order Flavobacteriales; family Weeksellaceae; genus Epilithonimonas. The sequence continues at coordinate 12,040 of CAJYWD010000049.1, forward strand.
TTGTGCCGAGTAGTTGGCTGTGAAGTAAAGTACAGCTGCTAACCCAAGACATTTTGAATACTTTAAGTTCATATTTTAATTAATTTTTGTTATTCTCATATTGAGACAATAAAAATATCCTTTTTTTTGATATATCAAAAAAAAAAATAAAAAATTTAAAAATATTACTGTTTATGAGTGTTTTAACGTGTATCTTATCATTCAAAATTATTATTTTTACTATATTTGAAATCCCCGAAAATACAATCCAATGTTAAAAATACGTTAAGAGGCTTATAATGGATGTTAATAATACAAAGGTGAAGTGGCCTCTTATGCTCAGCTTCCTCATATTCTCCATGCTTCTCAATAGCATGGGTGTCATTATTCTCCAGCTTTCTGAAGAGGTTTCCTATAAAGGCCTTGGTTTTTTAGAATCGTTCAAAGATATTCCCATGGCTATTGTGTCGCTATTCTGTGTCAATCTCATCAGCAAAACTGGTAACAAAAAAGCTCTGATTTTTTCGTTGGTTTTCGTTGTGATCAGTTGTTTCGCATTGCCGCTGGTAGATCAATTCTGGTTTTTCAAAATTTGGCTCAGCATTATAGGGGTCAGCTTTGCATTAGCCAAGATCGCAGTCTTTAGTATCATCAAAAATAATTTTAAGGATGAGCGCCTGGCCAGCACCATGAGCCGTGTGGAAGCGTCTTTTATGATCGGGATTTTTGCTATCAATATCGGCTTCGGGAGTTTGCTGTCCAGCGCCTATGCGGAATACTGGAAATATGGATTTTGGCTGATCGCCGTGCTGAGTATTATTAATCTGATGATGCTAAAACCATTAAAAGTAGAGGAAATCAATCCAGATACCAGTAATGTCTTCGCAGGAGGATTACAATTTTTAAAATCGAAAATAATTATCACATTTTTCTCTATCATTTTCCTCATGGTCTTCGTGGAGCAAAGTTTCAATTCCTGGTTGCCGAGTTTTTATAAGAATAATCTGAAAGTCGATTCTTATTTCGCATTACAATCCACGGCCTTTCTGGCTCTGTTTTCATTCATTGGAAGATTGGTCACAAGTAAATTGATCCTAAGGTTTCACTGGTACAGGCTGGTAGTGGTCTGTTTACTACTGATTTTCATAATATTAGGTGCTTCACAGGTTCTGATCACCATTTTTTATGATAAGGCAAGACTCGCTATCATTTGCCTGATTCCGCTCACAGGTCTATTCCTCTCGCCACTCTATCCGCTCTATAATTCCGAAGTTCTCAACAAAATACCAAAGGAGAAAACGCACTTTTTCCTGTCCGTCGTAGTCATCTGTTCATCGCTGGGAAGTTCTTTCGGATCGCTGTATATGGCTATGATATTTTATGAAAAGCTCAGTTATTTTTATCCGTTATGCATTATTTTACCATTATTAATTATATTTGGTCTCACTTTTTTCCTCAATAAAACTTCAAAAATCCATGACTGAAAACAAAAAAATTAAGCAAAATCTCAAGGAGCTCATCGATACAAAAGACTTTGTGGAGCACGTTTCCGTGGATTGTGTAATTTTTGGATTTCATAAAGACACGCTCAAAGTTCTTTTGCTCAAGTATCACGATCTGGATCTTTGGTCCGTTCCCGGGGGATTTATCTACAATGATGAGAATCTGAATGACGCCGCTGCCAGAACTCTATATGAGAGGACACATCTTTCCGATGTTTTTCTGGAGCAGTTCTATACGTTCGGCGATATCAAACGTACGGAGAACAATACACACCAAAAATTGTTGGAGAATAAAAATATCGAGGTCGATAGGAATCACTGGATCTACCAGCGTTTTATTTCCGTAGGTTACTGTGCGTTAATTGATTATACGCTCACATACACGTTTCCGGACTCTTTCAATGAGGTCTGTCAATGGTTTGATGTGGACAAGCTCCCGAATATGGCTTTTGACCACAAGGAAATGATAGAAAAAGGATTACTTTATCTCCGCAAAAACATCGATTATCAGGTGATGGGAAGCAATCTTCTTCCGGATAAATTTACGATGAAAGAACTTCAGCATCTTTACGAAGCCATTCTGGGAGAACCTTTAAGAAGAAACAATTTCCAGCGAAAGATGCTAAGTCTCAACATCCTGGAAAGGCTGGAAAAACATTATACAGGTTCCGCTAACAAAGCGCCGTTCCTGTACAAATTCTTAGAAAATCCCGAAATCAAAAACAGCGATTTTTCCTAATAAAAAAAGCAACTCATTTTTTTCGAGTTGCTTTTTTTGATAAATTATCACCTTGTATTTTTTCCGTCAACGATGATTCTTTCCGGGCGGTTCGCCAGTTCCCACGCTGTGGTGAAAACCAGTTTAGTACGCTTTGCCAGCAAATCATAATCGATTTTGTCCGGCGTGTCCGTTGGTTTATGATAATCCTCATGAATACCATCGAAGAAAAATGCGACAGGAATATTGTGCTTGGCAAAATTATAATGGTCTGACCTGTAATACAATCTCTGCGGATCTTTCGGGTCATCATATTTATAATTGAGTTCCAGCTTCACGGTTTTGTCATTCGCTGCTTCATTGATTTTTTTTAATTGAGAGCTTAGCATTTCTGAACCGATAACATAAACGTATTGTTTACCACGGTTTTCTGGGTCGTCACGTCCAATCATGTCAATGTTAAGGTCGGCAACTGTATTGGCCAAAGGATAAACCGGGTGATCTGAATAATATTCTGAGCCAAACAGTCCATGCTCCTCGCCCGTTACGTGTAAGAAGAGAATAGAACGCTTTGGTCCATAACCTTTCTTTTTGGCTTCCTGAAATGCTTCAGCAATTTCCATCACCGCCACAGTTCCGCTGCCATCATCATCGGCGCCATTGTAGACCTCACCGTTTTTCATCCCTACGTGGTCATAATGCGCAGACACCACAATGATTTCGTTTGGCTTCTCAGAACCTTCGATAAATGCCATGATATTTTCCGAATCCGGCAACGTTTCTCCATATTTTTTCATGGCGGCGGAAGGTACTTTCTGATAGTACGAGCCCAGAGCAGGCGGATAACCTATGCCCCATTCCTTATATTGATCTATCATGTACTCACCGGCTTTCTTTTGCCCTGTACTTCCTGTGCCCCTGCCTTCCATTTTGTCATCGGCTATCACATAGAGGTTCTCCTTCAGTTCTGCTGAGGTAATGCTGTTGTAGGCATCTTTAAATCCTTTCCCATCGTATGAGAAATTTTTGGTCGAGGCACAGCTATTCAAGAGAGCCACGCCCAGCAGAAAGCCATATAGTTTTACGTTGTTCATAAATTTATTTTAATTATTAAGTCGAGGTTACAAGAGGTTTGTTACAAGTTTTTTTCAAATTTTCTGATAGCCGCCTCGGTTGTGAAAAATACAAAAGCCACTATCAAAACCGTGCTGAGAAAAATAATCAAACCCGAGAGATTTTCATCAATTCTAAATACGAATTCCAATGCAAGGGAAAGTAGCGCTAAAATGATTCCTCCGATTATCAGCTTTTTGGCAGCATACTTTTGTGCAAATGTCCAATTTTTTAGATTCTTCATCGCATTGGGCGTTCTGTAGCCGTAGAGATAATTGATGTTTTTCGGAGGAAAAATCAACATTATAGTTCCTACAATAACAAAGATAATGGCGAGCAGATATGGAAATGAAATCATCTTCTCTAACATATCATCCTACTTTTTCTCCGAAGGTCAGTAAAGTTCCATTAGGGTCAATCAGTGAAAACTCTCTCATATTCCAAGGCTTGGTTTCCAGGCTTCCGTTGGGATGGATTTTAATGTTTTTGAACTGGATATGCTCATAAAACTTATCGATATTGCTGGATATTTTAAGATACAGCATAAAATCCGATGTTTTTGGGTCTAAATCTTTGTACTCAAAGAAATGAAGTTCGGAATTATTATACTTGGCGATCAGATATTGGTCATAATCGGAAACGAACTCGAATCCTAAGTCAGTATAATAATCTATGGTTTTCTGCTTGTCGATGAACGGCAATTTCGGGATGATCTGTGAAATCATAAGGATCTATTTATAAATTAATGAGCTTGTTTTTAGCAGAATAAATTATGCCAATTCATCATTCCATTCACGGATCGTTACTTTGGCAATCAGTCCTTCCTGCACAAACGGGTCGCCATTGACAAAATCTTCAGCAGCCTGTTTGTCTACAAAAATTGCCATTGCACCTTCGCCAGGATTTGCAAACGCACCGGTTCCCAAAACCCTTCCCGATTTAATAAATTCTTCTTCCAATTTTTCGTGTCTCGGAAAAACCGCCATAAATTCTTCCATCGATTTTTCTGTGTTGTGTTCGTAAAAAACAACTGCTTTCATATTTGTATGTTTTTAAAATTTATTTTAATCATCAATTATCAGCTATAATCAATGTGCTTCCAGCCAGTTATCACCAACGCCCACTTCTACCAATAGTGGAACATTGGTCTGAAATGCGGATTCCATTTCTTTTTTGATTAAGGCTTTGGCCGTCTCAATTTCAGAAAGCGGCACTTCGAAAAGCAGTTCGTCATGAACCTGCAAAAGCATTTTGGTCTGCAGATTCTGAGCTTGCAGTTCCTCGTCAATTTTAATCATGGCCAGTTTGATAATATCTGCGGCACTTCCCTGGATTGGCGCATTCACAGCATTTCTTTCGGCATGTGCTCTGACCGTAAAATTGCTGGAGTTGATATCTTTCAGATGGCGCTTCCTGCCAAGAATTGTCTCCACATATCCGAAATCCTGTGCTTTTTTTACCTGCTCCGCCATGTATTCTTTCAGCCTTGGATAATTCTCATAATAAGAATCAATCATTTTTTTCGCTTCCGACCTGGAAAGTCCGGTCTGCTCTGCTAATGCAAAAGCACCCTGGCCATAGATGATCCCGAAATTGACTGTTTTTGCCTGGCTTCTCTGGGTTTTGGTAACTTCTTCCAGCGGAATATCAAATAACTTTGCCGCCGTAGAAACGTGAATGTCTTCGCCGTTTTGGAAGGCTTTGATCATATTCTGTTCGCCGGAAATTTCGGCAATCAGTCTCAACTCGATCTGAGAATAATCCGCAGAAATGATTTTTTTCCCGTCGTCGGACACAAAAGCGCCGCGGATCTGCTGTCCTCGCAACGTTCTGATAGGAATATTCTGGAGATTCGGATTCACAGATGCCAGACGTCCGGTGGCCGCTGTAGTCTGCGAAAAATTGGTATGAACACGCTGATCCTTTTTATCAATCTGATTGGGCAATGCATCCACATACGTTGATTTCAGTTTCTGCAAGGTTCTGTATTCCAGGATCTGAGAAATTATTTCGTGCTTGGAAGACAATTTCTGCAACACATCTTCGGACGTGGCGTACTGGCCCGTTTTGGTTTTCTTGGCTTTGGGATCCAGCTGCAATTTTTCAAAAAGAATTTCACCTAATTGCTTGGGCGAATTCATGTTAAATTCCTCGCCTGATAATTCAAATATTTTAGATTCAAGAATTTTCAGATCGTTTTCCAGGTCTTTACTTTCTTTTGCAAGCCAGTCATTATCGAGCTTTACACCGGCAAGTTCCATTTTAGCCAGAACTTTCATCAGTGGCATTTCCACGGTATAGAACAGCTGTTCGAGGTTTTCCTTGGCGAGTTGCGGCGCAAATAATTCATACAGCTGGAAGGTAACATCTGCATCTTCTGCGGCGTAATCGGTTTGGGTTTTCAGATCCACTTCGCGCAGTGTGAGCTGGTTTTTTCCTTTTTTCCCAATCAGCGATTCTATCGAAACCGGTTTGTAGTCCAGATACATTTCTGAGAGATAATCCATGCCGTGTCGTCCATCGGGATTCAGCAGGTAATGCGCAATCATCGTATCAAAAATTTTTCCTTCTACTTCGATGTTATAATTTTTGAGAACTTTATAATCGTACTTCAGATTGTGCGCAATTTTCAGGACATTCCGGTCTTCAAAAAAAGGTCTGAAAATCTCTACGGTTTTCTGTGCTTCTTCCTGATTTTCAGAAACCGGAATATAGTAGGCCAGGCCTTTTTTATAAGAAAAGCTCATCCCGATGAGTTCCGCTTCTAATTCGTTCAGTGATGTGGTTTCGGTATCAAAACAGACCGCCTTCTGCTTCAGAAGATTGTCAACCAGAATTCTCTGCGCTTTCGGGCTGTCAATAAATTGATAGAGATGATCATTTTCGGTAATGGTAGATTTGGTGGTAGTCGCCTGCTCCAGTTGCTCGAAGGTCGCAAACAGATCCATGGTTCCGTTTTTATGAACCGTTACGGCAGCATCTAAGACTTCGGTAACCGTGATTTTGTCATCATCACCTTCCATCAGTTCCTCTACATATTCTTTATTGGAAAAAGCGCGGTAAAGATTTTCGTAGAGTCTCCGGAATTCCAGTTCGTCGAAAACTTCTTTTACTTTGTCGAAATCCGGAACTTCCAGGTCGTATTGTTCCTCAATAAATTCAATCGGTGCATCACACAGGATGGTAGCTAATTTTTTGGACAGCAAACCTCTATCTGCACTTGCTTCCACTTTTTCTTTAAGCTTCCCCTTCAGCGTATGCGTATTGGCAAGCAGATTTTCCATTGAGCCAAATTCCTGAATGAATTTTTTGGCTGTTTTCTCGCCCACGCCTTCCAGTCCGGGAATATTGTCCACAGCGTCTCCCATCATGCCCAGGTAATCGATGATTTGTTTCGGGTCGTTGATTTCATATTTGGCTTTCACCTCTTCAACACCCAGAATCTCGATATCGCCGCCTTTCATTCCAGGCTTATAGATTTTGATCTTATCGGTCACCAATTGTGCAAAATCCTTGTCTGGCGTTACCATAAAAACATTGTAATCCTGTTTTTCGGCTTTGCAGGCAATCGTTCCGATCACGTCGTCCGCTTCGTAGCCTTCCACACCCAGAATCGGGATGTGCATGGCTTCCAGAATCCTATGGATGTACGGAATTGACAGGAGAATAGGCTCCGGCGTATCCTGGCGGTTGGCCTTATATTCCGTAAAATCATCATGGCGTACATTGGTCTTTCCTACATCGAAAACGACGGCAAGGTGTGTGGGACGATCCCGTTTTATGAGTTCAATCAATGAGTTGGTGAACCCGAAAATCGCTGAAGTATTGACACCTTTTGTAGAAATTCTTGGGTTTTTTATAAAAGCAAAATACCCACGGAAGATCATGGCGTAGGCATCTATTAGGTATAATCTTTTGTCTGGAGAAGTCATAAAAACAAAGGTAATGAATTAACTATTTTTCATCATTAAGTTTGCTGAAAATGTTTTTGTTAAAAAATCTTAAATTTATATGACCATAATCAGATTTTGGTCGTATTTTTGCAAAACTAATACGATGAAAAAAGCTCTATCCACTTTTTACCTTGCTATTCTCTCCTCAGTCCTATTTTCCTGTGCCAATTTCGGGGACAGTTTGCTGTACCTTAATAAGAATGCCAAGATTTCCCACATAAAAACCATACTCTATTTTACGCCAGAGGTGTTTCCGGATATTCCCGAAATCATTGAACCTACGAATACGGCCTTTTTTACTGCGACCAGTGACCAGATGAAGACCTACAGCAATATGAAATATCTGCATGTTAGTACGCCCATTTCCTTTGATGAAGTAGACTCCAAAACGGTGAGAGATATGTGCCGTAACAATAATGCAGACGTAGCTGTGATTCCGAAAGTCAAATACTTCAAAGTCGGACTAGGGAAATATGTTTTTTCTAATCAGGTGATCGTGAGCATGAAGCTTTACAACTCGGATGGAGATTTCGTGATGGAAACGGCGTATGACACATACAAAGGCAATGGCCGATTGCTCGGAAGTGCGGAAAACTCCGTGATCATCGGAACTAAAGGTGCCATCCGGAAAATCAGCAAGGAACTTCGGAACCGCCAGATTCTGACCAATCCCACCATTTGATTTAAATTAATTTTAATACCGGCGAATCTGCGTTATTCCTGATATTTTAATACTTTTGCAAAGCAAAATTCTGAAAAAATCGAGAATCAAGAATTCATACTGAATCCTGCTGACATTGCAGAAACTCTGAGCAAATTGCCTGCAGAGGAACGCATCCTGCAGTTTCTTAAACTCCCGAAATCTGAAAAGGCGGAAGTTTTCTCGCATCTGGATAATGATTTTCAGGAAGATACCATCCGGAGTATTGCAAGCCACGAAGTGTCGGACATCCTGAACGAGATGTCGCCCGATGACAGGACTCAGCTTTTCGAAGATTTTCCGGATGAACTGATTAAATATTCTATCAATCTGCTCAACCCGCAGGAACGTCGCGTGGCTCTGAAACTCTTAGGCTATGAGGCCGATTCTATTGCACGTCTTATGACTCCGTACTATGTTCAGATACGCAAAGAATGGACGGTGAAGCGTTGCTTTCAGCAAATCAAAAAGGTGGGAAAAAAGGTGGAAACCCTCAACTTTCTTTATGTGGTAGATGAGAGAAACCGCCTGATAGACGATATTACAATTGGCTCTCTCCTGCTGGCCGATGAAGAACAGCTGATTTCTGAGCTGTCCGACAATCATTTTGTAGCCATCACGACTACGACTTCCAAGGAAGATGCGGTACCATATTTTGAAAAATACGACCGCAGTGCACTTCCCATTATTACTGAAAATGGTGTTCTGGTAGGGATTGTAACCATTGATGACATTCTGGACCAGATCGAACAGCAAAATACGGAAGATATCCAGAAATTTGGAGGTCTGGAGGCGCTGGATGTGCCCTATACGCAGACGTCTATTTACGAGATGGTGAAAAAACGTGGTTTCTGGCTCGTGGTTTTATTTTTCTCCGAAATGCTTACCGCCTCGGCGATGGGTTATTTTGAAGATGAGATTCAGAAAGCCGTTGTCCTCGCACTTTTTGTTCCATTGATTATTTCGAGCGGCGGAAATACAGGTTCGCAGGCTGCTACGCTCATTATCCGGGCGATGGCTCTTCAGGAAATAACGCTGAAAGACTGGTGGTACGTGATCCGAAAGGAAATCTTCACGGGTATTTTCCTGGGAAGTATTCTGGGAACGATCGGCTTTCTGCGCATTGCGCTTTGGCAGAAAACTGGACTGTTCAATTATGGTGAGCATTGGGTTTTTGTCGGGCTGAGCATTGCCTTTTCACTGATGTTGATCGTACTTTGGGGAACCATTTCCGGTTCTATGGTGCCGTTTGTCCTAAAAAAATTGAAACTGGATCCCGCAACATCATCGGCACCATTTGTCGCTACTTTGGTAGATGTCACCGGATTAATTATTTACTTTTCCGTTGCAGGTTTATTCCTTACCGGAAAGCTTCTTTAGTATTTCAAAATCTCATTTTTTCCTGACAAAATTCCTATGTGGCGAAGCGCGCCCCAGATGGAACGGCCTGTCTGAGCTCATCCCGAAGGTTTGGGAATAAGCCTTGGCTTTCGGGATAGCGAGTAGTGACAGCTGGAAATGGCGCCCAATAAAAAATGCCACCTCTGATGAGATGACATTTTCTGTTGCTGATCTTTTCGGAATTACTTCGCGAAATTATCGGTATAATCTTTCTGAGATGCCAAAATCACTTTCTTGGCATGATCTGCACCGTAAACAAGGTCAATTTTGACTTTTGCCGGCTCAGTCGGAAGGTTTTTATAGCTCAGGAAATAGTGTAATAGTCTGTTAACTTCGGCTTTCGGCAATTCGGAAATGTCGCGGATGTGACCATAGACCTGATCTTCCACCAATACCGCAATGATCTTGTCATCTGCCTCACCTTTGTCTATCATCTGGAATCCGCCGATTGGAATAGCTTCCATCAGAATATTTCCGGAAGTGATGTTGTGCGAGCTCAGGACGCAGATGTCCAAAGGATCATGATCGCCTTCGGTAACATCAGTTGCACCGGTTTCCACCGCCAGATTTTTTACTTCTTCCTCGCAATAAGTTCTTGGAATAAAACCATATAAGGCCGGAATGATGTTGGAGAACTTCTGCGGGCGGTCTACTTTCAGGTAACCCGTTTCTTTGTCTACTTCATATTTTATGGTGTCTGTAGGAACAATTTCTACAAAGACATTCACCACCTCCGGTGCTTTTTCTCCAGCAGAGATCCCGTGCCAAGGATGCGCTTTAAAATTAGGAATCATTGTTTATTTATATTATTTTGTTAAGTTCTTTTCTCAGATTTTCGATGGTATCTGCGATGTAATCTTCCGCATCTACGTAACTCATCAGAAAAACTGTTTTATAATCCTCCAGCTTTGAGTTTTCGCTCAGATCTTCGTAGGTTTTCCGCAGGAGCTGAATAATGTTATTCTTGCTGGTTATGATGTCCTGCCAGGAGGCTTTGGAAATGTATAGCTGCTGTGAGGCGTTGTACTCAAATTCCTCATTGATATTTTTTTCTGTGAGGAATAGGAATTCGTGGGGCTGCAGATTTTTGTCAAATCTATTTACCAGATTGGAAGGTTTCAGCCGTTCCAGGAAAAGAGTCATGCGTTCCAGCGCCTGCAGCTTGATCTCGCTGTTGGACTTGGTGGCTATAAAATTAATTTCCTGTTTTTTGAGTTTTACAAAGGCATTGACAAACTGTTTCGCAAAAACCAGAAAAGGCAAAGCGATGACAAGTGCAACAGCATAAGGCAAATAATCTGAATCAAACATATCTCAAATCGGACTGCAAAATTAAGGATTTTAAGTTAAATGCGCATTAATATTTGAAATCATCGAAAAAACTTAACAAAAACTTGTTTCAATAATTCTTTTTTGCTGTACTGGATGCAGGAGTAAGGTTTCAGGGCTGGACGGAAACCCCGGAAGAATTCTTCTACAGCTGGCACCTCGCTGCCCTCAAAATCAAAAATTTTATGTTCGATGTTGTCTGCGATTACTTTATCAATAAGATAGCTGGATCCGCTGAGCTTCACATATTCCCTGTCATTGTACGTGCCGAGCAAGGCAAGGGTATAATCATTGTGATAGACCGCAATCAGATTGATCAGCTCATGATGGTAATAGAAGCCGTAGAAATCCAGAAATCCCGCCGTACTGAAATCTGACAGCAGCTTGATAAACTCTTCCAGATCCTTATCGCCTGCACCCAAACCGGTCTTACGGATGAAAGCCTGGACGGCCTTCTGATCAGGATTTTTAATCATTTCCGAATTGTCAATCACTTCCTGATCCAGCCTAAGTTTGCGTTTCCGCTTTGGTGAGTACCGCTGTCTGACAACGTCATAAGGCTCGGGGAAAATTAGGAAATTGTTACGCTGCTTCAGGGATTTCGAAAACTGATTGACATCGTTGAAAGCATAATACCAGATTTTATAATTTTTACAGAAAAAGTCAAAGAAGGCATCATTCACCGCTTTGGAATCTTGTGCAGAAAAAACACCCAACTGCTGACACAATTTTGGGTTGATCACCACTTTCAGTCCCAATTTACTGATGAATGGAATTGGCATCACCGCCTCATAATCACCGTAAATCAGAATCTCCCAATTTTTCCCGGTACTTATGTCCAGAAACGAGCGTTCTGCATAAAATTTTCTTTGACAAGACTGCGCAATGCAATGGTTATATTTCTCGAAATCGATAGACTCATACTTAATTTTCCGTATCATAAAATCCCTTCTTCTTTGAAACTGTAAAATTTATTCTGTGCGATAATCAGATGATCCAGCAATTCGATCTCGAGCAATTTACCGGCTTCCCTGATCTTATTGGTAATGTAGATATCTTCCTGGCATGGTTTCAGACTTCCCGCCGGATGATTGTGCGCCACAATGATTCTGGTAGAAAAATGCTCCAAAGCCACTTTGAAAAGTACACGGATATCTGCCACAGTACCGGCGATGCCACCACGGAACAGACAGGTTTTGTAGATAATTTTATTCTGATGATTCAGGAAAATGGCCCAGAATTCCTCTGTAGACAGGTCTGAAAGATGAGGCAGTAAAATTTCAAAAGCATCTTTGCTGCCGGATATCTGCTCCCTTTCCAGAACTTCCTGCTGCGATCTTCTGCTCCCGATTTCTAATGCAGTAGCGATGGAAATAGCCTTGGCTTCCCCCACACCTTTGAATTTCATCAAGTCCTTTACAGAAAGCTGACTTAATCTATGCCAGTTATTTTCAACTGAATTCAGTATTTTTCTTGCCAGCTCCACGGCAGATTCTTCCCTGTTTCCACTTCCCATAATGATGGCAAGCAGTTCCGAATCCGAAACGGCGGCTTTCCCTTTCAGGAGGAACTTTTCTCTCGGGCGGTCGTCTTCCGCAAGGGATTTGATGCTCATTAATTGTAGGCGTAAAGAATTATTTTTTTATCTGATTTATCAATATGCTGTTCCAAAATCTTAAAGAAATTATCAGAAACCATCGGACAACCCCAACTCAGGCAGAGTTCATCTTTTTGTTCTGCATCAGGAACGCAATTTAATCTGTGAAGTACAATAGCGCGTTTTCTTGCATTGCTATTGGTTTCATCTAATCCGTCCAATCTGTAAGACAAACCAAATTGACCTTTATATTTTTCAGAAATCGCATATTTTCCTAGAGATGTACAGCGGGAATTATTTTGATTACTAAATTTCAATTGTCCTTTTTGCTTTCCGGCTTCCGAGCCAGAACCGTGAGCTACCAAAGCTTTTTGGAGAACTTTTCCTTTTTTCAAATCAATAACAAAAAATCGGAATTGTGAAGACGGAATTGAGAAATCAATTAAAAACGCTTTTTCCTGATTATAATCTGAATTTTTCAAGAAAGTTTTGACATCAGATATTTTTTGAGCTAATCTGTCTTCGGCATTAGTGTATTGAATTGCCGGACTTTCCTGAGATTTAGCGTCACAGGAAATAAATAAAATCGAGAAAAGAAAAAATAGAAATGGCTTCAAGAACTTTTAGTTTATTAATCAGAACGATTTATTATGAAAAATAATATGAATTTCTACAATTCTTTTACTATAAAACAATCTGTCCGTCTTTCATAACCAACTTTCTGTCCGTGCTTTCCGCTAAAACAGGATTATGCGTTACAATCACGAAAGTCTGATGGTATTTGTCCCTCAAATCAAAAAACAATTGATGAAGCGCATCTGCATTTTTGGAATCGAGGTTTCCGGTCGGTTCATCCGCAAAAATAATCTTTGGAGAATTAATTAATGCTCTGGCAACTGCAACACGCTGGGCCTCGCCGCCAGAAAGTTCTGATGGTTTGTGGTGCAGTCTGGCAGCAATATTCAGATCTTCGAACAGGGAATGCGCTTTTTCAATGACTTCTTTTTCAGAAATTCCGGCAATTTTGGTCGGCAGAAGAACGTTTTCCAAGGCCGTGAATTCCGGTAACAACTGATGATTCTGAAAGACAAAACCGATGTTTCTGTTCCGGAAACGCGACAGTTCTTTGTCTTTCATTTTAAGATAAGAATTGCCGTCCAGCGAAATCTCCGTATGGTATTTTTCAATCTCCGAAGGTTTATCCAGCGTTCCCAGAATCTGAAGTAAAGTCGATTTTCCCGCACCGGACTCGCCGACTATAGAGATCACTTCGCTGGGTTTTATATGAATGTCTACACCTTTCAGAACCTCCAGAGTTCCGTAGAATTTATGTATGTTTTTTGCTCGAATCATAGTATTCTTTATTTTCAAACACTTAAGTTACTTTAGAAATAGTTATGAATTTTAGTGCTAGGTTCACTTTAGGTAAAATCTTTGATTTTCAAACTCAATTGAACTTAGATAACTCTATTTTATACGGTCATTAAAACTTAAGTGATAAATTTTAAATTTAAATCTTGGTCAATTTAGCAAATTTAAGAATCAGATTTTTCTCGCCTTCATTGGCAAAAATCACTTTTGCCTTGATGTTTTGCGGGTCGGTGCCATCCAGAAATGTCACCTCGCCCACGCCAAAACGGTCGTGACGCACTCTGTCTCCTACTTCTATATCTTCGGAAGATGATCCGCTTGGATTGATAATCTTGGCCGTAGCTACCGGTTTCAAAGTTTTTTTCGGTGGTGGCGTGTTGATATTGCGGTCCAGAGTTTTTTTCTCGTCCTTCTTCTTGAAGAATCTTGGCTCCGAAGGTCTTTCGTCAAAAATATTGGAGCTGATTCCGGAATTATTGACAAACCTCGCTTCCAGCATTGGATTAATAAATTCGATATATTTGGAATCTACCTCGCTCAAAAATCTTGACGGCTCCGAGTCTGTGATTTTCCCCCACTGGAAACGGGAAACGGCATAAGTGAAGTAAGCCTGCTTTTCCGCTCTGGTCAAAGCAACGTAGAACAGGCGTCGTTCCTCTTCCAGTTCTTCTCGTGTGGATGAGCTCATGAAACTTGGAAACAGATTTTCCTCTAGTCCAACGAGATAAACTACGGGAAACTCTAGTCCTTTTGACAGGTGAATGGTCATTAGCGAGACTTTCTCGCCATCATCCTTATCATTTTGAGTATCAGATGAAAGCGCAATGTTTTCCAGAAAATTGGAAAGACTTGGGTCTCCATCTTCAATCTGTCTCTGTTCCTCAATAAAACCCTGCATCGAGTTCAGTAATTCCTGGATATTCTCAACCCTGGAAATTCCTTCCGGCGTTTGGTCTTCTTTTAAAAATTTAATTAAACCGCTACGTTTTGCCACTTCCATAGCAACGTCGTAGACATTTTCAGTTTTCAGCATCACCTGAAAGGCTTTTATCATCGCCCAAAAATCACCGAGTTTATTGATGATTCCATTATTCAGGCCCAATTGTGGCGCATAAAACCCGAGATTATCCAAAACCTGAGTTACCGGAACGTTGCGGGAATCTGCAAATACAATCAGTTTGTTCTGTGTGGTTTCGCCTATTCCTCTTGCAGGATAGTTGATAATTCTTGAGAGTGCTTCGGAATCATTTTCATTGATTAAGATCCGCAGGTAAGCCAGCAAATCCTTTACTTCTTTCCTTTGATAGAAGGACAATCCGCCGTAAACCCTGTATGGAATATTTTTTTTCCTGAGTGCGTCTTCAAAAGCTCTGGTCTGGGAATTGGTTCTGTAAAGAATTGCAAAGTCCGAGAATTTTCTCTGCTGCGTATTGTGCAGTTCGAAAATATTAGCAGAGACAAAATTAGCTTCATCAGCATCAGAAAGACTTCGGTAAACTTTAATCTTTTCCCCTACTTCATTCTCGCTAAACACATTCTTTTTGAACTGCTGTAAATTTTTCGCAATCACCACATTTGCGGCATCCACAATATTCTGTGTAGAACGGTAGTTCTGTTCCAGAGAGACAGTTACTGCGTCGGGATAATCTTTCTTAAAATTAAGAATGTTATAGATATTCGCACCACGGAAGGAATAAATCGACTGTGCATCATCGCCAACAACACAAATATTTTCAAATTTGGATGCCAACGCTTTGACAATCAGATATTGCGAATGATTCGTATCCTGATACTCATCTACAAGAATATAACGGAAACGGTCCTGATACTTTGCCAGAACTTCCGGGAATCTCGTCAGCAATTCATTGGTTTTCAATAATAAATCATCAAAATCCATTGCGCCGTTCCTGAAGCAAGCCTCAACGTACTTTCGGTAAATTTCGCCTATCAATCGCATATTAGCTCTTTCATCCGCTTCCATCAGTTCCGGATTGTTGAAATAAGCAGTGACGGTTATCAGGTTATTTTTGTATTGAGAAATTCTTGATAAAACCTTTTTCGGTTTATAGACATCGGCATCCACATTCATATCCTTGATGACCTTCTTCAGGACATTCAGTGCGTCCTGCGCATCGTAAATTGTAAAATTGGAAGGATAACCGATGTAATGCGCCTCGCTCCTGAGAATTCTTGCAAAAACTGAGTGGAATGTTCCCATCCAGAGAGAACGCGCATCGCTCACGCCCACTACTTTTGCGATACGTTCTTTCATTTCTTTGGCCGCCTTGTTGGTGAACGTCAAAGCCAGAATATTAAAAGGGTCTACACCGTTAGTGATGAGATGCGCAATCCTCATTGTCAGAACCCTGGTTTTGCCGGAGCCTGCGCCCGCCAGAACCATCAACGGTCCTTGTAATGTAGTAACTGCCTCAAACTGTGCTTCATTTAGTCCCTTCAGATAATCCATTATTGTCTCAAAATTTTAAGATAACAAAAATAGCGATTTTTATGCAATTTCTCATTCCCTTACAGTTTGAAATTCGGCGATTAATGGGTAATTTCATACTGGCAAAAATAACAAGTTATGGCTGCTAAAATCTAATTCTAAATTAAAGATCAACCCGTTGAAAATCAATTATATTAAAGAAGAAATCAGTTCTTTTTTTGTACTGAAACCTTCGCCCAGAAGTTGGCATATTCCTTTTCTTGCAGGACTTGCTGTAGGAATTCCGTTATTATTCGGTTATTTTTTGGCAGATGTCAGGTCAGCTTTGACAGCCAGTTTAGCCGGTTTGGTCATTCTTTACATTCCGAATAGCAAAGATATTTTTGAGATTATGATGAAGATGTTTGTATGTTCTTTTGGGATGATTGTTTCTTACATTTTCGGATTGGTTTTCAGTTTTAATATGTGGATTGCACCTTTTGCTTTCGGGATTCTTTCAGCAATTGCTTATTACATCGTCAGATATTTCAATCTGAAACCACCGGGAAGTTTTTTCTTCATCATGATGGCATCAATGGCAATCGGACTTCCGCATCATCCTGAAGCAATTCCTCAGAAAATTGGAATTTTCACCATAGGAACTCTGAACGCTTGTCTGATCTGTTTGATTTACAGTTTGTTAAAAAATAAAAAAGAATCAAAATCTGCTTCAACAACTTTCCATATTAATCCTTATGTCAATCTTGTAGAATCCTTTATTATTGGGATTTGTATGTCTGCTTCGGTTTTGGTGGGACAGATTTTCAAACTCGAATATCCTTATTGGATTCCGATCTCCAGCTTAGCAGTTTTACAAGGTGTGAATAAGTATCATATCTGGAAAAGAGGTTTGCATAGGATTATCGGGACAATTATCGGCTTGGGAATTGCTTGGTTTATTTTTTCTTACGTGAATGATATTTTATGGATCTGCATTTCTATTATCATACTTCAAATCATCGTAGAAATGCTGATTACAAGACATTATGCACTGGCTGTAATGTTCCTGACACCAATGGGAATTCTACTTGCTGAGACCGGAAGTTCTACTTCACTTAATCCCGATTATTTACTAAAAATTAGATTGTTGGAGATTTTAATTGGTAGCGCAATTGGTTGTATTGGCGGATGGTTTTTGTATAATGAAAGAATTAGATTTAGTTCGATAAAGAATCTGAGAAAATCAAAAATTGTTCTGAGTAAGAGTTTTTCGAAATAGAGTTCTTAAAATGATTTTAATAATTGGATTAATTCTTCCGAAATATTTTCTTTGATGTACTTGTTAAAATCAAACTTCTGATTTCTGATTTCTGAAAATTGATTCTGTAAATCAAATTGTTCCTTAATTATAAATTCTGAATCCGAATCATAAGTTGCAGGAAAGACAGCAGGTTTTGCATATCTGATGGCGTCGCCAATATTGCCACTGATTTTCGTCTTTCCATAGATTTCTTTGATAGAGAAAAATTCAGTTTCTTCTTGAATGGGACAATATAAAACGTCTGCTTTTTTCATCCAATCATCAAAAATATCTTGTTTAATTTTTTCTTCAAAATACTGAATTGTAATGAATTTTGGAAGTTTATCTATAATTAGCTTTAGTTTTTCTAATTCTTCTCCGAAAGCTTTCCCGAGGAAAATAATTTCATAATTAATTCCGATATTTTGAAACTGTTTTAATTTTTCAAAAAACGAACCATAATCTCTCCTGCTTTGCGAAACTGCTCCGGGAACAACTATTATAAATTCATTATTTTCGACATTTTCAACATATTTATTGTAGAATAATGGAATCGTTTTGTACGGAGTGTAATTGGTGTAACTTATCGAAAAAGTAAAATCTACAATCTCTTTTCCTAATAAAAGCAAGTTTTTAGATTGTTGATAAACTTCCGGAGCATCCAAAAGTCCTTCTTTCAGAAATAATTTCAAACGGTATTTAAAATCTTTTTTGAAAATACTTTTGAATAATTCCCATTTTGAAGCTTTGGTAAAATTCAGATTATGAACAAGAATCGTTGTGTTGAATTTCTTTACAATCGCTTTGTAGAAAATGAAATGGCGATGAACCGTTCCAATGATAATCAAATCATATTTTTTCTTTTCCAAAACTTCCAAAAGTTGAGAATAATCCGTAAGGAAAACATTTTTCTCGTGAATATTCAGGAATTTGAAAATCTTTTCCGAGAAGTAAAAATCCACAGAAATCTCACCAGAATCTTTAGTAAGTTCATAGAAATTATTTGCTAATTCTGCGTGTGTATCGAGTTCTATATAAGCAATTCTTTTCATAAACCCAAGTTTTTGAAAAACTCTTTCCAGCGCAGATTTCGGATAAATTGGATTTCTTCCTCGCTCAGACTTCGTTTATCTTTTTGTTTCAGAAAAGAATTGATGGTGATGAAATTTTCTTTCGCAGAACGATTTTTGAAACTGGATTTTGCTGACGAAATCATGGCGAGAGGCAGACTCAAACCGATGTTATAAAAATACTGACCGAGTTTCTCCGCTTTTTGAGATTTGTACTTGTAAGCCGTCGGACGAAGATGTTTGACCCAAAGTTCTTTAATGGTCACAACTTCCCAATTGCTTTTTTTAGCCAATAAAATATCGAGATTGTCCCAACCAAGAACAGCCCGCAAGCCATTCATATCCTCGAAACATTCTTTTCTGTAAGCTTTTATCGGACCACGGACGTGATTTTTGGAAGACAGATTTTCGAAAATCCAATCCTGATCTCGGTTGCTGAAATCTGCCCAATTATCGTTGGCATTACGGAAATTTTTGATCTCCGGATTGAGTTTATAATTTTTAATGTACACCAATCCCGAAACCACACCTGCTTTGGGGTCTGTTTCGAAAACGCGATTGATCTTCTCCAGATAATCATCCGGAAAAATAATATCCGCATCGTACTTACAAATAACGTCAAAGTTTTTCCAATCCAAAGATTCCAATCCTGCGTTGAAAGTCCTAACGACTTTGGCGCCAGGCTCGTGCGTGGATGAAGACAGATTCAGAAGGCGGAAGTCTGGAGCAGTGTGAATAAAATCCTCAGCAACTTTCTGAGTTTGATCTGTGCTGCCGTCGTTCACAATGATGCATAGAAAATCTTGGAAACTCTGTCTCTTCAGAGAATCCAGGCATAGCGCAATATTGCTCTGCTCATTATGTGCGGGAATGATGATGAGGAATTTCAAATGAAAGGTTTTTAGCCAGCAATTATAATACGTAACGAATTTACAGATATTTCATAAATTATCGAAGTAGTACTCTAAAATTGATATTATTTATAACAGGATTGATTATCAATTCTTTGATAATTATTCATAAAAATTTAATATTGGATCTTACCATTGTTTAAAAAATAATCAATTATAATTGATATTTTTGTGCAAATATTACAATGAAGTATACGTTACTCAAACGGAAAAAAAGTTACACATCACAGTCAGACGAGGATTTTGTGCGTTGGATGCGTAAGCAGGACTCGCAGCCCTGGAGCGATAATGAGGCTTTTATGGAAGGTTATGCGTATAGAAAAATGGTCTTCGAAAAGATTGTGATCCGCCATGATACTGTTCCCAATTTCGTTGAAGATCTTAAAAAAAATAACCTTTTGAAGGTGGAATCTTCAAAAGGTTTATTCAGTTATTTTTCTAGGAATCAATAAATTGACGGAAATTTTTCCGGATCTGATTCATTGAACATCTTGTACACTTTTTCTACAATGTCATCTGCTGACGGTTTGCTGAAGTAATCTCCATCGCTTGCATACGCCGGCCTGTGATTTGCTGCAGCTATCGTCACCGGATCCGAATCCAGATATCTGAACGCTTTTTGTTTTTCAAGAATCTGCTGTAGGATAAATGCAGACGTTCCGCCCTCTACATCTTCATCTATAACAACGAGGCGATTGGTTTTCCTGACGCTTTCAGCAATCTCGCCCGTAAGGTCAAAAGGAATTAATGATTGAATATCAATAACTTCTGCTGAAATCCCCAGCTTTTCCAGTTCTGCAGCAGCTTCCGTCACGAGTCGCCAGGTGGAACCATACGTCACTAAAGTAACATCAGAACCCTCCTTGGTCACTTCGATTTTTCCCACCGGCACTGTAAATTGACCCAGATTGTCAGGCTGTTTTTCCTTTAATCTGTAACCGTTCAGGCATTCTACGATAACGGCAGGCTCATCGCTCTGAAGCATGGTATTGTAAAATCCCGCAGCTTTGGTAAGGCTTCTTGGAACCAGAATGTTAATACCTTTAGAAAGGTTGAGAATCCCTGCCATCGGAGATCCCGAGTGCCACACACCTTCCAGGCGATGACCTCTTGTACGGATAATGACCGGTGCTTTTTGTCCGCCTTTCGTTCTATATTGCACTGTGGCAAGGTCATCACTCATGCCCTGCAGACAGTATAAAATATAATCCAGATATTGGATTTCGGCTATTGGTCTCAGTCCTCGCATCGCCAGTCCAATGCCTTGGC
Organism: uncultured Chryseobacterium sp.; assembly: GCA_913778505.1. GTDB lineage: Bacteria > Bacteroidota > Bacteroidia > Flavobacteriales > Weeksellaceae > Epilithonimonas. The sequence goes on from CAJYWD010000049.1 coordinate 32,678, forward strand.
CCAGAATGGTAGCCTCACGGATTCCCGTGTCGGCAATACGCACCTCGCCATATTTTTCCTGAAGTCCTTCCAGGCCCTGATTCACATCACCAATATTTCCGGCATCTTCCCCAAATACTAATGTCTGAGGATATTTTTCGAAGATTTTGTCGAAGTTATTACGCACGACTACTCTTCCGTCCACCTCTTCGGAATTTTCCGAAAATATTGGTTTAATCTCTTTAATATTAGTCGCTTTCCATTCTGACTGAGAATAAAGATGCGAGGAATAGTTGTCTTTTTCTATGGCGTAAATGGCATCATATTTATTTTTAAGTGCAGCTTTTTCAGCTGATTCTTTTCCACGTGTTGCCAGCAAGGTTTTTCTTGCCAGGTGAAAGATGTCTTTTTTACTTTTTGATATGATTTTATTAAAACTTTCGATGAGTGCATTGATTTCCGGATGCTGCTTTGACAGGGATTCTACCAAAGGCAGAACTTCAGCTTTCAAATCGGAAATTGTCTTCTGATAGGCTTCCCATGCTCTCTTCTGACCCTCTTTCACCAATTTTTTCGCTTCAGCATCAATTGCATCTAGTTCTTCCGCTGTTGCCAAAACCTCGTAAACACCTTCGATTTCAATGCTGTAATCCAGAATCCATTCTCTAAACTTTAACAAGCCGTCAAATTCTGATTCCCAGCTAAGGCGCTCTTCAGATTTATAACGCTCGTGGGAGCCGGAGGTAGAATGGCCTTGTGGCTGCGTCACCTCTGTGACGTGAATGACCACCGGAACACTTTCGTAGCGGGCAAGGTGTTCTGCTCTTGCATAGGCAGAAATCAATGCAGGATAATCCCAGGCCTTAACCTGAATAATCTCACAGCCTTGATCTTCCCCATCATTGCGCTGGAATCCGGACAGCATTTCGGAAATATCTGCCTTCGCTCTCTGATTCTTTGTAGGAACCGAAATGCCATAGCCGTCATCCCATATTGAGACGATCATGGGAACCTGAAGGGCACACGCTGCATTCAACGTTTCCCAGAAATGACCTTCTGCGGTAGAAGCATCACCAATGGTTCCAAAAGCCACTTCGTTACCTTCGTTAGAGAATTTTTCGGAACCGTCGAATTTTACGGATTTATAAATTTTAGAAGCCTGAGCCAGACCAAGCAGTCTCGGCATTTGGCCGGCTGTAGGAGAAATGTCTGACGAGATATTTTTCTGAGCAGTGAGATCTTTCCAGCTTCCGTCCTCATTAAGGCTTCTGGTGGCATAATGTCCGTTCATCTGGCGTCCGGCAGAAGCGGGCTCGCGTTCTACGCTGGTATCAGCATAGAGCTGTGCAAAAAAACTTTCTACAGAAACCGCATCAACAGCGAGAGCAAATGTCTGATCACGGTAATAGCCGGATCGGAAATCTCCATTTCGGAAAACCCTGGCCATGGCAAGCTGTGGGAGTTCCTTACCATCACCGAAAATCCCGAATTTGGCCTTTCCGGTCAGGACTTCGCGTCTTCCCAGATAAGACATCTCGCGGGAAATCCTTCCCAGCCGGTAATCCTTTATGATACTGTTCTTGAATTCCGTAAAGCTAACTTCCTGCGTTTCTATATAGGTTGATTGCATAACAATAGAGTTTTGACAAATATAAAATTTTTCCGCTAATTTTTACGAAAATGATATTTTAAAGCTTTAAAGAAAATTTTAAGAACTAATAATTATTCATTAAAAAAAGAAAATAAGACGCAGAATTGAGGACAATTGAATAATTTTGAATGATGAATAAAACGGCTCCACATATTCTGAATGCGTCCACCAATTTGTTGGGATTTTGTCTCGTCATTTTGACATCATTGAAAATTGCCAAATTTCCTCATCACCTTTACCTTGATATTTTTACAGTAAGTGCCATTTTCAGCCTGTCCATCAGTTGCGCGCTCTCCTTTCTTGCCATGAAAACCGAACGTGTCAAAACTTCCCGGATGCTAGAAGGTATTGCCGATGTTTTATTCTTTCTGGCTTTGCTGTGCATCATCATTTCTGTACTAATTGTGAGTATAGACGTTGTCTAATTTAACATTAATTATTGTTAATGGTGTTTTAGTCCAGGATAATCTAATCTGAGGTAACTTTGCATCTTTATTTTTTATTGGTTATGGATGCAGCAGTTACAAGACAGGGAAGGAATTCTTACACATTATTTTCTTATGTTCTTTTTACTTTTTTAGGCTATCTGGTGATAGGATTATCCCTGTCTGTACTTCCGATATTTATCAGCAAAGGACTTGGTTTCAGCATGTTAGTAGCCGGATTGGTGATTAGTCTTCAGTACGTGATGACTTTTGTGATGCGGGCCTACTCCGGGAGGATTGTGGATAATCAGGGACCGAAGCCGGCGGTTATCGGAAGTATGCTGAGCTTTGCCGTTACCGGCATAATACTTATGTGTGCTTACTATTTCAGATTTTCCCCCATAATTAGTCTTGCGCTGCTTATTGTAACCAGATTACTCACCGGTGCCGCAGAAGGTATGATCGGTGCAAGTCCCATCAACTGGGCAATAATGACCCTGGGCGAAAAACATACCGCTAAAATCATTTCCTATAATGGTGTTGCCTGCTATAGCGCACTGGCACTGGGAGCATCGCTGGGTGTAACCATCGTTAGGCATTTCAGTTTTTACGGACTCGGATCATTAATTTTCTCTCTGGGAATCATTGGTTTTATGCTTGCAAAAAACAAAGCCAACAGGACAGGTGCCGGCGAGGCGTCATTGCAGAAATCATTTTGGTCTGTTCTTGCAAGTGTAGCGCCTTATGGTCTGGGATTGGCCTTAGGTGGCCTGGGCTTCGCTACGATCTCAACTTTCATAACTTTGTATTACGATTACCACCATTGGCAAAATGGTGCGTTGTGCCTTTCTGTTTTCGGCGTATTGTTTGTCGCCTCGCGGTTAGTTTTCAGTAATGCGATCAACCGGTTTGGTGGGATTAATGTGGCGCTGGCGAGTCTGGCAGTCGAAGTTTTGGGGCTCACGATGATTTGTCTGTCCACGCATCCGTTCCTGGCACTGATTGGTGCGGGCATTACAGGTTTAGGCTTTTCTCTGATTTTCCCAGCTCTGGGTGTATTAGCCATGAAAACAGTTCCTGCGGCCAATCAAGGTTCGGCATTGGCCGGATATGGATTGTTTATCGATATCTCATTAGGTGTTACCGGTCCATTGATTGGCGGTGTGGCCGACTCATTTGGTCTCAATTATATATTTCCGTTCAGTATTGCCATTGTTTTGATAGGATTGGCTTTAGTTTTCTGGCTAAAAATGAACAAAAGCAATCATTAAAAAAAAAACACTTTCCATGCAAAAAATGCTGAATCTTTTCGACTTTTCTCAAAAAGTTAATTACAGAAACGAAATTTTCGCGGGCCTCACGGTTGCGATGACTATGATACCGGAATCATTATCATTTGCGATCCTTGCGGGATTCTCACCGCTTACGGGTCTATACGCCGCTTTCATCATGGGATTGGTGACGGCTATTTTGGGCGGAAGGCCAGGATTGATTTCCGGAGGTGCTGGTGCCACAGTGATCGTGTTGATTCCGCTAATGGTTTCTTATGGCATCGAATATGTTTTTGGAGCCGTGATACTTGCCGGCGTTATTCAGATTCTCATTGGTATTTTCAAATTAGGAAAGTTTATAAGGTTGGTGCCGCAGCCGGTGATGTATGGTTTTGTCAACGGCCTTGCGATTGTGATTTTTATGTCCCAGATCAGTCAGTTCAAAATTTTGGGTAGTGATGTCTGGCTGAGTGGTACATCCTTGTACACCATGATGGCTTTGGTGTTGCTGACGATTGCAGTAGTGCTCACCTTTCCCCGCATTACCAAAAAAGTTCCGGCTTCTTTGGTGGCTATTGCAGTGACATTTGCATTGGTAATTATTTTTGGGATTCACACCAGAACTGTGAACGATATTGCCAATATTGCCGGAGGTTTTCCGCCTTTTCATATTCCGGAGATCACACTTTCTTATGACGTGTTGAAAATAATTTTTCCTTACGCAGTCATCATGTCTACCGTTGGGCTCACGGAAGGCCTTCTGACGCTGAATCTGGTGGATGAAATTACTAATACTAAAGGGAATGGCAACCGGGAATGTATTGCCCAAGGCACCGCTAATATCCTGAATGGTTTTTTCTTCGGCATGGGAGGCTGTCCAATGATCGCACAGACACTGGTGAATCTGTCTGCAGGCGCCCGCGCGCGGTTATCGGGCATCATAGCAGCGCTGGTCATTCTTCTGATCATACTTTTTGGTGCGCCGGTTATCGGAAAGATGCCCGTTGCGGCATTAATTGGCGTGATGATAATGGTGGCTGCAGGAACTTTCGAGTGGGCTAGTTTCAAAGCTATAAGACGTTTTCCCAAATCAGACATCATCGTAATGGTGATCGTAACAATGATTACGGTTTTCCTCCATAATCTGGCGTTGGCAGTGCTGATTGGCGTGGTTATCTCCGCATTGGTCTTTGCATGGGAAAGTGCCAAGCGCATCCGTGCGAGGCATTACATTGACGGCAGTGGCGTAAAGCACTATGAAATTTTCGGACCTCTCTTTTTTGGTTCCACTACTATTTTTTCGGAAAAGTTTGATATTTCTAACGATCCCTACGAAGTTATTGTTGATTTCAAGGAAAGCCGTGTGGTGGACATGTCCGCCATTGATGCATTGAATAAACTTAGCGAACGGTACAAAAGTATGGGTAAGAAATTGAGATTGAAACATCTGAGTCCTGACTGCCGAAAATTGATTGAAAATGCGGACAATTTAGTGGATGTCAATATTATCGAAGATCCGGAATACAGAATTCTATAATCAGATCACATTAAGATTCTGGCTAGCATCATTGATCAAAAGTTAACCAATCTTAATGGTTTCCAGAGCTTTCGGCAAAAAAGAATTGGGGAAAACCTGGCGTGATTCGTCTGTCATAACGCTAAGATCACTGTACCGATTGGAGAAATGTCCTAAGATCAATTTGCCAACCTGCGCTTTTTTGGCAATCGTGGCTGCTTCAAGTGCTGTTGAATGCCCGGTGTAATCTGCCATTTCCTTTAGCTGATGAAGAAAAGTGGACTCGTGGTATAGAACATCCACATTTTCAATGATGGGAATAATATCTTCTTTGTATTTGGTATCGCTGCAAAATGCGTAAGAAACGGAGGGTTTAGGATCTGTTGTAAGCAGTTTGTTATCGATGACCGTTCCGTTTTCCAGCATAAAATCCTTACCAAGACGAAGATTCTGAAAATCACAAATTTCGATCTCCTTATATTTGGAAATCTCTTTCATATCCAGATGTCTTTCTTTAGGCTTCTCCCGGAACAGATAACCATTGCAGTATATCCTGTGATCGAGAGGAATGGTGTAAACCTCTACCCTTTTGTCTTCGTAGATTTTTACGGACTGTCTGCCTTCTAACTCATGGTAAATAAGCTCAAATCCTTTGTAGGTTTCAGTAATCTCGAATATGGTTTCCAGCATTTTCTTAATTCCTTTCGGACCATAGATGTTGAGCGGTGTTTTTCTTCCAAGCAATCTGAAAGATGCGATCAATCCCGGTAGCCCAAAACAATGGTCACCATGAAGATGCGAGATGAAAATATGATTGATTTTAGAAAACCTGACTTTCGCTTTCCGCATCTGAACTTGTGTTCCCTCGCCACAATCGATGAGAAAATGACGTTCTTCCATCTCCAGAAACTGGGAAGTTGGAGAAGAATTGATAGTTGGAATCGCAGAATTGAATCCTAAAATGGTGAGATATGTGCTCAATGGATGTAGAAGGTATAAAAATTTGTAGGGTAAAGATACAAAAACATATTAAAATTATATAACACCCCCTTTTGCATTGAGGAATTCCAGAAATTTTTTGAGAGCCTCGCTTCTGTGGCTTATTTTGTTTTTTTCTTCAGCTTTCATTTCTGCGAAAGTCTGGTTGTAGTCATCCGGAACAAAAATAGGATCGTAACCGAATCCATCCTCGCCAAAAACTTCGGTCGTCAGATTGCCATAAATGCGACCTTCGAAGTAATGTTCGCCTTCGGCATCTTTGTAGCACAATACTGTAATGAAATAAGCTCTTCTGTTGGGTTCATCCTTCATTTCCGACAGGACTTTTTCGATATTTTTTTTGAAGTTATGATTTCCTGCATATCTCGCCGAATAAATTCCGGGACGGCCATTGAGGGCTTCTACTACCAGTCCGCTGTCGTCGCCCACACTGGCTTTTCCGGTTTTATCAAAACAATATTTGGCCTTGATGAGAGCGTTGGCTTGAAACGTATCACCATCTTCGACGATTTCTTCGTTCAAATCGTAGTCCGACAGGCTGGTCACTACATAGTCGGCTCCTAATATCTGCTGTATTTCTTCTTTCTTGTGCAAATTATGTGTTGCTACTAAAATCTCCATTTATTTAAATAATTGATTGTTGATATATGATAATTGATTCCCAAGTAAAAACGTGGAATCTTATGCAGCCCGGCCTGAGTGGAGCTCACCCGACTTTGGCGAGGTAGCGGGAACGGAGGACGGATTAAGCTGCCCAAAATTTAATTTTTATAAATAATATTTCTACGGATTGCGAAAAAATAAAATGAGATTATAAAAATCGCTAATCCTGCTGCTAATAATAGTTCGGGTTTAATTTTTAACCAATCAGAAAATGTTTCCGAATCTGAATATAACATCATCATCGCCGACACGAGATTATTGAACGCGTGGAGCAAAATCGGCATCAGCAAAGATTTGGTTTTGTAGTACACCAAACCTAATACCAAACCAAGCAATAATGCGCCCGCAAACTGCCAGGGATTGAAATGCACGACGCCGAAAACTACGGCCGAAATGATAATTGCAGCAACGGGCTGGCTGCCGTTATTGATCAATCCTTTCAAAATGATGCCACGGAACAGTATTTCTTCCAGGACTGGCGCCAGAATGACGGTCATGACGAGAAGGGCTGCAGGCTCTGTCATCAATTTTGAAAAGGCTTCTATATACATCTTGTACAATGGACCGAGCAGCGGACCTTCAGTTGGAATGAGCTGTGTGGTGTAATCGGCGATCAGCATCATGCCGATCATCATGGGGATAATTAACAGGTAATCCTTTACAGGCGGTGATGAGAAATTAAATCTTAATTGAATACCGTCTTTCCGCACCATCAGCACATCGTATAAAATTATCGGTGCGGTGAATGTGAGAACGTATGCCAGAGCCTGATACCAGCCGCTCTCCCTGATGTCGTTCTGTAGAAGTGCAGACAATCCTTGTCCCACTGCATAGGCTATGGATGCGCCCACGAAAAGGCCAATGATCAGGAGTATTCCTGCAAAAAAATCGACTTTATAGTTTGGGTCTTTCATCTTATTGAAGAGGTTTCATGTAGATTAGTGGTTCTGCGCTGAAAGTTACATCTTCCGGATGGAAAATCTTGAAATAATCCCGCAGTACCAAGTCGCAGCGGACGACGCCACTTTCGAAATAATCATTGGCGCTGTCTTTTTCCCGGTTGTTGATCATGTATAAGTGACCGGAGTTAAAAACTTTCATTTTGCTGTAATTAGGATTCATTATCAGTAATTCGTTTTTATCAAGATGCGGACTGATATTGATCCAGTAATCGGCATTTTCCGATTTGATGAAAACTTCTTCAAAACTCAGCGGTACGGCAGATGATTCCTTATTATCCTTCAGAATATAATTTCCTCCAGCATCTTTAATCAATCTCGCCACGAAGGAATTTCCTCCAGGCAAAAACCATTGGCTGCCGTACATCTCGTTGCAAAGAACTTTGGGCTTTTCAGATGTTTTGAGAGCTAAATTTTGTATTTTTTTATAATTGTTTTCAATAGTTTTGAATACTTTTTCTGCTTGCTCCTCTACACCGAAAAGTTTTCCAAATAATAGAAGATATTTTGATTTTTCTAATGCATTTTGCTCCAGAAATTCGTCCAGGAAAATCATTTCTATTCCGTTTTTCTTCAGGATATCATAAGTGTTGGCAAAATTGGGAACATAATTGGTGAAGATCACATCCGGCTTATGAGCAAGAATTTTCTCGATGTCATATCTCTGCTCATTGCCAATGTTGAGAATCTGATTTTGATTAATCAACTGATGGATTTTTTCTGAGAAAATATACTCCGGACTGGAAACGCCTGTGATTTTTTCTTCCAGACTGAGTTCAGAAAAGTAGCCAATCAAACTGGAGTTAAGTAACATTGCTTTCTGAAAAGGAATTTTTTTGAGATCAATTTTATTTTCCAATTTTCCAGACTTAATGATCAGAAGTTCTCCGTTTTCTGAATAGTGAACTCGTTCTGAGATCTTTATATCACGTTCTAAAGTTTTTGCGTTCTCTTTTTGACAGGAAATTGCAAACAGATAAATAATTAAAAATAAAAAAAAGCGTTTCATCTTCCAAAGAACGGAAAAAAGTGCTATATTTGCAAACCCTTAAACAAGGCCTCGTGGCGCAACTGAATAGCGCATCTGATTACGGCTCAGAAGGTTACAGGTTTGAATCCTGTCGAGGTCACAAAACCGACATTTGAAGATTTTTCACTTCTTTGTCGGTTTTTTTGTTTCGTAATTCGTTCTTTATTTGAAAGATACTCTTTCCAAAGTATTGATTTTTGCGGTTTGAAAATTCCTGCTGTCAAAGGTTAACTTTTCAGGAAATATCAAACCAATTATAGCTCTTTTGTCTACTGAATCTGCTTTTTTATAACTCTCAGACATTTTCGTAACAGCTTTCAAAGCCGTGTCCAGCTTAAGTTCTACGTTCTTATCCTTCTTGGTTTCCTTTTTTGAATTGAGTTTGGATAAGAGTTTGACAAGTTCATCCTTATTTTTTGTCTTCACTGCTCAAAATCCTCTTCATCTAATTGATCATCAAGATATAAATCTCTTGCTTTTGCTATCTTTTATTCAATCTTGGTGACTTGCTGAGTTTGCGTTTTTCGCTCATCAATCAATCGTGAAGATAGATTCGGTGTTATTGTAAAAAATTCCGACGCAATTATTAATAATAGGTATTAATCCCTATAAAAAAAGTGGGTTTCTCTTTATTGATTAGTAATCTACACCTTGATAATTTTGTTTCAGCTTATACGACTAAATATTGTGATTCCTGAAAATAACTATGAAGCCTTATCTGATTTTCCGTTTTATGTTAATAATGCCCTTTTTTGTAAAATCCCAGCAGAGAGATTACAAAGCTTTGCTCGACAAGATTTATCTGTACAGTAATGATGATTTCACAGCGATTACCGGCTTGCAGACAGATACTTTGTCGGTTTTCTATCCGTCTAATTTACAGACAGATGTAGGTGAAATAACTATAGCAAAAATGAAAGTTGCCACCACTCTAAATTGGCAAATTCCGCTCGGTCAATCGGAAAAAGTGATGGCAGATACGCAGCTTTTCATCAAAGAAAAATACCACGATAAAAACATTTATGACATTATCACTGATGATTCTGAAGAAAACTACAAACTAACTTATGTTTTTATGAAAACCCCAAAATCGAATCACTTCATCATATTCAAAACAATGTACTACAAAGATGACGCTCAGCCACTGAACAGCAATTTTTCCATCATAATGTATGGACAAAATATCAGATCAGGAAAAACCAATGAAAGACTCATCAAGAAACAAAATAAAACTGAAATACTATTAAAATGAAAAAATTACTCTATGTTTTGGCAATGCTAACCTTCACACTGAATGTTGCCCAAACGACCAAAAGTTATAAATTTCCAATATCATTAATGATCCAGTATGCTCAGAATGATTTTAAAGACATCCTTGGCGATAAACTGGAATCCATTCCCGATCTGGAATCGGCTTATTACAAACCGAAAGAAATCATTGGCATCGGATCAGAAAGCTTAATCAAAAGTGATAATTCTGACAAAACATTCTACATCTGCTCTGCCCTTCTTTTGTCAGAACACACCAGTCAATTCATAGAAGATGCTTTAAAAGTCGTTAATGACGGTGTACAGGCTGGGAAATTTTCCGGAAGAGATTATACCGATGAGAAAGGCAGAAGTATAACAGAGGTTTACCAAAAAGACAGTGACGTGGTCATCAGGTTGATCTCTTCGTACGATAAAGATGCTGATGATGACAATAACACCTTTTCGATGATGATCTATGGCAATACGCTTGGGAAAATGATGAAATAATTTCAATTCTTTAAGATGAAACGTATATCTGTTTTAATTTCATTAGTTTTTTACACGATGGTATATGGCCAGATAGCTCAATCGGAAATGGATGAAGGGATTTCTGATTTCAGGGAGAAAAAATATGAAAATGCCAAAGCATGGTTTGAGAAAGCTGCAAAACTAGGAAATCCCGATGCTTTTTACAATGTTGGTCTGTTATACGAAAACGGTTTAGGTGTACAAAAAAATATTGCCGAAGCGGTAAAATGGTACGAACAAGCCGGCGGATTGGATCATGTAAAAGCTCTGCAGTCGCTTTGTGATATTTACTACAACGGTGAAGGTAACCTGCCAAAAGATTACAAAAAAGCCTTTTTCTGGAACAAAAAATTAGCCGATAAAGGTAACGTTATGAGTATGAATACAATAGGCGTGATGTATTTTTATGAACAGGGAACTGACGCAAAAGATACCTTTGATGGCTTAGAAAAGTCTGTGTACTGGTTCAAAAAATGCCTGGATTCAGATACCAAAACGGAGAATGATGAAGAAAACTGTAAACAGGGTTTAGAATTTTGTGGAACTAAATATTTCAATGCAGGGCTTGAATCATTTAATTCAAAAAATTATGATGATGCCCTTTCTAATTACACAAAAAGTGCAGCAGTAGGCATTTCTGATGCGATGACCAATCTCGGGATGATGTACTGGAAAGGAAATGGCGTTAAAACAGACTATGACAAAGCAAAAGTTTGGTTCCAAATGGCTGCCGAAGCCGGGAATAAAGTTGCTGCTGCTAATCTTAAACAAATTGAAAATAACAAAGCCGTAACAACGATAAAAGTAAGGCAGGAAGACGGCTCTTACAAAGAAATTCCCTGGGATGATAATTTGCGGGGCTATGTAAAACTGGATTTAGGAGATCTGGTCTATGAAGGTGACATAGCAGGAAAAAATGCCCACGGAAAAGGAAAAGTGATCTATAGTGAAGGAGATCGTTATGAAGGTGATTTTGTAAACGGAATGTTTGACGGCCAAGGTAAATATTATGCAAAAAATGGCTCATTGATCTATGAAGGTCAGTATAAAGAATTCAGGAAAAATGGCAAAGGCATTTATTATTACTTAGGTACCGATGCAAAATACGACGGCCACTGGAAGGATGATCTCGAAAATGGTGCCGGAACTTTCTATTTTTCATCGGGTGTTTTCCAAGGCAATTGGATCAACGGCGAAAAACAGGGAAAAGGAAAAATGATGTGGCAGGACGGTACCATCTACGAGGGGAATTATGACAAAGGTGTTCTTACCGGCGAAGGTTCAATAACTTATGCCGACGGAACTGTCTCAAAAGGAATTTTTAAAGATGGAAACGCTTCAGGAAAATGGCTTTACACAAGGAAAGACGGCACTACCGAAGAACGTTTCTACCAAACACCCGGAATCTATTCGGTATATGTAAAAAACCAAAGTCCCGTTGAAAAAACCCGCTTCAATGATGATAAATTATACAGTGAATGGTGGGATAAAACCTATGGCAGAGGAACACAGCTGAATCTGCCCAATAACAACAATTCATCCTCTTCTTTCCAGATAGGAAAAGAATCGGAAGCAGACCGCCACAGAAGAGAAATGGACAAAATCATCTGGAGTACTCAGAAACAAATGGAAAGAAGTTTTAAATACTAAATATTATGAACAAAAAAAATATATTGATCCTATTCATCTTTGTATTGGCTGCGAATCTGAAAGCTCAGATTTCCAATGATTTCGCTAAAGAAGTTACCGCAGTTCTAGGTGCAAAAGCAAGCTCCATCGTAGGAAAAGAAATAGAAAAACAAGCTTCGGCAACAATTTATGACACAAAACTAAAGATCTCAGGTTTTGATCTCACCTATGCCGAAACTATATTTGGAGATGATCTCAGCGGGAGATATATAGGAACTTCTAGTGATAGTGTAATGGACGCTATCTCGCAGCAACTTACAAACATCCCTTATCAAATCCTTGACAGCCAACAAACGCCGGAAATCATCAGCAAAAGTATTTTCGACAGTGATGTTCTGAGAAAAATCATCATAAAGGATAAGAAAACTCAAGAAAAAGTAATGACCATAACACGATTTAAAGACTACATCCTGATGGAAGTTTTCGTTTAGAAGATAATGATTCCATTCACCATTAAAAACAATAAAATCTACTTATGAATAAACTACTCTACACCATTCTGCTCCTGACGACCTTTGCAAGCGCATTCGCACAGATAGGCATCAAGGCAGGTATGAACATCAGCAAATATTCCTATTCGGAACAATCATTTGATATTGACAGACATAATATTCTGGCATATAACATCGGTATCAATTACAAACAGCCCATCGGCAAGACCTTTTCATTCTGGCCAGAGCTTATTTACACCTTGAAAGGTGCAGACATCTACCATTCTTATCCCATTGGTTCTACAGGTCCAATGAAATATACCAACGAATTCAGTTATCTCCAGCTCAATCTTCCTGCAGTTGCAGTATTTGAAATCAGCGACAATATAGACTATGAACTGGGCGCCGGATTATTCGGTGCCTATCTGACAAATGCCAAGGTTAAGGTTGAAGAATTTGACGGGTCATCTACAACCAAAAAGTATGAAAAAGATGATTTAAAAACGATGGATTTTGGGTTGGTTTTTACGACCGGCATCAGGCTTAACAAAACTTTGGGGCTTAATATCAATTATGATTTGGGGCTTCAGAATATTGAGCCGGATTCAGAAGCACCAAAAATCAAAACAAGAAATTTCAGTATCGGGATTTCCTGGCTTTTTTCAAAAGATTAAAACGTCAATTATGAAAACAATTTCAACCATAGTAGTTCTATGCAGTACATTCTTTTGCAAGGCTCAAAGCTACAAAAACGATATGAGCAAGCTTCTGGAAGATGCAAAGAACAACTTCAAAAACATTACAGGTCAAAAAAAATCTGAATCTGATGGTTTCATTACCTATGCATGTACTGCGCCCAACATGTTTGGCGAGATGGGTGATATTTTATTTGATTCCAAAACCGGAAAAAAAGCTTACTCAATGAGAATCAAATACGGCACGGAGACGGAAAAAATCATTCAGGATCTGGACCAGTTAATTGATGAAAAATTTCCGGCGCCAAATTATATTGTTTTTAATGACATAGACGAAAATGGTAACGAAGATATTGCAGTATTCTCAGGAGATGCTACTCCAAAAGAGCAAAAAAAACAATACCTCTCCTACTACATTGACGTTAATCCGAATACCAAGGCAAAAATTTTCGAATTGGCTATCTACGGCTTTTCGGACAAAACATCAGAAAATCATTAATAAAAACTTTCCAGATGAAAATACAGCTTCTTTTTATATCAATATTTTTTGCCTTACGCCTTTCTTCACAGGAAAAGCTGGAATTCAAAATCTTACTGCCAAATGAGACAGATTCAATCCTCATTAAATATAAAGGTGAGGTCAGTAACGGAAAAGCAAATGGACAAGGCATCGCTACTGACGCCAAAGACCGAAAAACAAAAATCTATGAAGGCGGCTGGAAGAATAACATCTTCGAAGGTCAGGGAAAAATCTATGAATTTGGTCTCAGGTACGACGGGAGCTTGAAAAACGGAAAACCCGATGGATACGGCAAATGGTATTACATCTACACCTCTGGGCTAACACGATATGAGGGCGAGTGGAAAGATGGCAAAAAAAACGGTAAAGGCAGGCTGTATTCCTATGTGCCATACAAATATGATGACAGCCAGTATTATGATGGAGATTGGAAAGATGACCAGCGAAATGGCCATGGGAAACAGATTACCGACAACGGCTCGTACGAAGGCAACTGGACAAATAACCAAAAAGACGGAAAAGGAAAATACATCTGGAATACCGGCGGAAGTTATGACGGTGAATGGCAACAGGGCAAAATCACCGGTTTTGGAATCTATAAATATGCAAATGGTGATGTCTATGAAGGCAGTCTGGATGATGGACAGAACTCAGGTTTTGGTAAGATAAGTTACGCTAATGGTAATTATTATGAAGGAACTTTTAAAATGGGATACTGTCACGGCAAAGGTAAAATGATATGGAAAGACGCAGAAACCTATGAGGGAGATTATGTTTTTGGAAAAAGAACAGGACAAGGAAAGATGATATGGCCTAATGGGGATACTTACGAAGGCGGTTTTGTCGAGGGACAATTGGACGGTGAAGGTAAATTCATCGCAAAAAATGGAGAATCCTACAGCGGTGGCTGGAAAAATGGACTGAAGGAAGGCTATGGAACTTACATTTCAAAGGACAAAGAAATTTATATAGGAAATTTTCTCTACGGAAAGTACAACGACAGAGGTTTTCTGACCAAAGAAGACGGCACCATACAGGACGGATACTTTAAAGCCGGTCAGTTCATAAGGGCTGCCAATCCTATTAGTATAAAGAAGTACACCAACGGAACTTATGAGGGCGAAATCCGGGATGGCGAACCCGAGGGAAGGGGCAAAATGACCTTCACAGATGGCAGAATCTATGAAGGTGACTGGAAAAATAAAACCATCAACGGTTGGGGAAAAATGTTAATGCCAAAATCCGGGATGATTTTCAGCGGATTTTGGGAAAATGGTCACATGCTGGATGGGCAAAAAATATATCCAAAAACCGGAGATTATTACTATGGTAAATTTGTAAATGATAAGCCGGAGGATCCAAAAGGTAGATTTTACTGGAAAAATGGAACCACATTGGAAGCACCATTTGCCGGTGGCAAACAGATTCTGGGCGAGGGAACCGTAAGAAAAGCAGATGGCTGCATTATCGCAGGACCATTCGAAAACTACAAATCTGCCGGAAAAATGAGCCATTACGGGACTTGCGGCAATCAGGCAGAATATTGGAATCCTGAATCTATTATGGATGAAAATTTATAATATATTTGTATAAAACTAACGCAATTGAAAACCAATACATTAATACTCTTTTTCGGAGTTTTATTTTTACTGAAAATCCCTGCTCAAAACGTTTCTCCGGAAGAAAAAAAGCTGGAGTATGCGAGAAAATTACTGGAAAACTACCAGCTGGATTCGGCGGAAGTCCAGCTTAAAGAACTAGCCAGGCCGGAACTGGCAAAACATCAACCCAAAATCTATATCCGTACGGAGCTAAACCTGGGAAGACTCTACGGCGATAAAGGTGAGAATGTAAACGCCCTTCAGCATTATCTGAAAGCTTTGAAAACTGCTGAAACTACCAATGACAAAGAATCTCTGGCTCACGTTCTCAAAAATATTGGTGTGCTGTATGTGAGCTGGAAAAAACTGGATGAAGCATTTGCTTATTATGAAAAATCGGAACAGCTGGCGAGAGAGATTGGAGATAAGGAATTAATCGCCGACTGCCAGAATAATAAAGGCATTGTCTATGAGCAGAAAAAGGAATATGCAAAAGCACTTATTTCCTATAAAAATGCGCTTGAACTTTATACCGAAAAGGATATTCCCGGGAAGATTTCTATGGCATTGAGCAATATCGCCATCGTGTACAAATTCCAGAAAAATTATCCTGAAGCCATCAGTTATAACTTTAAAGCAATCACCATTGCGGAAAAACAAAATGACAAATGGAATATGGCCGCAACATATAACAACATTGGTAATCTTTATGGCGAAATGGGCGATTACAACAAAGCGATCGAATATTGTGAAAAAGCCCTTAAAATCGCCAAAGAAATAGATGCAGGTGAGATCATAGAATCCATCTACGACAGTATGGCAGAAGCGGCTGTGAAAGCAGGAGATTATAAGAAAGCCTATGAATACCAAAAGCTGTTTTCCACAGCAATGAATGATTTCATTAACAAAGAAAATACCAGGCAACTTTCCGAACTTAATGTCAAATATGAAACTGAGAAGAAGCAAAACCTGATCAACAATCAAAAATTTGAAATCAGGCAAAAAAACAACTGGCTCAGGTTTGTCGCAATTTTATTTTTGATCTCCGTCATTGCTGCCTATCTTATTTACAAAAACTACCGACACAGGCAGGATAGGAAATTGCAAGAAGAAATTTACAGACAGAAAGAACTAGAGGCCAAGGCTCTTTTTGATGGTGAACAGAATGAGAGGATCCGGATTGCAAGAGATCTGCACGACAGTGTGGGACAGATGCTGTCATTAATCAAAATGAATATTTCTGCACAAGAAAAAAATACAGAATCAGAACAAATACAGAATTTAATTGATAAAACCATCTCCGAGGTCCGGATGATTTCGCATAATCTGATTCCTGAAGAGCTTAATTTCGGACTTATTCCTGCTTTGGAAAATCTGGCCGATAAAATCAACGCAACGGAAAAAACCAAAATAGAGTTAGAAATTCCGGAAAATGTCAGGTCTATAACATTTCAGAAGCAAAATGAACTTTCCATGTACCGGATTGTTCAGGAACTTCTAAACAATATAACAAAACATGCCGAAGCGTCCTTGATTCAGCTGTCTGCTGAAAAATCAGACGATTACGTTCTTTTCAATATCCGGGATAATGGTAAAGGCTTGGACCTAGATTCCATCGCAAATTCCCCGGGCATTGGCTGGAAAAACATCAATGCAAGAATTCACATGATGGATGGATATCTGAATATCAAATCGGAAAGTCTCAAAGGCACAGAAATAGAAATCACATTGCCGTGTAATGGATAAAAAAAATATAATCAACATATTAGTTGCAGATGATCATCAAATGATGATTGACGGCATCAGAAACCTCTTGATCAAAGAAGCCGATTTTAATATCGTGGAGGAAGCCAATAATGGTCAGGTTGCTTATGAAAAAGTGGTAGCAAATCCCGACAATATCAACTTGATTCTCACCGACATCAGCATGCCTTTACTAAGCGGAACTGATCTTTGCAGGATGATCAAAAGCGAGTTTCCCCATATCCAGGTTTTAATACTTTCAATGTATAACAACTCAACAGCAGTAAAGGAAGCGGTTTTGGCGGAAGCGGACGGCTATATTCTGAAAAATTCCGGAAAAGACGAACTTCTGTGCGCCATACACCGGATTGTGAACGGAGGTACCTATTTCTCTCAGGATATTATTCCTCTCATTTATAATCAATACCACAAAGAGAAAATTCAAAATCAGCAAATCTCTTTGCTTACAACCCGAGAGCGTGAGATCCTAAGCCTTATTGTGAAAGAAATGACCAGTGAGGAAATTGCAGAACAACTTTTTATCAGTAAGAAAACCGTTGATAATCACCGCCAGCACATCTTGGAAAAGACAGGCTGCAAAAGTACTGTTGGATTGGTGAAGTTTGCAATTAAATATGAGATTGTATAAAGTGAATTCATTGTATATAAATGTTTCATATACAAGCTTTCACAGGTAAATTCTAATTTTTTAAACCAGGAATCACGAAGCGAACTAAGGATGGTCTACTCCATTTTTATTTAGCCCTGCTCCCATCTTCAAAAAACAATGCTCTGCCCGGAGCTTTCATTTTCCCATTTCCTAATAAGATGAAATTCTGTCACACCGCAATATAACTCCGTAACTGATTAACACCGAAAGAAATTAATAGTATACAATTATTTTACAAGAAATACATTTTATCAATTTAAGATAAAAAGCTATTTTTATGAATTAACTCTTTCTAAAAACACATGAAGTACAATCTCTGTATATTATTTTTATTTTTTAATTCTATTTGGCATGCACAGAGCTCTGTAAAAAACACAGACAGTCTTTACAATGTTGTATATTCTGATACGAACTTTACTAAAAAGAATGAGCTTTTACTTATACAGACGTGTAATGATATTTATAGAGAATCGGTCGATAAGGGTGATGATGAAACTGCACTTCGATCATTGACAACAGTCATAAGAGTATACAATGAAAATAATGAAACTATAAATGTCCTGCAAAGGATTGAGAAAGGAATCTCTCTTGCCCGCAAACAGAGTGACGATTATAGACTTGGACTTCTTTACATTTACTTGGGAGATGCATTTTTTAGTACCGGATTTTTTGAAAAGGCAAAAAACTCTTATGCAACAACTTTTAAGCTCTCCTCCAAAATAAAGGACAAGGATCAAAGACACATTTTAAGATTGCAATATTATGGGGCTATGGCAAAGATTTTTGAAGCCAGCAATCCTAGCATTGGTCAAGCGGAAAATACACCCATAAAAGACTCCATCTTGTATTATGTAAAGAAAGCATACGCTGAAGCAAAAATGATAAGTCCCAAAAACTCTGAAAGACCACGCTGGCTAGGCGAAAGAGCGCGTATCACCGGATCGGTACTGGTAGGGAATCTGCGTTTTGATGAAGCTAAAAAATATCTGGAGGAAGCAGAAGTTTTACTATCGGGACTCAGCGATAAAAGATTTATGATCGGACTTTACCGATTCCAAGGGATGTTAATCTACAATTCAAGAGTAGAAAACAGGCTCAGCAAGACATTGGAACTTTATAAAAAATGCCTATACCTTACCGAACTGTATGATACCCCAGAACGGAAGTACCTCATTGCAGATGCTCTTGCTGAATTATATTCGGAGATGAAAATGCCTGCTGAGGCCAGAAATTTTTCTGATGTCAGCAAGAGAATAAAATATGAAATTGACAAAAGCTACCGGGAAGCAACACCAATGGCAGGAAAAATTGAACTGTCATCACTAGAAGGTGCTCAGTCTTTCCCTTTTTTCAAGTCTGCAATCATCTTATTTAGTTGTGCGTCGGCAATTTATTATTTCCTGAACAGAGCAAAAAAGCGAAACATCCGCCCTATCCTGGAAGGCGCTGCAATTCCGATTAGTGATGTCCTGCCACATACTGAGAAAATACAGCAACTATTGGATCTAGCAAGAAACGATGAAAAATCATTTTACATAGTCTTTAAGCAAGTTTTTCCTGATTTTCAAAGTAAATTACTTGAGATTAATAGTGAATTATCGGTTTCAGATCTGGAATTATGTGCTTATTTAAAATTAAATCTTCAGACCAAAGAAATAGCAACGTATAAAAAAAATACAATTTCATCAGTGGATAACCGTAAATCTAGACTGAGGAAAAAACTAAACCTCTCTTCAGATACCAATCTCTATGTCTGGATTGATCATATTTAAGGCTACTTAAGAACTGATACTGATTATAATACTTTGATTTTCAATACGTGGAAGAAAATGCAGATAACTACTAGCAGATACGATTAAGTATAGGAATAATTACTTTAGCGCATGTTGCAATCAATACATCAAATCCCATGAGTGATTGAGAGCTCAATGGTTCTTTTGCAACTCTACAAAGAATGCTTTCTAAGCTATCTGAAAGCGTTTTCACCTTCACAAAAACAGACCCTTACGTTAATTAGATAGAGATCGGATGCTAATAATTATGAGGGCCCAGGAACATTTCAAGTAAAATTTAATACTCAAACCAATTATTCATTTTCCCGGTGGCTTTATGGCGCTGGCACTATTGCCAATACCAGAGCGGGCCATTACTTGATGGGTAATATTGCTGGCTATCGGGAATTTTGTGTTCATTTCAAAAATAAAATATTTATAAAGTGCTATAGCTGTGAAAGTAGATTCTCTTTCTAATTCGCAGCTCAGAAAATAGCATCTTTTTTTTGTTATTAACCCTTTATCTTGAGTTGCACTATATAGTAAAATTATTGATAAAATCATTTTAATAGATTGATTATCAATAAGTGGATACAAACGGAGATTAACATTAGAAATTGGTAGAAGTAATTTTAGCACTCAGATCAATTTAGCTGATAAATTTGAGCACTGTAATAATTTTTAAAAAAATTCTATAAGCACAAATGATGAATATAGACACAACGATTTCGACTACTTACGGTAAAATTAAAGGACATATAGAAAAAGGCCTGGGCGTATGGCAAGATAAACCTTATGAAATATTTAACTAAAATAGTTTTGAATCAGAAAGTGATTGATAATTGAATGATATCGCTTAGGTTGAACATTGGCGGGATGGCACTAGATGCAATTCTAAAAATTCTTTGAAAACTGACACCAGCAATATAAAAAAGAATTAACTGTGTCCGTAATTGATTTTCATTTCATACCATCTTATCGTCTATACAATCAGTACGGCTATTGTAATTCTATACCAAAGTGGGACTGCTAATCCAAATTTTTAACGAGTGAATAGTGCTCTTTTTAAGTTACGTCTTTTTTTCTATCTCTTTCCAGTTAAGGAGATTGAGAAAGTGCTTTCTTTAGATCCTTCCCGAAGTTACCAAAATAGATCTAACTTATTCACTTTCAGGAAAATTACCACATATCACCTAGTGATCTTGTGCTTAATTTCTTCGCCATTTAGATCTCAGGTTTTTAATAAGGAAAATAAGAATAGACATTTAAAAAAAATATCTGTGAATCCAAATCAAAAATTAACGGATTCCAGCCTTTCTGCATGTATATATATAGCGGAAGGTACAATAGTGACAGGATTTAGCAAGCATATTAGTTCACTGAAATCTTTAACCGCCTCAAATAGTAAACCTTCTCAAAAGAAACATAAATCTTTAAAGTTAAAAAAAGAAAAATTTGCCCTAAAAACTAAAACCAAACAACTTGATCCATCAATAAATTTTAAGAAAAGCAATAATGAACGATTATTTTTTAATCATTCTAACCAAATTTCTATTGCTGTGATCTTAAATAATGATCATTGTAACGAACTATCAGCTGTTTTAAAGGCGGAATATCTCCATCTTGTGGCTGGATTTGGAATTAATGCTCTGGCAGGAAGAACGCATAATTTTCAAATACCCATTTCTGTAGCGAAAATCTATAGTATACGCCCTCCGCCAATTACCACTACTAACACACTCTTGCTTTGAGTTTCAGAGCACATTAAAATTATAAGTTAATACAAATTAAGGATACAAATGAAAAACATATATAAATTGTTCATAATGATGTTGATGATCAACATAAATCTATTTGGACAAGTGGGCATAAACACAGATAAACCTACCGCCTACGCGGGACTTCACGTTTCTGAAAGAATGGATCCTGCAAGTGCTAATCCTGATAAATACAGTGGGATCTTAATCCAACGCTATACAAAAGCGCAGCGTGACACACAGCTTACCCCCAATATGGGCGTTTTACAAAACAGTCTGCTTATTTACAATACAACGGAAGACTGCTATAATTACTGGAATAATGCCGATCGGGAATGGAAAAGCCTTTGCGGAAAGTTGGGAAAATCTCAATTTACCTTTGACTGTGCTGCAATTCAGGTAAAAGGAACTTATGTTCAGGGAAGAGAGCTTATGACATCCAATTACCTTTCTATTCCCGTAACCGTAACCAAGGCAGGAGAATATACATTTCTTGCAACAACAACCAATGGTTACAGTTTCTTTGCATCAGGCACTTTCTTTAATACAGGTTCTTACACTATACAGGCTACGGGTCAGGGTAAGCCTGTAGCAGTACAGACAGATAATCTCGCAATTAATGCGAATGGGATCGATGTTACCTGTACACCAGTGAGAACAGTAACTGTTTTATCAGCGGCAGGCGGCTACACGATGAGTTGTGGCTCTGCAATAGTAAATGGCGTTTACAAAGTCGGTACGGCGCTTACAGGTAGTAATACCATAACCCTACCAGTGAATGTCACATCATTAGGAAGTTATACCGTAACGAGCAACACAGTAGATGGAATTTCATTTAATGGTTCAGGGACCTTTACAGCAACGGGTAATCAGAATATTACTTTGAATGGAACAGGAACACCTAACTCTACATCCACGAAAACATTAACAATAACTTCGGATAGTCAGGGAGGTGTTTCGACAAGTTGTAACGTCAATGTGATTGTTGTTATTCCTTCTAAAAAGATTTTACATATCGGCAATGAAACTGATTATGGATATAGCGCGTTTACAGGTCCTTCAAGAAGTTTGATGGATTCACCTAAAAATTTCGGAACCTCAGCATCCAGCATTGTTAAGGCAGAAGGATACACGCATATATCACTGGGTCCAAATCCTGCTAGCGATGCTGCTTTACTGGCAGCTCTTAATAATAAGCCGGACATCGTGATCATAGGATATGATAATGCATCTTTAAACGTTACACAGTCAGGGTATTTAGTGGATTATCTAAACAAAAAAGGTGTAGTGATTGCCTTTCAGGATAGAATTGACGACGGAGTTTCCCGCAATTTTCTCAGAGCTGTATTTTCTAATCCTGCCTTGACTGTTGGATATGTAGGTGGTGGTGCTGGAGCAGTATATCCGCTTGCAAATGCAAATGACCCGGTTCTTAATGGTCCATTTGGCGATGCAAGAGGTAAGAACTGGGGAGAAGATGCTTCAACAACCATAGCCATAACCTCCAGTATTTCAGGAATTATTCCGCTAAGCTATGCTCAACCTATCAATAGCAGTACAACCTATTCAGGTATAACAGCATTTCGGCACAGCGACTTAAACCTGGTGTGGTTTGGTGATGGTGGTTTTCTAAGCAACGAGAATGCCAACGGGAATCAGTACCCTAGCAATACAATTGAGCCATTTGTAGCTCCGAGTTCAGGGGGCTATTTCCCGGTTGAAAAGACGGCTTATGGATTTGCAGGCAATGGACGTGCAGCGGGAAGTATGCAGGTTCAAAATTCAATAGTTTTTGCAAATATCCTGGCCTGGGCAATAAAGCAGGCAGAGTCTAATGGAATTAATACCAAATAATTATAATTGATCAGTGGATTTTAAAAATATCCACATCGGAAAACTTATTAATCAATTAGTTGCAGTGCGGGATAGAAATATCCCGCATCTGTATTTTTTAAATTGCACTGTAAATGGTATGGAAAATGTCGAGTCACAAAATTTAAATACAGACATACTTCTGCGTTGGAGTACACTTTTAAATTATGATTTTTTAGGATTTATACCCAACATTTGATCTTGTTTTTGTCAGTATAAAGAGAAAAGCATATCTCATCACTGCAGAATAAAAATCTGTTTTACCTTTATTTCGTAAAAATATTTACATTAAGGAAATTATAGATTTTATCTTATAACAAGTCCACTCGGGAGAAATGGGCAGATATCAGGTGATAGTAGTAATGATGACCATCAAATGAAAGGAGAAAAAAATACGTTTCTAGAAAATGATCGTTACCAGATCATTCATATTTCACTACCAAAAAATTACATCTCAAAAATTACAGATAATTAAATTTTTAAGTTCTTCAAAACGAAAATGCTGGAAACTATCATTTTGCAAAAATCCAGGAATGATAGGCATCGACGACAACTAGACATTATTCATAATTCTATCAATTATTCTTTTTATTCTTTTTTGTCACTTAAATTTCTACCGACTTTTATCGTAACAGAAAATGCCCGTTATAATATCAATTTTATAATGATCGCACCACGAAATGATCTCTCGTAGTTTCAAAGTAAATCGACTTTAATCAAGGCTATAAAAATTTTTTTTTTTCTCAAAATGGATCATAGCAATAAAGACGGATAGTTTTCGCTCGATCTTAATCTCTTCATTCATAGATAAGTTAAGAGCATCCCGTAAGAAATAATTTCATCAAAATCAGACTGTCAGTAAAGAAACAAGCCGGAAATCATTTTCCGGCTTGTTGAGAAGCATCTTTCTTCAGGGTTTCCAAAAACTCCAGACTGTCCCGTTGAATACGGCCAGCTGTTGCTTTACGGTATCAAACACCATCATGCCAGCTGTCGGGTTGACAATGTTAAGATGAGGACTTGCTACCTTTGGAAGAATCATCGCACGGTTGGAATCCGTCAAAACAAAAATGCCATTAGTAGTGTCAGTGCCGGAATTATTGCCTATAGCAATCTTTGCTCCCGCCGATTCCGGTCTATTGTCCTGTAGCGAACTGTCTACGGCATTATTTGAAGATAATACAACTGATGTATTATCTGCACGTGTTACTGTTACGGGATAAGTAACTTCTGTAAGATTAAACCACGCGCCGTCTCTCCTGTACTTGATATTTTTATCCGACAAGTCAAAGATCAGAGTTCCATTTTCGATGGTTCCCTGCATCCCTCTGTACCCGGCGCCGGTAGTCGCATTATAAGTCACA